>DANY01000014.1 GCA_002501655.1 Methanoculleus sp. UBA303
CGAAATTAACCTGACGCCGATGGATTGTACTGTATCATCGCCGGAGATAGCGCTCCCAGAACGCTTCCGGCGTCATCGTTTCGGGTTTGAAGAACTTCGCGTCCTGGAGCTCCCGGGGAATCCTGTACCGGGTCAGGCCAACATCGTGCGTCAGGAAGACTGCACAGTCCTGTGACATGGCATACGCCAGGTGCACTTTGTCGGTCTTTTGCCCGATCATCCTCGAATCATCATAATTGGTGCTCATGCTGAAACAGAGCCGGCTTACGCTCTCGTCGGGAAACATGATCTCAGCATCCCAGCGGTTGAGGTTGGCAATGACCGAGATCACGAAGTCTTCAGCCAGGTTACTATCCACATGGCCTTGAAGAGTGTTTCACCTAACACGGTGATCGAGGTGACCAGTTGAAACCCATCACGGTTCGCTGCGTGATCGAGGATCCCCTTACAGCGAGAATCCTCATAGGCCGATATCAGGATGTCGGTATCTAAAAAAACAAGTTTTCTGGGTTGATTCATTCGATTGAGCCCAACCGGCGCATCTTATCATCGAACTGCTCGCGGCTCACAGCATACGTGATCATGCCCTTGCAGTTGACGCGGCCCCCGTATGGCAGCATGCCCTTCTCGTAATGCTGACCAATCACCGATGTGGGGTTAAACTCAGGTTGTGTCATCTGCTCGTCTCCTGACATCCTGATATACTGTTAGTATCCTGATTCAAAGGATATACCTTTCGTTATCCCCTTTACCGCATGCCGCTCGCACCCCTCCTGCGGAGTGGTAATAATGCACCCGAAACACTGCCTGGAACAGTCATTCCTCTAATCTTTCTGAACTTATCCCCCGCCGAGCACCCTCACCAGCACCGCCACCACCCCACCCACAACCCCCCCGGCCCCGGCGCCGAGCGTCGAAACTCTCCGCTCCTCGCCCGCCTTCTCCGCCCGCCAGCCCTCCAGCGCCCGGATCCGCGCCTCGAACGCCTCGTCCTGCGCCTCCATCCGCTGCAGGGTTTTGCAGATCCACTTCACATCCCGGTTCGTCTCGTAGACGAGCTCCCGGGTGGTCTTCTCCCCGGTCATTCCCATAACCCTCCTGGAGAACGATAGGACACCGAACCCAAAAAGCCTGACCGTAACGATTATATTCGAGAATCGGAGCCCAATTCAGGTCCCCCGATAAAGTCAGGCTGATATCCTCCCGCGCCGACCTTATGATCGTCTGTCATATTCCCGGGAAGTCTGGCAGGCAAGGAGAAAACCCATGGCAGACTTCGTGCAGAAGACCATAAACAAATCGGCGGTCCGGGACCTCACCGTCCCCATCGCCAGCGTAACGTCGTTTAACACCCTCATCGAGAGCGTCATCGCCGACAACCCCTTCGGGTGCGTCGACCATACCGGCCCTGACGGCAAGGTCATCGACGCGGTCATCCGGAACCGCGAGCACTACACCGCGAAGGTGAACTTCATCGACGAGAACACCGGCAAGCGGCTCGGGACCGTCTCGCTCCAGTCCCCCTCGATCGCCGCCTTCGATGCGAACGCCGCGGAGGTCCTCGCGAACACCCCCCTCGCAACCGCGATGGGCGGCGTTGCCGAGCGCAACTTCGGCGGCGAGTCCTACTACGCGCAGCTCAAGTGCCACGACCCGTCCGGTGACGACTACTACGTCACCTTCACCCGGCGGACCGTCCGGATCTCGTCCTACCAGGACGACGCGATCAAGACCGCCGTCGAGACCTGGGCCGACGGGGTGCCCGCACTGGCGTGAGAGGGGGCTCATCCCCTTTCACTTTCACCCCGCGCACGGCCACCCATTATACCGTTCCTCTTCTCCAGACTGAAGTATGGCACACCCCCCGTTTCTCCACCACGGCCAGACCCTCTTCCGCGACCCCGAGGTCTTTGAGCCCACGTTCGTCCCCGAGCACCTCCACCACCGCGATGCCCAGATCCGGGAACTTTCCTTCCTCATCCAGCCCGCCCTCCAGGGAGGAAGTCCGATGAACACCATCCTCCGCGGCCCGCCGGGGACCGGGAAGACCACCACCGTCCATCGGGTCTTTCGCGAACTCAAAGAGAGCACCCAGGAGATCGTCCCGGTCTACGTCAACTGCCGGCAGGACCACACCCTGCTCGCGGTCTACCGCTGCATCTCAAGCCACCTCTTCGGCTACACGCCCCCTTCACGGCACCTCGACGACATCAGGGAGGGGATCGCCGCCCGGCTCGGGGAGAAGGATGCACGCCTCCTGGTCTGCCTCGACGACGCAAACTACCTCATCCCGGCGGGCACCTACAACATCCTCCTCTACCAGATCCTCCGGCTCTACGAGAAGTGGGACGTCCGGGGTGCCGGGGTCTTTGCGGTCACAAGCGATCTTCGCCTGAACCTCTACGCCGAGGCCGATGGGCCGGTGCGGTCGATCTTTCGCCCCCACGAGGTGAATTTTCTGCCCTACACGGTCGGAGAGATCCGCGAGATCCTCAGCGACCGCATCCGGCAGGGGCTCTACCTCGGAGTGGTGCCGGCGCCGGTCCTCGACCTTGTCGCGGGGATGGCCGCCGGCGAACAGGATATCCGGGTGGGGATCGCCCTCCTCCGGCAGGCGTGCCTCCAGGCCGAGGGGGACGGCCGCCGCCGGGTCACCCGGAAGGATGTCATGGGCGTGGTCGCCGGGGTCGGGTCACCGGCGCTCGCCGCCCGGACCGCCGCGCTCTCGGAGGGCGAACGCACGCTCCTCTACCGGCTCGCGGAACAGTCGCTCTCCGGCGATGAGATGATGGCGGGGGCGGTCTTTGAGGAGGTGCAGGACTACCTCGCCGTCGGGAAGACGACCTACCATGCCCGGCTGCGGCGGCTCGCCGATGCCGGGATCGTCGACCTCCTCCAGACCGGGAAGGGGTATAAGGTCCTCCTCCGCTACGCTCCCGGCGAGGTCTTTGCGGCGTGTGCCCGGGGCAAAACCCCGTCTCCGGGATGATCCCGGTGAAAAAGGCTGAACAGCTCAACACTCCCAATTTTGCCTGCAATTCATGATCTCGGACTACCCCTCCGGAATTTTCTTTTTCGATAAAGAAACGTTTATATGGGGTCCGCTGCCCAATTCAGGACTTGTGGATTATCCTTTTAACCGGAGGTGCCCGAGAATGATGTATGCGCCGGGAAGAGTCCCGGTGCGAGGTAACGACCATGCAACACAACAGAAGAACCCCTGATGGGGGAGGACCCCGGGCCGCCGGTGGTAAAGTCAGACTGATAACGTTCCAGAGCGAGGAGACAGAATGCAACGCAGAGACAGGATAGACGGCAGCCCACGGGATGAAGCATGCGCCAACATCGATTCACACGGGACTGCCGATAACTCTTCTCCCTCCAGGGCAATAAGGGCAGCTACCGGGGAGCGACGCGCCGGTGTCGTCCCGCTCTACCTGATACCGCAGGCGGTCGCAGACGAGATCCGGCGGCACGGAAGAGCCGTCCGCGAGATCCACATCCACCGGACGCGGAACCACCACTACACGGTCAGCGTCGAACGGGGGCGGCCATGACCCCGGAACCGGGCACCCTTGCCTGCACCGCGGCGGGCGGGCTCATCGTCCACATCGAGGCGGAACGCTACCGAATAGCACCGGAAGACGTAAAAAGCCTGGTCTTTTCCGGCCGGCCGGCCCCGGTCGTCCGGGAGCGGGTGCGGCGAGCGAATGGCACCGTCACGGGGGAGGTCGCGATCGAGGGGCACGCGGCGCTGAACCCCGCAGGACGGGCGGTGGTGATCCGGACCCGGGAGGGTGTCTGGATCGTCCCGTTCGCCTCCTTCCAGCGGGTCGCCCGCGGGGAGGCGGCGAGCGCTCCGCTCTTTCCCCTGGTGCCGGGGGTGACGGGATGAGCGACGACCTGCACCATACGGTGAAGATCCTCGCCCCCGGCGGCGGGGTGGTCGAGGTCCGGGCGCTCGCCGACGGCGCCACGCACTCCGGCTACTTCGACGACTACGCGGCCCTCGCCCGGGCCGTCGAAGCCCTCGACGCCGACCCGGCGGTCGCCGGGGTCTACGTCACCCTGAACGCCGCAAACCCGGCGCTCCTTGCCCGGCGGGCGAACCGGATCAAGATGCGGCTCTCCCGGAAGGATGCCACCACGGCCGACGCCGACATCATCCGTCGGCGCTGGTTCCCGGTCGACATCGACCCGGTCCGGCCGAGCGGGGTCTCGTCGACCGATGCCGAGCACGCGGCGGCGCTCGATGCCGCAGAAAGGATCGCAGCCTACCTCGCCGAACAGGGCTTTCCCGCACCCCTCCGGGCGGACTCCGGGAACGGCGCCCATCTGTTGTACCGGATCGACCTCGAAAACGATGAGGCAGCCACATCGCTCGTGAAAGGAGCGCTCGCGACCCTCGACGCCCTCTTCTCGAACGAGACCATAACGGTCGACACCGCGAATTACAACGCCGCCCGGATCTGGAAACTCTACGGGACCGTCTCACGGAAGGGCGACAACACCCCGGAGCGGCCGCACCGGCGGGCGAAGATCCTCACCGTGCCGGACGAGATCGCCATTGTCCCGATAGATCGGCTCAGACACCTCGCCGGGCTCCTCCCCCGGGAGGAATCTCCCCGGCCGAAGAATACCGCCGGCATCGACCTCGCCTCATGGCTCGCGGAGCACGGGATCGCCGTCCGGAGCACACGGCCCTGGCAGGGCGGCACCCTCTTCACCCTCGATGAGTGCCCGTTCTCGGCGGCCCACAAGGACGGCGCTTTCGCTATCCAGTTCGCGAACGGCGCCGTCTTCGCCGGCTGCCACCACGCGACCTGCGGCGGAGGGGCGCAGCGCTGGCCGGAACTCCGGGGGATGTACGAGCCCCGGGAGAAGCAGAAGAAAAAGCGGGAGGTGATTTCAAGGACGGAGGAGGAGCCAACCCCTCCTCTTCTCCCTCCTGCTCCGGTTCCCGCCGAGGATGAGTGCCGCCGCCGGGCGCTTGCAATCCTCCAGACCGGCGACCCGCTCGTCTTCCTCCTCGACACCTTCAACAAAGCCCACGTCGGCGACCGGACCGTCGCCGAGTGCCTGGTGATGTCTCTTGCCTCCCAGTCCGTCGAGAACACAAATGGCCTCCACGTCGCCGTCTCCGGCAACTCCGGGAAGGGCAAAACTCACGCCTGCACGACGATGCAGAACCTCATCCCCGATGCCTACAAACTCAAGGGCACCGTCTCGGACAAAGCGCTCTACTACGACGACAGCCTCCGGCCCGGCACCGTCCTCCTCTTCGACGACGTCTCGCTCTCCGTTGATCTCCAGGAAGTCCTCAAATCCGCAACCGCGAACTTTCGGGAGCCGATCGAGCACCGGACCCTCACGACCGAGCGGAAGCTCCGGGTCTGCACCATCCCGGAGCGCTGCGTCTGGTGGCTCGCCAAAGTCGAGGAGATCGGTGACGACCAGGTGATGAACCGGATGCTCACCGTCTGGATTGACGACACCGTCGAGCAGGACAAACGGGTGCTCGACCACATGAAGGAGGCCGAGGCGGCCGGCCGCGGCCCGGAACAGGACGATATCCTCACCTGCCGGGCGATCTGGGAGGCCGTCAAAGAGGAGGTCCTCCCCGTCCGGATCCCGTTTGCCCGGCGGATAGGGTTCTCCACGACCCAGAACCGCCGGAACCCGGGCATGCTCTTTGACCTGATCAAGTGCCGGGCCCGGCTCTTCTCCCGCCAGCGGGATCGCGACGACGACGGTACGGTGATCGCCCGGCCGGAGGACTTCGCGGCGGCGGCCAAACTCTACTCCTCCCTCTCCGGGGTGGCCGGCGGCCAGGAGACCAAACTGACGAAGAACGAGGCCGCGGCGCTTGCGACGGCCGCGCAGATGGGTGTCGAGGTCTTCACCATACGGCAGCTCCAGAGCGCCCTCGGCCTCTCCTACTACCAGACCCGGCGGCTCCTTAACGGCTACGTCAGCCGGGGGACACCCTACTCCGGCCTCCTGGAGAAGTGCCCGGCGATCAGCCTCTACGACGCCACCGTGACGGAGGACGGCGGGTGCGGGGTCACGGTTCGCCGCCGGGAACAGTACTTCACGTTCGACCGTGAAGTTTACCGGGCCTGGGGCGGGGGAGTCTCGGTCTGGCTGGACGACGACCCGACGAGTGGCAGCAGTGCAGCAGATGTACAGCAGATGTACAGCAACTGCTGCCAACAAGAGACCGGTCGGAACGAGGGAGATTCCGGGAACAAAGGTCAGGATCCTGATATAGATCGATCTATGTACGTACATGTACAGCAGAATAAGAGAACGGAGAGCACGGACGGTGGGGCTTCCGGTGACGACCAGGGTGCCTATGTTTTCCGCACTGCTGTACACGAACCGGGGAACCCCTTGCGTCGGGGCGAAAAATCAGATCCCGGCTCAAATGTTGCTGCACTCATTGGCAGCACCTGCTGTACATATGCTGCCAACGCTGCCAACATCAACCCCGCGGACTACATCGCCCTCCCGGTGGAGAAGGACGAGCCCTGCCACGCCTGCGGCCGCCGGCCGACGTCATCGGTCAGACGCGGCGAGGGGAAGTATCTCTGCTATGACTGCCTCTCAAAAGCGAAGCGGCCCGGAAAGGTGCAGCCCCTGCCGGGGGTGCTCGACCACCGGGAGTTTCTCCGGGTGAAGGTCGAGCTCGGCCGGTGCGATCTCTGCGGGACGGGGAAGGCGGTCTACCGCTCGCGGGAGGCGCAGGCGAATATCTGCGAAGGCTGCTACGCGAGGCTGGTCCGGGAGTGGAACGGCCGGGCGGGGGTGCGGTGAGCGGCGATCACCGGGTCCGCCTCAGCAGCGCCCGGGTGCTCGTCGACAACAATCGGGTCTGTAATAAGCGCTCAGGGATCCACGGCCCCGATTCGCCTCTCTTCAGATCCGTAGCGCCCCGGCACACACCCGCACCGGCGGCGAAACCCCGGGTACTAATCCAGATTAGTACTAATCATGGTTAGGGAGTTCATCGGCCGCGAGACCGGGCTCGCCCTCTACCGCGGCGAGGAGATCGACCTCATCGCCGTCCGGGAGAGCGACGCGAGCGTCGTCTTTGGGGAGTGCAGGTGGGAGATCTCACGGAAAGAGAGGCCCGCGGCGTGCTCACGCGTCTCGTGCAGAAGGCGGAGCACGTCCGGCACGACCGCTACCCCATGAGCGCTTCTGCCTCGTCGCGGGGAAAGACCGGCTCCGTCATGAGGGGTTCCTCGTCTACGACCTTGAGGACGTCGAGGCGGCGTGCAGCACCCGGTAGGGCCCCGCAGGGTTTGTTGCGGGTCTGAAATGTGAATACTTTTTGTATCCGGATGAATACATTATTTATCCTAATGAATACAATATGTATTCATGCTTGAGGCGCTCATCTCCTCAAAGGTCCGGGTGAAACTCCTCACCCTGTTTCTCCTCAACCCGGAGAGCGAGTTCTACGTCCGCGAGATCGTCCGCATGACCGGCGAGAACATCAACGGAGTGCGCCGCGAGCTTGCAAACCTGGAGTCGTTTGGGCTTCTGATCGGGAGACGGCGGGGGAACCAGCAATACTTCACGGTCAACCGTGATTTTTTCCTCTACACCGACCTCCAGCAACTCGTGCTCAAGACGGAAGGGGTTGCACGAGTTATCCGGGAGAATCTCTCTTCCTTGCAGAATATCGAGTGCATGTTCATCTACGGATCGTTTGCAAAAGGTACCGCAGGGGGAAGGAGCGATATCGACCTCTTCATCGTGGGCGATGTGAATGAAGAGGTGCTGATCCCGCTCGTGAATACGAGCGAGCGCGCGATCAACCGTGAGATCAACTACACGCTCATGCACGGCAGCGAGTTTGCGCGAAGAAGGGAGGCTGGAGACCCATTCGTAAAGAATGTAATGGGTGAGAGAAAGATCATGATCATCGGGACCTGCGATGATTGAAGACCTTGAGAGGCAGGGGCTGATCAAGAGGCTCCCTCTCGACCGGAAGAAAGTGGACGACGCGATGGCTCTCGCCCGTCGGGATATTGATACCGCTCGTACACTTCTTTCGACCGACTGCGATTGGGCATACAACATCGCCTACAACGCAGTCCTCCAGGCCGGCCGGGCCCTGATGTTCGCAAAGGGTTACCGTCCGGACGGTGCAAACCAGCATATCTCAGTGGTAAAGTTTGCCGGGCTCTTCCTTGGTGAGGGTGACGTTCTCATCTTCGACCGTATGCGCCGTAAACAGCACAGTTCGGTCTACGACGCCGTAGGTGTAATATCTGCGGCCGAAGCGGAATTTGCGGTGAGTGCGGCTGAGGCCCTGGTGCAGAAGGTTGCGATGCTCCTTGGGTGACCTCATCTCGGCCCGGAGGGCGTCCTATCCCTCTCCGCCACCATCTTCTCCCGCGCCTCACCCCACTTCCCCCACCGCCCCCGTCCGGCGGCTTCCGTAGGCGAAATAGATGACAAGCCCGATCAGGAGCCAGACCACGAACCGGAGGTGCGTGACGGTCGGCAGGGCGACGATGAGGTAGGCGCAGGAGAAGATGGCGAGGAGCGGGACTGCCGGGACAAACGGGACCCGGAACGGCCGCGGAGCATCGGGCCGGGTGTGCCGGATGACGATCACCCCGGCCGAGACGATGATGAAGGCGGCGAGCGTCCCGATGTTCACCAGCTCCGCGACCGCACCGAGGGGGAGGAGGCTCCCGATGGCGGCGGTGACCAGCCCGACGACGAGGGTGACATTCACCGGCGTCCGGAGGGTGGGGTGCACCTTCCCGAACGCCGCAGGGAGCAGCCCGTCGCGGGACATCGCGAAGATGATCCGGGTCTGGCCGAAGAGGAGGACGAGCAGCACCGAGGTGATCCCGAGGAGCGCCCCGACGGAGATGAGCGCCCCGCCCCAGGGGATGCCGATCCGGTCGAGAGCAAAGGCGACCGGTGCCGGAACGTTCAGCTCAGGGTAGGGGACGATGCCGGTGAGCACCAGGGAGACCGCGATATACAGCGCCGTGGCGATGAGGAGCGAACCGATGAGCCCGATGGGGAGGTCCCGCCGGGGGTTCCTGACCTCCTCGGCCGTCGTCGAGACCGCATCGAACCCGATGTAGGCAAAGAAGACGATGGCCGCGCCCGTGACGACCCCGCCCCACCCTCGATGTAGCGGAGATTGCCCCGCAGGGAGGGGGCCGTCGGACACGCCCGCGGCAGAGAGGGTTCGGGGCGGCCCGGGCGCCGGACCCCGTGCCTAAAAATGGTGAATCCTGCAGTCCTACCGGGCAAGGAGTTTCTGCTTCTCCTGCTGGAACTCCTCCTCCGTCAGAGCCCCCATCTGCTTCAACTCCGCGAGTTCCCTGAGTTGAGCCATCTTCTCCTCCTGGGTTATCCCTGTCGGGGCAGGCGCCTGCACCTCGTATGGTGCTGTCTGCTGCACCTGCGCCGCCTTCTTCATCTCCCTCTCCCGCATCCTCTTATCGACAGCGCGGGTAGTCACGGTGGCTGTCCCCGCGACCACCGCTGTACGGGCCACGGTGCCGATAAGGCCCGGCCGGCCGCCTCTCATGGTGCCGCCCCCAGTGCTTCCTGCTCCGCTGGCCGCCATGCCAGCGCGGCGTCCACCCTCTCTTTTGGGATACGTTCGCCCGCGATCAACCTTCCATCGGCGGCGAGAACGGCGTCGCGGAACTTCGTTGCCCATACGTGCTCGAAGAGGAGCAGCGCCACGGAACTGTTGTCCTCCATGACCTCGCTGACCTTCTCCACGTCCTCTTCGGCGAAGAGCGTGCTCGCCTCCCGTGCAAGCGGGGCGAACGCGTCCGCCGCATCTTTCTGGAGGTCGGCAAGCTCCATCACGCTAACGTTGCCCTGATCGTCTTTCCTCACGAAAACGAGGTCGATGATGCGGATGATGCCCGCATCGACCACCTCGCGCAACGCCGGGATGATCTCGCCTTTGAACTGGTTTCCCGGAAACTCGATGACCATATACTCGACTGGACCAAGAGACATAGCGCGCCTCCGGAGCAGGATGCCGGTTCGACTATATAACTCAATCCGTTGTGCGGAGTCAGGGCTGCCCCTGCCCTTTCTGCACCGCTCACGTGACGGCGGAACCGGCGCTTCTTCTGGGCACTTCCCACCCTGATTAAAAGACCACCCGGACGAACCCGAGCGCCACGAGCAGGAGGAGCCCGGTGACGATGACCCATCCCAGCGTGACGAAGAAGACCGACTGGACCTTGTTCCAGCGCAGAAGCCACCCGATGACGACGCTTGAGTAAAGGCCGATCACCGGGAGCGCAGGAAGGATGATGAGCGTGACTGCGCCGTACTTATGTAAGATCGGGTACCTCGCCATCTTCTCTTCCGTGCTCTTCGTGAAACGCTGGACTCTCTCCGACTGCTCGGCAAACGTGTCCAAGATCTCGTAGATGGCGAGGACGATCCCGAGTTCCACGAGCGTCATGACGACCAGGATGAACAGTGGATGCAGGCCAAGTCCCATGCCGACGAAGGCGGCGTTTGCCTGGAGAACGAGAGTGGAGATGATCAGGGTAAAAATCTTCCCGGTCGGAACGGAGAAGAGAAACCCGAGGAGTACGGGGATCAGGGTGGCGATGACGAAGGCGATGGCGATTGCCATAACCCCCTTCCTGATTCCGTCGATCACCTTCGATCCATCCATCGTTCCACCCGAATGCCGCGAGAGGGACGAACCCCGAGTTCTTACCATGCCAGCGTGCCGTAGGATGCGCACTTTGCTATATGAACCTTGCCCCCAAATGTTTCGTGCCGTGCCCCCATGCATCTGCGGCAATCGTGGTGGTGAAAGCCCCTCTGCACCGCACGAGACCGGGAGGACGACGACAATCCCGGGGAAGGAAAACAGCGATGCTCTCGATATATTTTTATATGGGCTTGCAGGATGACCTGCGCATGCGCCGCTGGCTGGAGTTGTTTGAGCGTTTTACCTACATCGTGCTCATGGCCTTCCTGGTGGTGGTACTGCTCTTCGCACTCTTCGAACTGGGGTGGCTGTTGTTCGCAGGGCTGTTCGAGGGGCCTCTCTACCGGCTTACCAGCCAGAAACTCTTCGACCTCTTCGGGTACTTCCTGCTGATCCTCATCGGCCTGGAACTCCTGGAGACGATAAAGGCCTACCTCGAAAGAAGAGAGTTCCATGTCGAGATCATCATCCTCGTCGCGATCATCGCCATCGCAAGAAAGGTCATCCTCCTCGGCTCGGCGACCGCGGGCGAGCTCATCGGGATCGCGCTGATCATCATTGCTCTCTGCGGCGGCTACTACCTCATACGCCGGGCGGGAATGCCGCACTCACTCCCGCCGGACAACCACGGTCCTTCACCCGAAAGACGAGAGGAGCCCTGACCGGGGTTCTCTCGACCCCCCGGCAGGTGCGCATTCGAAGGCCTCCGGGTTGATGGTGCAGATATGGCTCTATGACCCGCTGGTATGGGCCACCCGGGGATTCCTGCGACCGCCAACATACCGTCATCGGGCGAGATCGGGCCCGGGCTCCGGGCTCCGGGGCACCGGACTCACGGGCAGCATGAACGCGGCTGCGAGACCTACCAGAGCAAACAGCACCAGAACAACCAGGGCGAGGGCGTAGCCCAGATTCCCCGTGACCAGATTGGACACGATGACGGTGCCCGCAATGGCCACGCCGAGCGATGAGCCCAGGTTTGAGACGCTGCGCGAGAGGCCCGATATCTCCCCCTGGTCCTCCTCGGGAAAACTGGACTGGACGACGGTGACCGAGGACGTCAGCATAACCCCGACGCCTATGCCGACGAGAAAGAGGCCCGGCACGAATGTAAGGACGGGGGATGTTTCTCGTACCAGCAACAGCAGGAGGAAGACGCCGGCTACCGTCACGATAAACCCCGCCCGGATCAGCGTTGCCTGGGAATACTTCCGCGCCAGTCTGCCCGCAGCCATCGAGGAGAGCAAAATACCGATCGTGGCCGGCGTAAGGATCAGGCCGGTCTCGATCGCGTTGTAGCCCCGCACGGTCTGCACATAGACGGAGACCACAAAGGAGAGGCCGAGCAGCACCAGCCACTGGATGTTCTGCGTGATGAGACCGAGGTTCGACGTGCGGTTCTGGAACATCCTGGTGTGCAACAGAGGCTCCTTGCCTGCCCGTTCCATGGATCGAATATGCCAGAAGAACCAGATCAGCAAAATCGCTCCGATGAGCACGAACAACCATACCGGCGAGATGCCGCCTTCCGGGATCACGACCGTATTGCCGATGACGAAATCCTGGCTGGCCCTGAACCAGCCGTACGTCGAAGCCTGCAGGATGCCGACCACCACAAAGAAGAGTCCCGTCGCCGAGAGGATAGTTCCGACGATGTCGAAAGCGGGTTTCTCGCCCTGCAATCCCGGATCAACGATCTTCCGGCTCTGTATGATGATTATGCCGACAACAAGGGCCTGCACGACAAAGGCTGCCCGCCAGCTGATCGCGGTGGTGATGATCCCGCCGACCAGGGGACCTGCCGCCGCCCCGATACCGCCCGCCGCACTGATCGCACCGAAGGCGCGGGCGCGTGAGGTGAGGTCGGGAGAGAAGACGGTTGCGAGGATATACACGGGCGGGATCAGCAGCGCGGTCCCGATGCCTTCGAGGAGCGAGTAGCCGAGGATCAGGATCCCGAGCCCCGGCGCCGCTGCCGCTATCAGCGCTCCCACGCCGTAGACGAGGAGGCCTCGCCTGAACAGGAACGTGCGGCCCAGGATATCCGTCAACTTGCTGCCCGGGATCATCAGGGCTGCCATGGTGAGTGTAAAAACGGCGATGGTCGTCTGGACGCCGCTGACCGTCGTCCCCAGGTCGGCGGCGATGTTGCTTATGGCCACGTTCATATTCGAGGCAGCGTAACTGCAGATGAACTGAGCCAGCGCAAGCGGCAGGAGCACGCCCTGCGGGGTTGCGGTCGATGCCCGGGGGGCCGGATCAGGTTCGCTCTCCATTCTATCAGCCCTCGAATAAAGTGCGTCAGAAGGACCCGGTGTATATTAATGTAATTGTTTGACCTGTTGCCGGGTAGTTTGTACCTTCTGTACGGGAGAACGGAGGGCCGATCCGGCGGCAGCGATGAGGGCGCCGCCCGGTCTTCGGGTACGCCCAAAAGTTCCAGGACGACCCCCACTGGCGTGACGACCTCCTCTTCTACGAGTACTTCCACGGCGACAATGGGACAGGGATCGGTGCCGGCCACCAGACGGGGTGGACGGGGCTCGGTGCCGGGATCATCCAGCTCTTCGGATATATGGCCCCGAACAGGTACTCGGGAAGGAAGCGCGGAAGTTCGTCTACAGGAAGGAGGGGTCTGCCCCCCCAACCGGTGCAGGGGCCTGCTGCCAGATAACAGATGCACCGGCCCAGAAAGACGGCAATCCCGGCGGAGCGCTGCTCGTTCCGTCGGACCGGGCCGGGCGGATGAGGGGGAAGCCTATATACTGTCACTGAGTCCTCCGCGTGGTGTTGTCATGGTTAACACACTGTCCGACGCCGGTTCCGTTAAGTCCGGCGCTGTTATGGCTCCGTCACGCTGGCCCGTGCTGCTGCTCGGCATACTCGCGGTCATCTTTGGCGTTCTCTTCTTCATTTACCCGATCCCGACGCTGACGCTCCTCGTCACGTTTCTTGGTTTCTACTGGCTGTTCAACGGTATCGTCGCGCTCATCGACCTGTTTCGAGACGAAACAGGCCGGGGCTGGAAACTGCTGGTCGCGATCCTCGGCATCCTTGCAGGCGTCCTCGTGCTCGCCTATCCCCTCTATAGCGCCGTTCTTATCCCGACCGTCTTTGCCATCATCATTGGCGTGGAGGGGCTGATCATCGGGGCTGTCTACACGGTGCAGGGGTTCTCCGGTGCCGGGTGGGGAACCGGGATCCTCGGTATCCTGAGCATCGTCTTCGGCCTGGTCCTGATCGCAAACCCGCTCGTCGCCGCTGTCGGCCTGGTGCTGCTCCTTGCGGGGCTCGCCATCATCGGCGGCATCGCGGCCATCATCTTTGCGTTCTGGCTGCCGGGGTGACCGGAGAGAGGGGCCTGATCGGTGATCCCGGTCTGCAGGCACGACCTCCCCCTCTCTTTGCCCGTAAAGAAGTGTATCCGGCTGCCGTTTTCTCCGGTATGGGGGCATGCGGGAGCGCCGTTGTATGATACCCGGTTCGCCGCAATGCATTGGGATAATTTTATATAAGTCGCGCCATAATCCGGCCCCGGGCAGCCATCCTGCCCGGGAGATAGGTATGAAGAAAATGGGGGTACTATTCATCGCGCTGGTCCTCATTCTGGCCTGTGCCGGTGCCGGATGCGTCCAGCCTTCGGAGCAGGAGGCGGAGGCGCAGCTCTGCCAGAGTCTCGCAGACCTCGGAGCAGCGCTTGAGAGCATGGAGAACACCAGCCTGAGATCCACTGTCGGAGATATTCGGGATGGACGGGACCAGGTCCAGTCCGCCATGGAGAATGTCAGGGAGTCCGCGAGCCAGGTCGCTAACGTCCGGATCGACAACCTCAATGCGGCATACGAAAACCTCAACCAGGCCGTGGAAAACCTCCCCAACGATGTGACCGCCGTTGAGGCCATTCAGACCATCCGCCCGCAGATACAGGCTGTCCGGGATGAACAGCGGAACCTTTCTGCAGACCTGAACTGCACGGCGCAATGAGCGCCGCGAGGGTTGGGTTGCAGCAGGAGACATGAAGAGCGACCCGGCGGGTACCCGGAAGGAACGGTGCCCGGGGATGGGGGTCATCGACTCCCATACCCGCCGGATGCACATATTGCGGCTGTAGATGTAGATCTCAGTGTGAATACTCACGTTCTTGCCCCGCAATAGCATCCAATCGAGTTTGCGTGGGGAACCGGGAGAGATGATACATGCCAGAGGGAGATCCACGGGCCTTCAGGGTCGGGGTGGTTATCGGGCTCATTGTCGCACTCGTCATCACGTACCTGATAGCGATCGGCGGTGCGTTTGTCGGGGGTCTTGTGGCGGGCTGGGTTGCCAGCGGAGGAAGAAGAAAATCCAGGCAAATCGGAGGAAGAGCAGGTGTGTATACGGGCCTCCTGGATGCGCTTGCCCTGGCAGCGGTCGTTGCGGTGCTGGGCATCGAAGCTGCTCCGGGCGATCTCGCCCTTCTCCGCTTCCTCGGTTCGACGCTCATCATCACCCTGATGTTCTTCCCGGTCCTCGGTTTCGTCGGCTACCTGGGAGGAGTGCTGGGGGGTGCCTTGAAGGAGCGGTGAATGCCTGAGCGGTTCGGAATATGAGGGTGATGACTCTCTCGGCGAGGCATGGTCGATTACGCCGGAAACAGGTCCCTTTCCGGTTTTAAACGCCTCCAGGCGGTGCAGCGGGAACGAGGTCGGCCGATGAGCGGATCCGGCGAGAGGGCGCCCCCCGCCTTCCACGTCATGGCGAGACCGACTGGTGCCGGTTCTTCCACGACGAACTCTTTGCACCGTACATCCAGTTCATTCCGATCGTCGAGCGGGAGAACAAAGAGAATACGGTCACCGCTCGATCCATCCGGCCGGAACAGTGGGGGCGGTTCCTGACCGGGATCTTCGATGAGTGGATCAATATTGTCCTGAACTTCGACTGGGCGCTCGCGGGATGGCAGGGGCGGTCTGCGTCTTCGCCCCTGCCTGCGGCCCTGGCGTGGCACTCGAACATAACGGCGACCTCTACTCCTGTGACCACCTCGTCGAACCGGACCACTTCCTCGGCAACATCCTCACGACACCGCTGGTCGATCTTGTGAGTTCGGAGGAGCTCCGAACCGTGAGCATGAGGTCCTTCGCTGACGAATGAACGATCGGGATGGTATGATCTGGAGGATGCGAAGGAATATAAGGCCTAATCCGCGAAATTCGACCATTTTATCTGGCGGTTTCTCATCTGGTAACGTATATATAAGGGATTAAATATTACTGACCTACCCCCTTCCGCATCGCGTCCGCCGCCAACAGACATTGCCCGGGCATCAGTGACAGCTGGATGGTCACCTCAAGCGATCATCTCTCCTACTACATCGAACCTCCGGCAGATGCAGGGGAGGCTATCGGGAATCACGCTTCAATCGGAGGTATACCATGGCAAACCGGAAGATTGTCCCCGACGCCGGGTGGTATATCGAAAAGGAGAGAACATAATGACGGAATATGCAGAACGACCCATTGGGGTCACCATTCTGGCCATACTGGCCGGTATTTTAGCAGTAATCAATGTCATCATCACGCTGCGGTTCCTGGGGTTCTTCCCCTGGCTGGGACTGCTGAATATACGCATCTTCAACCTCTGGTATGCGCTGGTCTACGGCCTGCTCGCCTACATCTGGTTCTGGGTTGCCCAGATGCTCTGGCGGGTTGATCGCCAGGGCTGGATATTCCTGCTGATCATCACGGTCTTCAACCTGCTTCTGAGTTTCACCACAATGCTGACCGGCGGTGCATGGTATGATAATAACATTGCCGTGCTCCTGAACGTCCTGATCCTGATCTACATCATGCTGCCGGGGGTGAGGAGGGCGTTCGGGACGGATTGAGGCCTGTATTTTCAATAGAAGGGATAGGAAAGCGATGAGTTGTGAAATGAAAAGAAGAACGAAATTGCCCACGACGCCGAATAGTACATCCTTGAGGCGGGCTTAAGCGATGCACGGGCTGCCGAGGCTGACGAACTCAACAGGGGGCTCACCGAAGTGCGCGAAAATACGGCAGGTCCCCCCGGCAGCATCCTCATCATGCGGGACAATAGGGCTTTCGGCGAGGTTGGAATCTCCCATGTCCGGAAGATGCGCGGTCTCGAAACGCCGGAGATAAACAGACTGGCGCCCGAAGGCGCTTGATTGGTCGGTAAAGGCGACCCGGGACGAACCCTGTTCCTGCAGGAGATGGATGGTGCGTCGAAAAATGATGGCTTTCAAGAATGGTGCGGGTATCATCACACACCGCACGTGCGGAGTCTTCTATGAAGGATGAGTCCGAATATCCGGTTGAATTCAAGGGGTCGGGTTATGAGGGGTTCATCCTGCTCCTCTCCGTCCTGTCGATCCTCAATATCATCTTTATCATCTTCCCCGGCCTCAGCCCCAATGCGGCCCGGGTTGTTCTCATCGTAGACCCCATCCTGTCGTTTATCTTTCTGCTGGACTTCCTCTTCCGGTTGATCACGGCCGAATCGAAGGTACAGTATTTCCTCCAGAACGTGGGCTGGGCGGATCTCCTCTCCGTGGTGCCGGTTCCCGGCATGAAGTTCTTCCGCCTCTTCCGGATTGTACACGACGTCCGGCTGATGCGCACGTTCGGAACCGAACGATTACGGTATGAGTTCTCCGAACAGAGGGCGGAAGGAGCGCTCTTCTCCGTCTTTTTCCTCATCATTCTCCTCATCGAAGTGAGTGCCGTGCTCGTGCTCGGTGCGGAGGGCACTGCCCCGGATGCGAACATCCGGACGGCGGGAGACGCACTCTGGTGGGCGTATGTTACGATCGCGACGGTGGGTTACGGGGATGAGTACCCCGTCACCGCACAGGGACGGATCGTGGGTGTCATCCTCATGACCGCGGGGATAAGCGTTTTCGGAACGCTCGCCGGGTTCCTCTCGAATAAGCTGACGGCACCCCGGAGGATACCGGCGGAGAAGATCACACCGGCGCAGGGCAAAGAGCAAGGGGCAGCGAACGAGCTTCGGGAGATGCTCGCCCGCCAGGAGGAGATGTATCAGGAGATTGTCACGCGGCTTGAGAAGATCGAGCAGGCATTGGAGATCGAGAAGGGCGAAGAGAATGAGCGTCTGCCGTGAGCGGTCGGCCTGTACGAGAACCTTGAAAGCATTATCCCGCCCCGCCCGCAACCAGCCCGGCAGCTTCCGTCGTCTCCTGCTCATGGGCGCCGGCATCCTGCAGGGCTCCGTTCTCTGGGCAGCCCGGCACCGTTCCGGTGCGATTTGCCGATTTCGCCACTATAATTCCAGGGAGATTTATTCTCACCGACAAATATAATTGCACCGTAATATAATCGGCGCCGACAGCTGTTCGCCCCGGCGTATCTCACCCGCTCGATCACCTGGCTTGTGGCGACCCGGCCCGGTGAACCGGAACGGGGTCGTGGGGACGACGGCTCGGCGGTATATGAGGTGATACCCATGATGCGAAGAAGAGCGGAAGGCGGCCTCGCGGGCCGTGAAGAGGCCGGCGGGGCACACAGGTACAGGATGCGCGAGAAACTCGTCTCCATCGGAGACGACTACTGGATCGAGGACGCGGCGGGAGAGCGGGCATTCAAGGTGGACGGAAAAGCGCTCCGGGTGAGGAACACCCTGATCATACAGAGCAAGGAAGGACAGGACCTCTACAAGATCCAGGAGCGGATGCTCCGGATCAAGGACACCATGGAGATCGAGAAGGGCGGAGGCGGCACGGCGGCCACGATCAAGAAGGCGCTGATCGCGCCGCTCCGGGACCGGTGGACGGTCAGCATCCCCGGAGGTGAGGACTGGGAGGTGCAGGGCAACATCCTCGACCACGAGTACCGGATCGACGCCGGGCGGAGGGAGCGGGTTGCCGAGGTCTCGAAGAAATGGTTCCGGATCCGGGACACCTACGGCGTGGAGGTGGAGCCGGGGCACGACGACGCGCTCGTCCTCGCCATTACGGCGGCGATCGACCAGATGGCGCACGATTAGAGGACATCTGTGACGCAGGTTCCGAAGGCCGGGATGGGGTCCTCCCATCCCGGGCTGTTCCTGCGCCAGGCCGACCGTCGGGGATGTCGGGAATCCTGGTGTGAGGATCGCGCCGATTGGGCCACTACGGTCAGACGTAATTCCCTGGAACCGGTGCGCATGCCGCTCACGGCAGGGTCCTGCAGAGGGCGCCTTTTTTCCCCGGCCCGCTGACTGAGCCCGGAGACAGGCAGGAGGTGGCGTTCTGGGTCTTCGGGATGGTGCAGACCGTGAGTTGTGATACGCTATGTACGATGCCCCGGAGAGGATCCGGCCCTCTATTGCCCCAAAGACCTGAACCGAGGTCAATCCATTGTGGTGGAACGGGTGGGGAAGCCCGGTCCTGTAAGGATGCCGAAAAGTATATCCCTTCCCTATCCATCCAACCGCCGCATGTCACCTGAGGATGTTACCCCCGCCACGCGGGAGGGAGAGCGGCTCTGGGAAGTCTATAAGCAGGGCGTGCCCTGGCGCAGGTGGGGCCCCTACCTGAGCGAACGGCAGTGGGGAACGGTACGGGAAGATTACAGCGATGACGGCGATGCCTGGGCATATTTTCCCCACGCCCAGGCACGCTCCCGCACCTACCTCTGGGGGGAGGACGGGATTGCAGGTCTCTCGGACGATTCTCAGCGCCTCTGTTTTGCGCTCGCCCTCTGGAACGGTGCCGACCCGTTCCTGAAGGAGCGGCTCTTCGGCCTTACGAACGCTGAGGGGAACCACGGCGAGGACGTGAAGGAGTATTACTATTACCTGGACAACACCCCGACCCACGCCTACATGAAGTACCTCTACAAGTATCCTCAGGCGGCGTTCCCGTACGATGACCTTGTAGAGACGAACCGGAAGCGCACCCGGGACGAGCCGGAGTACGAACTCATCGATACCGGCATATTCGACGATGATCGCTACTTCGACGTCTTCGTGGAGTATGCGAAGGATTCCCCCGAGGATATTCTGGTCCGGATCACGGTGTGGAACCGGGGGCCGGATGAGGCTACCCTGCACCTGCTGCCGACGCTCTGGTTCCGCAATACCTGGTGGCTCGAGAAGGGCACCAGAAGACCGCTCCTGAACCAGATCGAAGGCCCCCCCGGAACCAGCGTACTTCAGGCCAGCCATCCGACCCTTGGGAACCGGTATCTCCACTGTGAGGGATCCCCCGAATTGCTCTTCACCGAGAACGAGACCAACACGGAACGCATCTTTGGCACCCCGAACGCGGCCCCCTACGTGAAGGACGGCATCAACGAGTACATTGTCGCCGGGCGAACCGAAGCGGTGAACCCTGCCCGGACCGGGACGAAAGCCTCGGCCTACTTCCAGATGACCATTCCTGGCGGAGAGAGCCGGGTGATACGGCTGCGGTTGAACGAAACCTCTCCGGGTGCAGCCGGGGAGGGCGCTCTCTTCGGGAGCGGGTTTGAGGAGATACTGAGCGTTCGGCAGAAGGAAGCTGATGCGTTCTATGACAACGTCACCCCACCGTCGGTCAGTCCCGATGCGGCAGGCGTGATGCGCCAGGCGCTCGCCGGCATGCTCTGGACGAAGCAGTACTACTTCTACGACCTGGACCGCTGGCTCCGTCAGCACGGCTCCAACATGGCCATGGGCAATAAGCGTCCTGTCCGCAACAACCAGTGGTTCCACATGTATAACGCAGACATCATATCGATGCCTGACAAGTGGGAGTACCCCTGGTATGCTGCGTGGGACCTCGCGTTCCACCTGGCCGCCTTTGCGATGATCGACCCGGGGTTTGCCAAACAGCAGTTAGAACTGATACTGCACGAGCGCTACCTCCATCCCAATGGCCAGATCCCTGCCTACGAGTGGAACTTCAGCGACGTCAACCCCCCGGTCCACGCCTGGGCAGCCATGTTCATCTACCGTGTCGAGGAGGAGGTCTTCGGTACAGGGGATATCCGGTTCCTTGAAGCGGTATTCCAGAAACTCCTGATGAACTTCACCTGGTGGGTGAACCGCAAGGACCGCTACGGCCAGAACGTCTTTGAGGGCGGGTTCCTCGGGCTCGACAACATTGGCGTCTTTGACCGCAGCGCAACAATCCCATCGGGGGGCTACCTGGAACAGTCCGATGGAACCGCATGGATGGCGCTCTACTGCCAGAACATGCTCGAGATCGCTACTACTCTTGCTGTTCACAACCCGGTCTACGAGGAACTCGCCATCAAGTTCTACGAGCACTTCCTCTGGATCGCGTCTGCTATGAACCGCATGGGCGAGAACCAGGAGGGGATGTGGGACGAGTGGGACGGGTTCTTCTACGACCTCCTGCACCTGCCTGACGGGAGCGCAACCCGCCTGAAGGTGCGGACCCTCGTGGGGCTCCTCTCCCTCTGCTCGAGCACCGTCTTCCAGACAGATATGCTCGAGAAGGTGCCCGTCTTCCTGGAACGTGTGCGTGCGTTCAGCCAGACCCATCCGCTCCTCACCGCCAACATAACGTCGCCGGGCCGGCCCGGGTTCCAGGGTCGCCGCCTCCTCTCCCTGGTGAACGAAGAGAGGCTGCGCCGGATCCTCTCAAGGATGCTGGACGAGAAGGAGTTCTTGAGCGATTACGGGATACGGTCCATATCCCGTGCCCATGCCGATGAGCCCTATACCTTCATCCTGGACGGGCAGGAGTTCCAGGTCCAGTACCTGCCGGGAGAGTCCAACTCGAATATGTTCGGCGGGAACTCAAACTGGCGGGGCCCCATCTGGTTCCCGATGAACCTTGTGATCATCCGGAGCCTGCTCAACCTGTATGCATTCTACGGGAACAGTTTCACCATCGAGTGCCCCACCGGCTCGGGCAGGTGGATGAACCTCTACGAGGTGAGCGAGGAGATAAAGAACCGGCTCGAACGTATCTTCATCCGCGACGAGAACGGCCGGCGCCCGGTCTTCGGAGCTGCATCGAAGTTTCAGGAGGATCCGCACTGGCGCGATTACATCCTCTTCTACGAGTACTTCCACGGTGATGACGGTGCAGGGCTGGGCGCGAGCCACCAGACCGGATGGACCGGTATCATCGCCCGGCTCATCCAGGCGTATGCGTATATGACGCCGGAACAGCTCCTGAAACCGAAAGGAAGGCAGCTCGGCTACAGGAGGAGTGCGACTCCTCCGGCAACTACGGAGGCTCCGCCGGCGGCACCCCCCGCCCGGTGAAGCATTCTCTGGTCCCGCCCCTATTTTTCATACGATTACCCCGGAGATAGTGTTATTTACCGGCCGCCGGTAAACCGGTGCATCGAGAGATCTCAGTCCTGGAGACAACTCCAGAGTATCAGCGAGTCTTGAGGATGAAACAAGATGGTGAGGAGGATAGAGGTTGAGCACGCTTGAGTCATTTCTCGATGCATTGCACCAGGGGGTTTTTCAGGTAATCGTCCCGAAGGCTGTGGTGACCGAGCCGATCGAGCCGGACTGGAAACGGTCGGCCATCAATGTGCCGAGCCCCGATACGATTGCCAGTTACCGGAAGGGACAGTACCATGCCCACGAGACTGTCTCGGACTACCGTGTCCATATGGACCGCTACGATCCGGAGAAGAACCCTATCATGCACCTGATCGATGACGCCCCCCTGGCGCTCATGCTTCACGAGACCATGGAGACCGTTTTTGTAACCAGCAAAGATGCGACCCGGAGAGATCCCCTGCAACGTCTTGCTGACCAGCACATGAACTGGAAGTTCAGGATGGGCCTTGGCATCGTCCTGTTAGCGATAGGCGCCACACTCCTCCTCACGGCATTCTATGGCACAATATCCTTCTTCGCTGTAACCCTGCCTGCCCTCGTTCTCATTCTCGGTCTCATCGCGATCACTAAAGGCGTCCAGCAGAGGAACAGGAAGGAGCATGCAAACAAGGACATCATCAGGGGAGGCATCGTGGCGGTTGCAGGAATCGCCCTCTTCATCTTCTGGAAACTCTATCTCATCCTCATTCTGCTGGTCCTCGCGGTCTGGCTCTTCTCCAGCGCCGTTGTCACGCTGATGAGGGCGTTTCGGGAGAGGGCGGGTGTGACGAAGGGTTTCTGGTACACCCTCGGGCTGGGCGTAAGTTCGCTGGTCCTCGGGATTCTCGCCATTACCCTGCCGGGTGGGCTGGTTCGGCTCCTCATCTTCCTGCTCGCCGGGATAGTGCTCATGGCCGGTGCTTTCATGGTTCTGGATGCGTATGGGCTGAGAAACGCCGCCCGCCTGATGGAAGTGGGCGGCGTTTCCCGATGATGCCCCTGGCCCGGGAGAATACTCTCACGTAGGCTCCCGGCCCTCGTGCTCCGCGCTATCCGGCGGAGGTGCGATAGATGTCCCACCGACCGGTATTGTTGCCCATCCAGACGATCACGCCGCCTGAGACGTCAGGGTAGGATTGGTCATACGGGTCCTGCGTCACCTGCGTCTCCGTTCCGGTGGTGATGTTGTACATGTAGATATCATGGTTTCCGCTCCGCAGGTCTGAGTAAACCACGAGGTCTCCGTCGACCGCAACGGAGTCCGGATGGGCTGATTCTCCGGTTATCCGCGTTGCGTTCCCCTTCGCCACGTCATAGAGGTAGACGGCGCTCCGGTTCTCGATGAACTTGATCCAGGCGACGTACTGGCCGTCGCTCGATACATCAGGATAGAGGTCGTCACCGGGTTCGCTCAGGATGACTCCTCCCGACCCGCCGAGGGGTGATATAGCGATGTCGAAGTCGCCTCCGGTCGTGTTATCCACCCAGGCCGTCGTGTTTCCGCCGATGGCCGTCTCCATCTGGTAGGATGGAGCGGTGACCAGGGGTGTGGTGGTTCCACTTGCAATCTTGTAGAGGTCGACATCGCTCGACCCGTCCGTAAGGTTCGTCCATATGATGTAGTCTTGCGAGACACCGGGGTCCAGCGGCGTTCCGGGCCCGTCTTTCGTCACCTGCTGCAGCCTGGCCGTAGCAATATCGTAGAGATAGATGTTGACGCGTCCTGTCTGCGGGTTTGTTCCCGACCAGACGGCGTTGTTTCCAGCGATGGCAAGCTGGCGGGGCATGGCGAGGGGCACCGACGCAGGGGTGGATATGGTCGAGTTGTTCCCTGAGGGTATATCGCAGAGCTGCACCGAGACCGACCTGTTCATCGAGTCGTTGCTGACCCAGATGACGTTATTCCCTGATATTGCAGGGTACATCTTGTCCACCTGGCCGCTGGGTGCCGGCACCCCGCCTGCCGGGCTGTTCTGCTGGGGCTGCGGGAGTGCGACTGCCGGCGGTGTCGGCCGCGGGGGTATCGCCGGCGTCCGGGTCTGCGTCGGCGTGACCGTCGGCGCCTGGGTCTCGGTTGCCGTGGTCGTCATGGTCTCTACCGGGGTTGTCGTGGTTGTCGGGGTCGTGGTGGTCGTCGGCGTTGACGGTCCCGGTGGCTCGAAGACTGGCAGTTGCGACACTGAGACGACCGGCGGTCGGATATGCGTGACCGTCGGCGTTGGCGTTACCGTTGGCGGGAGTTCGACGACTGGCGGTTGATCCGGCTGCACGACGGGTGGGAGTGCTGACGCGAGTCCCGTCACACAGATTATGGCGATGACGATAATTGCGGCGACAATCGTCCCGAATGTTGTTATCCTCATACTTCACCTTCCTTGGTTTGCCGGCTCTCCGCCTCCCTTTGGGGGAGAGGGGCCTTGTGCATGCGATCACAATCCCGCGTGGATTGGTCTTGTGATGATCCCACGCCGCGGCGGGGATAGTGGAGTGGGTATATATAGCTGCCCGCGGCGGGCTGGGCCGCGATGGATGAGAACGCATAGGGGTCCGGGCGAGCGACCGGACGCGGTCTGGAATGTGAGCCCTGACCTCGCTACACTTTCCAGTGAGGGGTGACCTGATGGCCCCACGCACCAGGACTCAACCTCCCCGTATCAGGCGTGGTCGATCAGATTGTGTGGTGCATTGGTCGCCTTCCGGGTCAGGCAGGTGCTTACCAAACGTATATATGTTTGAATATATATTCCAGGCAGAATGTATGCACGACCGAATTAGAGGAACCTCGAATCACACGAGGTTGTAAACATGGGAGGGATGAAGATCGTTCTCGGCGTCGTTCTTACTCTTGCTCTCTGCTACGGGGCGGTCATTGTATCGGGAGAAGTCGAGTCCTCTGAGGAGAGCGATGTAGCAGCGCTCAACTCTGTGAGTGCGAACGGCCCGTCCCTTTCATCGTCGGCTACGAATAACGCCACGGATGTGACTGCAAACCCCATGAAAATTCCAGGTAACTCTCCCGGGGAGCAGGATTCAAGCATAGAACCTACGACGACCATCTTGCTACCAGAGGCCGGGCAGTCTTCTTCCTCGAAGTCCTCGTCCTCATCATCGGGAGCGACGCCGACGCCGACACCGGACCCGACCCTGGAGAATGAGACAGAACCCTACTAACCCCTTTCAAACACGTTTTTACCCAGGTGTCCCGCAGTGTAGAAATCATATCGGGCTTTGGATTGGAGACGGCACCTCGAATCCACACGGCTCCACTCTGGTCCACCCTGGAGGGGTGCGTGCGGATACGGGCCATTATGCGCTGTGGGACTCCACCGTAGCGGTGGGGATGGCACTGGGGCTGGTCACGCTCTTCCGCGACCGGTTCGATTACTCGGGCAGGTTTGCCAGGTTTTTGTCCCGGCACTCCTATGCGGTCTATGTCATCCATGCCCCGGTCATTGTCTTTGTAGCCGTTGCAATCTCCAACTGTGCTTTTCCAAGGAGGGAGCGATTTGTCTACTCCCGATACCAGAGGATATAAGAGAATGGATATCATCCAGGTGTAACGATGCATCCCCTTGCCCTGATCCGGGAAAACCTGCGCACCTGTGGTGCTCGAACTCCTGCCGGTAGAGCCAGTCGCACCCCCCGGACCCTCCCCGAGTGGGGATAAGCGACGTTCCGACAGGGAACAGAGCTCAAGCATCGAAGGTGCGATACCCAATGGAAAGCCGTTTCACTATCTTTGCCCATGATAGGGTTCAGATGGTAGAGTCCTCGGAGGAAAGCGTTCCGATCCGGGTGTATCGAAGGTACATAGATCTTTACGAGACGACCTCATGGGTACCATCGGCGAGGAGATCTCTTCTTCAGGCGGCGTCGCCGGGGAGCCCGGGAAGCAGGCGGAGGCACCACAGAGGTGGGGAGCGGAGAGATGAGAGCAGTGTTCCATTTTCTTCGCCTCCAGGGGGGAACGATCGAGAGTGGATTGCCGGAAAGAGGACGTACATCGCCGGGAACAGCGCAACCGGCCTGCAGATCTCCTCGCCGGAGGACTGCAGTTAATTTATTTTGCGGGGGTGAAGGGGGCGGAGCGGGAAGACCCCACCCTGAAGGGTGGGGATGAAAGCGGAGCCGCCCTTCGTCACACGATTACCAGAAACTATACATTATTATAAGGTGTGATAATGGTTGTATGCTTCAGGCCTACAAGTATCGGATGTATCCTTCTCCGGAGCAGATCTCGCTCCTCATGCAGCACATCCATGCCTGTCGGTTTGTGTATAACCATTCTCTGGAGCAGAAGATCCGGGCATACGAACAGGAAGGGCGAAAACTCTCCTGTTTCGACCTGAACAACCGCCTCCCCGCCCTCAAAGAGGAGCATCCGTGGCTCAAAGAAGTCAATTCCCAATCGCTTCAGAGTGCAAACAAGAACCTCGACAATGCCTTCACCCGGTTCTTCCGCGAGAAGAAAGGGTTTCCCCGGTTCAAGTCAAAGAAGAATCCGGTACAATCCTTTCAGGTACCGCAGCATTACACCGTGGACTTCGAGCAGGGTCGGGTCAAACTCCCGAAAATTGGAGAGATTAAGACCGTCTTTCATCGCCTCTTCACCGGGAAGATGAAGTATGCGACGGTCTCGGTGACCTCCACTGGGAAGTGGTTCGTCAGCATTCTGGTTGAGGATGGGGTGGAAGAGCCGGAACCGGCACCGTTTGCTCTGGATACCGCCATCGGGATCGATGTCGGCCTGACGAGTTTTGCCACCCTATCAACGGGTGAGAAGATTGAGAACCCCCGGTATCTGAAAAACTCCTTCCAGCGCCTGAAGGTGTTGCAACGACGGGTGTCCCGGAAGAAGAAAGGATCGAAGAACCGGCAGAAGGCAATCCAGAGACTTGCCCGGTGCCATGAGAAGGTCGCCAACCAGCGCAACGATCTCCTGCACAACCTCTCTTTTCGCGTTGTGAGCGAGAACCAAGCCATTGCAGTCGAATCGTTGAATGTCGCTGGAATGCAAAAGAACCATTGCCTCGCGCAGAGTATCAGCGACGTGTCGTGGAGCACGTTCTTCGCGATGCTGGAGTACAAGTGCCGGAGGTATGGGAAGACTCTTCTGAAGATAGGGCGGTTCGATCCATCATCGAAGATATGCAGCAAATGTGGGTATCTCAAGCAGGATCTCGCCCTTTCAGACAGAGAGTGGGTCTGTCCTGACTGCGGGGCGACCCACGACCGCGATATCAACGCGGCGATCAATATCAAGAAATTCGCCCTGCAAGAGCAGAATCTTGTCGGGGTAGCAGGTGCGGAACGCACCGTCGAGCCTGTGGACTCGCTCCCGATGGGGAGGAGAATGAAGCAGGAAGCCCCGCCCGAGAGCGCGGGGTAGTTCACACGAACCGGGCGCCACACACCAGCAGATCCAGGAATCATATATGGGGGTACTTTCATGCGGCGAGGACGCCGTACCGGTCAGATCATAGTCATACTGCTGGTCGGCGCCATCGCCGTCCTCTACGCCCTCGATCTGGCGGAGAACAGGCAGGGAGCGACGGAGCTTGCACCTGCGGAGGTGCGGGAGTACCAGGGGGAGCGACTCTCCTCGATTGCGGATTTCCGCGAGAACTCGATCCGCGGCCCGCAGCACGTGAATGCAAGCACGTATACGCTCACCGTCGATGGGCTGGTGGAGAACAGAGAGGAATACTCCTACAGTGCGCTCATGGAACGGTTCCCTCACTACCGCAAGGTCGTTACCCTCTACTGCGTGGAAGGCTGGGACGTCACTATCCTCTGGGAGGGGATACGGGTGAAAGATCTCCTCGAGGAAGCGGGGGTGAAACCGGGGGCGAATACGGTCATCTTCTACGCGGAGGACGGCTACTCTTCCTCGCTTCCCCTCGCCTACATCGAGGATAGGGACATCCTGCTCGCCTATGCCATGAACAACGTCACCCTGCCGGCGGAGCGGGGATTTCCCTTCCAACTGGTGGCTGAGGACCGCTGGGGCTATAAGTGGGTGAAGTGGGTGAACCGCATTGAAGTGTCCGACGATGCGAACTACCGCGGCTACTGGGAGAGCCGGGGGTATGCGAACAACGGGAGCCTCGACCGATCTTTCTTCGATCAGGGGTAGGGAGGAACGGGATGGTGCGGTTCACCTACCGGAAACTGGTCTCCTGGACCCTCCTCGTATTAACGCTCCTCTTCCTGATCAGCGGCTTCGGGATCACGGAACCATGGCTCGTGCGGTCCCTGACGTTCGGGCTCCTCGACAAGGCGCTCTCCCAGCAGATCCACTCTCTTCTCTGGGGCCCGTTCCTGATCGTGCTGGTGCTGCACATCTACTACTCCTGCGGGATCTTCAGGAGGTGATGCCGGTCATCGCGGCTTACGTGGATCTCACGCTCCCCCCTTCGTTCCTGCCGGATGCATCCTCCCTGAAACCCGTTACGCCGATTCCTTCGCTCCCCCCTCAGGGTACGGCGGCTTCAGGACGATCGCCAGGATCCCGCCGATAACGCCGAGGATCAGCCCGATGACAAAACCTCCTCCTTCGAAGACGCTCAGCAGAGAGAAGATGAGGATGACGATGCCCCACGCCGCGTGGGATGCCGGCCGGGAGTAGAGCATGTACGACCCGATGAGAATGATGATCCCGCATACGATGCCCCAGATCCCGATGCCTGCCGCCACGAACGGGAAATATCCTGTGGGATACCGATATCCGTCCATCGGACTCCCGTACCCGCCCATCATGCCCTCGTGGTATTCGCCCATCATGCCGGGGTAGTACCCGCCCATCATGCCGCTCATGAAGGCGGTTCCCAGCATGAGGATCACGATGCCGGAGATGAGAATGAGAATTCCCGCAACCAGCGAGAGAGCAAACGCAACTGCCTGGGTTCCTTGTTCCGCCATGGCGGTCGCATGGCGCTTAAGGGTGAAAAATCTATCTGCCGGGACTGCACGTGGTGGCGCGACGGGGCCGCTCCCAGCATGTGGCAGCGCCTTAGTTCTCCCCGTGCTGCGTCTTTTTTCCTGTCCTTTTTCTTGCGGCTAGCCCCTCATTCTTCGTCACGACAGAGCCCGAACCGATTACCACGTTATTCCCGACTGTTACGCCGGGATTGATGACAGTATCCGCTCCAACCAGACACTGTTGCCTATCGTTATTGGTTTTCATACTCAAGGTTCGCGTTTCTCACCCCTGCGTCAATCGGATGTCCGGCAGTATAAACGCCGACACGAGGGCCGAAAAAGACATGATCGCCTATGGTCGCATCGCAAACATCGATAATGATGCAGTCATAGTTCGCATAAAAATTGTCGCCAATGTGAATGTGGCAGCCGTAATCACAGCGAAATGGCGGCTCAATAAAGATATGTTCACCTGTAGATTGAAAGAGATTCTTTAGTAACTCTGTCCGATATTCTAATTCTTCTTCTGTCGTTCCATTGAATAATCGCGTCAATTTTCTGGCTTTCAGGCTATCTCGCTTCAACTCTTCGTCCTGTGCGGCATAGAGTTCTCCTCGTAACATCCTCTCTTTCTCCGTCATAGCCGGTCTCCGTGTATGGATAACATTTGAGGATCTGTAGAAAAGTTTGCTCATGAACCATTGACCGCCCTGGCAGGATATGGGTGGCGGGGTATCCGCGCTGTCGGGCACATCATAGAGGACGACCCTCGCTCCGGCCGTGCACCAGAGTGAAAGGGCAGGTCGGAGTGCTTGACCCGGGACCCCGCAGCCCGGTACTGTTTCCGGAAGCCTGCTATCCGTACCCGAACCGGCGATCGTAGCCGGTATGGTCCAGCCACTCAATGATGACCGCGATGGTGTCGCCGTCGCTGGCCACGGTGTACATCAGTCTCCAGGACCGAGAGAGGTTGTACTTCCAGAGGTTCGTTATCGGCGGGTATCGCTGCAGGTAGAGCTTCGGGATCTGCCTCTTTGGAACCTGCGTGCCGCAAAACGCGTTGGCGGATATCGCCGTGATGGCTTTGTCGAGGAGGGCGGCCAGTTCCCGATCTTCTGTATGGGGCGAGACCTTCAGGGCCTTGAAGGCTTCCCTTACCTTTGCGTCTGCGAAATAGATCGCGGCCTTCATCTGATCCGAAGATCCTCGCGGGCCCGGTACCATTGGATAAGGTCGGGATCATGGATCCAGCATATCTTCCCGTGTGCGTCGATGGCGATCTTATTTGATTCCAGGAGGTATTCGATGATTGTCTTGAACGTCTGGTACATGACCTTTCGCGGCAGGCGCTCCCACAGCGCCCGGCGGCGATATTCGCCGCTGTGCTCCAGGATGAAGGCCTCGACCATTCGGATCGTATCGAGTGTGGGGGAATGGGCGGATCCGGCGCTTGCAGACATGATCTCATGGTTGTTGTATGAAGATATATAACAAACGGATCCGACCGCGGTCGTAACTCCCTTGCAGGTCGCCCACTCTCCTGGTGCTGCTCCCGGATATCGGAGGGTATAAGACAATGGATGAAGTACTCAGGAGTAACGATGCATCCCCTTGCCCAGATCCGGCAGAACCTACTTGTTATCCGGGAGCGCTACGGCGTGGCCCGTATCGGCATCTTCGGGTCGGTGGCGCGGAACGAGGAGACGCCGGCGAGCGACATCGATATCCTGGTGGAGTTCCAGGAGGGGGAGGAGACCTTCGACACTCGCAGCCTCGCGGTGCTCGAGCTCCTGCCCTGCGGCCAGTCGCACATTTTATGGACCTCAAGTTCTACCTCGAGGATCTTCTGGGGCGGAAGACGGACCTCGTCATCGCCGACACGTTGAAGCCCCGGATCCGGGATGCTGTCCTCTGCGAGGTTGTCTATGCCTAGGGACCTTCTGCTGTACCTTGAGGACATTCGCGACGCCGCTGTGGCCATTCGTTCCTATGTTGGGGACCGGGCGTTCGAGGAGTTCGTGGGGAATCGCATGCGCCTTGGCGCCGTCGTGCTCCGGTTCATCACTATCGGGGAAGCGACGAAACAGATCCCGGCCGAGATCACCGCTCGCCACCCGGAGGTCGAGTGACGAAAGATTGCCGGGCTCCGGGACATCAGCGTTCACTCTTACTATGCCGTGAAACCGACGATCCTCTGGGACATCATCCGGACCAGACTCGGTCCCCTGGAGGATGCGGTAGAGGCGATGATCCGGGAAGAGGAAGAGCGAATACGATAGAGTTAGCCTCTTTCCGCTTCCCTCCGTGCTCAGGCGCAGGATCCCATCGTTCTGTATCGTCTTCATCGTCCCGACGGTCGCCGGGCGCGGCAATCCGATCATATTGCGCGGGAAAGGAGAGCGCCGAGGATTATCCACCATTTTTTGAACAAAAGTTCCCGACCTTCGGCCCATCGCTCCCCGCGAGACAACACCCTGTGGGAAGCCGTGTTCACGATTCTGACCCCCGGTATGGCTCAACTTTCCTCCAACTTGTGTGAGGGTGCCAGGTTCCCTAATAGATCCTGACTCTCAGCCCGGGAACCCGGGTAAAGTGGCGGTCCCGGGTGACGATCTCGCCGTCGCCCGCGAGCGTGATTGCGGCGATCACCTCGTCGAAGTCTCCGATAGGTCTACCGTTTTCCCGAAGTTCGGCAGCGAGAGCGCCGAAGATCCGGTAGGTCTCATCCGTGACCGGAAGTTCGATCAGCGCCTGAATGATTGCTTCGACTTCCCGGATATTCTCCTGCGCCGATGCCGAGAGGAACGCTCCGCGGTAGAGCTCGAGGATGTTGATCGATGTGGTTGCAAGGGGCAACCCTTCCTGCTCCATCGCCTCAAGTGTTCTCATCGCCTCCGTGTCGTGCCGGATAAGGTCGATAAGCAGGGACGTGTCAAGCGTCGGCATCAAAGTCGACCTCTCGCATCGAAGCCTTCCTCATCTCGCATGAGGCTTCCTTGACCGAGTCGGCCAGCGCGGGGTTCGGCCCGAACTCCTTGAGGATCTCCGAGAGTTTCTTCTTCGGCGGGGTATACTTCAGGATCACTTCAGAAAAACTCATGTTGGAGGGGCCTTTCAACCGCGAAAGCCTCTCATATGCAGCGTCGCTGATGCTGATCGTCCTGGTTCCCATGGCTGTGTATGTGTATGTGCATGTATTTAGGTTCTCCCGCATCGAGATCTCATTCCTTATAGGACGGCCGACGCTCCGGCCATGCACCAGAGTGAAAGGATCTTGAACCCAGGGACCAAGTGGGGACCAGGTTGTGTGCTGCGTGCCTGCGTGACGGAGAGGTCCATCTCCGAACTCATGGATATTGTCGGCAGGACGAGTCGAACCAAGTTCAGGAACTCCGTGCTGAAGCCGTTAATGCAGGCTGGACTGATCGAGATGACCATCCCGGAAAAGCCTCAAAGCAGCAATCAGAAGTACCATATTACGGATATGGGCCGCGCCCTGCTTGCCGGGAGGGAGACGTCGTGACTGCCCACATCACGCAGCAGCTTGAATCCTATCTCTGGGGGGCGGCCATGCTTCTCCGTGAAACCATCGATGCCGGCGACTACGCCGTCGTCTGCCATCCCATGTACCTGGAAACGATCCTGATGTTTCTCGCAACATCGCTCGCCCTCGGATCCTTCTGGGCGCTCTTCGTGTTTCTCCCCGTGCCTGCACTCATCATTCTCCGGATCCGGAACGAAAAGGAGGTTTTAGTGAGGGAACTCCCGGGATACGCGAAGTACCGGCAGAAGACGCGCTACAGGCTGGTGCCCGGGGTGTGGTGATGTCGTCGCCGGTAGCAGCGATGATCATAATGCGAGGGAAAGGAGAACGCCGGTAAAAGAAGATGATAGTCTTTTATCTCCCTGATCGACGTCGTACGAGAACGATTGCCGAAATGCCGAGGGCGGCAATCAGTGGCCACAGGGAGAGGGGGGTCGAGGGGCCGGACGCCTGTGCAGAGAAATTCGCCTCTTCGGGGAGAAGTCCGGCCTCCTCATCTCCGAGGGTGAAGAAACAGACATTCCCTTGCTTATCTAACCCGGTGACAGCGATCCCCCCGACGACGGGCTGAAGGTCGATGGTGCTGCTCACATTCTCAATGGTCATCTGCCACAGAGTCTGCCCCGTGCCATCGAGGCGTACGAGCCGCTCGCCCTGGCCTGAATACGGACGCTCCGCAATAATGCATCCTCCGTCCCGCGTGGATGTCACGGCATGGAACAGACCCGGGTTCTTCTCGCCGATGCTCTGTATCCAGTCGAGGTCCCCCGACGGCAGGAGTTTTGCGACCACGGAAGAGCCGTTTCCGCTACGCGACGACAGGTCGCCATCTCTTGAGAGTGTAACGCCGAGGATGATGTATTCGCCGTCCGGCGTCCGGGCGGCCCCTGCCGCTCTGTCCAGACTGCTTCCCCCGATCGCCTTCTGCCATGCCAGGTTTCCGCCGGAGTCCACGTTGAGTATCCAGATGTCCCTTGATCCGTGGCTGCCGGACACGTCGCCGTCCATCGACCGTGCGTCCCCAAGCACGACGTAACCGCCGTCCCCATCCGGAATGATGGCATAGGCCAGTTCGCTGTCTGTCCCGCCGTACGTCTTCTGCCATTCCACCTCGCCCTTTGAGTCCAGTTTCACGATCCAGATGTCAAGGTAGGACGACATGGCCACTTCGGCAAAAAGTTCATCCGGAATCGATGAAATCGGCAGTCCCTCCACCATCTCCTTTTTCTTATCGGCGCTCATGAGAGAGTTCGTATAGTCGTCCCTGTCGAGAGCGTGCCCGACGAAAACGTACCCGCCGTCCCGGGCCGGAACAATCTCGATCCCCATCCCGTAATCGATGTCGCCGATGGCATCCTTGCGCCACTGAATCTCACCGTTCGGGCTCAGCTTGACCAGCCACGTCTTGCTGCCGGTGGCGACGTCCGTACGGTACTTCCCGTAAGATTCGTTGTAGCCGAGGACCAGGTATCCGCCGTCGACGCTCTGGATCAGGGACCTCGCATACACCGGCGTATTACCGAGTGTCACCTGCCATAGCGCCTCACCGGCTTTGCTCACCTCTCCCGCTACGACGTCCCGCGTCAGTTCACCCTGATCGTCGATAGAACTCTTTGTGTACCCCAGATACACGTATCCGCCGTCCGGCGTCTTAAGGAGGCTGTCCAGGTAGACTTCAGGCACGCCGGCGACGGTTTCCCAGGACGTGACCTCGGGGGTATCAGACGAGTTTGCCGGGGATTGATCCGGTGCGGCAGATGCAGACTGAACGCAAACAAGAAGAAGTACGGCCAGGACACTGGCAATTCGATAACAGCGATATCTCAAGCGAAATTTGTCCATGAAAATTTTTATCCGTTTTTAGATAGCAAAAACCTTTCCAAATGTAGGCGGTTTCAGGTTGCAGCACCCATTACCCATGCCGGCATCGTAGTTCTCCGTGGGGATTAAACTTCTATCGTCGGCGTGAGCGGAGTGCTCCAGGGTATCGGAGGGCTTAAGACAATGGATGGAGTACTCAGGAGTAACGATGCATCCCCTTGCCCGGATCGGCAGAACCTGCTTGTTATCCGGGAGCGCTACGGCGTGGCCCGTATCGGCATCTTCGGGTCGGTGGCGCGGAGCGAGGAGACGCCGGCAAGCGACATCGATATCCTGGTGGAGTTCCGGGAGGGGGAGGAGACATTTGATCACTTTATGGACCTCAAGTTCTATCTCGAGGATCTCCTGGGGCGAAAGACAGACCTCGTTATTGCCGATACCCTGAAGCCCCGGATCCGGGATGCCATCCTTGGGGAGGTTGTTTATGCCTGGGGATCTTCTCCTCTATCTGGAAGATGTTTGGCAGAATATTGAGAGATATCCAGACACAGAAGATGGTAGTTAATATAGTCCCAATCCAAAAAAGGTAATTAAGTGCTGGAACGGCCGTAGAGGAGAGACACAGGCGGCATATACGGACAGAACTGTTCCGCCTTTCCCCTCCTCTCCGTTATCCGCTGCACTGCTTCTCTTGAGGTTACGCTATGGATGCTACGACAACAACCCTCGCTCAACTCGAATCACACCTCTGGGAAGCCGCAAACATCCTGCGTGGGCCTGTTGACGCAACTGACTTCAAGACCTACATCTTCCCGCTCCTCTTCTTCAAGCGAATCTCCGATGTGCATGATGCGGAGTATCAGGCAGCTCTTGCAGAATCTGGAGGCGATGAGGAATACGCTCGATTTCCACAGAACCACCGATTCCAGATTCCTCAGGAACGTCGTTGGAACGATGTCCGCACGGTAACGACAAACGTCGGGCAGGTCCTCCAGAAAGCGATGCGCTGTATTGAAACAGCCAACCCAGAAACCCTCTACGGCATCTTCGGCGACGCACAGTGGACGAACAAAGACCGCCTCTCCGATGCTCTGTTGCGCGACCTTATCGAGCGGATTGTCGGGGCTTACGAAGCGTTTTCGGACGAACAGGGGTTTGCAGGTGTGACGGCACCGGAGGAGATCCATGCTCGGGACGGGAACCTTAGCATCCCGTTCTACGTCACGAACGGTGTATCCGCCGAAGGCGGCGGAGGCGTGCCTGCATATCCGGATCTGGCAGAGACTCTTTCGTCCTGGCTTGAAAGTGCCGTCGGTCGCTGGATACCCTTTTCGAGGTCGGCCGATGAACCATAAACAACATGTCTTCGTCAGTTCGGTGCAGAAGGAGCTCGAGGATGAACGGGTCGTTACTCAAAACTTGTTGAACACGGACCCGTTTCTTTCGGGACACTGTACGCCGGTGCTGTACGAGTTCGAGCCTGCGTCACCGGACCGAGACCTCGAAGGATGCCTCAAGGCACTGGATGCAAGTCAGGTATACCTGCTCATCGTAGGATCGCGGTCCGGCAGAGAGATTGACGATATCTCTGTTACGCATCTGGAATATCGACACGCAAAGGAGAGAAAACTGCCAATCCTCATATTCATCAAAGGGGACCGAGGCGTACACCGTGATGCCGGCACCGGTCGTCTGTTAGAGGAGATCGATGCTGACGGATATAAATACAAACGCTTCGGCAACGTCATTGATCTTCAAAAAGAGGTCCGCGTTGCGCTTGTAAAAGTGCTCGAAGAATGCTTTGGGATAGCCCCGTCGTCGGACGAAAATGAGATTGCACAGCAGACCATCGAGGCTACATCTCCCTTTGAATCGCACCTGATGAGACGAGCCCGCTGGATGGACCTCGATCACGACATCGCCCGACAGATGATCGCTGCAGCGGAGGGGCGTGATCCCGCAATGGTTTCTATGCCCGATCTCCTCACCGCCGCTTCACTCCGTGGTTTGGTTTGGCGCGACCCGGAGAGTGGGGAACATTTTGCCACGGCTGCCGGTGTTGTCCTGCTGGCGAAGGATCCTTCCGGGGTCTTTCCCCAGTGCCGCATCCTTGCCGATGCCTACCGCAGCACCGAACCGGACGGCGATCCTCGCGATCACGAGGATATCCGCGCCCCGATGCCAGTGGCAATCGACCGCGCCATTGCCTTTATCGACCGCAACACCCGGCACCCGATGACGGTTGTGGGCCTCAATCGCGTCCGTCTTGATGAATATCCCGTCGAGGCGTTGAGGGAGGCCATGGTCAATGCCGTGGCGCATCGCCAGTATGAGGATGCAGGGAGGAAGATCATGCTCGAAGTATTCTTTGATCGCGTGGTCGTCTCCAGCCCGGGTCTGCCCCCCGCCCCGATCACGCTTACCAGTCTCCGGACAGGGAGGTATCGGCCGTGTTCGCGCAACCCGGTGATCGCCCAGTGTCTCTCGTACTTCCACCGGATCGAGGAGCGCGGTAGCGGATTTCGTCGTATGCGGGAGCAGATGCTCAACCACGGCCTGAATCAACCGCTTTTCGGCACCGATACCGGCTACTTCCAGGTGATCTTTCCTGGACCTGCCGATGATCTCGATCGCCTTCGCGTTCCGGCTTTTGCCTCGGGTGTTCTCGTCACCCCGGCGATCGAGGCCCAACTCAATGAACGGCAGAGGAAGATGGTTGCGCTGCTCGCGACCGGGGAGACGCTGACCAGCCGCAGGTGCGAGGAGGAATTCGGCGTCACCAGGGACACGGCAACGCGGGATTTTGGTCTGTTGATGAAATTGGGGCTGGCCGTCCGGAAGGGCCGGGGGCGCTCGACTGGCTACGTTCTGGCGGAGAGAAAATGAGAAACGAATCGTCAGATAATCGTCAGGCCAAAACCTGTAATCGTCAGATGGATCGCCGCCGCCTTTCGGTGCCGGATCGTAGATAATTGTCTGGTGCGTCACCGGTACCGTCAGGGCGCTGATGGCAGCCACGACCGCTATCAGGAGCACGATGGTGAAGGTGAGGGCGCGGAGAGATTGCCGTCATTTTAAGCCGGAACGGAGTGGCATGACCGGTCGTGACGGCATCTCTCGTTTCAGGTCGAATCCTGGCCGGGTGACCCTCCCGATATTCGACCGGACGATTTAGCGAAACGCTTTTCCGACACTGTCTTGACGATTGAGACGCTGGGACGACTTTTCCCTATCATCCTGTCGGAGTATAACCCGGACTGGCCGGTCCCATCCCCAATGCGAGCAGCCGGGCGATCTCGCGGACGGAGTAGCCGTCGCGGTAGTGCCCCTCCGGGAACCGGAGCAGCGTGAACAGGGTGCTCTCGGGTATCGGAGGGTATAAGACGGTGGATGGAGTACTCAGGAGTAACGATGCATCCCCTTGCGCAGATCCGGCAGAACCTTCGCACCTGCGGTGCTCGAGCTCCTGCCCTTCGGCCAGTCGCACTCCACACCATCCGGGAGCGCTACGGTGTGGCCCGCATCGGCATCTCCGGGTCCGTGATGCAGAACGAGGAGACGCCGGCAAGCGACATCGACATCCTGGTGGAGTTCCGGGAGGGGGAGGAGACCTTCGACACCCGCAGCCTCGCGGTGCTCAAGCTCCTGCCCTGCAGCCAGTCGCACACTTTATGGACCTCAAGTTCTACGTTGAGGATCTCCTTGGACGAAGGACGGACCTCGTCATCGCCGATACCTTGAAGCCCCGGATCCGGGATGCCGTCCTCGGCGAGGTTGTTTATGCCTGGGGATCTCCTGTTGTATCTTGAGGACATCCGCGACGCTGTTGCGTCCATCCGTTCCTATGTCGGGGACCGGACGTTCGAGGAGTTCGTGGAGGATCGCATGCGCCTTGACGCCGTCGTGCTCCGGTTCATCACCATCGGGAAGGCGACGAAACAGATTCCCCCGAGCGTCACCGCCCGCCACCCGGAGATCGAGGCCGGGCTCCGGGAGATCAGCGTTCACTCCTATTCTGCGGTGAAATCGACGATCCTCCGGACCAAACTCGGGCCCCTGGAGGACGCGGTGGAGGGGATGATCCAAGAAGAGGGGCGGTAAGGGGGGTGCCTCCGCATCGTAACTGGCTCCCCTATTGAAAAGCCACTTCGGTTTACCGTCGGAAGAACGGGGCGGCAGTGGCAGCTCCCACCGTGCGCCCCTGTTTAGCAACCATCCGCTTGCACGGATTTTGATTAATGCATACACTTCAGGAGTATGGCCCTTGTCGTCGGCTATTCTTCTCCCGTCTTCGGTGATTTCACCGTATTTATGTCATATCGCATCTCCAGTTGTTCCCGCGCAACAGAGATTGCTGCCTTCAGCCTCTCCTCCAGCACGACCTTGGGCGGCAACTCGGTCAGGTATTCCGCCACGCGGATCCCGCTTCTGCCGAGTTGGAGCAGTTCGATGTGCTCCGCGGACTTTCCAGCGCACAGGATCAAGCCCATCGGGGCCTCTTCTTCAGACCGCCGCTCATATCGGTCGAGCCAGCGCAGGTACAGTTCCATCTGACCTTTATCGGCTGCCTGAAACTTCCCGATCTTCAGATCGATTGCCACCAGCCGGCGCAGCCCGCGGTGGTAGAAGAGCAGGTCGATGTAATAATCCTCCCCATCGATGATAATCCGCTTCTGACGCGCGATAAATGCAAACCCGGCTCCGAGCTCCAGCAGGAACCGCTCGAGTTCCCGGAGGATCGCTGTCTCGAGGTCCCGTTCGCTGTAGGTGTCGGCAAGCCCGAGGAAATCGAGCAGGTACGGATCCCGAAAGACCAGGTCCGGCGTGACACGGCCTTCCTCTCGCAGCACGGCAAGTTCCTGACGGGCAAGTTCTTCGGGTTTTCGGGAGAGAGCGGTGCGTTCGAACAGCATTCCCTGGATCTGGGAGTGAAGCTCCCGCACGCTCCAGCGTTCGATCCGGCACATCTGAACATAGAATTCACGGGCAACGACGTCCTCGATCTGGAGAAGTTCTACGAAATGGGACCAGCTCAATTCTTTCGACACTGTCGAGACAATTTCTTCGGATGGGAACTGCGCTGCAAAACGGATCATCCGGGTCAGATTCGGCTGGCTGTATCCGGGACCGTACTCTGCTATCAATTCTTTCGACAGCGTCGAAAGAATTCTCTTACCGTATGGTGCTCGTTCTTCCTTGAGAATATCCCTGCCGATTCGATCGCCGATATGCCAGTACAGCAGGACCAGTTCGACGTTTACTGCAGTCGCAGCACGGCCTTTGGCTGCCCGGATCATGTCACGGAGTTCTGAAAGGAGGAAGGAGATGTCCTGTTCCGAAGAGTGAATCTCGCTAACCGGTTGCAGCGCTCTGTCCCCGGCGGGTGTATCATGCCGTCTAGCCTTCCGTGTCATCTGCGATCGATCTCCTGGATATTCTCCATGCCGATGTGCGTGTATGGGCCGTCCATTGCGGAGGATATACTCTGGAGAATAGTAAATGCGAAAGAGCACGGAAAAAGATAGTGATCCGACCACGCGTGATGCGGGACTGTCCGGCCACGGTGGCAGGATGCGAGCTCCCGGGTATCGGAGGGTATAGGACGGTGGATGGAGTACTCAGGTGTAACGATGCATCCCCTTGCCCGGATCCGGCAGAACCTCTGTACTATCCGGGAGCGCTACGGCGTGGCCCGTATCGGCATCTCCGGGTCTGTGGGAGACGCCCGTAGGCGATATCGACATCCTGGTGAAGTTCCGGGAAGGGGACCTTCTACTCGAAGCCTGATGGCTTCTTACGCTCCGCACTGCACCTGTCCTTTGTGCTTTGCCCGGATCGACCGTTCGATACTCTCTGTAGCTGAAGGGCTGCGGCTGTTTGAGGTGCTGAATGATGTTGTCGTTCCTGAGGGGCGGAGGTCACGTGCCGGGGTTGCGGCGGTACCGGTTGTCAGCATAGGGGCCCAAAAGAGTACAGAAGTAAGGCCGGGAATGTGGGACAACCTAATGCGTTGATGCTGAGAAGTGCCTCAAAGTTGTATAAACCCCGAAAGCAACGGAAGAAAGACGGGATCGGACTCGTGGAGAAGCAGAGCAAAGCAGTCCGGATTGATTTAACGAAACGTTTTTCCGACATTGTCGGGAAAAATTACCGTAAGCGCAGGTTCCATGGTGCCTTACCGCGTATGCCTCGTTAGATTGCAATACTCGGGTGATGAACTTGGTAAAACCGCTGAATGAAATGAGTCTTGAAGAACTGGGACGACTTTTCCCTATCATCCTGTCGGAGTATAACCCGGATTGGCCGGCGATATATTCCACTGAAAAGGAACTTATCGAACACGCTGTCGGCAGGCACCACATCAAACGGATCTCGCATTACGGCAGCACCTCCATCCCCGGGATCATCGCAAAGCCGACAATCGATATCCTGCTCGAAGTGAGCGACAATTGCGACAATGAGGAGTTGATTCGCAATTTGGTGGACATCGGGTACCTCTACGACCCCCAGCCACGCGATCCGCCGCCTCACATGATGTTCATGAAGGGGTATACGCCGGAAGGGTTTGTGGGACAGACCTACCATATCCACGTCCGCTATGGCGGCGACTGGGATGAGCTGTATTTCCGGGATTATCTTATTCTCCATCCTGATGCTGCGGAGGAATATAGCAAACTGAAACGCCGTCTCAAAGAAGAGTATCCGTTCGACCGCGAGGCCTATACACAGGGAAAGACGGCATTCATACGGTCCGTTGTAAAGGAAGCACGGAATGAACCGGGCAGAATTGAGTGATTGTACCATCGGCCCGGTGCTGAAGGGTCTTGTCGACAGCGGGCTTCTAACGAGGGAGGTTGCCAGGTTCGAGAATAAATGGAAGATGTTTTACAAACCGACCGGTCTGGGGTTGCGGCTGTTTGAGGTGCTAGACGATGTCGCCATTCCAAAGGGGCGGGGGCCTCCGGAGCCGCGGGCAGGGGTTGCGGGGACCTCAATCTCCGGCGCAGGCGCGGGAAGGAACGCAGGAATCCGCGGAAAGTGCGCTAGGCAACCTGATACGCCGGCCTTGAGGTGTGCTGCAAATACGTATAGACCCTGGAAAGGCACGAGAGAGAAACGAGACCGGACCTCCAAGAAGGGTAGAGTAAAACGTTCTGGATTGGTTTAACCAAACTGCCAATCTCGATCTTTACGCAGTATATGCAAAATCCAACCCCGCTTGACCTTGGTCTACCCTGTTACTCCCGGGACAGCGGGTCTCGTGACCTCCTCTTCTCGGCTCCCTGCTCCAACGATCACACGCATCGCCTCGGCCAGCGATCTCCGGAATGCTGCCCAGCCTTCGTCTGTGTTCAGGTTTTCCGAGAGGTGGACTGAGCAGATGTAGAGCGGTATAGTGCGCATTGAGCCATCTTTGTCTGTGTAAGCAAAGAGAAATGTGCCATATTCTACGGCTTCGGTTTCAGGATAAAGGAGCATGGCGCCGGACGCATGGAGTTTGGTGACGTAGGCATACATCTGATACATGTCGGGCTGCTTGACTTCGAATCGGGGATCATCGAAGTTGAGCAACTTGTACTTTGTGTCGATGATAGCCGTGGCAGCACCATCCCGTATAGTGATATCTGGTATGAGCCTGAATGCTTTTCTTCCGGTGGTGGCATTCTCTGCCAGATGCCCTATCGGCTCCTGTGGTTGGACCTCCACTTGCTTTCCGAAGAAGTAGACAGGGTCGTCCAGCAACACCTGGGCGACGAACTCCTCAAAGAGCCTCTCCATCGGGAGCAAGAGGGAGAACGTTTCTGCATGGGATGCCCGAAGCGTGAGAGTAGAATGCGCAAGAAATATCCGGCAAACTCGGATGAACGGCTCGAACCGCTGGTTCAGTCGGGTGAACCGGATCCGGTCGACCTCGGTAAGGGTCACCGGTGTGAGACTGACGGGTTCAAGCACGTTGTTAATATATTTGAGGAGCCGGAAGTTCTCGGAACTTCTTACCATCCGAGACATGAGGTGGCAGGTGTATTTGAGCGTCCTGTTCAAGGTGTTGTCTCTGGAAAATTCATGAAAGATGCAGGGGACAATGTGAAGTTTGGCAGGATTTGTGTAACGCCGTGTGTCAATCCGCTCCCGGACGAAATGTAGTTCTTCGCTTCTTCTAACGTACTCCCGGACTTGGTTCGATTTGATGGGCTCAGCGAGGTTCTTCGCGAATAGCCAGACAAAGACCTCAAAGAATTCAAACTCCTCGGTGTCGAGATCTGCCGTATCAATCTCGGTGATCGGGAGTGATTCGGTGTAGGAGAGCATCTTGAGGACGTTGCCGGCGATGACAGATTTATGAGCTTCATACCTGTCATTCTTGAAGAGTTTGGGAAGAATCTGGATCGTGAGATCTCCAACCCTGACTACGCCGATGTAGTTCAGGGGTTTGAGCGTTTTCCGGCCGATATCAAGGAAGTATTTCGTCCTGTTGAGACACTCGAGTTCCTGGAGGGTCTCCTCCGTTAAGTACAGCACATTCTCCGTTGCAGAGAATGAATCGGTCTCTGAGGCCGGTTCGTACCGGTAGGAGACATACTCAAAGAGTGTCGCAACCGTCTTGCTCACAGCAGTCCACCAGTTGGTTCTGCTTTGGTTTTCTCGATGAGCCGGGAGCATGCCTGAATGAAATCATCACCACACAGCGGGTCTCTGAACCTGAATGATCGGCCATCGACCTCCACGAACTCTTTGCCGAGGAGCTTCTCAAGTTTTGCAGGAGCGTCGTAGAAGTACTCCTGAAGCAGTGGGAGAATCTCATGATACCAGGTGAAGATGAGCGATTCTATCGCCTCGTCCACATTTGTTGCCTCACTCATACGCATGAGATAACTGTGCCCGATCTGATGATCTCTATCATAGAGGGTGGTTACTTGCTGGTTGATGTAGGAGAGGAGATCGATCGAGAGTGAGTAAATCTCTCGCAGGTCTGCATCTTCACTCGTGAGAATCTGTTTAAGCACCTCATAATCAGGCATCAGCTCGATGAACCCAAACCGCCGGCGGAGAGCGATGTCAATGAGGGCGATACTCTTGTCTGCCGTGTTCATGGTGCCGAGGATGTAGAGATTCGGCGGGATGCCAAAGGAGGTCTTTGAATACGGCAATGTTGTAACCATCTGGTTCTTTGCCAATAGTCGCTTGTCAACTTCGATAAGCGTGATCAGCTCCCCGAAGATGCGGGAGATGTCACCACGGTTGATCTCATCGATTGTCAGGTAAAAGGGAACACTATCAATGTGTTCTCGGGCTTCCTGCTCCTCGTCAGGGTGCAGTGTTGGCATCTTTCCCTTCTCATACCAGACTTTCTGTATCCCGGCTTCTTGCATAAGGGCATTGAAGGCCTCCCGACAGAGCCGCTTGAAGATTCCCTCCTGGATCACGTACTGGATCTGCCCTTCGTCCGTGTTGACCGGCCGGAGCCCCTCGATGAACTCTTCATACGAGAAAGATTGGTGGAACGTGACAAACTCGTAAGGTTTTACCGTCTCATCTTCTTCGGTAAGTGTCAGGTGCAACTCATCAGGATCGACCTGTGTGAGTGAAAGCAACTGAAGTGCTTCATCATATTCAAGGGGAAAGAGCGTTCCACGGAGGTTTACCTTGACCGGTGCTGCATCCGAGAGAAGATCATCGGTTTTTAGCGTTTGCCAATCGGGGCCTTCAACTCCCTTTATGCCTTTGATGAAGACCTTCGGGTAGCCGTCAATTCCGGGCTCTTTCCGTACGCATTGGGCGATTGCATAGACTTTGTGGTATTTCTTCCCGGCATAGACGAAGACGATATCATCCTGTTGAATCTCTTCAAATGCACTTCTGTACTTCCCGGGCCAGAGTTCTGTCTCTTCTCTCCAGAGATTCTCCGGATCCCATCGTTCGGGGTTAATGGTGAGCCAGAAGAATCGTGTATCTTCCAGAATGTTTTTTCTCTTGACTGTTGTTGCACCGCGCTGCTGGACAAACTCCTTAACTACCCATGTCTTCCCGGTTCCCGGAGGGCCGTAGAGGATTATCTGATTTTTCCTTTTCAGTAACGATCTCATGTGCTCAAAAAGCGGATTGATCCTTTTTCCATCCCCATTGGACATGAGATGAAGTATCGTCTCAAAATCATCTTTCGAAAGTTCGATAATGGTATTCCGCCAGTTTCCTTTAATCGATCCGGGTTTGTCTGCCACACCGCCGGTGATTATCCAGTCTACGTTCCGATAAAATGGTTGTTCCAGATTTTCATCGATCTTTGTAGGCGACTTCACTATGCCGATGCCAAGGATCTTCTTCATGCCCTTGTTCGCAACGATGTAATCGCCTTCCTTCATCTCGTGTGTGAAGTTCCAGAACATTTCGGACTGGATCCGGAAGGCTCCTGGCTTCCGGAGATAATCGTATGCAGGGTTTGCTGAGTTTTCATCAGCTATTTTCTGAATTTCGGACTGGAAAGACTTGAGTTCTGGGGCGTCCCGAAGCCTTTCACCATAATATTCTGTGAATTCGTTGAAATCTACACTTGCAATGCCCTGAGGCATCCACACGCTCTCCCAGTATACTGCGTTCCAACCAGGAGCAACTTTCCAGTAGCGTACACTCTGGGAAAGATCGTCATATCTCCACCACAGGGCATCCAGTGTCCAAAGGTCAATAGCCAGTTCGTCGGCGAGCGCCACCAGAACATTGTTGATAGCACGGTACTGTTCACCAAATGATGCGCCTCGGCGAAGCTCTGGCCATAATCCGGCTTTCCCAAGACCGTTTTCTGATGTTCCATTCCAGATCCCATATGTTTCCGGGAATTCTATCAAGAGAATTGCGGTGAGAATTGCCTTTCCGAGCCCTTTTACCGGCTTGTTCTGCTTGGGATTGACCCGATCTAAGCGTTCACTGATGGGTTGTGATTCATCGGCCAAGACGGTGAGCGCCTGCCTCAGCGACTCCATATTGGCCGTAACGGATGGTGTCTGACGATACAGATTCGTCCAGTGCTTGTTGTTCTCGAAGAGAAGGAATTCCGCGAATCTCTCTTGGGAAAGGTTCTGGATGTTCGATGGTGCAAAGACCGGCTGATATTTTGCGATTACTTCATTTCTTGCCTGAATAATATCCTGTAATTCCCCATCCGTGGCAGACTGTCGAAGGAGTTCTTTCAGGCGCTTGACCACACGCTCAAAATTTGAACGCACTACTACAGCAAACCCCAGATTTCGCAGATATGTATTTGCTTCCTCTCCTCCGCTGAACTCCGACGCAGGGAGATCCTCACCGTTCGCATATCGATTTGCTATGGAGAGGACATATTTTGGTGGGAAGAAATGTTTGTTGAAGATGAGCTCAAACCTTGTCGCTTCACGGTCAGAAGGTATAGTCCCTGGTTTAATGTCATTTAACGCTTGAAGCACATGCTCCCGGGTAATGTTCTTTGGAATTCCCACCTGTCCATCTCCATGTTCCTATGACATGGGATGTCATCACATCGGTATTTAATCGCTTTGAAATCATTTTAGGTCTTTTGGAGATGAGTAATTGTTTGTAATGTTATAATGAGCCTTTAATTGTGCCTTCTATAGGATCTGGGGTGCCACCAATATTCTCCCGATCATGACCACACATGCCAAGTGAATCAGTCCCATTAATGAGTGCTCATATCGCTCGTATCGGGGAGTAATCTTCTTGAACGCCTCAATCCAACTGAAGAACCGTTTTACCGCACTGCGCTTCTTGTAGAGTATCGGATCGAACCAGATAGGTCTTCCTTGCTTCGGGTGTTTCCAGAATCTCCAGTTTACCGGGATAGTTCTCTTGATTCTTCGTTTTCGGTTGTACTGGCGAATTTCCCGGGCATCGTAGGCTGCATCTGCGGAGATGATTGCAGGACGTTCTTGCACTTCGGAAATCTCAAACGCTTCGAGAGTTAACTTGTAGAGCCGGGAATCATGGACATTTGCCGGCGCAACTGTGCAGGCAAGGGGAAGACCGTTCCGATCGACCAGAGCACTCAGTTTGTTCCCGTTTACTTTTTTATAGCCATCATAGCCGATCGATCCCCTTTTTTCGCCAGGATATCCTTCATATCTGTCGCACAGTGGGGGAGATCGCTTTTTTGATCTCGTATCCGGATCGGAGAAGGTCAAGGGAGATTGCCTGGTACACTCCTTTCTCGCAGAGTTCGAGGTGGTACCGGTGAACCGTTGATTTCGTACCATATTTCGCTGGTACATCAAGCCAGGTACACCCGGTCGTGAGAACATACAGGATGCCGTTGAACAACCCGCGGGGGTCACACCGTGGGCGGCCAATGTGCGGCTTCGTTGGCGGGAGGTATTTCTGAACAATCTCCCAGAGATCATTGTCAATTTCTCGAAATGCCCCAATTTCCGATTTTATTTGAGAGATCCCATATTTTTGGGATTACCTTTAGGACAATCACTATGACCTGGGATCCATCCGGTCTCTGATGTCAGCTGCCCTTATGAACACGAGGTGTGATGCCACGATTCCGATAATTGCCATTATGCCCGCAATTGAGATGACAATTTTCCGGCCCGCCGGTACATAGAATGACTGGTGTGGATCGGCTACCATGATGGGCTTCCCACTGGCCGCGGCCCCCATTAACTCGACTGCTTGACCAACTAAGTTGCTTCCCACAACATTCGCATCTACCCCCAGCTTTCCTAAATGCCTGTTCTATTTCCTCAGGAGTAAATTCATAGCCATTCGCCATAAACAAATCACCTGAATTCAAATTTTCCTGATTTTACGATAAAGCTTTCTTTGACTAGATCTTATGTGCTAACGACGAAGATGATCTTCTCTTTTTCGTTTTTGAGTTATCACATGATAGAAAATAAAAAGTCTAGGATATATTTATCAATCTCACCTTGTCCTTACTAACAGAGTTTAATCACAATGAACGCATAATCAAAAATCAGTGTATTCAAAAAGAGCCCAAGACGATAATGGAATAAGTCAAAAGCAGTATGCTGCTAAGGGGATTCGAACCCCTGTCGTCGGCGTGAAAGGCCGACATGATTGGCCTCTACACTATAGCAGCATGCACGATGTGCCATACAACTTCAACACCCGGGGATAAAAAAGTTGTGCCGAAGGAGGGCCCGGGGGGCCGGCCGGAGACCGGAGTTCCTCACTTGTTGATCGGGGTGCCTTCCTTCTGGGTGACGGCCTTGTAGGCCGCCATCAGCTGCCGGGTGATGGGACCGGGCTTGCCGTTCCCGATGACCCTGCCGTCGATCTCGCGGATCGGGCCGATCTCCGCCGCGGTCCCCGTGACGAAGACCTCGTCGGCCGCATAGAGGTCGAAGTAGCCGAGGTTTCGCTCGACGACCGTGAGCCCCATCGACGCCGCGATCTCCAGCGTGACCAGGCGGGTGATACCGCGCAGGTTGTTCAAGGTCGGCGGGGTGATGAGTTCCCCGTTCTTGACGACGAAGATGTTGTCCCCCGACCCCTCGGCGATGTGGCCCTGGGTGTCGAAGAAGATAGCCTCATCCACGCCCATGTGGTTCGCCTCGATCTTCGCGAGGATGTTGTTTAAGTAGTTGAGACTCTTCACGTTCGGCGGCATCGACTCCGCCGGGGTGCGCCTGACCGAGACACACATAGCCCGGAGACCCTTCTCGTAGAGGTCGCCGTACATCGCGCCCCACGTGACGGCGACGACGATGACCGTCGGTTTCGCGCACTTCCGGGGGTCGAGGCCGAGGTCGCCCTTGCCCCGGGTCACGATCGGGCGGATGTAGGCATCCTTCAAGTTGTTCCGTCGCAGCGTCTCCTTGATGGCCTCGGCCATCTCCTCTTTCGTGATCGGGACGGCAAGGTCGATCGTCTTTGCCGAGTCGTAGAGCCGTGCGAGATGCTCGTCAAGACGGAAGACCTTTCCGTTGTAGGCGCGTATCCCCTCGAAAACGCCATCGCCGTAGAGGAGGCCGTGGTCAAAGACCGAGACCTTCGCCTCCTCTTCGGGGACGTATCTGCCGTCAAGGTAGATGATCATAGAACTAGTGTGGTCTCGGTTCGTTTGTATGTTTTGCGTTTCGTGCTCCGAACCGCCTCGCGGTGACCCGGAATGGTACGGCGGCGGGGACCCGGTCATCGCTCACACTCGCCGCCGGGGCCCTGCCCGACGGTTGCGGGAAAAGTACTGCCGGGACGACCTTTGCCGCGTCAGGTCCGGCAGCAGTCCACGAAGTGCCCGAGCATCACCCGGCTCGTCACCGGGTGGAGGTGCGTGTAACTCCCGATCGTCCGGTCCCGGACCGCCCCGTCGTTCCCGTCCCCGATGCCGCTCCCCCGGGTCAGCCGGTAGGCGTAGCGGGTCTCCGGGGCAAGCCGGACACTGCTGTAGTGGAACTCGTGGCCCCGGAACGCCGCCTCGCCCATGGGAGTCCCGGCCGCGCTCGTCCCCACCACATAGCCGAGCATCCGCCTCTCCGGCATCCGGGCCTCGCCGGCAAAGACTCCGGCGAGTTCGTAGGTCTCCTCCCTCTTCGATCCCGCAAACTCCGGGGCGAGCACCATCCGGTCGGTGAGGTATATGAGTCCCCCGCACTCCGCGTAGACCGGCGTGCCGTTCCGGGAGGCCTCTAAGAGCCCCTCCCGCACCGCGGTGTTCGCCTCGAGTTCCGCGCCGAAGAGCTCCGGGTAGCCGCCGCCGAGTATGTAGCCGTCAGCCTCCGGCAGCCGGTCGTGGATCGGGGAGAACGGGACAACCTCGGCCCCGAGCGACGCCAAGATGTCGAAGAGGTCTGCGTAGTAGAAGTTGAAGGCCTCATCGAGCGCGACCCCGATCCGGACGTCCGATTCTCCGGGCGTCGCGTAGATGGAGCTCCCCTCCGGAGGCAACTCAACCTCCCGGGCAAGGGCGAGCAGGGCATCCAGGTCGACGTGCTCCCCGATCATACGCTTCACCGCCTCGATACGCTCCCGGAACTCCTCGTGCCCCTGCCCCTCCCGGTAAGGAACGAGGCCGAGATGGCGCATAGCAAGTTCCATCTCCGTCGTCCGGGGAATGGCGCCGATGACCGGGATACCGCAGTAGTGCTCGATTGCACGGACCGCCTTCTCCCGGTGGCGGGTGCCGGTGACCTGGTTGAGGATGACCCCCCGGATATCAACGCCCGGGTCGAACGCCTGAAAGCCCTTCACGATCGCCGCCGCGCTCCGGGTGATGCTCCGGGCGTTGACCACGAGAACCACAGGCAGGTCGAGTTGTTTTGCAACCGCGGCCGTGCTCCCGAGGTCGGTGAGGGCCTCCGCGCCCTCGAAGAGCCCCCGGACGCCTTCCACGACAGCAATATCGGCCCCCCGGCACCCGTGCGAAAAGACTGCCCGGAGTTCGTCTCTGCTCATAACGTAGTCGTCCAGGTTCCGGCAGGGCCGGCCCGTCACCCCCGTGAGGTAGGACGGGTCGATGTAGTCCATCCCCACCTTGAAGGTCTGGACGGCCCGGGTGGCCGAGAGGAGGGCCGAGAGCGCGAGGGTGATGCTTGTCTTCCCGCTCCCGGAGCGGTCGCCGGCGACGAGGAGGGACTTCATCGCATACTCCGCAGGACCGCCCCGAACTCGCTCTCGACGATATCCCGGACACCGAGGGTCTTTGGGTGCAGGTCGATCTCGACCACGACGTGCCGGTGCCCCAGCTCCCGGAGCGGCGCCACCTGCCGGGGACCGTTCGTGACCGAGAAGCACTCAATTCCTTCCGTGTACTCCGCCGGGACGGCGTGCGGCACCCCGACAAGGAGAGCAAAGTCGGGGGCGAGTTCCCGGAGCCGCTCCCCGACCGCGGAGCCGTTCGCCCCGTACTCGTCCAGCGCCCCGAGGAGCTCGGGGTCGACCCCTCGCTCCCGCATGCCGGCGAGGATCCGGGCGGCATCCTCCCGGACCTTCGGGAGACCCCGGTCTTCCAGGTTCGCGACGTAGGTGATCGCGGCGTCCGGACAGACATCATGGAGAGCCAGGAGTTCGTCGGCGAACATATAGGCGGTCTCCTTCTTCGCGTTCATGACCGCGACCCCCGTGGCACCGTCGTCGGCGAGTTCCACAAGGCGCTGTGCCGCGACGTGCTTGAGGTCGCCGCGTGAAGGCTCGATGTAGTTCCGGGACGCCGCCCCCCGCAGCCGCTCCACCTCGTTTGCTTTCCCGAGGTGGTAGCGCTGGCGTTCCAGTTCATCGCTGCTGATCCAGCCGGCGGCAGCGGCCGGTTCGAGTGTCGCGATCACGCCGTCGATGTTCTCCCGGAACCCGGCATGGATGTCCACGGCAATCGCCGGTGTTGTGATCCCGGCGTCGTGGATGGCGGACTGGAGATCTTCACCGATGATCATCGCGACACACGTCCCGATGACCGCTATCCGCCGGGGTGCGAACTCCTTCTCCGCGTAGCGGAGCACCCGCATGAGCGGGTCATGCCCGCCGAAGATAAACTCGTTGTCGGCGAGCGATGTTGTCAAAACCCGCATGCCATCCTCTTCGAGGAGGCGGGCGTGCTTGAACGAACAGCCTGACGGGCCGTGGAGGATCGCCACGTCCACGCCCAGGTCGCGGGCGGTGTAGAGCCCCGCTACAATTGAACTCGGTCTTGGTTGAATGTATTGCATTATTATCTCCACGTCTTTACCGCGAGGATGATCGCACCTTCTGGAGTGATGCTCCGGGCGAGATCCAGTCCCTCGTCGAGTGAGGCTGCAGTATGCTCCTCTCCGGCCGTGCACCACGCCTCCCCGACGTAGACGATTCCTGTCGGCCCGACGGCCGATACCGCCCGCCGGACGTCCTCCGGGGAGAAGCCCTCGCAGACCGCCCGTGCCTCCTCGCCGATGACGAGCGTCAGGGCGCCGTTGCCCGCGAGAGTCCTCGCGTAGCGTGCGGCATCAAGGGTGGTGGCCACGTTCGTCCCGCTGTTCGCGTTGTCTACGATCAGCAGGTCTCCTTCCCACCGGGTCGCCATCCGGCCGGGCAGGGCGGTAAACTCTGCAAGCGGCGAAGGGTCGACCCCGATCACGCAGGCGGTCGCGGCCGCAAGCGAGAGCGCCGCACGGTAGCCCGCAAGGGTGCAGAGTGGGTTAGCGAAGGTGCCGACGATCCCCCGTCCCGAAAACCGGCAGACCGGGCCGTCGAAGGATACCATCTCGTCGGCGGCGACCGTCTTTCTCGGGAGGTCGATGCCGGGCGGGAGCACCACGATCCGTGTCCGGGAGATCAGCCGGCACTTCTCGGTGATCGCACGCTTTCTCCCTGCCGCGATCGGATAGTCCTCCGGCGACGTCAGCACCGCCACGTCCCCGGCGCCCGTAACTCCGAGCGACTCTTCCGCGACCAGCCAGCCCCCGATACGCCAGGCCTCATGCGCCGCCGGGATCAGGGAGGCGGGCGTGATGCTCCTCTTCCAGAGGCGCACCCGTTCCGGGTAACGGTAGGTCCCGGTGGATGTGTGCAGGATGCCCGGACCCGGCAGCAGCGAGGCGAGAGCGTGGGCGGTGGTGGTCTTTCCGCGTGCTCCGGTGATCTCTATGAACGGGCGGGGGAGATGGGCTCTGAGGACCCACCCCACCATCTCGTGGTGCGAGACCGCGGGCCCGTGCTGCCGGAGGAGAGGGTGATCCGGGTCGAGGTGAACGGGTGCGGTGACCAGGTCGTAGGTGCGGACGAGCGCCTCCTCTACAGGGATGCCGCCCTCTCCGCGGTAGACGTCCACCTCGTCCACCTGGTGGCCGGCACCACGGAGTGCCGCGGCGAGTTCCGCCCCGCCGTGGATAGTATCCAGCACCAGGATTCGCATAGCCGTCAGGAGTTCAGTTCGGCGATCGCGTCGGACGCGTTCTTCAGCATCAGTTCGGCAAGGAGGGGGTCGCTCCCGATGGGGCTTGCGTAGACGAGCGGAACCGTCTTCCCGTTCAGCCGGAACGTGCCTTTCCGGGTCCCCTCGGGGAGGCCGAGGATCTCGGGGATGTCCTGGTTGATGTGGACGCCTCTCGCAAGGAAGAGCGGGACGACGACCAGCATATCGATATCCTCCTTCCGAAACGCCTCGAGCTGTTCTTCTACCGTCGGCGTGTTGAGGCTCATGAAGCCGGGTTTGATAACATACTCATCGGTTTTTCCGGCGATGATCCCTGCGGTGGTCTCGATCAATTCCTTATTATAGGGGAGCTTGCTGCCATGCCCAACCAGTAACATTCCTTTTTTACCCATATGTTACAAGGTACTACGATACTATATTAAAATAATTACCGATTGTTTTTAGGGACCCGGTCCCGGATCGATGTGATGGCAAACTTCGAAGGGGAGAACACCTGCCGTATCAACCGGTTCTTCGCCCACCGGCGGGTTCAGGGGTTCGCCTACCGGCTCAAGCAGAGCAAATGCGATACTCAGTACGTCGATGTCCTCGTGGACTCCCTCGACCCCCGCTACCACCTGGCCATCGAGTGCAGGTCGATCTCCGGAAGAAGATCTTCTACTTCTCCCGGCACTTTCACTCCGATCAGAACAACGTCCACAAGGTAGATTCGATAACCGATCTTACCCGGAAGATCGGACGCCGGGGGTTCCTTGCCGTCGAGTCCCGGTTCGGCGCGGGGAAGCCGAAGGAGGCATACCTCATGCCCTGGAGTACGGCGCCCGAATACTACGAGGCGGTTCCTGGAATCTCGCTCGATGATTTCCGGCTCTGTTGTGCGCTCGTTCGCTCCAACGAGGAGTATGACCTCCCCGGGCTTGACACAAATCAATATCCCCTCTCACCACCAACGGAGATGGAAGTATGATGGAAGCATATGATCGTTTTGAACTCCTCGTAAACGATCGGGTCGTAAAAACACCGGTAGCGATCGCATCCATGGCCGGGATTGTGGATGCGGCTTACGTTCTTGAGCGGGCGGCTCATGTCGGGGCCGCCTTCATCGGTGGCTACTCCATCGACGGTCCCACCCTCGAGGCGAGCCGGCAGATGGCACAGGAGGGCCGTAAAGAGTTTTTATACGACGATCCCCTGGAAACGTTGGAAAGAGAGATCGATGTCCTGAAACAGAGCGACGTTGTCATGGGCATCAACCTCCGCGGGAGCACGCCGGCTGCGTACGCTGAGGTTGCCGGGGCGTTTGGGGACCGCGTGGTCTATGAGATCGACGCCCACTGCCGGCAGCCGGCGATGCTCGAGGCCGGGTGCGGTGAGTACCTCCTCGAGCACCCGGCAAAACTCGTGGAGATCATCCGCGCATTAAAGTCGGCGGACGTGACCGTCTCGGTGAAGATCCGGGCCGGTGTCGCCGCCGACGACCGTGACCTCGCCCACACCGTCTGGAAGGCGGGGGCGGATATCCTCCACGTGGACCTGATGGACTACGGGCACAACAAGGTCCGCCAGCTCCGCAACGCCTCTCCCCTGATGCTGATCGCAAACAACTCCATCAATACGTTCGACCGGGCGATGGACGCCTTCTCCCATGGTGCGGACCTCGTCTCGCTTGGGCGGAAATCCGATCCCTGGACGCTCGCCGGCCTCGATGCCGCCATCACCCGGTTCGCCGATGAAGGCGGCTGGTACAACGCCCCGAAACAGCTCTGCCGTGGCGGCGACGTCAGGGCGCTCGCCTTCTGCTGCATGCCGGTGAAGGCCTGCCCGCTCATCCCGGCCCTCGAGAAGATCGGGCTCTCCAGAAACGAGTACCTGAAGATCAAGCAGGAGGCGGTGAAGGGAACCCCGCTTGATGATGGGAAGAGCACCTGTTTCGGGAGCCTTGCCTGGTGCTGCAAGATCAGTTCTCCCTGCATGTTCAGGAACATGACGCTTGAGAAGAAAGGCCTCTCTACACGGGAGTACATGCAGTGCAAGCATCACCTGGCCGAGAAGATCATGCATAAACTATTCGATGAAGAGACCGGCGATGAATCGAGCTGACCGGGCGCAGATGGCGATGATGCTCGAGGTCTGCGCCTACCCGAAACCCGGGAACGTGGACCGGTGTCACGATTATTCCGACACTCTCCTCGAACATTTCCTCGCCTCGACCATCCTTGTGCGGCCGGCGTTCGATGCGGCTGAGGGGCCAGGCGGCCGGGTCGGCAGCCTGATCCGGGAGGCGGTCATGCGAACGAATGGTCACGGCGGGGGAAACACCCATTTCGGGGCGTTCATCCTGCTCATCCCCCTCATCCTCGGGGGAGACATCGAGGGGGCGCGGAGAGTCGTCTCCGGGACCGACGTCGAGGATGCGATCGAGTTCTACGCGGCCTTCGGCCTCACCCGGGTCAGGGTGGCGGAGAGCGACGAACTGGACGTGAACGACCCCGCGTCGATCGCCGCTATCCGGGAGCGCGGCATGACGCTTGCCGATATCATGGCCCACTCGGCGCCCCGGGATATGGTCGCCCGGGAGTGGACGAACGGTTTCTCCCTGACCCGCCGGTGCGCAGACCTGCTTCACTCGCACGGGCACGGCAGGGAGGCGATTGTGCGGGCGTTCCTGGACCTCCTTGCCTCGGAGCCGGATACCTTCATCGCGAAGAAGCACGGGGAGGAGGTTGCGGAGAGGACGATGCGGTGTGCGGGCGAGGTGCTCAGCGGGGGGCGCGATCTTCGTGCTTTTGATGCCGAGTGCATCGCCGGCGGTATCAACCCGGGATCGATCGCCGATATCACCATCGCCGGGATATACGTGGCGCTCGGGGAGGGATGGCAGTGGGACTCCTGACCGAGGGGATCAACGAGGTGATCGCGACCACCGACTGCAACGCCGCCCCCATGGGGATCATCAACCGGAGCGGCTCCCTGCACATGGTCCTCTTCCGGGGGAGCCATACCGCCCGCAACATCGCCCGGGACCGTTCTGTGGTGGCGAACTTCATATTTGACCCGGTGCTCTACGTCCGGACCGCTTTTGACGACCTCCCCGATGAGGACTTTGTCCGGGAGGAGATCGACGGGAGGACCATCTACCGCCTCCGCGACGTGGAGGCCTGGGCCGCGTTTGCCGCGGACGTAGAGCGGTCGAGCGACGAGGCGATCATCTTCCGCCTCATCCCCTTCCACGAGGAGGTGCTCGGGCTCCGGCTGCACCCGGTGAACCGGGGCTTTTCCAGCATCGTGGACGCTACGGTCCATGCCACTCGCTATGTCAGGAACCGCGACCCGTGGCTCGGGCGGCTGATCGAACACCATAGCGGCCTTGCCCGGAAGTGCGGCGGCCCCCGTGAGTGGGAGGCGCTTGAACTCCTCCATCAGTATATCGACGATCGTACCGGGGAGTGAATCCCCTCATACCTTCGGCGTTTACGCTCTTTTTCTGCCGGTACGTTGTAATCTTTGCGTGAGGTTGCACCGTTATTCACATCGAACGCCTCGCGCGAAGTCTTTTTGGGCCGAAAAAAGTGTTAGTTCTTTCTTCTCATACCGAGGAGGAGCAGGACCAGCGGTGCCAGCATCGGCGCTATGATGAGCGGGGCTGCAGGGGTCGTCGTCGCCGGGACGGCGGGCATCTCCATCGCCGGCGTGCCGGCCGCCTCTACGGTGATCGGTGGCGCCGAGATCGCAAAGCAGGAGAACCCCGCCGACGTCGCCTGGAACCGGTAGTATTCGTTCTCTTCGCCGAGGAAGACGGTCGGGAGGGGCTGCCAAGCGCCGCCGGCATAGCGGAGGAGGGCGGCAGCCTCCGGTGAGAGGTTGTTCTCCGTAAACCAGGCCGCAGGGACGACGAACTCGATAGTCGCGTTGCCGATATCGGCCGGGTCTGCCCGATCAAGGGTGATCTCGATGTACTCGTAGACCGGGGTGTCGGGCGGCGCAACCCCATCGGGGAGGCTGGTCTTCTCCACCGCAAGCATGACCCGATCGATATTCCCCGATGCCGTCAGGGTGACGCTGGTCACTGCCGATCCAGTGAGGCCGCCGCAGGTGACGCTCTCCCCCGCCCGGACCGCCGGCGATGGGGATGTTCCCCCGCCTGAGCGCGAGGACGAGCCGCCAGAGGGGTTGGGGGCCGACTCTCTCCGGGGTTCAGTGACGGTGATGTAGCCTTTGCGGCAGCAGGTGTCGTTCCCACAGGCGTTCTCGGCTGTCAGGGTCACTGTGTAGGTCCCGGCGGCGTCGTAGGTGTGTACCGGGTTTTGCTCCGTCGATGTGCCTCCGTCACCGAACTCCCAGGAATAGGTGGTCGGGTTGCCGGTCGAGCTGTCGGTGAACTGGACGGCGAGGGGGGCGATTCCGGAGGTGACGTTCGCGGAGAAGTCCGCAAACGGCATGACCGATGCGGCCTTGACCGTGACGCAGGCGGTGCCGCAGGCGCATCCGGCCGAGGCGGTGACGGTCGCCGTTCCGGGTTCAAGGGCTGTAAAGAGACCACAGGAGTCGATAGATCCGACACTTCCGTTGTCGACCGACCAGGCGATCTCGACGCCGCCCATATCGCCGCCACACTGGTCGCGGACGGTCGCTGTAAACTGTTGTGTACAGCCAACCGTCAGCGTGACATTCGCCGGAGAGAGTTCGATGCAGACCGGAGCCGGGCGACGGACTGTGACGCAGGCGGTGCCGCTGATGCCGTCAGCGGAGGCGGTGACGATCGTTGTCCCCTCGCCAAGGGCCGTGAACGTGCCACAGGAGTCGATCGTCCCGACGCATGGATCGCAGCATGACCAGGTGAACGTGAGGTTCGTGACCTCGTCTCCGAACCGATCGTAGCCAGTCGCCGCAAACCGGTAGGTCTCGCCGACATTGAGCGTGGTGCAGGGCGGGCAGACAGCGATCCAGGCGAGGAGGGCCGGCGGGGGTGGCCGGACGGTGACGGTTGCGGTGCCGGTGACGCCATCCAGTGTTGCGGCGACGGTGGTCGTGCCTTCACCGATGGCTGTAAAGAGGCCGCCGTCGTCTATCCGGCCGACCGCACCATCTGTGACCGTCCAGGCGACAGCGGCTCCGGGGATGAGGGTGCCATCCGCGTCGTAGCACGTCGCGGTGAACTGCTGGATGCACCCGATATCCAGCGTGACGGCTGCCGGTGAGACGATGACCACATCGACCGGGGCCGGACCGGCCGGGACGACCGTGACGTTCGCGCTGCCCGCGATCTCGCCTGCGGCCGCGGTGACGCCGGTTGTCCCTGCGCCCGTTGCGGTGAAGAGGCCCGAGGCGTCGATCGTCCCGACGCTCCCGTTATCGACCGACCAGGTGACCGGGATCTCATCCATCGGTTCACCGTACTGGTCGCGGCAGAGCGCCGAGAACTGTTCGCTCTCCCCGATGGTGAGCGTGACCTCGATCGGAGAGAGTGTGATGCTCGCAAGGACTGGCCCGGCGGGAAGGACGGTGACGGCCGCGGTGCCCACGATGCCGGAAGCCGAGGCCATCACGGTCGCGGTCCCCGGGGAGAGTGCGGTAAAGAGCCCCGCAGAATCGATCGTGCCCACGCTCTCGTTCGTGCAGGACCAGGCGGCCACGATCGGCATCTCATCGCCGTACTGATCGTAGCCGGTCGCTGTAAACTGTTGCAGGTCGCCGGGCTCGAGGATAGCCGTGCCGGGAGCGACCACGACGGCCGCAAGGGTGAGCGGCTCGAATACGAACGTTACATCGACTGTTCCGCCCGCCGGGAGAGTGACCGCCTGCGCCGGCGGGGCGCGGTAGCCGGTGACGCTCCCAACGCCGACGGTGTGGGTGCCGGCCGGAACATCGGGGATGATCACGTTGCTGGCAGAGACCGTCGCAAGGCCGGTATCCGTCCCATCGAGGAGGATCGCCGCACCCGTGACGTTTGCGGTGACGACGATGCTCCCGTTCTTCGGGGAGCCTGATGTGGTCACCGTGACGACGGCCGAACCGGTCACGGTGCTGTTTGTCGCGTTCACGAGAGCCGTGCCGGGCACGAGGGCGGTAAAGAGGCCGTTGTCGATCCGGCCGACGGTTTCGTTCGAGCAGAGCCAGGCGACTGTCACAGGCATCTCGGCGCCGTACTGGTCGTAGCCGGTCGCGTTGAACTGCCGGGTCTCACCGACCTCCAGGGTCGCGGAGGCTGGGGCTACCGTGATGCTCGCGAGGAACGGCGCCGCAGGAGTCACGGTGATGCAGTCCTGCCGGTAGAGGTAGGAACTGCCGTGAGCGTTTGCGACCGTCAGGTTCACGGAGTAGACCCCGGGTAAGGTGTAGGTGTGGGTCGCGTTCCGTTCAGCGGGGTCCGTCGTGTTGAACCACGCCCCATCCCCGAAGGACCAGGACCAGGATGTCGGGTTGCCGGTCGATGTATCGGTGAAGAGGACTGCGAGCGGTGCCGGGCCGATGGTGACGTTTGTGGTGAATGCGGCGACCGGCGCCGGCTGACCCTCCACGGTGAGCGTGGCATCCCTGGTCTCGGGTGCATATTGGCCACCTTCGTCATCATCGACCACCATTCTGGTGATCGTCAGGTTTGTGGTTCCGGCGGCATCGCCGCGGACGGTCAGGGTGCAGAGCGTGACGTTTGCTGCGCCGGCCTCGACCACCCGGTCAAGGTCGACCGCCTGCACAAAGATTGTGTCTGCCGGGAGGCTGCTGTTCCTCGGCATCATCGCCCAGGCTGGATAGGAGACGTCGACGATCTCGCCGATGGCGGGGTTGGTCAGGGCGACACTGATGTTGAAGCCGGAGAGGCCGGCCGGTGCAGCGTCGAGGATCATGCTGTACTCAGCCGTCTCCGCGATCTGGACTCCTGATGAGGGAGGATTGAATGAGAGGGTGTTCTGTACCGGTGCGGTGACGGTGATGTAGTTAGCTTTCGTCTCCGTGCTGCTGCCGCCGGCGGTGGTTGCAGTCAGGCTGACGGTGTAGGTTCCCGGCGCTGTGTAGGTGTGGATGGGGTTCTGTGCCGTCGAGGTCGCGCCGTCCCCGAAGGACCAGGACCAGGATGTCGGGTTGCCGGTACTCTGATCGGTGAACCGCACCGCGAGCGGCGCCGGGCCGGTGGTGACGTTTGCAGTGAA
>DANY01000045.1 GCA_002501655.1 Methanoculleus sp. UBA303
TTCACGCTGGTCGAGCCGACCGGGCAGCCGAACGCGCCGGGCGAAGGCCACCTGCACTACTACCTCGACGCTCTGGTGCCGACGAACGCGAGCGCGCCTGCCATCCCGGAGACCGGCGGCTATGTCGTCTCCACGAACACCTCCTACACCTGGGAGAACGTGACGGCGGGCGAACACAACCTCTCGGTCCAGGTGGTCAACAACGACCATACCCCGCTCATACCGCTCACGTTTGACACGGTGAACGTCACCGTCGGCGGGGGAGCCAACGTGACTCCGACCCCGACAGGGAACGTGACTCCCACGCCGACAGGGAACGTGACTCCCACGCCGACAGGGAACGTGACTCCCACGCCGACAACGACGCCGGGAGTACCGGAGAAGAGCATGGACCTCGAGCTCTACGAAGGCTGGAACTTCATCTCCATACCGAGGCCCCTCTCCCTGGGCAACAACACCGCAGTTGAGGTCTTCGGGGATGTCGACACCGGCGGACGGCCGATCTACACCTATACTCCGGCGACCGGCTTTGAGCCTGTGGGCGCGAATACGACCCTGAAAGTCCTTGACGGCTACTGGGTCTATTCTACTGAGGCCATGACCGTGGGGCTGAACTTCAGCACCAACCCGATAATGGCCCCCGCATCCAAGGTACTGAGCCCGGGATGGAACGCCATCGGCTACTCCGACCTGACTCCGGCGACTGCGAACGAGTCACTTGTATCGGTGGAAAACAACTGGGTCTATGTCGTCGGCTACGACGCAGAGAACCAGAACTACCAGCCGGCGCTCATCAACGGTCAGAAGGGGGCTCAGGGTGAGAACCAGAAACTCTTCCCGACCGAGGGCTACTGGCTGTTTATGCGCGAGGATGGCACACTGGCTGCCATCAGCGCCTGACCCTTTTTTGACAGTCCGGATACGTCCAGAACCTGCTCCTATCCCGCGTTGGCCCTCTTCGAGTCCACGCTTGCACATCGAGTTCCCCGGATCAAAAGAGCGTTAAAAAAAGGGCTTCCGGGAGGAGAGACCGGGTTCAGGGAGAGACGAGTTCGGTCTCTGGCCGACTGAACCGGTCCATCACAGAGAGAACCGCTGGCATGACCAGGATCGCTCCGAGGAGCGAGAACCCGACGGTGATGACCGTCACGATCCCGAAGTTGCTGATGATATTGAACGTCGAGAGCAGCAGCGCCGAGAACCCGAAGACCGTTGTCATCCCCGATACCGTGATGGCCGTCCCGATCTTCTGCACTGCCTGCTGGATCGCCTCATGCGTCTCCTTCCCGCGTCTCCGCTCTTCCTGGAACCGCTCCATGATCAGGATCGTGTACTCCGAGGCCACGCCGATCGTCATCGACCCGAGCACCGCGGTCAGCGGCGTATAGTCGAGGCCGAGCAGATACATGATCGCCCCGTTCCAGCCCACGATGAAGATGATCGGTACAACCGGGGAGACTGCTGTTACCTTCCGGTAGACGAGGAGCAGGAAGAGGAAGATTAACCCGAACCCGAGGACCGTCATCGTCGTCTTGCTCTCCGATATATCGGTCATCAGGTTGGTGAACATCTCAAGCATCCCTGTCGGCGTCGCGGTGATGCCCGGCGGCGGGCTCTTCCACGCAACGTCGCTCTTCATACGGTCAACGAGCGAGAGAGCCACCTCGTTCTCCATATCGACAAGCCCGAACTCGATGACCGTCTCGGTATCACCGCTCAGGTACTGCTTCTTCGTGGCCTCGGGTATGCGCTCCAGGACCTCGGCGACCTCCCTCCCGGACTCCGGCATCCGGCCGTCGTTGTACTGGATCAGATAGGTGACGATGCTCGTGGCCGAGGTGATCTTCTCGTTATTGGCTACTTCGTAGTCCTGGAACTCCTTCATCCACGTCAGGGTGTCCAGGCTCGTGACGCCGTCGCCCTGGATGTAGAGCGGCAGGGTATCCGTCGACCCCATCGTGCGCCGCATCTTCTGCAGGTCGGCGACCGCAGGCATATCGTCGGGGACGAACGTCTCCTCGTCTGAGTTGATGGGGATGGTTGCGTCGAGCTGCACGCCGACGAGTGCGATGAGCCCGAGCACCAGGAGGATCGATACCGGATGTCTCGCGATCTTTCCCGCAACACCGCCGAGAAACCGGTCGTACGCCTCCATGCTGGAGCCGGTGGAAGCGCTCCCCTCTGCTCTCGGGCGGTACCTGACCAGCATGCCGAACGTCGGGACGACGATCAGGGCCGATATGTAGCAGAAGATCACCCCCATGACGCAGACCAGCCCGAAGTCGCGGACCATCGGCACTGGAGAGACCCACATGGCGATGAACCCGAGCGATGTCGCAATCATCGCGTACAGGATTGCCGGGCCGGAGTTCCGGATGGTCGTTATCGCTGCTTCCCGGATCGGGGAGTTTCGCGCCTCCTCATCGAACCGGGACTGGAACTGGATGGCGTAGTCGATCCCGATCCCGATCAGCACCGGGAACGCGCCGATCACGACCATGCTGATCGGTATCTTAAATAGCCCCATAGTGCCGAAGGTCAGGACGAGTCCCGTTCCCACCACAAAGACCGGGAGGAACCGGTAACGGACGTGCCCGAAGAGGAGGCCCACGGCCAGCACCATGAGGAGCATGGCGGCACCGATCAGCACACCCATCGAGCCCTGGATCTCCTCACCCATCTGCTTGGCGAAAGCAGGCGAACCGGTCACGGTCACCCTGACGCCCGGGGGCATATCGGAGAAACTGATGCGCGACTCGATGGTGTCGATGACCTGGTTCCGGGTATCCGAGGAGACACCGGGCGCGAGGGTGACGACACTGATCGTCATCATGTTGGACGGGAGGTACCGGGAGAGGAGTTCCGGCGGCACCCGTTCCTTTGCCATGCTGATCTCCGCCTCGGATGCGGGGAGCGCGCCCCCGTTCACCTGCTTTACCATATCGATGATGCTCACGGTGCCTGTGACGTACTCCTCGCGGGCGATCTCCGACTGGAGCCCGTCGATGTAGGTGAGGACGTCGGTATCGAGGACGTTGTCGCACTCGAAGAGCAGCATGATCGAATCGGACTTGAATGTGTCCATGTACTTGTCGAGCAGGGCACCACGGGGTGTGTTCTTGTCGATGTAGGTGTCACTCCCCGTCTCCATGGTGGTCTGGCCCATGCCGTAGAGTGCAACAATCAGGACGAGAACAAAGAGCGCGGCGACTGCCGCCGGTCTCCGTGTGATGCTCTCGGCAACCAACTTAAAAGGTGATCTCACGCTCTGCCTCCGTATTCATATATCTCCGCCGCGTGGAGATAAATGATTTGTTGCGAATGAGACAACAAATAATGTGGAGGTCAGGCTGCCAAGCCCTGATGGAGGCCGGCACCGGAGTTCGACCGGGAATAAGGGTAATGCGCGTCTGCGGGGTCAAGCATCTGGAACGGGCGGATGCAGGCGTCCCCCGCGGCAGGGGTTCTCCGCCCGCTTTACCGGAGACTCACCCGGGAGTCGCCTTATACTCGCGCATCAGGGCGTCGCCGTACGCCTCTTTCTTCTTCGTCGGTATGTAGTTGAAGGCCCCCGCCCTTCTGAGAAGCTCAGCGCGAATCGCGGCATCGCTCTCCAGGTGCAGGTCCCGAACGCCGGCGACGATCAGCTCGAGCTGGTTGATGCCGGTTTCCTTCCCGTCCACGAGGACCGTCTTGATCTTGATCGCCTCCGGCTTGATCCCGCCGCATATCGTGCAGTAATCGCCTTCCTTCTCATTTGTCATGCGCCCTCACTCCCGGATCATCGTAAGCGACATCTTGAACCGCGTGATGGCAGAGAGGGCGTGGGGGACGTTTGCCGGGAAGATGATCGTCTCACCCTCGTGCATCTGGTGCGTCTCGCCCGCGACCCAGACCTCGCACTCGCCGTCGAGGATAGTCACCACCGCATCGTAGGGCGCGGTGTGCTCCGAGAGCCCTTCGTCCTCGTCGAACGAGAAGAGGGTGATGCTCCCTGATCGGTTGTTGATGACCATCCTGCTTGCCACGGTCCCGTCCTGGTAGGCGACGAGATCCGGTAACCGGAGAACCTTCCCCTGTAACTCTGCACGTTTCTCTTTAGCCATTGATACACCAACCTTTTCCTTTACTCTGCTGTCCTTCGCTTATTTACTCTTCTCATTTCCCCCGTCCATACACGAGCGCCCCGTCCACCGGGCAGGCTTCCGTGCACCGGCCGCAGAGGTAGCACTCCCCGAGGCCGGCGGCGGGGGTTGCCTCCCCGGTCGGGCATGCCCGCTCACACTTCCGGCACCCTATGCAGGCGTCCGTCCGCAGGAGCCGGTAGAGGCCCTTTGAAGCCGCCGGGGCGAGGAGGGCGCCGTACGGGCAGACGTAGCGGCAGAACGGCCGGTAGACGGTAGCAGAGAGGAGGACGATCCCGAGGAAGACGAAGAACGATGCGCTCGCGACCGCGAGGTGGAAGAAGGCCGGGAGGCCTATGAGCGCAAGAAGGTTCACCGAGAGCCCGAGGCCGGCGGCGAGGAAGACGACGAAGACGCCGGCCCTGACCGCCACCGGAACCCGGCTTTCGGCGCGGCCGCGCTTCTTTGCCGGGAGCAGGTACATGAGTTCCTGGACGGCTCCCGCCGGGCAGACCTGCCCGCAGATGACACGGCCGAGTACGAGGGCGAGGACGATGAAGAGCAGAAGGCCGCCGATTGCCATGGGGAGCGGCGACCCGAGCGCTGCTGCGTTCCCGAGGACGACCATCTGCAGCTGGTAGGGGAAGACCGGCGCGAAGACCAGGAACCCGAGGAGTGCCGAGACGATGAGGAACGGCAGCGCACGCCGCCGGGTGAACCGGCCGGAGTACCAGAGCCAGGCGAGGGCGGCAAACGCGAGGAGGCCGTAGATGAATCCTACGGCCTTCGGGATCGACTCGATGACCATTGCATCCTCAGAGCAGTCTCGTCCCGGTCGTCGGGCGCGGGACCTTCACCACGAGCACCCGGAAGGGCTGATCGCTCTCGTTCGTCCAGCGGTGCGGTATATTTGCCGGGCTGTCGACCAGGTGGTCCTTCCCGACCTCTGCGCGCTCGTCGCCTATCTCGACGATCCCGGTCCCCTCGAGGACGTAGAAGAAGACATCAACCGGAGTTATGTGCTTCTTCAACGCCTCGCCGGGGGCAAGCGTGATCACCACCGCGGTCGCGTGCTCGGTGTCGTAGACTTTCCGGGCGTCGACGTTGTGCGGGTTCTTACCGATCGGTTCTTTTGATACATCAACAATCTTCATTGCATCCATCTCCAGATTAATCTCATTACGCTCATCCCTTATAATTCGTCCAGTAGTTCGCGAGGCTCTCCCGCCGCCTCCGCTCATGGCGGCATGCCCGCATCTCCGGGTAGGTCGGCTCGGTGCTCTGGACCGCCGGGCAGTAGGGGCAGAGGGCGTAGGGAACATCGTCGGCCCTGTCCCTGACCGGGCAGAGGTAGGCCCCCTCCCACTCGTCGACGATCTGCCCGCCGGGGAACGGGGTGCCGACCGGGTGGGCAGGTTCTCCCCGGACGAACATGGTGAACCCGGAGAGGAGATACTTCAGGTAGAGGTACTTTGGGTCCTTCTCCCGCGCCTTTGTGGCGCAGGCCTCCGCCACCATGGCGGCGTAGGCGCCGAGCGCCGGGTCCGGGGGGTCGTCCATGCCGGGGTCGCTGCCGTTCCGGGAGAGGAGGAACAGGCGGTGGTGCGCCCCGAAGATCTCCTCCCTGACGCTTGCAAGGAGGCGGTCGCGGTAGTCCTCCGGGAGGTTCTCGACCTTCCGCTCGAACCGGACGTTCATCGCCTCAAGGTCGTGCAGGTCAAACGCTCCTACTTCGCCGGCGATGATACGGAGAAGTTCTCCTTTTGTCGCCGCCCCCTGCATCCGGCGGCAGGCTGCCCGGATGGTGTCTACCGGTACCGATCCTTCGCGGGCGTCCTCCACCGCATCGATCGCCTCCCCCGCGAAGGGGTCGATGAGGAGGGAGCAGGCGTCGCCCGGGCCGGCTCCGGGCGGGCTGCGGCCTTTCCGGCCGATGAGTCGCAGGAGACGATCCAGGAACGCATGGAGCCACATGATGTCACCAGAGTTCTTCAGAGAAGATGGGGCGTGAAGAGGTTTAATCCTCGTGTAACTATCATAGTAACAACATGGACGACCTAATCCGGAACCTGATGACGCTCGGTCTGACGGAGTACGAGGCCCGGGTCTACGCGGCCCTTGTCGGCATCGGCGAGGGGAGCGCCCGCCATATCCACGAGGCGAGCAAGGTTCCCCGCCCGAGGGTCTACGATATCGCCGAAGGGCTTGCCGCCCGGGGTTTCATCACCATCCGGCGGGGAAACCCGCACGTCTACATCCCGGTCGAACCGGCCGTCGTCATCCACCACCTGAAGAGCGCCGCCGATGCCGCGGCGACGGCGGCGGTGCAGGGTCTTGATGCCCTCTCGCTCGACGCCCGGTCGAAGAACTCGCCGATCTGGTACGTGCAGGGGGAGTGGAGCATCCGGCGCCACGCGGAGTCGCTTGCCATGGGCGTCACCCACGACCTTGCGGTCGTCTGCCTGGACTACACACAGATCGGCGAGTTCGCCAGGCTGATCGCCGATGCGTCACGGGACCACCCGGTGAGCGTCCTCCTCCCGAACGGGAAGCGCGGGATCAGGAAGCCGCTCGGGAACGCATCTCTCCACGTCCCGAAGCCTTTCTGCACTTTCTTCCAGGAGAACATATTCGAGAGGATCTACTGCGGCCCGCTCTCGGTGGACGGTTCGACGTTCCTGCTCGAGTACATCTTCATCGCCGATGACCGGGTATGCATGATCGTCTACCGGGAGGACGGGGTGCGTAACGCCGTGGTGATCACCCTGCCGTTCATCACCTGCGTCCAGAGACAGTTTGTCAACCGGATGATCGCGAGCGCAGAGAGGATCGAGGGGCCGGCGAGGGCGGAAGGGGGGCCCTGACACTCTTCATGGAGGAGGCACCCGGGAGATTGGTGTGCTCCACGCCTCTCCACGGATTTTCGCATGTCGTTTCCGAAAATCCTGAAACTGTAATCCACCGGGTTACAGGCGGGGATATGAGCCGCCTCATATCCCGAGTTTCGCCCGCTTCGCCTCGATGTGCCCGACGATCCCCTCCACCGCCGCGCTCGCGTCTGTCTCGATGTGGAGCACTCCGCCCGTGATGCCGGGCAGGTCCTCGGTGAGGAGTCTCACGAGGTCCGGCCCCCCGGTGACCGTCGGGACCGGGTTGACGTAGGTGTAGAGACCGAGCGCGAGCGCGAAGAGGGCGTCGATCGTCGCCTTCTGCTCCATGTACTCCGGGGCGGCGACGGCGACCGGGAGGTCGGGGAGAGGGACGCCGCCGAGGGCTTCGGAGATCGAAGAGAGGAGGTCGGCGCACCGGCCGGTGTCGGTGCAGGTCCCGAATCCGAGCACCGGCGGGACGCCGAGCGCCGTGCAGAGCCCGGCGAGCCCCGGCCCGGCCTTCTCTCGCGCCTCCGGGGAGCAGAGCCCGGCGACCTGGAGGCCCGCAACCCCGCACCCCATCCCGAGGATCAGGATGTCGCGGGCGATCAGGCTCTCCGCGACCGCGACGGTGTGGACGTCCTGCCCGGTGTCGCGCAGCGTGGTGCAGGAGACGAGCCCCACGACGCCCCGGATGGTCCCGTCCTTTATGGCGGAGAGGAGCGGGTCGAGGCTCCCCCCGAGCGCCGCGACGATGCTCTCGGGCGCGAACCCGACCACCGCCTCCCGCACGGGAAGGCCCCGGATCGCCTCTATCATTCTGTGGCGTTCCTTGAAGTTCTCGATCCCCATCGAAAGGAGCGTCGCCGCCTGCTCCTTCGCCTCCTCGGGGACGTACTCGAGCCGCTCGCCCCCGCCCTCAAAGACCACGACCTCGCTGACCGGGATCAGTTTGAAGTGGTACTTCTCAGCGTAGAGGGGGTCGAGCGGGAGCGAGCAGTTCATATCGGCGGCAAAGACATCGACCGCTCCGGTGGCGAGCACCGCCTCCTGCATGATCCAGTTCCCGGTATAGCCGTAGAAGACGTCGTCCATCTCCCGGCGCTGGATCAGTTCCTGCCCGGTCTCTATGTTCGCGATGACCCGGAGCCCCTTCGCCCCCGCCGCCCGCGCCTTCTCCTGCCACTCCCCGGTGCGGGCTAGGTCGATGAGGGCGAACCCGAGGAAGGGCTCGTGGCCGTTCGGGAGGATATTGACGTAGTCAGGGTCGAGCACCCCGAGGTCGACCCGCATGGGGTGCGGCCGGGGGATGCCGTAGAGGATGTCCTGGATGTACTCGAGCACAATCTGGCTCTGGTAGGCCATCGCGACACCGAGGCGCATCGCCCGCATGGCATGGCTCGCGAACCAGCCGTCGACGTTCGTCAGGGTGGAGGCGGTATCGACGATCGTCTCCCCGTAGATCCCGCCCGGGAAGAGGTTGAGCCTCCTCCAGACCTCTTTTCGCTCTGGGGGGGCGAGCCGCTCCACGATCCGGCTCGGCTCGTGGGTGAACCGGTGGAAGTCCTCCTCCACGAAGTCACAGAGCCGGAGCGCGATCTCGGCGTCGCTCCCGCCGGTCTCGATCCCAAGGCGCTCCGCAAACGTCCGGAGTTTCTCCGGTTCGGCGATGGAGAACGGGGTTTTGCCCTCGGCGGTCGCCCGGAGGGTCCGGACCGCCTGCGCCGCGTGGAAGTGGTAGTTCGATGCTCCCATGACGTTCCGGAGAAGCATCATCCGCATCGCCATACCGTCGGCGCTGATCCCGCAGACGCCCCGCCGGTTCCGGGCGGCGTCGGCCCGGCAGGGGCCGTTTGAACAGAAGTCGCACCGTGCCCCCGCCTGGCAGAAGGCGCACCGCCGGTCGGGGTCGCCGCCGAATCCCTGGGCCTCGTAGCGGTCCCAGACATTGGACATGCCGTCTTTCTTGAGCCGGTCGTAGATGGTTCTCACCGAATCATGGTAGGATATCCTGTTGCTCTCCATGGTCATGGGGAGTGACCTCTCCCACAACCTTAAGTAGATGCCGGCACTACCGTCAACCCTTCCTCGATATACCGTTTCAGCGCCACGGCGTTGTTATGCTCCTCATCTTTGGCGGCGTAGAGGAGCGTGACGGTCCCCTCATCTGCCTCATGCCGGAGCCGGGCAAGCTGCTCCTCCCTCTCCCCGAGTTCGGCCCGGTAACGTCGCAGGAACTCCTCCCACTTCGTCGGGTCGTGCCCGAACCAGTGGCGCAGCTCATTGCTCGGCGCAATATCCTTCTCCCACCGGTCGAGTAACGCCCTCTCCTTCGAGATGCCCCTCGGCCAGAGCCGGTCAACGAGGACTCGGGCGCCGTCATCCTCGGAGGGTTCTTCGTAGATCCGCTTTGTGCGTATCATGGGGCGGGAGTATGGCGGCCCCTCACTTAACCCTGTCCCCCGGAGTAACCAGGCCTGTGCGGGCATGATTCCCGCCGGTGGGGGTCCTCCGGGGTGCGGAGGGCAGCCCTGCGAAAGGTATATCATGCTCGCTTCCCTCCTCCCGCCCCGTATGACGAGATTGATGAGACTCCTGATCTTCACCCTGGTGATAGGGTGTGTAGCCCTCTTCTCCGGGGTGGTCGCCCAGGAAGGGTATGTGAGCAACCAGACCGCGAACCAGACCGCCGAAGCGAACGTCACGATCACGTCGCCGGAGGAGGGTGCCAACGTCACTGCCGGGAACGTGACGGTTGCGGTGAACCTGACGAACTTCACGCTGGTCGAGCCGACCGGCCAGCCGAGTGCACCGGGCGAAGGCCACCTGCACTACTACCTGGATGCCGTGGTCCCGACGAACGCAAGTGAGCCCGCCATCCCGAAGACCGGCGGCTACGTCATCTCCACGAACACCTCCTACACCTGGGAGAACGTGACGCCGGGAGCGCACAACCTCTCGGTCCAGGTGGTCAACAACGACCACACGCCGCTCATCCCGCTCGTGTACGATACGGTCAACGTGACGGTCGGCGGGAACGCGACCGGGAACGCAACGGTGGTGAACCTCACCGCAGAGAACATCGCCTTCGATACGGACACAATCACAGTGCCTGCGGGGGCGAACGTGACCGTCCACTTCGTCAACAAGGATTCCGGCATCCCCCACAACTTCGCCGTCTACGACAGCAATCTCCGTTCCAAATCCATCTTCGTGGGCGAGATCATCACCGGGCCCGCCGAGACGAACTACACGTTTATGGCCCCCTCAGAACCCGGGACATACTACTTCCAGTGCGATGTTCACCCGTCGATGAACGGTGATTTCATCGTGCAATGATGCAGGACAGGATCGGTATGCGGAGAACGGGGATAACCCCGTCTCTCCTCTCTTTGCGTCTGTCCGGCGCTACACCAGTTCGTGCCTGCGGAGGAACTCCCGGATCTCCCTTGATTCCACCCAGCCCCGGTCGAGCTGCCTGACGATATCGTTGATCCGCCAGACCTGCTTGCGGATCCGCTCAGACGCCTGCTCATCATCCAGGAGCTCTGACGTGGCGAGGATGACCTGCAGGGGCAGGCGGATGTGATCGCCGAGGATAGCGAACTGCTCCATGTTCTGCTCGATCTGGGTGAACGCCTGGTGCCGCATCTCCTCAGACCGTCTCTGCTCGGTTATGTCGTAGGAGAGCACCGCGACCCGCACCACGTTTCCCTCTGCATCCGCGACCGGGAAGAGGGAGTTGTAGAGGACCATCCCCTCCCGCTCATCGACAAACCGGATCGGCCGGCCCGTCGCGAAGACCTCCCCGATGATCTCCCGCCGTCTCGCGGCGACCTCCGGCGGGAGGTGGTCATATATCGGTGTGCCCATGAGTTCCTGAACACTTCCTCCGAACCTCTCGGCAACCACCTCGTTCAGGACGAGGATGGTGCCGTCGCGGTCGATGAGCATCACCGCGTTTGGCGATGCGTTCATGAGCGCCCGGAACCGGCCTTCGCTCTCTATGAGGGCCGCCTCAGCCCGCTTCCGCTCACGGATATCGATCCCGATCCCGACACGCGTATCGTCGGAGAGACGGATGTTTGCCCAGGCGGTCTCGACGACGGAGCCGTCCTTGGCGACCAGCAGGAGGTCGCGCCACCCCGGCTCCAAGGACCGCATGTAGTCGCCGGCCATATTCCGGTACTCCGGGTCGGGGAAGAATCTCGCCATCAGGTCCCCCCTGGCCCCATCCTCCTCCGACCAGCCCAGCACCCTCTGGAACTCCCGGTTGAGGCGGAAGAACCTGAGATCCGGGTCATAGATCGTGATCATCACCGGGATGGTATCGATGATCCCCTGCAGGAGCTCCTGCTGGTGTTCCAGCGCCTGGCGGGACTGCTTCTGTCCGGTGATATCCATCGTGACGCCGACGGCCCGGGTGACGTTCCCGGCCTCATCCTTCTGGACCTCACCCCGTGACTCCAGCCAGGCCACCGCGCCCGTGTCGGGGCGGATGATCCGGTACTCGGTGTGGTAGAACCCGCTTTGCTCTTCTTCGGAGCGCAGGCGGTCTATATCATCAGGGTGGACCAGCGCCAGCCTCTCCTCGGGCCGGGTAAAGGGCGGCCGCCCGTAGATCCCCTCAACGTCGCCGCTGACCCTGAGCCAGCCGGTGGCGGGGTCCCAGTTCCAGGCGATCATCCTTGCGGAGGTGAGGGCCAGTTCGAGCCGCTGCTGCTGGATGCGCAGTTCCCCTTCCATCAGCTTCCGGTCGGTGATCTCGGTGCTGACGCTCCCGAACAGGTCTTTTCCGATGGGGAAGTTGGAGGAGATGTAGTAGCGGTTGCCCCAAAAACCGTGCTCATACTTCTGCCCGACGCCTGACGCCATGGCCTCCCGCGACCGCGCAAGATATTCGGCCATCGGCTCCGCGCCAAAGAGGTCGGTGACGCGCTTCCCGACGATCTTGTCCAGCCTGCCGAGGTCGCGCTGTGAGACCGGGTTTGCGTCACGCAGGATCCAGTCCACGATCTCGCCATGCTCATCGCGGACCATCTCATAGATCTCGACGGAGTCGCTCGTGTTCTCAAAGAGTCCCCGGTATTTCTCCTCACTCGCCTGCAGTTCCTCTTCCATCCGTTTCCTGTCGGTTACATCGGAGAGGACCGCTACTGCATAGCGCATGATGCCGCTCTCGTCGTGGATGGGAGCGGAACTGACGTTTATGTAAATCCAGGTGCCGTCTGCCCGGAGGATCCGGATCTCCTCATCCCTCACCACCTCCCCGCTGGCAACCGACCGGGCGATCGGCCACTCATCGGGCAGGTAGGGCCGCCCATCAGGACGAAGCCCGCTGAATGCCCTGATATCGCGCGGCATGTCGGGTCGCCCCCACATCCGGCGTAACTGCTTGTTGTAGTGGATGAGCCTTCCCGACTGGGCTTCGGCGATGGCGACACCCTCGGGCATCTGTTCGATGATGGCTTGCAGCAGGGAACGCTCCTCTTCCGCCCCTGCAAGGAGCCGGTCCTGCTCTGTGCTCTCCGGGAGCGTCGGGTGCTCCTGTGGCCGCTCCCGGATCAGCCACCGCTTTTCCCCGGCACCACGGCCGGCGGCGGTGATCGTGACCGGGGCCGGGGCGCCGCCCGGGGAGCGCAGGGTTGTTTCCCGGGATGCGCACGCTTTCCCGGCACGGAGGTCGGCAAGTATGCGAGCGATCTCCGGTTGAGCGTCGGGGTAACCGCACGCCGCAAGGAGCGTCCCTGGCAGCGGCTCCCCGAGGAGGCTCGTTGCCGCCGGGTTTGCCTCGACGATCCTGCCGTCCGCGTCCGTCACCACGAACCCATCAGGGGAGGATCCGACGAGGTCCCGGAGCTGCTGCCGCTCCTCCTCTGCCCGGGCTGCGTCTGCGATCAGGCTCTCTGCAGCACGAAGCAGGTTTTCGGGTGATGTGTTGTTGCCGGAACCTGCCGGCGGCTCGCGGGTGAGTTCACTGATACACTGCCGGATGGCCTGTACCTGTTGGTCCAGAGGAATCTCCTGCATATTACCTCGTCTTACTGCCGGCGGACCTGCCGGGCCGGGTGAGTGGACGCAAGGGTGACCGGACGAGGAAAAATATTCTGGCTATCGCGTAGGGGTGCATACGGGCCTCTTGCCGCTGGAACCGGTATACCGGACTCCCGCCCTGCCGGGCGGTAGATCACGGTTCAGGGATAGCAAGCGTAATTCGTATCACCTGGTCGGTGATATATTTTCTCGTATCACCCCGGGCGAAGAAGCGCGGATTTCCGGAATGCCCGCCGGAGGCTGCACCGGATCCCGTGTGCAGGGAGAACCCGGGAAACCGGCCGGCCTCTCCGCGACGACGCTCAAGGGCCGTCACAGAGCGCCAGGCATATGCTTCCGGGAAAAGGTTAATACCCCCGACGCAGAGGAACGGCCCGGCATGGGAGATACGGCAAAGGAGGTTAAGATCGCACGGGTCCTCATTACTATATCGGTAATCTTCGGGCTCTTTGCTGTCGTGACGCTCCTGTATATCGGAATCGGCGGTCTTGCAGGAAAGACCGTTCCCGGCATCTTCCCGGCGGGGGCGCTCCTCCTTGCCGCAGTCAAGGCTGCCGGGACCGGGTTCGGGCTTGCGGCGCACCGGACGATTACCCGGGGCGACCTCCGGAGGGCCGGGCGATACGCTCTCGTCGCAAGCCTCCTCCCGCCCCTCGACCTGATCGTGCTCTTCGCCGGGCTGCTCGCCCTCTTTCTGCACAGGGAGGGCGAGGCGGGGTGACGGGCCGAGGCGTGAACGCCGGCAGCGGGCCCCATATCATCTCCTGGAACGTCACGTCGCGGTGCCCCCTGGCCTGCGCCCACTGCTACATCGACGCGGGCGAGGACGGGTCTCCGGGAGACCTCGACACCGCTGAAGGAATGACCCTGAGCGATCAGGTTGCCGCCGTCGGTCGGCCGATCCTGGTCCTCAGCGGTGGCGAACCGCTCCTCCGCCCTGATATCTTCGACCTTGCCGGCTACGCCGCCGGGCGCGGTCTGCGGGTCGCCATGGGCACAAGCGGCGTCCTCGTCACCGACGCCGTCGCGGGCCGGGTACGGGATGCTGGCATCCGGAAGGTGGCGGTCAGCCTCGACTCCACAGACCCGGGTGTCCACGACGCCTTCCGGGGCCATTAGCGGTGCCTGGGAGAGGGCGGTCGACGGGATCCGTGCTCTCCGGAGAGCGGGCGTCCCCGTCCAGATCCACACAACGGTCAATGGATCTGACGCCGGCGAGGTCGATAGAGTCATCGCGTTCGGGAAGAGTCTCGGTGTCCGCGACTACCAGTTCTTCTTCCTGGTGCCGACGGGCCGGGGAGAAGACCTCGCCGGTATCCCGTCTGAGGCCCATGAAGCGGCGATCGGGCGCATCCTCGCGCACGCCCGGGAACCGGGGCTCTCGGTCCGGCCGACCTGCGCCCCGCAGTTCGTGCGGGTGGCCGCCCGGATGGGGCTTGACCCTGCACGGTGGGGCAGGGGGTGCATCGCCGGCACCAGGTACTGCCGTATCACCCCGGCGGGGGACGTCACACCCTGCCCGTACCTGCCTCTCCCGGTCGGAAACATCAGGCGAGAATCCTTCGCCGATATCTGGCACGGCTCCGATATCCTCGCCGCGCTCCGCGACCCCGACCGTCTCGGGGGGAAGTGCGGGCGGTGCGAGTACCGCCGGGCCTGCGGCGGGTGTCGTGCACGGGCCTACGGGGTCGGGCACCGGCGCGGCGATGCCTGCGGCGGCCCGGCCGGCGATATCCTGGCGGAAGACCCCTGCTGCCCCTACGAGCCGGGGCAGGGAGAGGTGAAGCATGACTGACCGGCACCTGGATACACTTGATCGGCAACTTCTTGAGGCACTGCAGGACAACTTTCCTCTGGCCCCGCGGCCGTGGCGCCGTATCGGGGATCGCGTCGGTATACCGGAGGACGAGGTGCTCCGGCGGGTGCGCCGGCTCACCAGCGCGGGCATCATCCTGACCATATCGCCGGTCCTTGAGTCGGCGCGGATCGGCCTTCTGGCCTCCACGCTCATCGGCATGCGGGTGCCGGCGGGCCGGGTGGACGAGTTTGCGTCGGTCATCAACCGGGAACCCGGGGTCTCGCACAACTACCTCCGGGACCATGACTACAACCTCTGGTTCACGCTTGCCGCCCCCGACAGCGCGGCCCTGAGCCGGACGGTGCAGGATATCGCCGCCCGGACCGGGGTCTCCCCGGCCGATCTTCTGGACCTGCCGGCGGTGCGGCGGTTCAAGATCGGCGTCCGGTTCCGGTTCTTCCCGGACGGCGACGGGGGGGACGGCGCATGAACGATCGTGACCGTGCGCTTCTTCTCAGGCTCCAGGAAGGCGTCCCGCTGGTGGAGGAGCCCTACCGGGCGATCGCAGCGGAACTCGGCATGACGGAGGCGGAGGTGATCGCCCGGATAGAGGCTCTCCTCTCACGGGGCATCATCCGGCGGTTCGCGGTGCGGATCGACCACCGGAAGGCCGGCATCCTGGTCAATGCGATGGTGGCGTGGCGGGTGCCGCCCGGAGATGTGGTGCAGGCAGCGGGGGTCATGGCCCGGTCTCCTGAGGTGACGCACTGCTACGAGCGTGCCGTCGTCCCCGGCAGGTGGGACTACAACCTCTATGCCGTCCTGCACGGCCGGCGTCGCGACGAGGTCGACGCTCCATTGCCCGGCTCTCCCGGGCGGCCGGTATCGCCGATTACACGGTCCTCGTCAGCACCCGGGAACTGAAACGCACGCCCCCGGGGCTTGCGCTCTTCCTGATGGAGGGGGTCCGGTGATCAGGTTCACGCACCTCGTGCACGGGGAAGGGCCGGTCAGCGGCCCGGCGGCGGCGCATAGCGGCCTTGCGCTTGCTGAGGGCCGTCCGGGGCCTGTGGTCTTCTGGAACATCACCTCGCGGTGCAACCTCTCCTGCACGCACTGCTATCTCCGGTCCGGGCCCGGCAGGCTGCGGGAGGACGAACTGACGACGGACGAGGCGACGGCCCTTATCGACGACCTGGCCGGGGCGGGCGTCCCGCTCCTCCTCTTCTCGGGCGGGGAACCGCTGGTGCGGGAGGACTTCTGGGTCCTTGCGGCGCACGCCAAAAAGCGCGGTCTCCCCGCGGTCCTGAGCACCAACGGGACCCTGGTCACCCCGGAAGTCGCCCGGCGGCTCAGGGACGCCGGGATCGGGTATGCCGGGATATCCCTCGACGGCGCAACGGCGGCGACCCATGACGCGTTCCGGGGCGTGCCCGGAAGTTTCGACCGTTCGGTGCAGGCGCTGAAGCACTGCATCGATGCGGGCCTCCGGTGCGGCGTCCGGTTCACGGTCACGAAGATGAACCACGGCGAACTCGGGCGTCTGATCGCGCTTGCCCGGGCGCTTGGGGTGCACCGGTTCTGCGTCTACTGGCTCGTCCCGAGCGGGCGGGGGGGCGACGTCCACACCGACCTGCAGGTCGCGCCCGGGGAGGTGCGGGCGGTCCTCGACCTGGTCTACCGGGAGACCATCCGGACCGACCCCGCCGTCATGGAGTTCCTGACCGTCGATGCTCCCCAGGACGGCGCCTGCCTGCTCGCGAGGCTGGAAGGCGACGGCAGCCCGGCATACGACCGGGCGTACCGCCTCCTTGCCCGCATGGGCGGGTGCAGCGCCGGGAGGCGGGTGGCGAATATCGACCCTTCCGGGAACGTCTACCCCTGTCAGTTCGCGCAGTCGGAGGAGTTCCTGGCAGGCAACATACGGGACCGGCCGTTTAGCGATCTCTGGAACGACCCCGGCAACAGGGTGCTCGCGGCGTTCCGGGCGGGGAAGGCGCGCCCCGGGAGCCAGTGCAGCACCTGCGGATGGCAGGAGGTCTGCGGCACGGGGTGCAGGGTCCGGGCCTACGTCCAGAGCGGCGATCTTGATGACGGCGATCCTCTCTGCCTCCGGCAGGGGAATATATAAATACAGTGTGCGGTATGGTCTCTCGCATGAGGCCTAACGTAATCTTTCTCGTAGCGCTCCTCGTCATGAGCGCCGGAATTCTGGCCGCGGGGTGCACTATGCCGGGTGGAAACGTCACCCAGCCGACGGCTCCTCCGACCGGGACCGAAACACCGTCTGTTACAGAGACGACAGCCGCCGGGACCGAAACCCCTGCCACCACGGCGACGACGGCGGCGACCGTCACAACGGCAGCGACCACAACCACCGGGACACCATCCGCCACGGCGACGACGGCAGGAGCAAACGTCACAACAGCGGCGACCACCGCAGCAGCGGGCGGCCAGACCGCGACCGTTGACCTGGCTGCCGAGAACATCGCGTTCGACCAGAGCACGATCACGGTGCCCGCGGGAGCGCAGGTGACGGTGAACTTCACCAACAAGGACAACGGCATCCCGCACAACTTCGCGGTCTACACGGACTCCTCCGCAGGCCAGAGTATCTTTAAAGGCGATACCGTCACCGGCCCGGCGACGACCACCTACACCTTCACAGCGCCCGCGACGCCCGGCACCTACTTCTTCCGCTGCGACGTCCATCCCCAGCAGATGACCGGGAACTTCGTCGTGCAGTAACTGCGTCCATCGATGGGAGATCCGGGGGATCTCCCAATTCCTCGCTCCAGGTGTCGCCTGGCACACCTTTTATATGCCCGGCTCCCCATGCCCGGACCGGGGGGGACGAGAACGCAGGCAGGGGGAACACCGCCGGCACCCGGCGAGTACGATGCGCGCGGCGATACCAGGAAGGTCGTCGGGATCCTGGTCGCGCTTGCGCTCTTCATCATCGTCCTCTACGGTTACATCATACCCCTGCAGGGCGGGCTCATATCCTCAACAGCGATACGGGCCGGCGACCTTACGGGGGCGGAACCCCGGTTCCAGGAGCAGATGCCGATCCAGGAGGTCGACCTCGGGGCCTCCGGCCGGTCGATCTTCATCGCGTTCGTGATGCTCACCCACATCCTCTTTGCGAACCTGCACCTCGGGGGCGCCTGGGTGCTCCTCTCGCTGGTCATCCTCTACCTCCTCTCCAGGAAAGAGCGCTACAGCCGTCTCGGAAAGTCGGTCGCGCTCTTCAACGTCATCCTCTTCTCGGCCGGGGCGACGTTTGCGGCGGGAGGGATGATGGCCTTTATCGCGCTCTTCCCGGACCTCTCCATGAACGTCTTTCACCTCTACTGGTGGCCGCTCTTTGCCTACTTCATCCTCTATGGAGTCATCATCCTCCTGCTCTTCACCTTCTGGTTCGCCTGGGACCGGATCCGGCCCGGCGTGCATCTCGCGCTCGGGTTCGGCTACGCGGTCAGCGTCTTTGTCCAGACCGTCACCATCGATACCCTCGCCGCCGGTATGCTGACGCCGGGTGTCGCGTCGTTCTCCTTTACCGAATCAGGGCTGCTCCCGATGACGCTTGACCAGGCGATGGCGCTCTGGTTCAACCCGACCCTCTGGGAACTCACCTTCCACCAGGTCGCCGCCGCAATCGCATTCTTCGGGTTCCTGATCACGACCCTTGCGACCGTCCACTACATCGACCAGAAAGAGTTCGCCGCCAAGAAGCAGTGGGACTGGGTGGCGGCCTACGGGATCGCCTGGGGGCTTGCGGGGCTGATCATGCAGCCGGTCCTCGGGCAGCTGTACATGACCGCCATCCAGAAGAACGCGCCTTCCGCCTTCATGATGATCATGCACGGTCCCCGGGCCTGGGCGATGCTCATGATGGTGACGCTTCTTGCCGGCCTCTTTCTGACCATCGGGACCTACTTCCTCACCCGGCGGGACCAGCTCCTCTCCCGGCCCGAGAACCGCACCATCCGGACGATCTTCAAGGGGTTCCTGGTGCTGACCGCCGTCGCCGGGTTCGTCCTCGTCCAGCCTGCCTGGCTCGGGACGCTCTTCATCGACGACCCCGGGGCCTGGATCAATCCGCTTGGCGGGATGCCGCTGAAGTACGTCGCCCTCTTTGTGATGGCGGCGATCGGTGCCGCCATCATCATGCTCGACGCCATCGTCCTGACGAGCGAGGAGAAGGAAGGGCAGTGGGGGGATACCTCACCCGGGGTTCGCTCCTTGCCGCCTTCACGGCCGGCATCCTCGGGACGGCGATTGTGAACGTCATGGGGCTCGTGCGGGAGTCGGCACGCGCACCCTGGGCCTTCTACCAGATCATCCCCGTTTCGGGCGGCCAGGCCTACGCGACCCCCCTCCCTCTGCCGGCGATCGCCGCGGTCTGGGCGATCGTGCTCGCGCTCTCGTGGGTGGTCTTCTGGTACGTCGCGAAGGTGACGGCATACCACCCGGCGGACGAAGACTCGGTCTGACCGGCGGGGCTCAAATCTCCGCCATAAGGGCAGAATTCCGCAAATCCCGCCCCTAAATTTCCGGGATACAATTGGGGGATCCGGCATAACCATTATCTACTCTCGTATCATTTCCGGACCCGCATGACAAAAGTTACCCTTGTCATAGCGTCCCTCCTCGTCCTCGCACTCGTCGCGGGTGCGGGCGCACAGGTGGGATTGAGCAACACCAGCGGTACCAACGAGAGTTCAAACCAGACGACAGGAAGTATGCAGAACGTCACCGGCAACGCAACGGACCTCACGAACGCCGGGTCCATGCTTGCCGCGGCGTTCGAGAACAATGTGTCCCGGACAAACCTGACGGCGATCCCGAGTTTTACGGCCGATATCGGCCTTGAGCTTGTAGCGGGCAACTTCACCTCACCCATGATGGTTACGTCGCCCGACGACGGGACGGGGAGGCTCTTCGTCGTGGACCAGATCGGTGTCGTGAAGATCGTGGATCCGAACGGGACCGTGTTCCCCGAGCCGTTCCTGGACCTCCGGGGCAACCTCGCAGACCTCAGCCCAACTTACGACGAGCGCGGCCTGCTCTCCATCGCGTTCCACCCTGATTACAGGACTAACGGCAAGGTCTACGCGTTCTACAGCGCACCCCTGAGGTCCGAGGCTCCCGAGGGATGGAGCTGCACTAACCATATATCCGAGTTCCAGGTCGACCCCGGGAACCCGAACAAGGTGAACATCTCCTCAGAGAAGGTCCTGATGTACATCGACAAGCCCTACCAGAACCACAACGGCGGCCAGCTTGCCTTCAGCCCCGCCGACGGCTATCTCTACATATCCCTCGGTGACGGCGGGAAGGCGAACGACGTCGGGAACGGGCATACCCCCGGTATCGGGAACGCCCAGGACCTCACGAAGATCTACGGTAAGATCCTCAGGATCGACGTGGATACCGTCACCGCCGGGGGCATGCCCCAGCAGAACATGACTGGAACGACGAACCAGACAGGAAATGCGAGCGTCAACCGGACGGCAAACCCGCCTGAGCCGACGTGGACGACGTTTGCAGGCAGCCTCTACGGCATACCGCCCGACAACCCGTTCGTGGGGACCCAGCCCGAGATCCTCGACACCTACGCCTACAAGACAGTCCTGCCCGAGGTCTACGCCTACGGGTTCCGGAACCCTGCCTACATGGCCTTTGACTCCGGCGGCAACAACGCGCTCTTCATCGGCGAGGCTGGCCAGAATCTCTTTGAGGAGGTGGACGTTGTCCTCAATGGCGGGAACTACGGCTGGCACATCCGCGAGGGCACGCACTGCTTCGACCCGAACGCCACCACGGCTCCCGGGAAGTCCTGCAACATCACCGGACTCCAGGGCGAGCCGCTGATCGGCCCCATCTTCGAGGGCGGCCATGACCTTGGTGTTGTCGTCGTCGGCGGCAACGTCTACCGCGGGACCGCCGTCACCGGGCTCCAGGGCAGGTACATCTTCGGCTACTGGAGCGACAGCCGGACTGTCGGGAACGGCACCATCCTTGTCGCCACACCCCCGACAGGGTGGACCGAGGGAGCCCTGCCGCAGACCGCCGCGAGCCTGACGCCGGAAGAGAACGCCATGTGGGATGTCCAGACGGTGAACATCACCGCCCGGAATAACGAGACCCTGGGCGCGTTCCTGCGCGGGTTCGGCGAGGACACCAACCAGGACATGTACGTGCTGACAAACGACGTGGGAGGACCTGATAACTCCACCAGCACCGGTAAACTCTGGAAGATCGTGCCGCCCACCGCTGTCACTCCGGCCCCGGCGACGGCGACGCCCACAGTCACGCAGACCGCAGCGGGGAACCAGACCCAGAACATGACAGAGAACCAGACCGGCACAATGGCCGCGGGAGGAGGAATGGGAGCGGGTGCAATCCTTCCCACCTCTCTCCTCTCACAGAATACCTCCGGGAACAACTCCGCCGGGAACATCATGGGGGTCCTTGCATCGACCGAGACCAGCATCCCCCTCGAGGAGAGCCCCGCGTTCGGGAACTTCACCCTCTTCACAGGTCTTCTTCAGTCGACATGGATTGCCGCCACGCTTGAAGGACAGGGACCGTATACGGTGTTTGCCCCGACCGATGCCGCGTTTGACCGGATGGACCCCGATCTGCGCGAGCCGATCCTGAACGGCTCCGCGAACAGCACGGATATCGTGCTCTACCATATCGTGAACGGCTCCTACACGCTCGCCGGTCTCGGGAACGTATCGACGCTCCGGACCCTGCAGGGCGGGAACCTTACCGTGAATGCTACCAGCGCGGCCGTCATGGTGAACAACGCCACGGTCGCGATCCCCGAACTTTTCGCCGACAACGGCGTTATCCAGGGCATCGACACCGTCCTGCTGCCGCCCGGGACCTGATCTTCTCGCCTCCGTTACGACCCCGGCCAACCGTACCCGAAGCATTTATGCCTTTTGTGCCGCTCTTCTCCCCTGTTTGTGCATGATGTATCGGCAGGTCTTTGTCGGTGTGGACGGATCTCCCTGTTCCGACCTGGCGGGGGAAACGGCCCTGGCCTTTGCCGCGGCCACCGGCAGGGGCAGGTGCACCGGCTGCCATGTGTATGCCGCCCGGATGCACCGGCAGCGCTTTGAGGATATGGAGCCGGGCCTCCCGGAGCGCTACCGGGAGGAGGAGCGGCTCGATGGCCTGCGGGCGACGCACGACGACCTGATTTCCGGGGGTATGGCGCTCATATCGGACGCTTACCTCGCGCCGCTGGCGGCGAAGGCCGCCGCGCGGGGCGTCCCGTTCGAACCGGTCACGGCCGAAGGAAGGGGATACGTCGAGGTCCTCCGCCTCATCCGGGAGCACCGGCCGGATCTTACGGTGCTCGGCGCGACCGGGCACGGGCAGACGCCGGAGGTGCCCCTCGGGAGCCTCGCCGGGCGGGTGCTCCTGCATGCCGGCACGAGGGACCTCCTGCTGGTGCGGCGGCCGTGGGACCTGAAGAACCGGCCGGTTGTCGTGGGCGTGGACGGGAGCGACGCGAGTTACGCGGCCCTGCATCGTGCGGCCACCATCGCCGCCGCGTTTGATGCGCCGCTCGAGGCGGTGGCCGCCTACGACCCGTTCTTCCATACCGCCGTCTTCCCGGTCATCGCCGGTGTCCTGCCGGAGGAGGCGCAGCGCCGGTTCAACTTCGCGGCCCAGGAGCGCCTCCACGACGGGATCATCGACCGGGGCCTTGAGCATATCTACCGGCGGAACCTGGAACGCGGGGCGGCCCTCGCGCGAACCCTGGGCGCCCGGGTCCATACGGCGGTCGTCGCCGGCAGGGTCTGCCCGCAGGTGCACCACTATGCCGCGGTCAGGGGGGTGGGGCTCCTTGTCCTCGGGCGCTATGGGTTGCACCGGGAGGAGGAGTCGCTGATCGGGTCAAATACCCTGAACCTCGCCCGGATGAGCACCACGAACGTCCTCGTCGTCGCGCCGCCGGAGACCCCGGTCGCGGTGCCGAATCTCCCTATCGACGTGATACCCTGGACGCCGGAGGCGGAGCGCCTCCTCTTGCGGATGCCGCCGTTTGCGCGGAGGATGGCACGGATGGCGGTCGAAGAGCATGCCCGGGAGGGGGGCCTCTCCCGGGTCACGGAGGACGCCGTCCGGGACGTGGCCCGGCGGTCCGGTATGGGAGGCGGTCAGGGTGCAGGTCCCTGATGCCCGGGTGATCGTCTTCACCCGGGCGAGGAGGTTTGCCCCGGACTTTCACCGGCATATCCTGCGGGGGAAGATCGTGGGGCAGACCGTCCGCCCGGGCGACCGGGTCCTCGTCTACGAGGTCGCCGAGACCGTCCCCGAAGGGGCGGTGCGAGTCACCCGGTCCACCCGCTTCGAGTTCCGGTGAGGGAGAGGGATGGTTGTTGTCGTACGGGACGTGAAGAAACGCTTTGGCTCCATCCGGGCACTCGACGGGGTTACGCTCGACGTGGGGGAAGGGGAGATCCTCGGCCTCCTCGGGCCCAACGGGTCGGGGAAGTCCACCCTGTTGAAGGTTGTCGCCCGCCTCATCCCTCCCGACGAAGGGTCCATCACGCTCCCGGCGGACGGGCGGGCGATGATGCTCCGCACCGGGATGCTCTTTGACCATACCGCCCACTGGGAGACGCTCACCGGCTACGAGAACGCCTGGTTCTTCGCCCGCTCCTACGGCATGGACCCGCATGCGGCGCGTGAGCGGCTCGAATCCCTCTTCGCCCTCTTCGATCTCCAGGAGCGGTGGGGCGACCCGGTCTCCGGGTACTCCTACGGGATGCGGCGGAAACTCGGTCTGATCGAGGCCCTGGCGCACGAGCCCTCCCTCATCCTGCTGGACGAACCGTCGATCGGCCTGGACTACCGGGCGCGGGTCACCCTTGCCGGGCTCCTCTGCGAAGCGGCCCGGCGGGGAGCTGCGGTTATCTTCTCCACGAACGACGTGAACGAGGCGGCAGGTCTCGCCCACCGCGTCGCTCTCTTCGACCGGGGCCGGTTGCTCGTCTCGGGGGAGCCGTCCGCGCTTGTCCGGTCGCTCGCTGCGAAGGTGACGATCGACCTCCGGTTGAAGGCACCGGTCGATCCCCGGCCGATCGGGCAGGTCCCCGGCGTCGAGGGCGTGGGCGCGGACGAGCGGGAGGACGGGTTTCACGTGACGGTCGTAGCCGCGCCGGATGAGTCCGGCACCTCGTCCCTCCTCGCCCGGGTCGTCCACGCGGTGGCGGCGCAGGGCGGGGTGGTCGTGGGCGCCGACCTGCGGGTTCCGGGGCTTCCGGACGTATTTCTTGCGTATACGGAGGAAGAACCGGGTGCGTCCTGACTCGTTCTTCCGGAAGGAACTCCTTGAGGACCTCCGGGACCGCCGGGGGCTCTTCCTGAAGTTTGTCCTGCCGGCGGCGCTCCTGCTCCCCCTCATACTCGCCGGCGTGCCCGTATCCCTGCAGGCCGCCGGTATCACGGTCGCCGTTATCTTCTCCGGGGTCTTCGGGTCGTCGATCGGGCTCGTCCGCATCCGCGAGAGCGGTATGCTGGACCGGATGGCCATGCTGCCCGCCTCCCCCCGCCGGCTGACCGCCGGATACATACTCGCAAACGCCCTCCTTGATTTGGCGCAGGTCGCCATCCCCCTCTCCGTCTTCCTGCTCGTCCACCCGCCGTCCCCGGCAGGGGTTATTTATGTGGCTGTATCGTTCGCTTCCGCCGTGGTTGCGGCGAACGCCCTCGGCGTCCTGGTGGCGGTCGTCCCGGGCTCGTCCGGCGAGGGGCATCTCTACGCGATTGTTACGGTCATGGCCGCAACCGCGCTCTCCGGGCTTATCGCGCCCGCCCCGTACACACAGGGGCTCCTTCCATTCTGGTACCTCTACGCGGCGCTCGTCGCCGCCCCCGGGGCATTCGCTCTCTCTCCGGTCCTCGCCGCTCTCCTCCTCGGGTCCGTGCTCATGGCCTCGCCCGGGCTGTTTCGTGCGGCGGTTCGCTAGGACCGGGGCGTGAGAAGACTGCAGGTCCTCGTTGCGCATCGTGCGGGCAGGCATGAATACGTGCCCGGGTGTGGTAACCTTTAAGCCCCCTCACCTGTTTCCGATGGTCGGGACCACCCGGGGTGACGACAGAGTCCGGGGTATGGAGGAGGTGATCGGGTAATGGCAGACGATCGTATTCACGCGCTTCCTGCAGTCCGGCGGTGGCTCGGGAATCCTGTTGCCCGTGCCCTCCTCCGGTTTGTTACCCGGGACGACGACTGCGGGAACCGCCTCGAGAACGCAATCAGCTACTACCTGGACCCGACCTGCGATACGTGCTGGAAGTGCAGGCTGGCGGGCCGCATGGTGGGGCATACTCTCCACCGGAGCAGCACCCTCTTCGGGGTGAGCGAGGATGCTATCAGAAGCGGGCTCCGGGAGACGGTCTTTCTGCGGGGATTAGAGAACGTGCTCGAGGGAATCGCCCGCTACGGCGTCACCATGCCCCAGATCGTGAACGCTCCGTTCATGGTGGTCTGGGATTTCACCCACCGCTGCAATCTCAGGTGCGCCCACTGCTACCAGGACGCCCACAAAGCGCTCCCCCACGAACTCGATACCGAAGAGGCAAAACGCCTCGTGGAGGAACTCGCGGATGCCGGTGTGGTGATCATCGCCTTCTCGGGAGGAGAGCCCCTGATGCGGAGGGACTTCTTCGAGGTGGCCGTTCACGCCCAAAAAAACGGTATCTACGCGGCGCTCGCCACGAACGGCACCCTCATCACCCCGGAGATGGCGGGAAGGATCCGGGCTGCCGGCATCGAGTACGTGGAGATATCCATCGACGGCAGGGATGCGGCGAGCCACGACGCCGTCCGGGGCATCCCGGGCCATTCGACCGGACCATAGCAGGCATCCGGAACTGTGTCGCAGCGGGGTTCTATACCTGCGTGGCGACCACGGTCACCCGGGCGAACTACGCCGAGATCCCGGACATCTACGCCGTTGCATCAGACCTCGGGGCGAACCGACTCATGTGCTTCAACTTCATACCGACGGGGAGAGGCGTGGAGATGGTGGGTCAGGATATCTCTCCCGAAGAGCGCAGAGACCTGATGCGCTACCTGATGGCACGGACCCGGGAAGGGGCAGGCCCGGAGGCGCTCACCACCGCTCCCCAGGTCGCCTCCGTGGCGCTTGCCGATGAGCGGGAGGTTCCTGTCGGGCACTTCTACGCCGGGGGAGCGATCGAGGGGAAGACCGGGCTCCTGGCCGAGTTCATCGGCGGGTGCGGTGCGGGGAGACTCTACTGCAGCATCGAGCCCGAAGGGGACGTCCAGCCCTGCGTCTTTCTGCCGATCGCCGTCGGAAACGTGCGGGATACGCCGTTTCTTGAGATCTGGCACTCCTCGGAGGTGCTGCAGAGGCTGCGGGACCGGAGCCTGCTCTCGGGGGCATGCGCCGGCTGCGAGAACAAGTATGTCTGCGGCGGGTGCAGGGCCCGCGGGTGGGCATACTTCGGGGATATCCATGCGCCGGACCCCGGGTGCGTCAACAACCGCGACTACTGGGAGTCGCTCCTCGTGGGTGAGGAACCCGCCATGCCCGTTCGTCCGTCCCAAAAAAAGGGTTAGTTCTTCTTCCTCAGCCAGAGGAGGAAGGCCAGCGGGGCAAGGAGGGGCGCGTAGACGAGCGGTGCCGCAGGCGTCGTCGTCGCCTGCGCGGTGGTCGCCTCCGTCGTCACCCCTGAGGTCACGTTCGTCGTGACATTCGTCTCGCCTTCCGTCGTGGCGTTCGTCTCCACCACTACGGTCGCGTTCTCCGGCGCCGCGGCGATGGCAAACGTGGAGAATCCGGGGGTGGTTGCCCGGAAGCGGTACAACCCGCTCTCCTCACCGACGACCTCGGTCTCCAGGGACTGCCAGACGCCGCCGACACAGCGCATCAGCCTGACGTCCTCCGGGGCCATGCCGTGGTCTTCGAGCCAGTCGGCAGGGATGGTGAAGACGATCACCGCTCTCTCGATGTCGTGCGGGTTCACCCAGAAGAGGGTGATCTCGACGTACTCGTAGATGTCGCCGGTGGGGGGCGTCGTCGCAGCGGACGGGGTTGCCTCCTTCACGGTCACCATCAGCTTCGGGATGGTGTTCGCTGCCGTGATGGCAACGCTGCCGACCGATGAGGTGGTGCCCGAGAACGTGAACGTCTCGCCGCGCATCAGGTTCTCACGCATCCCTGCATCGAAGGTCGGGCCGCTGTCGCCGCCGCTGTCGCTCCAGCCGGAACCGGTCGACCCGCCGCTGTCCCCGGGATCACCCGGATTCGGTGTGGGTGCGCCGGTGACGGTGACCGCTGCCGTTCCCACCGCGCTGCCGGCCCGGGCCTTCACGTCCGCCGATCCCCCCGCGTATGCCGCGAAGAGGCCGGCCCTGTCGATGGAGCCGACACCCGGGTCGGAGGACGACCAGGCAACCCTGACCCAGTCCATCTCGTTGTCGCACTGGTCAAAGACCGTAGCGACGAACTCCCCGGTCTCCCCGGCCGCGAGCGTTGCCGTCGCGGGGTCGACCTCGACGCGGGTTGGGACCGGGAGCGAGGGGTCGACGGTCACACAGGCGGAACCCGATATCCCGCCCGCCGATGCGGTGAGCGTCACCTCGCCGTCCTCGAGGGCGGTAAAGAGCCCGCACGCATCGATGGTGCCGACGGTCTCATCACTGCTCTCCCAGGTCGCCTCGACGTCCGGCATAGCGTAGCCGTACTGGTCGAACGCGGTCACGGTGAGCGAGAGCGTGCTCCCGGCAGCGATAGTGAAGTCAGACGGGCTGACCGCGATCCGCGCTGGAGCCCGGGATGCCGACCGGACCGTCACGACCGCGGTCCCGGTCTCGTCGATCCCGTCGACCGACGCAGTGACGGTTGCCGTGCCTCCGCAGACTGCGGTGAAAAGCCCGTCTTCGTCGATCGTGCCGACGGTTTCGTCATCGCACGACCAGGTTACCGTAGCGCCGGGCGAACTGTTGCCTTCCAGGCCAAACGCGGTCGCCAGGTCAGGCACGGTCGCGGTGAACTGCCGGGAGTCCCCGACGTCCAGGGTGACCGCCGGCGGGGAGACAACGACTCCCGGAGAAGCCTCGGTGACCGTTACGGTCGCCGTCCCGGTGACGCCGCATGCCGATGCGGTGAGGGTCGTCGTGCCCGCAGTAAGGGCGGCGAAGCGTCCGTCCGTCCCGATCGTGCCGACGGTCTCATCGCTGCTTACCCAGGCGATATCGATGCCCGGCATGACGCAGCCGTCCTGATCATAAGCGGTTGCCGAGAACGTCTCCGCGTCGCCGACATTGAAGGTGATTGCCGGAGGCGTAACGGCGATCCGGGAGAGGACCGGGTCATCGGAGGTTACGGTGACGGTCGCGGTTCCGGCGGCGCCGTCGCCCGTCGCGGTGAGGGTCGTCGTGCCTGCACAGATTGCGGTAAAGAGGCCGCACGTATCGATGGTGCCGACACCCGGGTCGCTGCTCGTCCAGGTGACCGCAACGTCGGCAACGACGTTGCCGAACCGGTCGAACGCGACGACGTCGAACTGCCGGGTCTCGCCCGCGTCAAGGATGGCCGCTGACGGGGAGACTGCAAGTTTAGCGAGCGCCGGGTCCGCGGCGATGACGGTGACGGCCGCCGTTCCGGAGACCTCGCCTGCCGTTGCGGTGAGGGTCGTCGTGCCCGCGGCGAGAGCGGTGAAGATGCCGTCCGCACTGATGGTCCCGATGGTCTCGTTGCTGCTCGTCCAGACGATATCACCGGCGGGCACGACGTTGCCGTCCCGGTCATAGGCGGTCACGATGAACTTCTGGTCGTCGCCGACTGCGAGGGTGGTCCGGGGCGGCGTGACCTTCAGGCTCCCGAGCACCGGGTCGACCGGGTCTTCGGCGTCAGCGCTGACGGTTACGGTTGCCGTCCCGGCGATCTCGCCTGCGGTTGCGGTGACGGTCGCCGAGCCCGCGGCAAGCGCGGTGAAGACGCCGTCCGCACCGACCGTGCCGACGGTCTCATTGCTGCATGACCATACGACCGGAACTCCGGGCATGGTGTTGCCGGACCCGTCAGAGCAGACGGTGGCAAACCCGCGAGTCTCGCCGACCGTGAGCGTCGCCGTAGCCGGTGCGATCTCGATCTCCGCGAGGACCGGGGCGTCGGCGCTGACGGTTACGGTCGCTGTTCCGGAGATCCCGCCTGCGGTTGCGGTGACGGTCGCCGAACCTGCGGCAAGCGCAGTGAAGATGCCGCTCTCATCGATGGTCCCGACAGTCGTGTTGCTGCTCGTCCAGGTGACCGCGACTTCCGGCAGTTCGTTGCCGAACTGGTCGAGGGCGGTTGCTGTGAACTGCCCTTTGTCGTTGACCGCGAGGGTGGCCGCGGTCGGCGTGATCGCGATGCTCTGCGGGACCAGGTCTTCATCGGTGACCGTTACGGCCGCTGTCCCGGATACGCCGTCCGCAGACGCGGTGATGGTCGCCGAACCTGCGGCAAGCGCAGTGAAGACGCCGTCCGCGCCGATCGTGCCAACGGTCTCATCGTTGCACGACCAGGCTACCGGGACACCGGGCATGGTGTTGCCGGACGCATCCGAGCAGACGGTGGCAAACCCGCGGGTCTCGCCGACCCTGATGGTGGCCGCGGCCGGTGTGATCGCGATCTCCGCGAGAACCGGGGCTTCGGCGGTGACCGTGACGGTCGCGCTCCCGGTGATGCTGCCCGCCGTTGCGGTGATGGTCGTCGTGCCCGCGGCCTTCGCGGTGAAGACACCGTCGGCGCCGATGGTCCCGATAGCCTCATCGCCGCTCGTCCAGGTGACCGAAACGCCGGTCATCTTGCTGCCGAACTGATCGAGGGCGGTTGCTGTGAACTGCTGTGTCTCGCCGACCGCGAGCGCGGCTTTTGAAGGCGTGACTTCGATGCTCGTTGCGACCGGTACGACCGGTGCTTCAGGCTCGTAGACGAAGATGTAGAGGTTCGAATCAGCTTCCCGGCCCCTCTGCCAGACGATCGTGTTTCCGCTGACAGCGGGGTAGAGGTGTTCGTCGTAGATGTCTTCGGCTTCAACTACGGACAGCTCCTCCCCGGGGGGGGAGAGGTCGTACATGTAGATGCTCCGCGCCGGAACCCGCTTGTCCTCCCAGCCGATGAGGCTCCCGCTGATCGCCGCTGAGACCTGGTCGGAGGAGTCGGTGGTGATCCGGATCTCTCCGGCGGACAGGTCGTCGAGATCGGTCATATAGATGTCGGAATTACCGTCTTGGTACTCTTCCCAGGCGATCTGGCTCCCGTAGAGCGAGGGCCAGGACTGGTCACTCGTTCCCGTGGAGGCATGGCCTATCTTGCCGGTCCCGATCTCGTAGTACCTGATCCTTTCTTCCCCGCTCTCTACCCAGGCGACATACTTCTCCGAGAGTGCGGGCTTGAACTCGGTTTTGCCGCCTGGAATCGTTGTCCTTGCGTTGCAGTCGATGATGTCCTTTACCTTCTTGGCAGCGATGTCGTAGAGGGCGATGTTGGTCCTGCCGCTGCTGTCATCGTACCAGGCGATGTAGTTCCCACGGACGATGGGCAGCCACTGGTTGCCCGTGTCGGTGGTGAGCCGTGTTTCATTATCTTTCGAGCGCTGGTAGAGGTAGATATCCCAGTTGCCATTCCGGTTATCCTGCCAGACGATGGAGTCTCCTGATATGGATGGTTTCTCCTGCGAGGCGGGGTCATTCGTGATCCTTGTCCCTACAGGGAGTGTGTACGGCGCGTTCCGGAAATCGGATACGCTCGCGAGGAATATGTCCTTGACTCCTCTCTCCTGCTCGTCGTTTCGGTCGTCTTCCCAGACGATCATGTTGCCATCGATATCCGGGTGCTCCTGCGCTTTGCCGAAGGGATGATAGATCTTCTCCCCCGGCGCAGTTTCTATCGCCATGACCGGCGATATCAGCAGCCCGACAGCGACGACTACGCACAATAATCTCAGGTGTGCCTGTTTCTTCATTCTTTTCCCCCCTTGAATGATTCGCCTTTCACCTGCGAGACCGCGGTGCATACCTCCCGGTATACACAAAGGGCTCGCTAAAGCAGGTGCTCACCGGAGCACCCGGCAGGCGGAGTGCAGAATCCGATTTAAAGCCCGGTCATAGGGTAGCCGGTGAATGGCTGAATAGCCGTATAAATATATATCCTTTACGGTGATTTATTCTAAGAATTATATAATAAAAATGGGAATTTTTCGTGTCCCCCCGCGGGTGCCGGGAGTCCGGGAAGGGCCGTCTTCGGACAGCACCCTCCCGGGGAGCGGGGAGGCCTGTGGCGGCGTATATTCTCCTCAAGACCGATATAGTCGATGGATTTTTGCCGCAATCGCTGCAGGACAGCCGGGTTCACACCGGCGGTCGCCGTGCCCCGGCAAGATCTCTTCGGATCTTTCGCCTGACGTACCACTCGACGGCTCTCCTCACGGCGTCGTAGAGCGGGTTGACCGGCACGCTCGTGTAGTAGCGCACACCAGGGTCGAGCCAGCCCGATTCTTTCCAGTAGGCGTGGTCGGCCGGAGCAGAGTCGGCGAACTCGTCAAACGACGCCCGCTGGGCGTGGAAGAAGATGACGCTCCGGAGCCCCGGCCGCCGTGCTCTCCCCTCAACCAGCGCCTGGAAGAACGACTGAGCTGCATCGTCGAGTCTCTGGTCGTTCTCGCGGACCTGCCGCTCCGGCGTGGTGGCGGGGTTCGTGATAATACCGACGCGGGAGACGACATCAAATCCCCATATGCCGGCGACGGTGTCGAGGTAGCGAAGAACGTCCTTCTCGCCCACCGCACCGGTGGTGGCGAGGAGGAGGGCTTTTTTACCGAAGAACCGGGGGCGAAGACGTAGGAGAACTGGTCGATGAAGGTCTTCATCTGGCCGGTGACGGCGAGACCGTAGACCGGCGACGCGAAGATCACCCCGTCGGCATCGTGCAGCTTCCGCCCGACGGCAGGGGCATCGTCCCGGATGGGGCAGTGTTCTTCGCCCCACTCGAGACATGCCATGCATCCCCGGCAGGGTGCAAGGGCAACGTCCCCGAGCATGAGGTACTCGAACCCGACGTCGCCGAGGGAGCGCATGGCGTCCTCAATCCTCTTCGCCGCCCGGTAGGTGTTGCCTTTCCGGGGGCTTCCCATGATGACCAGGATCTTCATAGCCGGCTCCTCTGCATCCCCCCCGTGCAGGTCGGGGCACAGGCGGAGATCTTCATTCTGCAACGTCTGTTGCGGGATGCGATGAGGGTTCCCGAACCGCCCGGTGGATCCTGGTCGAGATCGCTCAGGCAGCAGTCCGAACCCGATCGTCACGGTTCCATGCATTCTTCACCCGGAAAGTAGGAGTGATCGGGTTCAGCAAGACGATTGTCGCTGTGGCACGCAAGATCGTCACGATCTTCTGGCATCTGGTGGTGAATGACGAGGAATACGAAGAGAACGAAAGGAACAGAAAACAGGAGATCCGTATCCCGAAAGTAAAACAACCAAAGTTTCTGACATTAAATGAGATGCTCCAGGTGCTTGTCGAGGCTAACATCTTCCTGAAACAATCAGATCCGCATGGAGGAGGATGAATTCATCGTATTTTCATGTGAAACACGCAGCGATCCACCAACACGGGTCGACCTGACGGGCCATGTTCGCCATGAACAGAAATGGGCATTCCCCATTTTCAGTCATATAGAGAACGAACAGGCCCGTCCACCCTAAACCATTAAATGATACCTGTGCATCATAAGAGCATGAACCCGGTTGGCGGCGTGGTACGGGGCTTTTCAACCCGTCCCTTGCGGGAGGGTCGGAATTCCGGCATTGAACGCCTCTGCGGTGGTGTTGGTACGATGAAGATGCCGAACGTTGTCGGCGGAACGGATATCCGGTTCTTCCCGTTCGGCAGGGAGTTGCTTTCCGCAGTTACAGATCTGGGATGATAATTGACATCAGTGATTTGGCAATTGCAGACATTTTTCGGTACCCTGGTGGGGTTCGGATTGGGGAGGATGAGGACGAGACCGTACGGCTCGGCGGCGACTTTTGAGTAACTAACGATAAATGAGAGAACACTATGTCAGCGATACAATGTCCGGGAAAGAGAGGCAGACGCACGCTTATTGCCATAGTCGTCGTGATAGTAGCCGTGTGTGCCGTTGTGCTGGTATTCCATTTTCAGCCGTGGAAACCGACTCCACCCGGCCCACCGGTGCCGACGATACCGACTCCCGTGATGCCGACGGTGACAGAACCCACAATCATTGTTGCAGCGAGCGACAGCAGCGCGACGTCGAAATCCGGAGCAGACTATATCTGTGACGGTATCGATGATCAGCATGAGATTCAGGCTGCGATCGATGCCCTCCCTGCCAGAGGCGGGACCGTCCAGCTGACGGAAGGAACGTTCAACTGTGCCGGAAGCATTCTGCCCAGGTCATACACGACCCTGAAAGGGCGGGGTGATGAGTCTACCCACCTCATTTTTACAAATAACGGCCTGATCTGGATGAAAAATGATTCTATTGCGTTAGAAGGCTTCCGGGCAACCGGCTCCGGCTATTCCGGGAAATGGGCGCATATGGGTGTGATATACATCACTGCGAGCCACATGTGGGTCAGGGACGTCACGGCCACGGCCGACGGCTCCATCCAGGCTGTATTTTACGTGCATTCTATCGAAGGCTATAACAAGGATATCGAGTATATTGCGTTCGTCGGTTGTGTGGCTGATGGTCCCGGAACGTTTGGATTTCTTCATAGTTCGCAAGATACCGACTACAAGGTACACAGATACGTCCAGTATACCGATTGCAGGGCAATCGACTGCGGCCGATATTCCAGATTCAATAACTGGGTCACAGGATTCGACTTTGCGGAGCTCAACGACATCGAGAGCCTGCGGGTGACCCGGTGTGTCGCCGAAGGCAGCTGGGAATCCGGGTTCCACTTTGAATGGGCCCCCGCCAAGAACGACATCGTTCTCACCGACTGCATCAGCAGAAACAACGGCCAGAAACCCTACCCCGCATATTACGACACAAGCGGCGAGTACTACTTCGGTGCCGGCTACATGGCGCCGAGGGGCCAGTACACGTTCGACAACTGCACCGCGGAAGGCAACAGCGCCTACGGGTTCTTCTTCAGCTACCCCGATGGCGTTTACCTGTACAATTGCACGGACCTCGAGACGGGCCGGGGGAAGACCGACTACTCGCAGGTGAAACCGACGTCGTTCTTCATCGTGCAGTCGCTGTTGACGAACGCTAACCCCTCGATCGTCATGGATAACTGTGAAAGCATCGAATCGTTCGGATACGGTCTGCACATTGCGCTGATGGATCACGTGCAGATCAAAAACTTCCGGTTGACTGATCCAGCCGGGATCGACGGCAAGGGCGCCGTGGTGGGGGGTTCACCGCGAGGAGCGTTATTTGTGGATTCTAGCATCGATATCCGTGCAACGGGGGATCGAGTCTCCACTCTGATATACGCGATGGGTAACAGGAATGTTGTATATTCCGGGCAGATAAATTCAAACGCGGCGCAACCATTTGTTATTGACGGATACGGGACCAGCAATGTACTGGTACGGAATATGCAGATTCTACCGGTTGGTTCGACGGGCATAACGTTGACACAGGATGTACCCGAGGGTGCAGTAAAGATCGTGAAGTCGTGACATCCTGTTCATCTATCCTTCGGTCGTTTTGGGTGCATCAGGAAGCACTTCCGTTATCTCCTCTCCTTTTTTCTCTAATTTCCAAACGAATTCGATCCATCTCTTTCTGCCGGACCTCTCATGCGCAGGTCAACTCTGCCTGAATCTTCCGGGTGGGCAGGAGTTGTTGCCGCGCTCAGGGGCATCAACCCCCTTTCCGATATAAAAACCATCCCCTGATACGATATCCTCAATGTGGCTTTTTCTCAGCTTCATATTGATTTAAAATTCGTATATCCTCCGGTAAGCCCGTGTGACGATTATTATTGTTTTAAAAATATTTTTATAATGCGATATAAAGACCTTAATCCGCTCCTGTGAGGGAATAGCATGAAGAAAACACTCGTAGTAGAAAGACGGTCAACGCTCCTTCTCGTGTTCTGCTTCTTTCTGATCTTCGGAACGGCCGTAGCAGGAGAGGAATTGTCCGGTACAAACACACTTGTCGTGGCGGCGGGCGATAGCACCAGCACAGCGAAGGCTCAGGCCGACTATGTCTGTGACGGATCAAACGATCAGGCGGAGATCCAGAACGCTATCAACGCCCTCCCCGCCGGCGGCGGAACCATCCAGCTGACGGAGGGGACGTTCAATTGCGCCGGAAGCATTCTGCCCAAGGCGCATACGACCCTCAAAGGCCAGGGCGACGACGCGACCTTTATTCGGTTCACGAACGACGGAATTCTCCGGGTCGACGCCGAATACGTGACGCTGGAGAACTTCCATGTCGCAGGCACCGGCTACAGCGCATCGCGCGACTTCGGCGTGGTGTACATCCGTGCAGGCCACAACGCTGTCCGGGACGTCACCGGTACTGCGGACCGGACCATCCAGGGGCTCTTCTATGTGCGCTCCGTCGGCCTCGGCAACAAGAACATCGAGGACATCGAATTTACCCGGGTGGTTGCAGACAGCCCCGGAACCTACGGGTTTCTCCACAGTTCATGGGGCACCAACTACAAGGTGCACAAGAACGTCCGCTATACCGACTGCAAGGCAATCGATTGTGGTCGATACAGCGCCTATAATCCCTGGGTTACCGGGTTCGACTTTGCGGAGCTCAACGACAT
>DANY01000019.1:0-19024 GCA_002501655.1 Methanoculleus sp. UBA303
GATCTTGTAGGCCTTCCCCCCGTTGACCGGCAGGATCGTGACCTCCCGGATCTGGTGTGGCTTGATGCACGGCGGGATAGGGAAGGTGAGTTCCTTCCCTGTCAGGCCGTGCTGCTTCCTGAACTTGATCGCCATCCCCAGCGTCACGGCCCCGTTGCGGATCGTCAGGTGTGCCCGGGGGAACGCCAACTTGAACCGCCCATCTCTGGGAAGATAGTGGGGAGGACTCGGACAGTACTCGAGCTGCCCCTTGCGATACAACTTCAGCAGTTCAAAGTAACTCTTGTACGCCTCTTCAACGGACTTGAGGGTCTGCTGGGCATTGTCGTTGTGCAGGAGGCTGAAGTTCTCGTTCGGCTTGGCTTGAGCGTAGTTGCTGCACTCTTTGTACGGGAAGTCCTTCTTCCGGGTAAACGGGAGGTAGGATCCGACCAGGATGTCAACCCCCGAGGTGAGATCCGGCCGGATCCCTTGAAGGATCTGGGTGTTTTCCTGGTGCGTAGCGTAGTGTTGCCGGACGTTGTACAGTCCTACGTTGTACATGCTCTTGGCATGGTACGCGAGCGTATCGAGGATCTGGAACGTCTTCTTGGGGAGACGAAGGTAATTGCTGACCACTCGCAGTGCCATTGGAGTTAAGGTATGACGCTCATCGGTCTATAAGGTAACTCCCGCGGGGCGAAAGTGTACGGGGCTTGCTACGGGCAATTCCTCCCCCCGCTTGCGCAGGGGGCCTCCTTGCCCGACGAGGTGAATGGCACGAGTCACCGGCTTTCGCGTCCCCGTACCTGATCCAGAAGGGCGGCTTAAAGCGGGCCTTTTTCACCATACCTGTATTAAAGCAAGATATTGCAGAAACCCGGGCCGCTCTGACCCGGGGTGATCTGAGAAGATATAAATAACAAATCCTCCGGCCAGTATATTTCGAAGAGAATAAATAGACACTCTTTTAAGTGACGGTCCCAGACACTTTTCCAGCGTGTTTATCCCGGCCCCCGGCGAGTGCCCCTGCCTTTGTCGTCTTCTGGTGCAGGTATCGCGAAGGCACGGGGAGTGCCGCGAGAGACCGGAAGCAGTAATAAACAAGGGACGCTGTACCTGCCAGCTCGGAGGATCCTCCCGGAGACCCGGATAAGGAGGCCTTCTCGCGGCTTTGCGGGGACGAGATCCGTTCCCGGGTGATGCGTGTGAAGATGAACCAGGAAAGAGTCAGGACGTCCATGAATCGCAGCCAGATACCCATGAGTATCATCGAGCATCTCCAGCAACCAGCACTCGTTCTTGACTGCGAGGGGCGGGTGATCGTCTGGAACAATAGTATGGAACGGTATACCGGCATTTCAGCCAGAGATATCGTCGGAAAAGGTGGTTACGCACATGGAGAAGCGCTGTTTGGCGAGAGGCTTCCTACGCTGGCGAATTGCATCCTGAATCACAGCGATGCCGGGAGCGACCACTACCGCCTGCTGCCCCCTGAAGGCGAAGAGCTGCTCACCGGGTCGCGCATCACCCCGAGACCCGGCAGAGAGGTTGTCTGTATGGCTGCACCCCTCTACGAATCCACCGGCAGACGGATCGGTGCGGTAGAGACTATCCGGGATACGCCGGAAGAGAGGTCGGTCGAAGAGTCTTTCGGGACATCAGCGGAGCAGGTGCAGATCCTGGCGAGTTCTCTTCCCGACATGATCTTCACGCTCAACCAGGACGGCATTTTTTCCCAGTTCTTCTGGACCGGCGCCCGGGAGATGGGCGTAGTCCCCGAAGAAGTCGTGGGGAAGACACCCCACGCCCTGTTCCCGGCGGAGGAAGCAGACTACCTGATCGGGGCTGCGCGACGGGTCATCGCGGGAGAAGAAGTTGTAGCCGAGACCCGGTCGTTCTCATGGCACGGCGGCCAGCGGTCGTTTCAGGTCACCATTCATCCCCTGCACAGCCCCTCGGGAAAGGTCGTGGCGGCCACGGGGGTCAGCCGCGACATCACCCGGGACCTCCTCCGTGAACGGACCCTCCAGGAGACCAGCCGGCTCTCCAGCCTCTATCTCGACCTGCTCGGCACCGACATATACAACACCAACATGGTTGCGGCAACGATCATCGAGATGCTCCGGGAGCGGCTCTCCGGCGATGAGGCGGAGCTCGCGCAGAGGGTCAAGAACACGGTCGAGCAGGGGATCAACGTCATCAAGAACGTTGAGCTCTATAATACGCTCAACAAACACCGTATCCGCCTGGAGCCGGTTGATCTGGACAGAATCGTCCGCGGCCAGATACGGCGCTACGCAGGCATCGACATCAGGTACGAAGGAGAGAGCCACATGGTCTGGGCAAACCCTCTCCTCGAACACATTGTATCCAACCTGATCAGCAACAGCATCAAGTTCGGCGGTATGAAGGTGCGGATCGATATATCCATCATGGAGACCGAAGATACCGTGACGCTGACGGTTGCCGATACCGGCATCGGCATACCGGACCACTTAAAGCCCAACATATTCGATCGCTTCAGCCGTGAGAGCAAAACAGCGGCCGGGAGCAGGGGCCTTGGGCTCCATATCGTCAAGACCCTCGCGAACCAGTACGGCGGGCGCGTCTGGGCGGCGGACCGGGTGCCCGGCAGACCGGGGGAGGGAGCAGCAATAAAGGTGATCCTGCAGAAGTGCTAGGCCGGCGACATCCAGCGTCCCGGAGTACTCAGATATATATTCTCCCGGCGACTACATCATACCGCATCATTCCCATCGGGGACTTCTCCAATGATACGAACAATATGTTTTAAAGAGCGACGATATATCGAAGAGCTGAGAATTCTCACCCGGGCGACCGCGCTTGACTGCATCATCGACGAGCGCTTCGACCGCATAGTATACCTCATAAAAGAAGGAGATATGGGTCTCGCTATCGGTCGGAAGGGAAGCAATATCAGGAAGATGCAGCGGGTTCTCGGGAAACGTATCGAGATGGTAGAATACTCTCCCGAGATCGAGAGATTCTCAAGAAACGTATTTAAACCGGCCGACGTCGTCGGTATCAATAGATTGGACGACGGAAGGCTCAACGTCTACATCAATAAGGACGATCTCGGTATCGCCATCGGGAAAGGCGGATGCACCATCGAGAAGGCGCGGCTCCTCCTCTCCAGGTACTTCGATACCGATCTCGGTGAGGTGCTGGCACGGGAGGACACCCATGCGTGACTGGAGCATCCTCGATGAGGTCTGGCAGGTCATTCAGGACCGGGCAGAGCACCCGTCGGCCGATAGTTATGTCAGTTCCGTTCTGACCCACCGGAAAGGGATCGACAAATCCCTGGAGAAGGTCGGTGAAGAGGCGGTTGAGTTCATCCTGGCCGCAAAGAATCAGGTCCCGGAGAGGACGGTCTCTGAAGCGGCCGACCTCCTCTTCCATTTCCTGGTGGCGCTTCAGGCCTCAGGCACCGATGTGGCTGACGTGCTCGACGAGCTTGCCGCACGCCGGAAGTAACACCATCCTTCTCCCGGGCGGCTTCGCCCGGTTGACGCTCCGGCGGGGCCGATCATACCCCCCGGAACCGTTCAAAGGTAGTCCTTCAGGTCCACCATCCTCGGGAGGTCGTCCTTCTTCACTGCTGCGGACTCTACAACCGTATCCTCGATCATAATGGGAGCCCGGTAGCGCAGAGCAATGGCTATCCCGTCGCTCGGCCGGCAGTCCATCACCTCGGTGCGCGAGCCCTGCCTGAGGAGGAGTTTGGCGTAGAAGACCCCTTCCTCCAGAGAATCGATGTGCAGGGCATCGAGGATTATCTCAAAGTTCCGGAAGAGTTCAACAATGAGGTCGTGAGTGATGGGCCGGGGAAGCATCTCACTATTGAGCGCGTTGCTTATCGAGATTGCTTCCCAGAGCCCGACGTATATGGGTATTGTGCTGTCGCCCCCGGCATCCAGGACGACAGTCGGCGCTGCTCCCACCTCGCTCACCGACATGAACACGCCCTGCACCTTGCAACTTTGAGCAGTCATGTGATCACATGACATGAGCCTTATGATGTTTAAACCTTGGGGTCAATCACCGCTGTTTTTTGGCGCGGGCAAGGAACTCACGCCGCATAATGGAGAGGCTCGGCAGCAGGCCGAGAAGGATGTTGAGATAGTAGAGGATCAGCCGCCAGAGGAGGACGAAGATGCCGACGATCGATGACGGGATGAAGAGGCTGTAGAACGACGTGGCGCCGAGCTCCGCAACGCCCGAGCCCCCGGGCGTGAGCGGGATCATCATGATGATGGCGAGGACGAGCTGGACAACGAACGACTCGATGAGGTACGGCGACTGCCCGAGACCCATAAGGAGCAGTGATGCTATGATGAACTCAGAGAACCAGAAGAGCACAGTGAAGAACATACCCCATACGAGGCCACTCCTTCCGTAGTTCACGAACTTGACGAGACCCTGGTTGAAGTTGTCCACTTCCCGGTCAATCGTCCCCAGGAGGTGCTCGAGCCGCTTTAAGTGCCAGCGCCGGTCGATCCAGCATGACATCCGTCTGAGGACCCGTTTGAGGTAATCCGGGTTCCTCACCGAGTAGACGAAGATCAGGACGAAGAGAGTGACGAATATCCAGGCGGCGTACATTATGAAACTCACGCCGCTGAATCCCGAGGCAAGGCTGCTCCAGTACCTGCCGAGGAAGAGCATGGCAAAGGCTCCGAGTGCCCCGAGGACAATCCCGTCAAGAATCCGCTCCATAACGACGACAGCGGTGGCGTCCCCGACCGGGACGCCCGCCCGGTAGAGTTCGTGGATCCGGACGGGCTCACCGCCCGCCTGCGATGGGGTGACCGCCGCAACGAGCATGTTCGCGAGCACCAAGTTCAGGCAGTGCTTGAAGTTCACCCGGTAGCCGAGCGACGCCGACATCTTCTGGATGCGGAGCGCCCAGAACCCGAGCGAGACGATGTGGAGGAGAGCGGCAAGGAGCAGGTAGAACGGGTTTACGCGACTGATGTAGTCGATCGTCGTCTCGTCGACGGTGAAGTACAGGACACCCGCCATAACGAGGGCGCTAAAACTGATCGAGACGAGCAGCCACTTCCATTGAGACTTCTTCATGCTCTACGCTCCCGGGTGTGGGACAGACTTCGCAGTCCGATCCCCAGACCCCGATTGGCATCCGCAATTTTTTTGCGGAAATCGGGCAATTTCAAGAGAAAAATACCCGAAATTGGACTAATAAGGTATCGTGCGGCTACTATTTAAACGGTGATTTTAAACGCAAATCAATAAGATTCGGGATCTGCGGAGTGAGGGGGCTCCGGGCCGGGCCGGGTGCTTCCGCGCAAAACCTCTGGTGGAGCATTTCACCTTATCTTGTGGGTTCTGGTGCGGCCCGCCCCATGCAGTGGACCGTGGTAGCTATCGCCCCGGGGGGCGGGGGCAGGGGAGGGGGTCTCCCCTTCCCCCCGAATGGACAGCGTTCCCGGCAATCCCCGCCCCCCGTGGGGGGGGCGAACACCAAACAGGGCCTGATAATTTGGAATCGATACACTAGACAGTAAAGAGGCCCCGCTCACCGGTAACCCTGAAGAGCCCCGCACGGACGCCGGCATCAAGCCAGGCATACCCGTAGCTGAACCGGGCGAGAGCGCCGGCAAGGTCGCCCGCATTGAGGTGCTCTACGCCGTCCGCGTACCAGGAATGTGCCGCCGAGTGAAGCACCTCCGCGCCCGCACGGAGCGGGCTCGCTTCGTCCGGCCCCGCCTCAACCATCGTAAGAGCGGAATGAAGCATCCGCCGGTAGCGGTTGGTCTTCTCATCCAGGCGGGCGGCAAGCGAGTCAGGAATACACACGTCTGCCGCATCCGGCGGGTGGGCGGCAGGCGACTCAAGCAGCCCGAGCCGCGAGCCTGCGTCAAGCCAGCCGAACCCGTACGCAAACCCCGCGAGAGCGTTTACCCGGTCGCCCGTCCGGAGAAACGCCGTGCCGTCGCTCTGGTATGCGGCAGCCATCTCGAACACCTCGTCCGCCACCCGGCGGAGGAGAGTCCCCTCCAGAACAGCAATCCGGGTCTGGAGAAGAGCCTCTTCAAAGAGGGCTCCCTGCTCTTCGAGAGTCATAGGCCGGCAAACATCTCCAGGTACTCGCGCTCCATGGGGTGGAGTTCTCCCGGCACGACGAGGACGTGGAGCGGGGGCCCGAAGTCCGTCTCTTTGAGTTTCGCGCCGGTCCCCGCGCGAACCACGGGATTCTCCGACCCCGCCCGGGCGATGCCCACGTAGAGTGCGGGAGGTTCGGTGCCGCGCTTCTCCGCCATCTCTTCGAGTATGGCAATCGCGTCGGGTATGCGCATATAGCGATCCGTCTGTATATCAAGGTAGACGAGCGTGTGCAGGTTGCAAGCGAGGTTTGCCGCAACCGTCTCGGCGGGGGCCGTCGGGAACCATCCCTTCGCGGGGTACGGCACCGAACAGGACTTCCCGAACCGGTAGTTCTGGAGACCGGAGAGGCCGCAGACGGCGCTCGATATGGACGAGGCGTGGATGATAGAGGTTGCAACACCGGCAGCGGCCGCCCGCATCCGGAGGTCGGCGTGCGTCGTCGAGACCATGGGGTCCCCCCCGGTCAGGAACGCCACCCGGCCTCGCGCGGCACGCTCGATGATAACTCCCGGGTCCTGCTCGACGTCCTCTCGCGCGAGCACCCGGATCTCCTTGCCGAAGAACGCCTCCATTCCAGGAACGTCCGTCCCCATCAGCCGGGATGTGTACGACTCCAAGTAGACGGCATCGGCGTTACGGACGCATGCGAGGCCTTTGACCGATATATCCCCGAGGTCGTAGAGCCCGAGGCCCACAAACGTCAGCATGGCCGGTTCGCTCCCGGGGTGAGGGGAGAGGCGGGGAGAGACGAGATTGGGAGCACGGGGATTTTGGAGCACGAGCGTAAGGGTTTCATCGTCATTCCTCAACCGTCAGTGTTCCATCATCGTAGAAGTAACGGATCCAGGGAGTCGTCCTGCCGTGGATGCCGATGACACGGAAGTCCCGTTCCACCGACTGCCGCCCGTCGTCCGTCCTCACCTCGACGACCATGTTCATCAGCTGCTTGATCGTGGATATGGTTCTCTCGTCGAACGACTCGCTGTTGAGAACGTAGATACCAACCCCCTCAAATTTCTTCACCCTGTTCGTGATGACGTGGAGGAACCTGAAGGTCACCTCCAGCCGTGCATACATAAGAATCGTCGAGACCGAGTTGACGCAGAGCCGGATCGGCGGGGGCATCGGCCCCGGAGGATCGGCCATCACCCCCTCCTTCCACATATCCTCTACCATCCGGGAGAACTTGATCCCCATGCTGGTCAGGTCAAGGGGGCTCGTGACAAACTTCGCCCTCGCCGTGTCCCGGAGAGTCGGCACCGAACTCTTCGTGACCGCATCGATGATCCCGACATGGCCCCTGCCCGCCCCCTGCTTCCGGAATGCACCGGCGACATCGGCGGCACGCTCGTCGGTCGAGATCGCAACCGTCCATTCCCCGGTCCGGGGGCAGGCTATCCTGTAGGCAAGGTGCTCCGCGTAGGTCAGGGGCGGCGCCAGGATGAGAACGTTTGCGGCGGCCCGCAGACCTCCGAACTCCCTGTCGATCATCGGGATGCCGGTTACGTAGCGATACATATCAGTAGACTACCTATGCCATGATACGATACATAAGGGCTCCGATAAGGAGTCCGAGGGCAACGGTGTAGAGCGTGATTGCGAGCGTGATCCTTGAACCGACTTCCCGCAGGAGGACCGTGATGGTCGCGAGGCAAGGGACGAAGAGGACGGTCACAACAGCAAATATGTACAGCTGGAGGGACGAGAGCACCATCCCGAGGTCGGCGGTGCCGGCGAGGATGGCAAGGGTCTCAAACGCCATCTCCTTCCGGAGTATCCCGAAGATGAGCGCCGTTGCCGAGTAGCCGGGAAGGCCGAGGAGGGCCATGGTATAGGGCTCCACCATCTGTTCGAAGATGGCCATGATACCGAAGAACCCGAGCAGCCCGAGGACGACGCTTCCTGCCAGGAGGAGGGGCATCGCGATGAAGAGGAACTCGGAGAGGCGTGACCAGGCCTTCTTCATCACCAGCCGCGGGTCCGGCCGGCGGAGCGGGACCATCTCCATGATCATACCGAACCGTTCGCCGGGTGCCACGCGGGAGAGGACGAGCCCCGTGATGAGGATCAGGACAAAGACGATGGCGTACACGCTGAATGCCGCCCCGATGCCGACGAAGCCTGCCACAATCCCGGCGATGATGACGGTCCGGGCCGAGCAGGGGACCATCGTGACCAGGAATGAGGCTATGATACGCTCGCGGCGAGAGTGCAGAAGCCGTATGCTCATGATGGCCGGCACGTTGCACCCGAACGCCAGGGTGAGGGGGATGACCGCCCCGCCGTGCATCCCGACCCTGTGCATAGCGCTGTCGGCGAGGAAGGCTGCCCGGGTCATGTATCCGGAGTCTTCGAGGACGGATATGATGATGTAGAAGAGGAAGACGTACGGGAACGCTATACCGAAGCCTGCCTGGAGCGCGAGGAGGACGGACGTTCCCAGTGCCTCTGCCAGCGGCGGCAGCCCGAGAGCGAGGAACGGTTGAATTGCAAATACATTAAAGAGCCCCACGATCACCTCTTCGAGGAACGATCCCACGATGAAGACCACGAGGAGCATCCCCACCAGGATACCGAGGAGGATCGGGATGCCCGGGAACACCCGCGTCAGGATGCTGTCGAGATCGGTCCGGGGGAGCATCGCCTCTTCTTTGAGCGTGAGGTCGGCGATCCGGCGGGCGAAGTTGTGCCGGTTGGCAGCGATGATCTGGGCGACCGTCATCCGGTGCCGGGACTCGATCTCGTCGGCGATCGTCCGCGCCGCCTCGAGCATCTCCGGGTTATCGCCGAACCCCTGGAGCGCCCGGATGCTCTCCTTCCGGTCGGCCGGAAACATCTTCCCGAGGCTCCGGACAGCGGCTTCTACATGGTGGTCGTAGGGAATCTCCCCCTTCGACGGCCGGGTGGCGGCAAGGGCCGCCGGGATGATCCGGTCTATGTTCTTTCCCTGCGATGCGGCCGTCAGGATCACCTCGACGCCGAGGAGGTCGCGGATCGGGCCGGGGTCGATCTCGAGCCCCTGCTTTAGGGCTTCGTCGGCCATGTTCAGCACGACGACCATCGGGAGGCCGTACTCCGCCACCTGGAGGAGGAGGTAGAGGTTGCGTTCCAGGCGCGTGACGTTTACCACTGCGATGACCGCATCGGTGTCCTGCCGGTCCAGGAACCCGCGGACCAGGGTCTCCTCGTCGGAATTCCCTTCCAGCGAGTAGATGCCGGGGAGGTCCACGAGCTCGACCATCTCGCGCTGAAAACAGGTGTTGCCCCGTTGCAACTCGACGGTGGTCCCGGGGTAGTTGCTCACCTCCACCCCAAGGCCGGTGAGCTGGTTGAAGATCAGGGATTTGCCCACGCTGGGGTTGCCGACCAGCGCTAACCTCATGGGCACGACTCCACGATGATCGATGTGGCGATCTCGGGGCTGATGGCAATGTCGCACCCTTTCACCCTGACGACGACTGACTGGTTCGGGAGTTTCCGCCGGATCTGCACGACCTCGCCGGGAAAGATACCGAGATCAAGCAGCCTGCGGTTCCGCCGGGGCCCCCGTATCATAGCCACCCGGACGGTATCCCCTTCCTTGCAGTCGAGGAGAGTGCAGGCTTCCCGCCCCCGGCAGCGCCTGATACGCTCCTGCGGGGGCTCTGCGCCTTCCATGTAGGAGGAGAGCCGCTCGATCGTCTCGTCGGATATGCCATGCTCGAGGGTGCAGGCCTCCTTGCTTGCCGCATCTGCATCGACGCCAAGCATCTCTGTTAAGAAGCACTGGAGGACGCGGTGTTTCCGGGCCACCCCTGCCGCCACCGACCTCCCTTTCTCGGTCAGCCTGACGGCATCGCCGGTTGCCCGCTCCAGGTATCCTTCCTCGACCAGGGAGGCGATGGTCGTCTCGGCGGTTGCCCTCCCGGTGCCGAGTGCTGCCGCTATATCCTGCATCGTCGCAGGTTGCCTCCCGTTTCCCGTGACCGTGAGGACTGCTTCGAGGTAATCCTCAAATGTGGAAGGAAGCATGCTACATCTTCTTTCACTTCTATCAGTTTATGGATTTGGATGGCGTCATCAGGATCGGAGCGCCCACCGGGGTGAGGCGTCAACGTCTATATGGTTTCAAGCCGATCGGTGATCATGGGGACCCCCGAGAGGCTGGTCACGAACAGGTATGTTGCCGAACGGCTCGCGTTTATGGGCCGTCTGCTCGATATTGCCGGAGGAGACCGCTACCGGATCAGGGCCTACGAGTGGGCGGCACGGCAGATCGAGCGGCTCTCCATCCCGGTTGCTGAACTCAATGAGGAGCAACTGGCCCGTATCCCGGGCATAGGAGTCCGGATAGCCGGGCAGATCCGGGAGACTGCCGCAACCGGATCGTTTGGGGAACTCGAGGACCTCCGGGCCACCATCCCCGGGTCAGTCATCGAACTTCTCGGTGTTCCCGGCCTGGGACCCCGGACCCTGCACACCCTCTGGAAGAAACTCGGCGTCCTGACCGTGGATGACCTGGAGCGGGCGCTGAAGGGCCACCGGCTCCGGGCGCTCCAGGGGTTTGGTGCAAAGAAGGAAGAGGCGATCGGGAGAGGTATCAGGCAGTTCCGCCAGAGATCGGACCGGCTGACCCGCCCACAGGCCGACGCCGTGATCGGGAGTGTGGCGGCGTTCTTCCCGGACGGCCAGTATACGGTTGCGGGGGGTTACCGCCGGGGGACAAGCACCATCGGCCGGATCGATCTCGTCACGACCGTCGAGAGGGACGCCCTCATGCACCGTCTTCAGGCCGCCGGCGCTGCGATCACCGGCAAGAGCGCCGAGGAGGTCTCGCTCTCTCTCGGCGGTGCCCGCCTGAACGTCCGGTTCACCGATCCCGACCGGCGCGGCACCGCGCTCCTCTGCGCCACCGGCTCTCGCGGGTTCTTAGCCCGGCTCGCCGCGGTGGCACTGGAGCAGGGCTGCCGGCTCGGCCCTGACGGCCTCGAGGACTCCGCGAGCGACCGTCTCCGGACCTTCGGGAGCGAGGAGGAGGTCTTTTCGTTCCTGGGGCTGGCGGCCGTCCCGCCGGAACTGCGCGAGGACCGGGGCGAGGTCGAACTCGCCCTCCGGCACGCCCTCCCCGACCTCGTCGACCTTTCCGATATCCGGGGCGACCTCCACGCCCACACCACCGCAAGCGACGGCCACCAGTCGCTTGAGGATGTGGCGGAGGCAGGAGATGCCCGGGGCTACGAGTACATCGTGGTCACCGACCACTCCTCGCGGGTGAGGCCGGAGGCTCTCGCAAAACAGCAGGGCGATATCGAGCGGGTCAACCGGCGGCATACCTGCCAGCTCCTCGCCGGGAGCGAGGTGGATATCAGGAGCGACGGCACGCTCGGATACCCGAACAGCGTGCTTGCAGACCTCGACCTGGTTATCGCCTCGGTTCACTCCGGGTTCGGCCAGGGAGAGGACGTCCTGACCCGGCGCGTCCTGACCGCTATGGAGAACGAGCACGTCGATATCATCGGCCACCCCACCGGGCGCCTTCTCGGCCGGAGGCCGCCGCACGCGATCGACCTGGCCCGGGTGATCAGCCATGCGGCGGTGACGGGAACTGCCCTTGAGATCAACGCATCGCCCCACCGGCTCGACCTTGACGATTTTTATATCTGGCACGCGAAGAAGAAGGGAGTGAAATTGGCTGCAGGGACCGATGCCCATCGGGCAGGCGAATTCTCAAATATGCGCTACGGCATCATGCTGGCACGCCGGGGCTGGTGCACCCCGGGCGATATCTTAAACACCTTCTCTCTATCCGAACTGCTGGAGTGGAGGTCGTGATCTACCGGTTCTATGAGAAGGTTCTCCTCCGCGACCTCCATACGCTTCCGGAACACATCTGCTTCATGATCACCGAACAGGATATGCTCGACGCCCCGGGCAACCTCTATCTTGCCGCCCAATGGTGCCGTGATCTTGGGATCGGGAGCGCCATGTTTCATATCAGCACCGCCGATCCGACCCGGCTGGAACGCTGTCTCCCGCTTATCCGCACGATCTCCTCGATCGCACGCCTGACCCTGCACTACCGGGACGAGAAGGAGGTGAGCGGGGAAGGTATGGACGTGATGGTAGCGATCGGGAAGAGCGGGCGGGAAGAGATCGCCGACTGCGTGAGAAGGATGGCCAGAGACGGCGTAGACCCGGCGTCGGTCGATGAAGACCTGCTGGAGTCGTACCTCACCTTTAACTACGAGCCCGACCTCGTCATCAAGACGGGCGGCGACCACCTGACCGACTTCCTCATATGGCAATCGGTCTACTCCGAACTCTTCTTCCTCGACGTGAACTGGGCCCTGCTCAGAAAAGTGGATTTTTTCCGGGCGCTCCGGGACTTTCAGTCGCGCGCGCGTCGCTTTGGGCGGTGACCACGGAGGAGCCCGGGCTTAGCGGTCGCTCATCAGGAGTTCCAGCCGGCACGCTCTTTCAAGCGCATGCGCTGGTCGTAGACCCGCATCGCCCGGAGGAGATCGATCTTCCTGAACGCCGGCCAGTACGGGGCGCAGAAGTAGACGGCAGACTCGTGGCCGTTCGCGAGCCACGGGAGAAAGTTGGATGTCCGGCAGTCGCTGCCGGTGCGGATGATCAGGTCGACGGGGGGTATGGGCGCTCCCCGGTTGAGATGGCTCTCGACGGTCATGGGATTGATGGCCGCGGGATCGATGATGCCCTGGTTCACCTCATCGAGTATCGACCGGGCGGCATGCACGATCTCGTTCCGGCCACCGTAAGCAAGCGCTATGTTGATGTAGTAGTCGGTGTAGTGCAGCGTCGCCTTCTCCGCTGCTTCGATGGTAAGAAGGAGGTCGTCGGGAAGGAGGGACCGGTCCCCGATCATCTGCACCCGGATATGGTTTTTATGCACCCGCTCATCGGTCAGGATCGCTATAAACTTCTCGCGAAAGAGTGCAAAGAGCGACGCTAACTCGCTCCTCTCCCTCCGGAAGTTCTCGGTCGAGAAGGTATAGAGCGTGATGTGCCGCACGCCGAGCTCGCATGCCCAGTCGAGGACCTGTTCCGTGGTGTCTGCCCCGAGCCGGTGCCCGACCGCCGTATCGAGCCCCTGGTCCCGGGCAAACCGGCGGTTCCCATCCTGGATCACCGCAACGTGCCGGGGGATGTGCTTCACCTGCCATCGCAGGTAGCGCCCGTAGAGGCGCTCAATACCGGATCGCAGCATCAGAGTGGCGTCACCTCAACCACCATCCCTCTGTTGGGGTAGCGCTCGACGACGTATTTCCGGCCCGGCACCCGGGCAGCGTTATCGGCAAGCACCCACCATGCCATCTCGACCCTTCCTTCGCAGATGACGTAGTCATCCTCATCGAGGCTCTCCAGGAACCCCTCAAGGGTGCCTGCCGGTTCGAGCACCCCGTAGACAACTGTCCCGTCATCCGTCACCTCATCAAACGGACGGGCAGTGTTGGCAGCGATCCGCTTTAACCGTTCCCGCAGTTGGACCGAGTCCTTGAAGATCGACGAACAGAAGTGCACCTTCTGGTCGGCAGAGAGTTCCTCCGCCCACTGGCGGGCACCCAACACTGCGTTATGCAGCCCGTCCTCGGGCTCGAACCCGCGCTCGCGCATGGCGGCAGCACAGGTCTCCCCCCATTCCAGTTCGTTGATGTTGAGGAAGTCAAGGAGCGGCAGAGCGGCGGCAAGGTTCTCGAGCCCGGGAAGCGACGGGACCTCGATGCCGATCGCAAAGCCCATCCGGCGGGCGAGGATGGCGGAGCGGGCGAAATCGGTATCGAGGATGCGCGGCCAGGACTCGTGCGGCGGGTGGAGCCGGATCTCGTCGACCAGCCCCCGCAGGCATTCGAGCATGGGTTCGTCCGGTGCGAGGCCTGTGTAGAGGTGGATATGGTGGTCCGGGCCGAAGTGCTCCTTGAGAAGGCTCGCGTACTCGACTACCCGGTCGAGCACGAGCAGCGGTTCGCCGCCGGTGACGCCGGTGCCGAGAGCGCTCATATTCTCGGCCTCCTCAATGATATCCGGCGGCGATGAGACCTTGCGGTCGTTTGCGAACACCACATCCAGGCCCTTCCTCTCGCGCGAGAGCGGGCAGTACCAGCAGGTCCGGTGACATCGTCCGGTCACGAAGAGGACCATCTTTGCTCCCTGGTGGCAGAGGACGCATCCCTGACTCAGGGACCTCCCCGTGGGGGCCACTCCCGACTCCTGTGGCATATATGCTGTACCTATGGGAGGGCAGAGATGAAAAGGTTTGACGGTCCCGGGGAGAGAACCCCGGAGGAATGCCTCTTCGGGGTTATGGCCAGTTCTCTTCAGACTTGCCCGGCAGAACCCGGCATAACGATTCGTAACGGATAAATACGGCCCATACATAGAAAATCAAGTAATTATGCCGCTTCTCCAGCGTGATGACGGCCTCTCGGAGGTCGTTGGTTTTGTGCTGATCCTCGGTGTGATCGTTGTAGCACTCTCGCTGTACCAGGTGTATGGGGTCCCGGCGGCGGGGAGGGAGGTCGAGATCCAGCATATGAACACGGTGAAGGACCGGTTCGTGGATTATAAGATCAGCCTGGATTCGCTCTGGGTGAACGGAAGGAACGGAGTGCTCCTCTCGACAGCCTTTGACCTCGGGACGGGTGCGCCGGCGACCGGGGGCACGGCCTTCGCGCTCCCCCTCCTCACCCCGGCGGGGTCGGGGGGGGCAGTCTCGGTGACGGAGGGCGGGGCGAACCTGACGATTGAACCTGCAGGGAAGGAGCCGGTGACCATCCCCCTCGGCAGCCTCACCTACCGGTCCTCGAACCGCTACTGGGTGGACCAGACCTGGACCTACCAGATGGGCGCGGTCTTCCTCTCCCAGGAAGGGGGGGCGACGGTGCGGGTCGGGCCGTCGATTGCGGTGGCGAAGACGAAGGACGATAATATCACCCTCACCGTAGCACCGATCAGCCTCGAAGGCTCGGGTATGATCGCGGGGTCGGGGCCGGTGCGGGTCGAGACACGGATGCGCTTGAACGATTCGTCCTCCCTTGACGGGGCCTATGAAAAGGTGAACCTGACCGTCACCGGCGATACGGCGACGGTCAGGGCCTGGGAGAGAGCCTTTGGCGAGGTCCGGCAGAGGGCGAAGGATGAGAACGTCATCTGGCTGCTCAAGCCCGAGGTGTCCCCCGGGAGCAAGAAGGTCACGTTCACCGTCAAGCCGGAGGCAGACAACAAGAAGGTGTTCCTCAGCGTATATCCGGCGAACTACACGGTGACGATCCACAACGCGGCGTCCCTGGTGGAGTGATCGATATGAGACAACATCCCGGTGAAGAAGGAGTCTCCGAGGTGGTCGGGGTCATGCTTCTGGTCGGCGTGACCGTCCTTGCCGTGGCGATCGTGGCTGTAGTCCTCCTCTCCGGCCCCCAGCCGGACGAGATCCCCCGGGCAACCATCGTCGCGGGGAACAAGAGCGGCAGCCTCGTCCTCGCCCACGAGGGAGGCGACCCCCTGAGGGAGGGGGAGTACCGGATCTATATCGATGCCGGGAGCGGCCTTGTGGACGAGACCGCGAACTTCAGCAAACCTGCAGGTGGCGTCTGGTCGATCGGGAGGAACATTACCTACAATAAGGGTGGTGCAGACCGCGGTCGCGTGGTCGTGACCACGATCTCGGGCGGCAGCGAGACGATCCTTGCAGAACCGGAGTTCAGGGGTGGGGGGGCGGTGTTCTCCCCCGACCCGGTGGATCCGGGGATGACGCCAGGGGGGACGGGGACGCCTGGGCCGGAAAGTGGTGGAGACGTTTCCCCCATCCAGATTACTACGCCTGAAACAAGCCAGGAGTTAGTATTTTCAGGGAGAGGACATGGCGGCAATAAGTACGCAACGATGACCGCCCAAACAACACTGGAAAATGTGACAAGGATTGACTTCATAATCTATCGGCTCGATGGCCCGTATACTAATGATAAAGAAACAATAATGCGATCTGTTGAAATAAATTCCAGTGATTATTACGTCTGGGACGATATTCCGGTTTTACCCGGCCTTTCAAACGGGAACGAAGTCGCAATGATCGCCATCGCGTATAATAGGACCGAAATAATCGGGTGCAGGTGGCAGGTCACAACTGTGGCTGGAATTTAAAAGTTCAACTTTAAATCCGGATGAAACGTTTGAGAAGGAATTAAATATGAAATCCGACACCGCCACCTCCGACCTCATCGCCGTCATGGCCCTGATCGCCGTCTTCGTGACAGCGGCGGCGATCGCCGGGGTGGCGCTCCTCTCCAGCCCGCCCAGCGACGCGGCGCCCGCGATGATCGCCCGCAGTGTGACAGAGAACGGGACCCTCTACATCTACCACGACGGCGGCGACCCTCTCGAACGGGAGCACTTTGCGATCCTCGTCGACGGCGGCGAGTGGACGGAGAACTTCAGCCTCGTCGATGCTTCAGGAATCGAATACGAGCCCGGTACCTGGACAACGTGGGAGACCGGGGAGGTTCTAGTCAATAAGACTCCACTCGAAAAGGGGACTCCCCGCATCCAGATCGTCGGAGAGGGCGTGGGCCGCACCGGCAGCGACTGGCTCCTCCACGAGATCGGGAACGGTACGCCGACTACACCCACGCCAACAGAGACTACACCCACGCCAACAGAGACTACACCCACGCCAACAGGGACTACACCCACGCCGGTGTCCCTCGTCGCGAACTTCACCGCCAACATTACCGCCGGCCTCGCCCCGCTTTCGGTGCAGTTCACCGATACCTCCACAGGGGAACCGACCTCGTGGTCATGGACGTTCGGGGACGGCAACACATCGACCGTGCAACATCCAATCCACACCTACGCTGCGCCGGGCATCTACACCGTCAGCCTGACCATAACGAAGGCCGGGGCCTCGGCCACCGAAACAAAGACCGGGTACATCGCCGTTTATAACAGTTCGTCTCCGGGCCTCGTCGGAACCTACTACCCGACCAGGGAATTCACCGGCACACCGGTCCACAGGATCGACCAGAGACTCCGGTTCGCCGACGCGTTGGCCGGGGAATGGTATCATTGCAACTCCGACGAAGAGGACTGGCCCAACAGCACTCTCGGCAAGACCGAGCAGTTCAGCGTCGTCTACGAGGGCTACCTGCTCGTTCCGGTAGATGCCGTCTACACCTTTTACCTCACCTCAGACGACGGATCGCGCCTCTGGATCGATGCGGTGGGCGAGGATGCCGAGCCCCTGATCGATAACTGGGGTTACCACCCCCCGACGGAGAAGAACAGCACAATCCATCTCTCCGCCGGGTCCCACCCCGTCAAGGTGAAGATGTTCGAGAACTGGAATGCGGCCGTACTTTACCTCGAGTGGTCGTCCCCCGCGTTTGTGAGAACGCCGGTGGATGCCTTCTGCCGGAGCCCGCCGCCGGCCTCCGCAGACTTCACCGCCAGCCCCACGTCCGGCTCTGCCCCCCTTTCGGTGCAGTTCACCGACACCTCCGCGGGCGAACCGACCTCGTGGTCCTGGGACTTTGGGGGCGGCGGTACGTCAACCGAGCAGAACCCGGTCCATACCTACATCATTCCAGGGACCTACACCGTGACGCTGACGGCCGAGAACGCCCACGGGAGCGATACGGTGACAAAGGTTGGCTATGTCACCGTTACGGAACTCCAGCCCCCGACTGTCACCGCCATCATCCCGGACTCCGGAGAGTCGGGCACTATCGTTAGTATCACCAATCTTGCCGGAACCGATTTCCAGAACGGCGCAACCGTCAAACTCACGAAGAGCGGAGAAACCGACATCCATGCCACAGGTGTAACTTTCGTCAGCAGCACACAGATCACCTGCTCGTTTAATCTGGCCGGCGCCGTTACGGGTCGATGGAACATCATCGTCACCAACCCGGACACACAATCGGGAACACTTTCAAATGGGTTTGAGGTAACCACGGGTCAGATCTATAAACCCGAACCAGATCTAAACAACGAGCTGAACCACTGGACGAAGAGCGGAAGCATTGACGTCGTCACGGTTTCAGGTCACGGTGATGTTGTCAAAATGACCGAGACGAGCAGTATAAAACGAACACTATCAACCGTCGGATATGAAAATATTCAGGTTTCATTCAGCCTTGCTGCCGTTGGGTTCAATAATCCAAACGACGCGGTTGTCGTGGAATGGTTTGACGGCACCTCGTGGCATGAGTTACTACACATAAAGGGTAAAAATCCGCTTGGGGATGAACAATTCCACGATTTCAGTTACTCTCTGCCATCGTCGGCAAAAGACAATCCATCCTTTGAGATACGATTCGGGATTGAACACCAGGGGAAAACAGAATCTGCTCTTGTGGATTTGAAAAAGCTTGAGGTAACCGGAGATCCGATCTAACTTTCGTAGGGCTTTCGCGATCGAGCCGAAAGCCCACCGCTTCATGTATGGCAAAACGCTGAATATCTCTTAACTCATGAAGGTTCCCCTCCTCTCGTCCACCAGCGGCGCTCATACAGTGGTATGGGTGACTTCGTCCTGATAACTCAGGGTTCTGACGTGTTCGCGCACCCGGCAAGGCTTCGCAATGCAGCCAGCGGCTTCCCGCGTACAGTCCATCTCACTTCTTCGTCCGGTACGCCTGCGTCGGGTGCCGGGGATTCTCGGGGATCGTGTACTCAAGAATTCCAGCGCGAAGCAGAGGAGAGAGATAACTCCGGAACACCCACTTTTTGTTTCTCCGGAGGAGCACCGCGAGTTCATCGGCCGTATACGCCCGGATGCTGCAGAGTTCGGTGATGACCTGCTGCACCTGCCCCGGCGGACTTCTCTGCCCGAGGTTTCGAATAGCCTCCGCAAGCTTGGTAGGTAGGTAGGCAGGTAAGCCATCAGGCATGGTAG
>DANY01000019.1:19204-33083 GCA_002501655.1 Methanoculleus sp. UBA303
CATGGTAGGTAAGCCATCAGGCACAGGGTGACCTCCTCCTATGGCTCCCTCTCCTTCAACCGTCTTCTTCTCATCTTCCCCCGGATGGAGCAACAGCCGTGTAGGAGTATAATACGTCGCCGATGCGTGGGAGTGCTGCACGAGCAGCCCCAGATCTCGGAGCCGTCGTAGCATTCCACTTGCCGCCAGCGTGTCGAGACCTGTATAATCCCGGCAGATGGCATTACTGACGGAACCGACCTCCCGAGCATGAATCAGTATCCTTGCCTCATCAGCGCTGAGGTTTGCATCTTTGAAATGCTCAAACCACTGGAGGTCCTGCTGATCGAGAAAATGATGCATGAGGAAGGTTGCCGTGAAGAGATCCTGCTCGCGCTCAGATTCAAAGGTCGGTGGCGAGAGGCGTGCACTCCTCATAAGCTGACGCATGACCCGGATTCCACTCCCCTTGCTCTCCGCAAACTTTGTTTCGTGCAGGACACCGGCAATCGTCGGGTTGCGCGGTTTTGAGCCAGGCTCACCGAGCGACTCAACCGGCTTGAGGGAGTGTCCGGGATTTCGTATCTCAAGCCGGTTTGCATATCGGATAACCTGCACCGGACTATGGATGAGGTAGCTTCTGTGCATCAGAGCATTGACCAGCGCCTCACGGATGACTCGCGGTGGGATGCGAGGCTCCTCCTGCCGCATGAGACCGTCTGATGTAAAGGTGAACGCACGAGGAATATCATCCATGATTGCCGCCAGTCCTCGCGATAGAAGGTGAAAAAGTGGCTCACGCATCTCAATTGCTTCAAAAGGATGAACGGGATCTTCAACCCAGTTGCGCCCGGGAACGCGGAGGTAATCCAGACGCATCATCGGGAAAAACTTACGGAGCGCTTTTTTCGATCCGAACAGAATGAGGCCGGCAACAGTCGGCCGAAGCGTGTTTTCACGCATCTTGACACAGTGGAGCGACTCAAGAAGCTCGGCGTCGCTCCAGCGGAGTTCCTCCGCATCAGGGTCAACGCCGGTGCGGACACGACGATACTCAGCAATGGCGTCGCCGTCCAGGTCATCAAGCGTCGCATCGGCAACGATGGTTTCATCATACGGATGCACTCGCCTCTCCTGATAGAGCACCTGAAGATCATCGTCGGTACACTGCTGATTCGTCGAACCGATCCGACGGAAAGCACCTTTTGGCAACCCTACTTTCTTGAAGAAAATTGGCTTATCTCCTGCTTGTGCCTCAGGAACGAAAATGCCGACAACTGCTTTACCTTCAACGGTTTCGACGAAACACTCCGGACGGACCACTCGGTTAAAACGGGAAGCACATTGTTCGGCAATATCACGCTGAATTTTATCGGGATTGTCGATACCTACGACGCAGTACTTTCGATCCCGGGGCTCCTCGCATTCATGGATGCCCAGCAGGAGAAAGCCTCCGGAAAGCCCCGGCTCGTTGGCATAAGCACATATCGTCTCCATGAGCGATGCGCTGACTTCACGTGCGGTTTTTGCTTCAATGCGGGGGTGTTCATCAAGCTCATTCAACTGGTCGAAGAGTTCGGAACACCTCATCAAATTACCCCCTCAAGCAGCACTGCAATTTCCAGTTTGGCTTCGTCGGATTCCGTCTCAATCCCCTCAAATGCCAGAGGCAGGACACAGATGAAGTGGTTGAATTTAATCCCACAACCGGCCCCCTCGTAGAAGGAGCACTTTTCCACGATCTTATAGAGGTAGCGAGATCAAGGAGACCCATCGACCAGCTTAGAGCGCAATGTCACCCCGTACTCATCAGAACCCTGTTTTTCCCTTCTGAATGATAACTATTCCAGTCTTGGTCTAGAATATGGATAACGTTTTCCCTTTTCCCGGACACTGCAGGCACCCATCCAGAATTGCACTCTCTTTGTCTTCAATAGTGCCATTTCGGCTGTTTTCTGTACGTTCGACCTGAAACATCTTGCCCATCTTCGAGAGACCTTATTGATCCTCGGCTCATACATATCAGCCGTCCATCCACCCAGAACGTGACAATGGCCACTGTTTCGCAGGCGTACAGGGGACGAGACAAATGTAGCGGATTTCGCTGAACTATTCCCGGTCGCCGGCCGCACCGTGGGAGAGATCGTCAGGGTGGACACCAGTGCCGGAGCATAGGATCAGACCTGTCTCATGGGACCGCCCCGTGCGAGAACCTTCAGGCTCCGGGATTCAAGGGACCGTACCGGGGAGGTAAACATCCATTCATGGTCAAAGGATCGCATCCTGATCATTCCCAACCCGCATAGGTCAGAGATCGGCGTCGACCAGCTCATGCGCATCCCCCGGCAGGCCGGCATAACTCGCGAAGAATGGAGCCGGATTGCCGGATTGCCCCCTCCCCCGGCTACGACCCGGTCCTCCTATAAAACACCTGGGCTCCCACCGGTCTCCCCGGGCATTCCTGCGATGCCGGCATCCGCGGTGCCGGCGTCGAACAGGTCGCTCCCCCCGAGCCTCCCCTCATCCACGAGATCCGTATAATCGTCAAACCAGTAGGCCTGTGGGTTGCTCTTATAGACCATAAACCGCCCGATATCATCCGGATCTGCCGCCTGGTTGTACTTAAAGAAAGTGTACTCGTCAGTCATCCCCACCACCTCGATCTTGCCGGTAGCATGGGACATAACAAACCTCGCCTGCTTGGAGAGCCCCGAGCAGGTCGCCCGCGCCTGCTCGAATATCCGGTACGACTCCTCAACAGGTATGGCAAACGGCCGGTTCCCGGTCGTGGGGCGGCACTGGAAGACGTAGTAAGGGTTGACCCCGATGAACGAGAGCCGCCCGAGAAGCCGTGACAGCACCGCCGGATCATCGTTGATACCGCGGATCAGGGGTGTCTGGTTCATGATAACCGCCCCGGCATCCTGCAGGAGCGCTACCGCCCGGCACGCGGCATCGGTCAGTTCCCGGGGATGGTTGAACTGCGCCATGATGTAGATACTCTTCTCGCCCAGACTATACTCCCGTATCGCATCAAGCAGCGCAGGGTCATTGAGGATCCGGTAAGGATAGTATGCCGGCATCTTCGTCCCGATCCGTATGATCCGGACATGCTCAATCTCCCGGAGCCGGGCGAGAATGTCACGGAGCCGGCCGGTATCGAGGACCAGGGGGTCGCCCCCCGTAAGGAGGACGTTCGTGATCTCCGGGTGATCCCGGATATAGGCAAGCCCCCCGGAGAGTTCCTTATTCACCTCGCGTGCATCCTCGATGAAGAGGCGCTTGCGGAAACAGTAGCGGCAGAGACCGCCACAGAGGTCGCTCACCAGCAGGAGGGCCGTCTCCCGGTATTTGTGCTGCAGCCCCGGCGCCCGGGTGTACAGGTGCTCCGACGACGGGTCCAGACGTCCCCAGGGTTCAAGTTCCTCGAGGGTCGGTATGATCAGCCGCCGGATGGGATCCTTTGTATCCTCCCAGTCGATCAGCGAGAGGTAGTAGTCATTCGAGCGGAACGCAAAAAGATCCATTACCGGCGCGAGGCGAGCACGCTCCTGTGCACTGATGCCGGCGACCTTATCCAGTGATACGATATATGTCGGGTCCATAATCTTCTCTCACATCGACACCCTCCGCTAGCGAGACAGCCAGCAGCAATCGGGGATAAACCACATGAGAGCGGAGACCACGAATGGCGATCCAATTACGCAAAGGGTTCATGAGAGTCTCATGCTCTCATGCAGGAAACCATCGCCCGGGATAGCTCAAGGGTGCCGAATTATACCAGATATCAGAAAAAGGGTGCCTGGAATATTTAACAGTTTGGGAAAGCCTGCAAAAAATGCGGAAAACTGCCCATTCACGCAAACGACGCTGCAGCTGCGGATTAATTCTTTTTCCGGGCCATGGAGAGGATATCCACCACGTATTTCCCCTCCTTCTCCAGCCCGACGACGACCTCATCCGTATTGGCCAGTCTCTCGATATTCAGTTCGTACGACCCGGGACCGAGGATACGGATACTCTCAATCCGCTCAAAGACCTCGATCTCCGCTCTTCGCCGATCCGGCCGGACCTCAAGCACGTCCTCGCCCGTATCCCGGGCAATCTCATCGATGGTCTTCTCCTTCAGCACGTCGTCGTGCCGTTCGGCCTCACGGATGTAGAGAAACTTCTTGCCGCTGCAGCTCGGGCACCCTTTCAGTATCTTCGTCGAACCGTCCTCGAACTCCCTGCCACATTGCGTACACTTGTGAGGCATCTCTCCGTCACCCCGTTCACCGTGAGGAGGAGACCCATGCACTGATGAGATCCTTCTCCTTCTTGAGCGTCTTGAGCTGGTTTGCGGGCCCGATCACAGTCAGCCGGGTCTCGGTGCGTTTCCCCCCAAGAAGTCTCCCGAGAAAACCGCCCGGGGCATCTCTGACAGGATAGGTCTCCATCTCGATCCCCGAGAACCCGTCCGGCGCGATCTCCCGCATCGTGATCTCGATGAGCTTGCTCTGCTCATCCGGCGCGAGACCCTTCTCCAGGACAACGATGTTCCCTTCCATGACATCGTCAAGGATCAGGCGAATCTTCTCCATTGCTGTGAGCCGATCAAGGCGCTCCGCCGATATAAGGTCTATCTGTACACCCTGTATCATCTCCATCACCCAAAATATGACGTCATCTTCTCATACAACTCATCCACATTGTTCCCTTCAAGACCCGATATAGAGATCACCGGGTGCTGGGGAAACACGCTCTTTATCCGCGCGGCAGAAGCGTCAGGAAGATCGTTCTTGTTCGCGACGATCAGGACCGGGAGTTTCCGGCTCTCGATGATCCCGACAAGCATGATATTCACCTGCTGGAGCGGGTCCTGCGTGGCATCAAGCATGTAGATGACGCCGTCGATATCCTCACGGAGCCAGTGCATCGCCTCAGCCACGCCCTCGGTCGCCTCCCGCGCCCGCTTGATGGCTTCCTCCTTCTCGATACCATACTCGACGAACTCGTTGTAGTCGATCTTGGTCGTCACGCCCGGTGTATCAACGATATCGATGGTGATCGAGTGGCCGTTGTGACCCGTGATGGTGATATCCTCCTTGCGCCGCACGCGGCGGGTCTCGTGAGGAACCTCGCTGACCGGCCCGACCGCATCTCCTATCCAATCCCGCACAATCCTGTTCGCAAGCGTCGTCTTACCTGCATTGGGAGGCCCGTAAATCCCTATGCGACAGGTCCGCTTCTTAAAGAACGCCTTCAAGAACCGTGATATCTTCTGTTTCGTACGAACTAAGAACGTCATTTGGCACCCTTCGATAGGCCGATTCACCTATACTTAGGTGAGCTATGGCACCCATGAATAAATATAATTATATGTTCCGTCCGGCGCATACCCCCTTATTTGGAGACTATCTCCAATCCCGAAGCGTGAGAATTCTTTTATACTGCCGAAACCTAGATACACTTGCACCTGGAGAATCGGCCCTTGTAGCGACCAGATTAGGAGAATCCCATGATGAATAATAGCGACACCATTTACTTTGAGACACGCGTACCAATCAGGGAGGTCATGCAGAGCCATCCAACGACCATCGATGTAGAGGAGACCGTCGCGCGGGCGGCGCAGGCAATGTGCCGCGATGAGGTCGGTAGTTGTATCGTCCTGCAGAGTAACCTGCCCATCGGGATCGTCACGGAGGAGGATATAAACTGCAAAGTCGTGGCAAAAGACTTAAAACCGGGCAGCGTCCATGTCAGCGCGATCATGAGCACCCCGCTGATCACGATCGGGGCCGAGAAACTGGTTGGGGATGCCGCAGCAATGATGGTGAAACACCGCGTCCGCAGGCTTCCTGTCGTTGAGAGCCAGCTGGTCATCGGGATCGTGACGGTCAGGGATATCCTCACTGTCTCGGCTGAAGTGAACGAGTTGCTGGCAGACCTCATCGAGATTAACCGCGAGGAAGAGTATGCCATGGGGGTCTGCGACCGGTGCGGGAACATGGCCGATAACCTCTCGCGAGTCGACAACCTTATGCTCTGCCCCACCTGTCGGGAGGAGGAGCAGTTGCTATGAAAGTGGCCTCAAACTTGATGGTGGAGATTCCCACCCTGCACTACGATGACCACGTCACGAAAGCGCGGAGCGTCCTCCGGGACGATGTCTTTCGTGAACTCTACGTCGTGGGCGAAAAAAATCGTCTGATGGGCTATCTCGACATATCCGACGTCCTGCGGGTGATGGACACCAAGTCAAACGTCACCATCAAAGGTTTTGTCAGGGAGGCCGCCCGGGTCGCCCCGGATACGCCCCTTGCAGATGTCGGCCTCGCCATCCTGAACGCCCGTACAAACAGCGCAGGGGTCGTCGACGAAGACGGTGTGCTTCAGGGAGGAGTTCTCTTCTCCGAACTCTTTCCCGTCCTGGTCTCCCGGCACGACATCCGGGGCAGTGTCAGGGATGCCATGTCACGGGAGCCCGTCACCTGCGCACCGGAGGACCCCATACTCCGTATCTATAGCCTGATCGTCTCCAGTGGATTCATAGCATTCCCGGTGGTGCAGAAGAAAGAGATCATCGGCATCATATCCCGCCGGGACCTCCTGCGTGCCGGGAATATTCGCATATCGGTGAAGAATCAGGCCGATACCACCGTCGACCGGGTGATGACGACACCCGTCATCACGGTGACGCCCGACGACACGATAGCGATGGCGAGCCGACTGATGGTCGACCATGATATCAGCATCCTCCCGGTCGTCGACGAAAAGAAGAGGCTCGTCGGTGTTATCGACCGTCATGACGTCCTGAGCAGTCTCGCCCGTTGAGGGCGTCTCCGGACACAATAATTTCCAAAGGAGTGATACCGTGCAACCGAACTCGAATAACTCAGAGAAGAAACCGGCTGACAGGCTCCTGAAGATGCCGGGCAAACGCGACCGTGGGCCTATCGACTTCGAGACGAGGATCTCCGGCTACGAAGGCGAGATTATGGCGATCGCCACGAGAAACGTTGTTGCGGCACAGAGGACCACCACGATCATCCAGGCAGTCGAGATCATGACCCGGGAAGGGTTCCGCAGGCTGCCGGTCGTCGATGCGGGGACGCGCCGTCTCCGGGGGATCGTGACCGTCAGCGATATCATCGACTTCATGGGCGGCGGCGACAAGTTCAACCTGGTGCAGGTGAAGCACAGGGGAAACTTCCTCGCCGCTATCAACGAGAATCTCCGCGAGATCATGACCCCGCAGATGGTTACCATGCCTGTTGCCGGGAGCATCGCGGATGCAGTCGATATCATCATCAACAAAAACATCGGCGGGATTCCCATCACCGGCGCTGAAGGAGACCTGAAGGGTATCGTGACCGAGCGTGACGTGATGAAGGTGCTCACCACCGAGAACTCCGGCCGCAAGGTGGAGGATATCATGAAATCTTCAGTGCGCGTCACCAGCCCCGACACCCCTATCGGCAAGGTCTGCGAAGAGATGGTGAAGTGCAGGTTCCGGCGACTCCCGGTCGTTGTAGACGACGTTCTCTGCGGCATCGTGACCGCCACCGACATCATGAGTTACCTCGGGAAGGGCAAGGCCTTCGAGCAGTTGACGACCGGAGATTCCGCCGAAGTGATGGGGGCGCCGGTACGGTCTCTCCTCTCCGGGGAACTCTACACCACCACGCCGGATCGGAATATCCACGAGATTGTCATCGAGATGCTCCGGAGGCGTATCGGGGCGCTCCCCGTTTTAGAGGATTCGCACCTCGTCGGACTCGTGACGGAATACGACCTTGTGAAGGCATTTGCAGAGGGGTGAAGAGAGAATGCGTGCCATTGATGTGATGTCCTCTCCGGTGTACGTCGTTGCACCGACCGATAACGTAGCCTATGCGCGAAACCTTATGCTCAAGCACCGTGTGTCAAGGCTCCTCGTCATGGAAGGAGATGAACTCCGGGGCATCCTGACCAAGAAGGACATCGCCTACCGTCTCAGGCAGACGGAACCGATGTGGCGGCGGCGCCCGATCGACCGGATCCCGGTCAGTATCCTGATGGCACAGAACCCGATTGCCATACCGCAGGAGACCAGCATTCGTGCTATTGCAGCGACGATGCTTGATCGCGACATATCAGGACTGCCCGTCGTCAACAACGGCAAGGTGGTCGGTATCGTCACCAAACTGGATGTTATGCGTTCAGCCCATGTACGCGGGCTCTCTGCCCGGGTCGACGAGATCATGGAGGATGCGGTCACGGTCAACCGGTACCACTCGCTGGACCATGTTATAAACACGATTAAAGGGAAAAACGATAAACTTATCGTCGTTAATGACAATGGAAGCCTTGCAGGCATCATTACAGAGAGTAACCTCGCATTCTATGAGTATCTGGACGAGCGGATGAACCTGCCCAGGAGAGACGTCACACATCTCCGGAAAGAAGAGCCGGCAGGACAGAAACGCTTCAGATACGTCGTCGAGGTATCGGCAGTTGCAGAGGACATCATGAGCCGTCCGGTCATCACCGTTCCCCCTGATCTCTCTCTCCAGGATGCTGTCGGGCTGATGCTCGAAAACCAGATCAACAGCCTCGTGGTCATGGAGGACAGCGGTATCCGGGGCGTGCTCAAGAGAGATGATATCATCAAGGAAGTGGCAAAATGAGCGATACATTTCAGATACTCGTCAAAGACGTGATGGCAAAACCGATCACCATTGCAAAGTCCGCCTTTGTCAGCGAAGCGCTCGATAAGATGCTCGGTGAGGGTGTCGATCCGCTTATCGTGACCAACAACGGCACGGTCATCGGCACGACGTCACGGGCGGCAATCGCCGAGACACTCGGGAGCAGGAAGACTCAGGCAATGAAAGCCACATCCATCCACGTCGCGAACACGGTCGAGGAGAACTTCACCTCCGCATACCCGGACCAGAGCATCGACGTCCTGGTGCCGCTGCTCCAGCACTACAAGCTGGTCGTGGTGCTCGATGGCGAGCACCGCCTCATCGGACAGGTGACGGCAGGCGACCTCCTGAAGGTTCTCCGCCCGGATGGCGGCCTCCTGGACATCATGGAACAGGTATACTCCATCCAGGTCGAGGAGCGGACAGTCCACCTCCGCCGGAGGATGCTCGACGGCAAGATCAACCGGTTCATCGTCGAAGAGGGCGATGATGTCGTCGGCATCGTCACGGAGACCGACGTCGCAAAGGCGCTCCACGCGTTCAAGGATATCGTAGAAGGAACCCGCCAGGAGTACCGGATCAGAAACCTCCTCGTGCGGGACATCATGAGCGCGCCCCTGATATCGGTGAATGCGGATACGGACGTCTCGGACGTCATCGACCTGATGCTCAAGAAGAACATCAGCTCCGTCCCGGTCACAGAGAACGGTAAGATCGCGGGCGTCGTTACCAGAAACTCGCTTGTTCAGGCCCTTTGAGGAGGGCTGGGGACCACCTCTTTTTCGGGAGGCCCCGCTCTGTAGCATCCCATCCATCCTTCCTTCAGGCTCTTCGCGGCAACGCGTGAGGTTTCAGGTGGGAGGGAATGGTACGGCCTTGTGCGGAAGGGAACTGCACCGCGCATCCACCGAACGCCGCGTCCTTCGCGGCAACATGTGGATCGCATCACCGTCCCCACATCAGGACGCCTCGCATGCGACCGGCGTTCCGTCGTATCATCATAGATGGTACGATGCACTAATGAGGGTACAGTAAAAGTACTAACCATAGACCACATGATCATCCTCCACAGTTTCTGGACAGACGGGCCTGCGGGAGCGTTTCACATCTGGGGAGAGAACCCCGCCGTGCCCCGGAAAGCGCCGGCACGACGGGGTAGGAAGCCAAAGAAACCGTCAGCCCTCCCGCACCCGTTTGCGGCTGGCCATGCCGCGCTCACCGCGGCGCTCGGGGGGTCCGGTGAACCCGGGACGGCCACCATCCTGCTCCCGGCAGCCGGATCAGACCCCCTCCCTTCACCCGAGTGCGAACCAGAATCTGTCATGCCTGAACGGGCGGACTGCTCTCCCTACCTGGTCCCCACCATCAGCCTGCCCATACCGGTCGCCCATCTCGTAGAACTCCCTGCAGGAACCCGATACGGTGCCACGCACCGGTTCTGGGCGGAGGCAGCACGGTTTGCCCTGGGACTCGTGGTACGGCAGTCATTTGTGCCGGGTACCCGCGGCTGGGAGGCCCTGGTCCGGGGAGAAGACCGCGACCACGTAGCCCGGCTCGCCGGAGCGCTCCCGTCGGCCTGCCTCTTCTGGGCTGCCGGAGTGGAGGGGGCCCTGCCGGACCCCGAATCCCTGGTGATGTCGTTCCTCAACCACACGGTCCATGCGATCGTCACCGGCGCCCTCAGGGACCAGTCGCTCCTGCAGAAGCCACGGGGCCGGCCGAGAAAGACCGTTCCGCCCAACGAACAATGGGTGGAGATCCTCTCAGGCCGCCGGGATGAACTCGCCGGCGACGCGGCCGGGATCGCCCGGTTTTCCAGGGAACTCGAGGACTGGCTCTCGCCGAAGATCGATCACGGCCCTCTCCGTGCCTGCTTCCGCCTTGAAGAACCGGAAGGGGAGAGCGAGCGGTGGCGCCTCTCGTTCCACCTCCAGGCCACCGACGACCCCGCGATTGTCATACCGGCCGCTGATGTCTGGAATAGGCGCGGAGAGGCATGCACGCATCTTGCGCAACGGTTTGAAGACCCACAGGACCGGCTCCTCATCGATCTCGCCCGCGCCTCCCGCCTCTACCCCACGCTCCGATCAAGCCTCACATCCCGGCGCCCGGCGGGGGTGCACCTCGATACCAGTGAAGCCTACGCATTTCTCAGCGAATGGGCCTCACTTCTCATCGGGAACGGCTTTGGCGTCATACTCCCCGCGTGGTGGAAGGCTGCCGCCTCCCGGCCTGCCCTTCACCTCAGCGTGAAGCCTGCCCGGGAGGGTGGAGGACTCGGTCTTGATACCCTCGTCTCGTACGACTGGAAGGTCGCCCTTGGAGACCGGGTGCTCTCACCTGAAGAGTTCGAAGAACTCGCGAACCTGAAGGTTCCCCTGGTGCGGATGCACGGGCAGTGGCGAACGATCGAGAGGGGCGATATCGAAAAGGCGCTCGACGCCTTCAGGAAGAAGTACGCTGCAGGCACCATGACGACCGGCGAACTCCTCAGGGTCATCGCGGGGGCAGACCCAGACAGCCCGGCCGTGAGCGGGATTGTGGCAGACGGATGGATCCGGGAGTTCCTTGACCGGCTGGCAGAAGGGGAGACGATCGAGCCCGTCCGGCAGCCTGCAGCGTTCTGCGGCACCCTCAGGCCCTACCAGCAGCGCGGGCTCTCGTGGCTCTCGTTTCTTGCACGCAACGGGTGCGGCGCCTGCCTCGCAGATGATATGGGGCTTGGAAAGACCATTCAGGTGATCGCCTACCTCCTCGCCGAAGAGGAGCGGGAATGCACGGCAGCGCCGGCGCTCCTTCTCTGCCCCACATCGATCGTCGGGAACTGGCGGCGCGAGTTCGCCCGCTTCGCACCGGGTCTTACGGTCACCGTCCACCACGGCAGCAACCGTGCCTGCGGGGACGCATTTGCCGCACAGGCCGCCGCATCCAACGTCACCATCACCACCTACCAGGTGGCGGTACGCGACAGAGAACTCCTAAAATCCGTTGACTGGAACTCTATCATCCTTGACGAAGCCCAGAACATAAAGAACCCCTCCACAAAACAGGCGCAGGCAGTCCGGGCGCTCCGGGCGCCGCGTCGGATCGCGCTGACCGGCACGCCGGTGGAGAACCGCTTAACCGAACTCTGGTCGATCATGGAGTTCCTCAACCCCGGCTACCTCGGCTCATTTGAATCGTTCCAGTCCGGGTTTGCCGTGCCGATCGAACGCTACCGCGACCCTGCAGCGACCGATCGCCTCAGGGAGTTGATCAGGCCGTTCGTGCTCCGCCGCATGAAGACCGACCGCTCGATCATCAGCGACCTGCCGGAGAAGATGGAGATGAAGGTCTACTGCAGCCTCACGGCAGAGCAGGCGACGCTCTACGAGGCGGTCGTGCAGGAGATGCTCGAGCGCGCTGAAACTGCAGAGGGGATCCAGCGCAGAGGAATTGTTCTCGGAGGGCTCACCCGCCTGAAACAGATCTGCGACCATCCGGCGCTCTTCCTGCACGATAAAACCACCTTTGGCGGGAGATCCGGGAAGATCGAGCGTCTCGAGGAGATGCTCGAGGAAGTCCTGGAAGCGGGCGAACGTGCGCTCATCTTCACGCAGTTTGCGGAGTTTGGAACGCTCCTTGAAGGCTACCTCCGCGAGCGGTTCGGCACTGCCGTCCTCTACCTGCACGGCCGGACACCCCGGGCGAAACGCGACACGATGGTGCAGCGGTTCCAGGAACCGGGAGGACCGTCCCTCTTCCTCCTCTCTCTGAAGGCCGGGGGCACAGGGCTGAACCTGACAGCAGCCAACCACGTCTTCCACCTGGATCGGTGGTGGAATCCGGCTGTCGAGAACCAGGCGACCGATCGGGCCTTCAGGATCGGGCAGACCCGCGACGTCCAGGTGCGCCTCATGATCGCCTCGGGAACGCTTGAAGAACAGATAGACATGTTGATCGAAGAGAAGACGGTACTTGCCGACCGGGTCATCGGGAAAGGAGAGGACTGGATCGGGTCGCTCTCCACCGACCAGCTCCGCGACCTGCTGACTCTGCGCCGGGACGCGGTGGAGGGCTGAAGAATGGGCCCATGGTATTACTCCCCGTTTCCCCCGTCCGTTCCGCGGCCGGTGAAGGGCGGCCTCAAGACACGGAGTAAGCGGGGAGCGATCGGCGAGCAGTGGTGGTCGCAACGATTCATCCAGGTGCTCGAAGAGATGGGAAACGCTTCACGGCTGCAGCGCGGGAAACGGTATGCGAGGAAGGGGCAGGTGATCGGTATAGAGATCAGGGGAGGGGAGGTGCAGGCAGAGGTGCAGGGATCCGCCGCGAGACCCTACCGTGTCACCATCCGCCTCAGCCCCCTCAGCGACGCCGGGTGGGAGAGGGTGTTTGACCTGATGGCTGCGCAGGCGATCTATGCGGCACAGCTCCTGGCAGGTGATGTGCCGCATGAGGTCGAGGAAGTCTTTTCTGAGGCGGGGATGTCTCTTTTTCCGGCCTCAGAAAAGGATATCAGGACTGACTGCACCTGCCCTGACTGGGAGAACCCCTGTAAACACATCGCAGCGGTCTACTACCTCCTCGCAGAGCGGTTTGACGAAGACCCCTTCCTCATCTTCACCCTCCGGGGGCGAAGCAGGGACGAGGTTATGGAAGCGCTCAGGGAGCGGAGGGCGGCAGCGGAGCCGGAGGCAACAGTAGAACGAGTCAGTCCCTCCGCAGATCGCTTCTGGGAGGGTGATGGTACGCTTGCCGGGTTCGGTATCAACATCACCGGGAACGTCTCGAGCGAAGGAGAGGTCCTGAAGATGCTCGGCGACTCCCCGTTCACGATCCGGGGTGAGAACCTCTCCGCGATCCTTGCGCCGGCCTACCCGGCGGCGCAGAAGTATGCGCGGAGGATCGCAGGCATCCCGGACCGACCGGGACAGGGAGAAGAACCAACAGCGGGCGGGGAGAGAGGTCGCACGGGGAAGTCCGCGAAGTGAGGTGGCGGACCGGTTCTCTCTCCCATTTCCGCGCTCCTTCGCGCCCTTCGCATGAGTTTTCGGTATGGGATAATGATCGGGTCTCGCGCGTTGAGCGCGAAGCCGCGAAGTAGTAGTGCCCTACGAAACAACTGGTCATCTGAGATCCCATCCCGGTGTTCCCGCTTGCATGCAATCCGGGGCACGGCTTTCCTTTGGGTATCGCCATGACTGCCCCCGCCCCTTGAGGGGCGGGGTTGATGACAGGCACGGATC
>DANY01000006.1 GCA_002501655.1 Methanoculleus sp. UBA303
GACCACTGCAACCAGAAGATGGAGTCCGTCAAGAAGATGGATATCGGCAAGGGCAAGTTCACGGTCTACACCGAACGCGGTGCAGTCAGCCAGATGCCGCTCAAGCTGATCCACAAGTACGTGCAGCCTGGATGCAACGTCTGCCTGGACTATGTCGCGAATCTCGCCGATATCTCCAGCGGCTCCGTGGGCAGCCCCGACGGCTGGAGTACAGTCTTCGTGCGGAGCACCAAGGGGAACGCTGTCTGGGACGCCGCTATGGCCGCCGGCTGCTTCGAGACGAAGCCGATGGACCAGGTCAAACCCGGCCTCGACCTCGTGAAGAAGCTCGCGACCGAGAAGATCACGAAGAACCAGAAGAACGTGGATGCTCGTAAGACAGTGGGCCTCAAGGCGGACGGAACCCCCAAGGGTCTCCGGAACCCCTACGAGTCCCCCTGAAACTCCCTTTTTTCAGCCCGACGCGACAGAACCGGACGGCTCTTACCCGCATCGCTCCTCCCCGAGGATATCCCGGAGCAGGCAGAGCTGCCGCTGCTCATATCCGGGCCGGTCAGCACCGGGACCACGCACAAAACAGCCGGGCGCGCAGGCCCGGAGCGATGCCTCCAGAACTTCAGGAAAATCGGAGATGGGGACTGATACCATGAACACCGGGCTCATGGCAATCCTCCGGCACTATCTGCTCATACCGGTGGGAGATGGCAGTAACTCTCCATCGTAGTATGGCTTTGGCAGCAAGCGCCGTGCGCGGTATTCGTATTCAGTCCCGGAACAGTACCTGATAGGTCGCCGATTGCGCCCCAAAAAAGGTCCTGCAAAACTCTGCTGCCTTCGAAGGCTCGTATTCCTTGCAGCTGAAGATGTCGAGGTAGGCGGCGTTGGTCTCGTTTGCGAAGTGACCGGAGACCAGTGATGTCTCGATGAGCTGGGTCATGGAGAACCCTGCAACTCTCTCGTTGGGTCCGAAGTGAATGATCTGCGGTTCGCCGAATCTCTTCATGTCGATGAGGTCGCACAGTTCAATGATGAACCGGTGGATCTTCTCTGCATCCCGGATCGATGCCGGGTCGCATCCCCTCAGGTCCACGCTCGTGTACAGGCCCCAACACCCGCGTTGCCTGAACTGCGCAACGATCTCTGCGTCGCTTACTGTCTCTGCCATAACGTTGTTTGCCACAGCGTTGGTTGTCATTACTTTACTAGCCATGATATCACCTTCGAAAGGATCTGTGATCGATCTGATCTCAGTAATTTTGATAGTTCAGATTTTAAACTTATCCATTATACTAATGATAAATAACCGTTATTTCACGGCTACGTCGGAGCAATCCCGGCGTATCGAAAATTCTACACCGTATTTTTGCCATATTCCAAAATCGGTGACTTTACATCGTTTATCTACCCACAAGTATGTAGAGTGTCGATTATAAATCATACTAAGTATGATTTTCATCAGGTACCTGATTTTTCCAGCGGGCCCTGATCCAGGGGTCCGAGGGCAAACGGGGCTATAAGAAATAGTTCTTTTTCAGGTGTGGTTTCCTGATATCTTTTTCGGAGTGAAAAACCATTAAGTCAGGTTTTGAAAATATTTACTCCCGCACCAGCCAGTACCCCGACCGAAAAGCAGCGGGGCGATGACTACGGGATCCCCCTGCCGGGTCTGGATACCGGGTATCGCTAACTTCAAGCCGCGCACCCCCCGCTCCCCATCATGCACCCCGCCGGGGATTGCCGGCGGGACCTGCCGCACGCCTGCGCCTTCACCGGACCACGGGGGGGCGCCGGTGCGCGCGCCGGACGTGCGCATGGAGGTCTTCGAGCGTGGGATACTGCCTGCCGCAGATCGGGCAGATGAACTCCCCCATCTCCACCGGGATGCCGGGAACCCTCCTATTCTCCAGAGGTTTACCCATGCTCATCCCTCCCCGCCGCGATCTCCGCAAGCGTCCGCCCGGAGACAACCGACCGGGTTTCCGTTGCCACCAGGTCCCTTCCTGGCGCCGCCTCCGCGTCGTCCTTCTTCACGAGGAGCCAGGCCTCATCCCTGGCCCGGAAGCGGGTGAGGGCATACCCGCCCCGGATCTTCTCCCCCTCGAGCCAGACCGATACGTGACCCCGGCCGAGCGCCTCGGTGACCGCGACCTCCTGCCCGCCCTTCCGCGTGAGGTTCCGGTAGGTTCCCCGGTCCCAGACCATTACCGTCCCGGCACCGTAACTTCCCTCCGGGATGACTCCCTCAAAGCTGGCGTAGCCAAGGGGGTGATCTTCCGTGGGGACGGCGAGGCGTTTCTCCTTCGGGTCCGTGGACGGCCCCTTCGGGACAGCCCAGGACTTCAACACGCCGTCGGCTTCGAGGCGGAAGTCGTAGTGGAGCGTGGTCGCGTCGTGCTTCTGTATGACGAAGATGGGGCAGTCTCTCGCATCCACCCTCTCTCCCGGCGGCTCCGGCGTCCTGGAGAAGTCCCGCTTCCCCCGGTAATCGTCGAGCGTATCCATGCATCAACTCCGGCGGTGCCGGAAGATAAGGGTTGTCCCGGTCTACACCTTTCGCCCGGACGTGGGAACAATCCTGACGTTCATCTTCTCCGAACCGATGATCAGGATACCCTCTCCCGGCTGGAAATTGAGGAGGTCCTTCTCACTCACCTCGAAGAACTTGGCGTTCTCCTGGGCCTGCTTCTTGTTCTCGGCCCGCATGCAGAACTTCACGGCGATGTTTGCCAGGATCTCCTCGTTGAAGTGGGCGATCAGCTGCGACGCGAGGATCAGCGAGACCCCGAACTTCCGCATCTCGGTGGCGTATTTGTTCAGCACCGCCTTGATCGCTGTCTTCGAGCCGCTCTTCTGGCTCACCAGGAGTTTCGCCTCGTCGACGATGACGAAGAGCCGGAACTTCTCCCGCTCGTCCCCTGCCCCGCGCGGGATCTCGCCCGTCGCCTGGAGGGTGTAGTAGATGCGCCGGAGGAAGAGGTCTGCAAAGAGGTAGCGCAGGTTCTCCGGGAGGGCGTTTAAGTTGATGTGGGTGATCCCGCCGGAGAGGATCGTGGGGAGAGATATCTTCTCCTCCCCCGAGAAGAGTTTGTAGTCGAAGATGTCCTCGAGGTAAGCCGGGATCGCCTCGTCCTCGCAGGACATGATCTCGCTCTCGATGTCGTCGAAGTCGAGCACCCGTGTCCAGGTCCCGGTGTTTCCCGTGATCCCCGACATCCGGTAGCAGTCTTTTATGATGTTCTTGATCTTCCTTCGCTGCTGGATGCCGAGCGTCGGGAAGTTAATGGAGATGGCGTCGACGAAGTCCGATGTGGCCCGGAGCGGGGTGATCTCGTCGATCGCAGGGTCGAGTTCCAGGGGGTTGAAGTAATACTCCCCGCCCTCGCGGATCTTGTAGGACCGGATATTCCCCGTGCTCGCGGCCATGTCCCCGTGGAAGTCGATCAGGACGACCGGCATCGCCTGTGCCGCGAGTTCCGCGGCGATGCACCGGATCGTCTCGGTCTTCCCGGCACCTGAGCCGCCGAGGATGATCATGTGGCCGTTGTTGAGCCGCCCCGGTGACCAGTTGACCCGGTGCCCGCCCTGGGCGTGGCCGAGGAAGATGTCGAGCCCGCCGGGGCGGGGTGGCTCCGCCACCGGTTCCGGGGCCGGGCGGGGTGCGACGATCCGGCGGGGAGCGGGCGGCGGCGGCGGCGCGAGCGGCTCCTCCGCCGCCTCTTCCTCCTCATCATCGGCAAAGACGGCGTCGTCCCACCTGTCCTCCTCCGTCTCTGCCTCCTCTTCGGCCGGAGGCACGGACGTTGCGGCCTCCGCCTTCCCGGGGGTGGCGGGCACCTCCATCGTAGGTGCGGGAGGCTTTGCCGCCGGGGCCGGCCGGTCAATGACGATCTTTTCGGCAACGTCGGTCATCAGCGCCCGCCCGAGGTCGCGGAGGTGTGCGTCGTAGAGGTCCCGGTCCTTGATGATGAACCGGGCAAGGTCGACCCCATCGTCCTGAGGCACCTGTTCGAGGACATAGATCGAGTCGGCGAGGAGACCGAGCACCCTTGACAGTTCGCGGCGATGAGCCGATGACGCCCGGATACGGTCATAGTCCTCGCCGCAGGAGAGGTAGCGTAGAACGGTGAACGTCGAGTGGAACGACTCAAGGAGCATATCATAGTGTTCCCGGGCTCCCGGATCGATCGCTTCAAGCATCCCCTTGAGGATATACGCAAACTCCGGCGGGAATGTGTAGACGACGCCGCCGGCACCAGGCCCGTCGAGGTCGTAGGCGTGGGCAAGGACCGCGCACCCGGCGGCCTTGAGCCGGGAGGCGAACTGCTCGCACTCCTCGAAGAGCGCAGAATTGTTGTTGAGGAGAAAACTGACGAACGTCTCTTCGGTGCGGGGGAGCGAGGACGGGAAGGTCTTGTTGACGTATGACCCCTTCACGGTCCCCGCGAGGAGGGCCGGGACGACCCCGTGAATCTCATGGGCCAGCCCCCGGATATCCAGCACCCGGATCCGGGCTTCCATCAGCGGCCGGGCAATCGCTTCTCCGGCAGGGGTCGCCTTGATCACCGTCGTGCCGTGCCAGGAGGCGGACTCGATGAGGCCAACCTGCGCAAGCACGAAGAGCGGCCCCGACGTATAGGCGTAACAACTCTGCTCGATCACACCCTGCCCCTCTCCCCGGGACGACGAGCTGTTCTGGGCGATGTAGATGTAGAGGAGCGTCTCGACGATATCACGGACCTCCTGCGTCCGGAAGTCCTGCAGGTATTCGACGACAGCGGGAGGGAACGACTCCGCCAGAGCCGGGACCCCGGCATCTGTATAGCCCATCGCTTTCAGTGCTCTGGTAAGATCTGTTGACACGGGTTCACCAGCGGATGCATTCTCGCGGCACCGGGATGCTCCAGGCAGGCACCAGCACAGTGCGCTGCGCGATGCCGCTTCGCACGATGCGGGCCTGCGGGCAGCCGCTTCAGTGAAGCGGGCAATTGGATTAGATTTGATCTATGAACTATTAAACATGGCTGTTTGCAAAAAGCCGGCCGCATCCCGGCAGAATACCCACCACACGGGAGAGACACCGGGGGCTCTCTCCCATCCCTGCCCGGGAGAGCGCTGATCGCGTTCCCGGCCGATCCGGGGTGCCCTTCCTCCCACGAGGCCATACCTCTTCCCTGGAATCGCAAGAAAATATGCCAGAATCGGCTGATAATATGTGTGCGACATTTTTATATTTTTAAAATTATATATATTGGCAGTCAAAGTGGGTGTGCCGTGATTACCCTTACCGAACAGCAGCGAGTGGCCATCCTCATGACCCTGCTCGCCATATCAGCCTTCCTGACCTACTACTTCCACGCCGTCCTGATGCTTGGGACCGTCTTTTCGCATTTCTTCTATATCCCCATCATCCTGACAGCGCTCTGGTGGGAGAAGCGGAGCATACTGGTCGCCCTCTTCCTCGGCGGGCTTGTCGTCATCAGCACCCTCCTCTACAGGCCGGATATCCTGACGCTGAACGATTACGGGCGCGCCCTGATGTTTGTCATCATCGCCTTCGTCGTCGCCTCCCTCTCCGAGCAGCTCAAAGGGAGGGAGCGGGAGGTGAAGAAACAGAGGGATCTCGCCCAGCGCTACCTGGACGTGGCGGGCGTCCTCTTCGTCGTCATCAACGCTGACCACACCATCCAGCTCGTCAACCGCCACGGCTGCGAGTTGCTCGGCTACCGGGAGGAGGAACTGCTCGGGAGGGACTGGTTCCTAACCGTCGTCCCCGAAGCATCCCGAGAGGCGAGAAGGCAGGTCTTTGATGCTGCGATCGTCGATGGTGCCGCCTTCCCCGGCCGGCGGGAGAACCCGGTCGTCACGCGGAACAGGGAAGAACTCGTCCTCGCGTGGCAGGACACGGTCCTTACCGGCGACGACGGTCGGCCCATCGGCCTGATCGGTTCGGGAGCCGATATAACCGACCGGATCCGGGCGGAGGAAGCGCTGCGGGTAGCCCACGACGAATCGAACCTCTACCTCGACATCATGGTGCATGACATCAACAACGCCAACGCCGTCGCTCTCGGCTACACCGACCTGCTCGCCGGGGCGCTGGAGGGGAGGGAGAGAGATATGGTTCGGAAACTCAGGGCCGGCGTCACCCGGAGCATCGAGATCATCCAGAGCGTCTCGACGATCCGGCGGTTGCACTCCCAAGAGACAGTGACGAGACCCGTCGACCTCGACGCCGTCATCAGGACCGAGATCGCGCACCATCCCGATACCGGGATAGTCTACGAGGGAAAGCCCGTCCCGGTCACGGCCGACGACCTCCTCCCGGAGGTCTTTGCGAACCTCATCGGCAACAGTATCAAGTTTGGGGAGCCGGGAGTCGAGGTCACCGTCCGGGTTGAGGAGGGCGACGGGGTGGTCGAGGTCTCGGTCGAGGATACCGGACCGGGGGTGCCTGACGCGGTCAAACCCCTCCTCTTCACCCGCTTTGTGCGGGGCACGAACGCCCGGAGCGGAAAAGGGCTCGGCCTCTACATAACGAGGATGCTCATCACCCGCTACGGCGGGAGCATCCGGGTCGAGGACCGGGTGCCGGGCCATCCGGAATACGGCGCGGCGTTCCGGTTCACCCTGCTTCGGTCCGACCGGCCGCGAGAACTGCCCGTCTCCCCTGCACCGGCGGCGACCGATCAGGCGATCATCCCCAGACCCTGACCGGGTCGAGGACGGCGTCGATGATCAGGTCGAAATCGAAGGCGTCGATCCAGCCCGCTTTCTCAAACATATGCATAAAACAGATGCCCACGACCTTCGTCCCCGGGTGGGTGCCGACGACCGACTGCACCGCTTCTTTCGTGACCGGGACGCCCGGCATAGCAAGTCCGCCCATCAGGACGATCACCTTCGGGTCGACGCGAACCGCGTCGCTCGCGACCTGCATTCCGACTCCCCCGACCGGCCGGATCACCCTGGATTCAGCCTCGTCCGCGTAGGGCACATAGACCTGCTCGACGGGGAGGTCACGGACGGCGAATCCCAGGAGCTCGATGAAGGGCGTGCAGGTGCCGGGGCAGCCGTAGTAGACGACCTGATCACCCGGGGCAAGCCCTGCCTCGCGGAGATACGCCTTGAACGGCCGGAGCATCCCGGGGACGCCGGAGAGTTCCTCAATTAACTCCATGAGAGTCTGGTCGTCCCGGGGGCATATACCGGTTCCGGATGGGGCCAACCCCTACAGCAACCCGCACCCGGAGAGGTGATAGAGCCTGCGGACCCGTTCGGCCGCCTCCTCAGATACTGCCTCCTGGATTCGGACGAGGATGGTCTCGATGTCCTCTTCGGGCATGCACCCGAGGTCTTCCCGACCGGAGAGGATCTGGTCGGTGAGGTAACCCCAGTCCTCGTCCGAGAGGCGGCCGACCCGTTCCGCAAAGTCTTCCTCGTCCGCGGCGATGTGGTTTGAGACTGGCGGCAGGATCGAGTGGAACTCGTGCCCCGACTCGGGGCAGAGGATCCCCTCGTATTCGGGCGCCAGTTTTCGCAGGATTGCAAAGTCCTTCTCGTCAAATTCGCGTGCCATGGTATCGTTCACTCCCGGATGTGAGGTTTCGGCCGGCCAGAAAAATGTTCGCTCATCGCGGGACTACGACTCCGAGAGGAGCTTTCCGGCTCTTGATATATTCTCACTCTTGAGTTCCTCGAAGAAGAGGGTGACCCGCTCCGGGTCGACGCCGAGCGTCCTCGTGATCGCAGCGGTGATCTCGCCAGCAAGTATCCGTTTCTGCTCAAGCGTCCGCCCTTCTGCCATGCGAATGGTTACAACCGGCATGTTTCCTCAGAAGAGTGTGGGGCGGAGCGGTATTTATCGTTGCGGGAGACCGTCAGGGCAGGCAACCCGGAACGAGGCTCCGTCGTGCGGTGTCCCTCCCGCGATCGTGAGCCCTACGATATCCCGGACCACCTGCCCGAAGGCCTCCTGCTCTTCAGGCGGCACCTGCTGCCGGCCTCCGTCTCTGATCCGGGCAGCCGTCCGGGCGATCTCCGCGTCGAGCATCGATGCCAGTGCCTGATCGACCCCGTTCTTCCCCGGAGAGATACAGCGGAGGAGGAGCGCCTCGGACCCGGGCCGGCAGCCCCGGGATCCCGCCGCGAGCGCGTGCAGGTCCGTTATGTCGTCGGCGATCTGCATCGCCTTCCCGGCAGAGAGACCGTAGTCCGCGAACATGGCGACGATGCCATCGTCCCCGCCCGCCGCCATGGCACCCCAGGCGGCCGCGAGAGAGAAGAGGCACCCGGTCTTTCGGGTGATGATTGCGTCGTAGAGTTCGACCACCGGGAGCCGCGCCTCCTCGAGCATCTCCCAGGCCACACCCCGGACCATGCTCTGCTGGGTTGAGGCAAGCATCGTCACGTATCTGGGGCCATATGGGGCGGCGAGGGCGTAGGGGAGGGCCAGAATCCCGACAGCATCGAGGATCGCCCGCCCTTCTCCCCGGGTGAGGTGGAGGGAGGGGACACCTCGCCGAACGGTATCACCGTCCAGCATATCGTCGAGAATGAGGCTTGCGGCGTGGGCGAGTTCGACAGCACAGGCGAGGTCGAGCGCCTGGCGGGTGGGCGCCGTCGCCCGGGCGAGGGCGGTGTGGATACAGAGGAGGAGCCCGGCTCGCATCCGCTTCCCCCGGAGGAGGAGCGGGACGACACCGGGGTCGATCGTACCCTCACCGACCGCCACCTCCTCGATCCGCCGGTTGACGGCAGGCTTGATCCTCTCAAGAAACTCGCGAAACGGTATTATGGCTCGTCACCCCCGGGACGCCGGTGCATCCCGTTAAGACGCCCGGGCAGTAAAAAAGGTGTGGGTCTACTCTGCAGCGCAGGTATCTTCATTGCCATGCGGGATCTCTGAACCCCCGGGAGTGCCGTGCCGGAAGATGGAGGAACCCGGGTGAGCATCGAGAGAGAGGTAGGGCGCCTGGAGCCCGGCGATGCGTTCGGAGACTGGCTCGCGGGCATTATCGCCGATTGGCTGCCGGATCAAGAGAGCGACGCCCGGGTCTACCGGATAGAGCCCGCGTCGCACATCGTCTGCAGGTATGAGTTTGCCGGCGGGGTCAGCATCATCGGCAAGTTCTTCGGCGCGCCGACGGGGGCGAAGGCCTGCTACAACGCGGACGCGGCGATGGAGAACGAGTTCGATCGGCTCCGTCGCGCAGCCGGGTGGATCCGGGTCGCCCGGCCACTGGCGAAGAACAGCCGATTTCATTCGGTCCTCGTGACCGGGTATGTCCCCGGCCCGACCATACGGGAACTCATCGCGGCGGGGGGCGCTCTCTACGAACCCCTGACCGGCGTCGCGCATCTTCTCCGGCGGCTCCACGACTGCACACGGACCTCCTGCAACCGGGAGCGCGACTTCGCCTACTTCCACGCGATGCTCGACCAGATCGGGCTCCCGGCCCCCCGGAGAGAGAAGTTCAACCGCCTGCTCGGGGTGTGGTGGCACAGCCCACGGATCGGCCCGGACGTTGGGTGCATGGTCCACGGCGACGCCACGCCCGGCAGCTACCTCTTCGACGACGGCATCTGTGCGATCGACTTCGAGGGCTCCCGGGACCACGCGCACCCGGTCCGTGACCTCGGCATCCTCGCTGCGGAGATCAAGGCATCACCCGGGAGCAACCCGGGTGCCGAAAACCACATCGGCCACCTGCTCTGGCACTATAGCCAGAGCGTTGAAGAGTTCCGGCGCCATACCGCCGCCCTTCCCTTCTTCATGGCGCTCGGGTACCTCAGGATTGCCCGGCTGCCCTGGCGGGCGGCGGAGCGTGACTGGTTGCTAGGGGAGGCGGAGGCGTGTCTCGCCGCAGGCCCCGGGTAGAAGGGGTCCTCTTCGACTGTTACGGGACGCTCATCGACATCCTGACCGACGAGCATGATATCAGGACCTACCGGTGCCTCTCCCGGTGGCTCCTCTACCAGGGCGTCCGGATCACCCCCCGGAACCTGCGGGCGGGCTACCTCCGGCGGGTGCAGGAGGCAGCCGACCGGACCGGGGAGCGGTACCCGGAGGTGCGGGTCGAGGGGGTCTTCGCCCGGCATCTGCGCCGAACACAGCGCATGGGAGATCGATGCCGGTCAACTCGGCGTCGAGGCCGCCCGGGCGTTCCGGGCCGCATCCCTCCGGCGTCTCGGTGTTATCAGGAAGAGCCAGAGCCTGCTTGACCTCTTCGGCACGAGGAAGCTCGGGGTCGTCTCGAACGGGCAGCGGGTCTTCTCGGAGCAGGAACTGCGAGTGCTCAACCTCTACGACCGTCTCAACTTCGTCATCTTCTCCTCGGACTTCGGCTACCAGAAGCCGGACCCCCGGATATACACGGCGGCCCTCGGGCGGATGAACCTCTTGCCGGAAAACGTCCTCTTTATCGGGGACAATCACGAGAACGACGTCACTATCCCCCGGAGGCTCGGTATGCAGGCGCTACACGTAGAGGAGGCGTGGAGGCGCTACGGGACCTGAAGCGCCGGGCCCGATGAGTATATGACATCCGGGTCACCAGTCTTTTCCCATACGACAGAGGCACATGAGATCGAACGTTAACAATCAGAGGGATGATACCGTTTTCCACACGTAACCTGCCGCCCGATGACTGGATCGGGGTCGACCTGAACACCACCGGCTACGTCGCCGTCGTCGCCCACCCGGCGAGCGGAGAGACGGTGATGCTCGGCGAGCAACCGGAGCACCCGGAAATCGGGCCTCCCGGCCGCCAGGGACGGTGCAGCAGCGCCGGGAAGCGTAAGAAGATCAGGATAGACCGGGACCGCGAGAGCAACGCCCGCGGGGACCTGAACCAGAGGATCGCTAAAGAGATCGTGAAGATGGCCCGGCAGCTTCAGTGCGGCATCAAACTCGAGGACCTCTCCGGCGCCGGGTTTGCGGGGCGGCAGAAGCCGGGCACCCCCCTCCCGTTCTCCCGGCGTGACGGGTCGTTCCAACACCTCCAGAATCTGGTCCAGGACCGGGCGCACGACGCCGGGGTTCCGGTCGTCCTCGTGGACCCGGCGTTCACGTCTCTGTGCTGCAGCCGGTGCGGTGAGCCGGGCATCCGCAGGCGCAAACAGTTCCTCTGCCCGCACTGCGGATACGCCGGTCATGCTGATGCGAACGCGGCGTTCAACATAGCAGCAGCGTCACCGGTCACCGACCGGCCCCATAAAGAGGTGGAAGTGTGCAGCAAGAGCCCCGGCGCCACCCCGGGAGGCGTGAACGCAGGGCCTGACTGACCAGGAGCCCGGGAGGCACTGGTTTCATAGGAGTTAGTGTATATAGTCCCGCGGGATGAACGACAGACGATGGCAGATCTCCTTTGGGGTGGGACTTATCATCCTCTCGGTGGTACTCTACGCCCTGCACTTCCTGATCTTCCACGACCTCTACCACATCGGCATCTACGCGCTCGCCGACGTTGCGTTCCTCCCGCTCGAGGTTCTTCTGGTGACGCTCGTCTTCCATCAGGTGCTCGCGTCCCGCGACCGGCGGCAGAGGATGGAGAAACTCAACATGGTCATCGGGACCTTCTTCTCCTCGCTCGGGACAGAGCTCCTGACCTACATCTCCAACAACGACCCGAACCTGGATGAGGTCCGGCCGCACCTGATAGTCACCGATGCCTGGACCGACGAGACGTTCCGAGAGGTGGAGATGCGGCTAAAGCAGCATCCCTGCCGTGTCAGGATAGAGCGAGTCGATCTGGAGGCCGTCAAACAGTTCCTCGGATCCCGCGAGGAGTTCCTCCTGAGGCTGCTCGAGAACCCGGTGCTCCTCGAGCACGAGGCGTTCACCGAACTGCTCCGGGCGGTATTCCACTTCAACGAAGAACTGCAGCGCCGGCCCGGCTTCTCCGACCTGCCCGGGACCGACACGGCGCACCTCGCAGGCGACCTCGAACGGGTCTACGGCCTCCTCATCCGCGAGTGGCTGGACTACATGCGCTACCTGCAGAAGAACTACCCATACCTCTTCTCGCTTGCGATGCGGACAAACCCGTTCGATGAGACGGCGTCGGCGATCGTGGGATGATGAGGGACGAAGCCGGAACATCCCCATCCCGCCCGGAGACCTGCATACCCCTACGACAACTGCGCCTGGATGTGCTGCACAGTCTCCGGGTATTGCTTCTGGAGCTGGTTTTTCCGGAGGTTCTCTCTCACGATCCACCGGATATCCTGATCATCGAGGGTTGCGAGCTGCCGCAGGTACTCAAAGCCGATCCCCGGGAGGGCGGCGACGGCCAGGCCGAGCGTATAGCCGAGCGCCGTTCTGAGTGCCTTGAACGCTTCCGACTGCCGTTCGTTCGCCGTATAGATACGGATCAGGATCTTCCGGTGGAACCGGAGCGCGGCATCTGCGATCTCCGGCTCACCGAGCAGGTCCGGTTCAGCGATCCCTGCGGCCGCGGCCCGCATGGTGAACCAGGACCCTCCTTCCACCCAGCCCTCCAGTTCCGTGACCGTCGCATTCCGCTGCCGGGACAGGAGGTCCTGGATCCCCATTGCCACCGCCTCCCTGATCCGCCACCGGGGATCGACGGATGCCTCGGCGAGGTGGGTGAGCGCCGGCCCCACGCACGCCGGCGATAGGGAGCCGATCGCCCCGATACCCCTGACGCCGCAGAACGCGAGGAACTCGTGTGGGTCATCGGTCGGTGCGTCCTCCGGGGAGACACAGGCGAGCTCGACACAGAGATCCCAGAGGATATGGCGATCGTCGGCGTCGGCAGCTGCAAATTTCCGCACGGTTTCGCTGAACGCCGCAGCAAGCTCCAGGTTTGCCCGGGGTCCCGGCAGGTTGCTCCCCGCGACCAGGCAGGTGAGAAGATCCCCGGCGCTCCCGCTCGTGAGGAAGCCCGAAAGCAACCGGGCAACTTCCCTCATATAGGTCTCTTTGCGGGTCATTGTCTGCAGAGAAGAACGACTCCCAGGCAGTAAAAATGATCGCTACCGGGCGGCCAGGGTTGCGACAAAGGCGTCGAGTGCCGCGTGGACGTTCTCGCCGTTCCGCGCCGAGATGGGATGCACCGTCTCCCCGGGCAGGTCCCGGTGGATGGCCTCCGGCGCCGCGCCCGGGCAGTCGCACTTGTTTGCCATGAACGCAAGCGGCACCCCGAGGGCCTTTAACTGGCCGTAGAGGTGTCTCGTCATAGCGTCCACCCCGGTGGTGGCGTCCACGACGATGATCGCGCCGTCCATGCCCCGCGAGAGGATCTGCCGGACGAACTCGAACCGTTCCTGCCCCGGCGTCCCGAAGAGGTAGACCGCCTGACCCCTCACCTGCAGCCTTCCGAAATCAAAGGCGACGGTCGTGGCACCTTCATTTGAGGTTGCTTCGACATGACGGCTCCGGGGGTCGAGCGCCTGGATGAGACTGGACTTGCCCGCATTGAAAGAACCGAACACGACGATCTTGAGCCTGCCTTCTGCCATCAGCCTTGTATGGGCCCCGGGATGTTTTAGGGTTTCGCTATGGCGGCGCCGCGAGGGGGATGGTGACGTATCCCGGGCTCCCGGGGGAAATGATCGCTTCCCTGTACCGCCGGGGGCTTCGCGCCCACCTTCTGAGCTCGAACTCCGCCTCCTGCGGCCAGTGCGTTCCACCGGGGAGTTACACTTCGGAGCGTCGTCACTCGAACCTGCGATGCTTGAGCGACGGGTGGAAAACCCGTCGTTACACGAAACTCTCCGGGTTTCTCGAACTCAGGGCGCTCGCACCTGACGGTGCGAACGCCCAACCGTTTTCTCAAGAAAGATATACCGATAGATCCAAGGTACCGTCCATGGGGTCGGAAGAGGCTGATACTGTCGCGCAGGAGATCATGGCGGCTCTGGATGATCTCTTTCGGAAGGAGAGGCGTGCAAGGCTCCAGGTATCTGCTCTTGAGGAGCGGCAGTACGCCCTGGCCGCGACATTCAGGATGGTCCAGGATATGGAGGCCGACAGCGCCATAGAGGAGGCTCTCGCCGGGTATGGATTTGAGTACTACACCGTCGACGACGATGCTGAACTCTGGATATCGGATGAACACGGTCTGATGGTCTTCCTCTCCTTCACCGCCCCGGGCGGACAGTATTACAACTACAGGATCGTCGCGTTCGATATCATCGGCGAGGAAGAGGAGGAGAGTGGATGAGCCTTATGGGCGACGCCGAACCCTTCTGCCACGCGGGCGGAAGGGTGCCGCGCCAAGCACTATATACCGTAAGCGACATCAGGTCTGGAGCAAAAACTGGTGGCATGGAGATGGAACGTTCGGTAAAACGCCTCATGGAAGACCGGGAGAAGCGGCGTGAGGAGAACATCGGCAAATACATCGAGCAGCTCTCAGACGAGAGCACGCCCTACCGGCTGCGGGCGGCCGAGGCGCTGGGGGGGTGTGCCGATGCCCGGGCGGTCAAGCCGCTGATCGCCGCCCTGCATGACAGCGAGAATGAAGTCCGCTGGGTCGCGGCGCAGGCACTCGGGAAACTCCGCGATGCCCGGGCGGTCGAACCGCTCCTGCCCCTCCTCGCCGATCCTGACCGGTGGGCGCGGCGCGGCGCGGCCTGGTCGCTCGGCGAGATAGGCGACCCTCGAGCAGTCGAACCACTCCTCCCCCTTCTCGCGGACAGAAAGAAGGACGTCAGGATGGCCGCCGCCGATGCGCTCGGGAAACTCCACGACCCGCGAGCGGCCAGCGCCCTCTCCGGTGCGATCGAGGGGGAGGAGGAGCCCGAGGTCAGGACGGCGATCCGGCGTGCGCTCCGCGATATCACCGGGGAGACCGGTTTCTGACCGGGTAGGACATGAGGCTATTTCGCTACTACCCGGAGGATTTCGGGGCGCTCCCTGTCCGGGTCATCCACATGGACCTCACCTTCGACGTCTACGACGGCCACACCCGGGTCGTCTCGGCCCTCACCGCCGAGACCCTCGATGCACCGCTCGCGTCCCTCGCCCTGAACGCCCGCGACCTGGATATCCTCAACATAACCTCAGAAGGATACGCCGTCGCCCACACCTATGACCGCAGTGCCGCGGTTCTCACTGTCACCTTCAACCCACCCGTCACGCCCCGAACCCGGTTCACCCTCGATACCGAGACGATCTGCCGACCGAGCAGCCACGTCCTCGAAGGCCTCTACTACGACGGCTCCTGTCCCGCCGGACTGCCCACCCAGATCACCCAGTGCCAGCAGTGGGGGTTCCAGCGGCTGGTTCCCTGCCTCGACGACATGACCGCAAAGTGCACCTACACGACGGCGATCGTTGCGGATGACAGGTATACGAACCTTATCTCGAACGGCGACCCCGCAGGCCCGCGCTACTCCCTGGGACACGGCCGCTCCGTCCAGGAATACCGGAACACAACGACCCCGATGGCCCCCTACCTCTTCTTCTTCGGGGTTGGGTGTTACGAGACTCACCAGCGGGAGTTCGAGTACCCCGATGGGTGGACATTCTCCCTCGAGCTCCTCGCAAAATCTGGATCCGACCCTGAGGCGGCGGAGCGTGCGCTTGAGGTCCTCGCGGACGCCGTTATGTGGGTCCACCTCTTCACCGGCCCCGGGCAGTACCGTGACAGGGAGACCCGGGAAGAGGTGTGGCGTCTAGCGCGTGTGCGGGATGGGGCAAAACGCTCCGGGGACTCCGCGGCCCTCGAAGAATCCCGAAAAGCGCTCACCGGGCTTGCTGCGACCATAACCCCGGGCTACGCCTACACGGGATCGGTCTACCGGGAGATCGCCATGCAGAACTCCGATTTCGGTGGTATGGAGAACGTCGGGAACACGACGATCGCCGCAAACCGTATCATGCCCTACCCGGAAGCGACCGACCCGGCGTTTGAGTACATGGTCAGGGTGAAGGTCCACGAGTATTACCATAACCTGAACGGCTCTGAGGTGACGGGGAGGAGCCCGTTCGAGATCTGGCTGAACGAGGCGGTGACGGTCCATATCGAGAACCAGCACCACGCGTTCTTCTTCGGGGAGACCTACTCCCGCCTCCAGACCGTGCTCGACCTCCTCGACCCCGTGGCCGGGACGCTCGTCCTCGACCGGGGTGCGGGCTCGATGCCGATCGAGCCGGACGGCTTTGATGACCCAAACGACCTGATCACGGGCGTCACCTACGTGAAGGCCCCCGAGTTTATCGGGATGATCGAGACGCTGATGGGGAAGGAGACGTTTGTGGAAGGACTCGCCCTCTACCACGACCGGTTCCGGCACACGAACGCCTCCCGTGACAACTGGATACGTTGCATGGAAGAGGTCTCGGGACAGGACTTCTCCGGGATGGCAGCGGCCTGGCTGAAGGAGAAGGAGTACCCGGTCCTCACCGTGACCCCCGCCTACGACCCGGCGGCCCGGCGACTCACCCTTGCCTACCGCCAGAGCCGCTCACCGGGCGGCCACACATGGGAGTTCCCGTTCCGGTTCGCGCTCGTCGATGCCGAAGGCCGGGACCTTGCGGACCGGGCCGTCAGGATCGTGGATGATGCAGGGGAGATCAGCCTCGACGGCGTCGACCGCCCGGCGTTCCTCTCGCTCAACCGCGGCTACTCTTTCTACGGGAAGGTGGCATACCGGCCGCCGGAGGACGAACTCTATCTCCAGGTGCTGAAGGATGCCGATATCGTCGGCCGCTTCACCGCTTTCGCGGCGCTTGCCGAGAGGGAGATGATCCGGATCCTTGAGAATCCGGAGACGGCAGTCTCTGGCCGGTTTGCCGATCTCTTTGCCGGCCTTCTCGCCGACGACCGCCTCATGGAGGAGGCGGGCGGTCAGTTCCTGACTATCTTCCCGTCGGTAGACGACGAGCGGTTCGCCCATCACTACCGCGCACTCCACGACGCCAGAAAGAAGATCCTTGCTGCCATAGCCGCCCGGCATCGAGATACTCTCCTTGGGGTCTACCTGCGGGCGGCGGTGAGCGTTCCCGGGGGGGTCGGTTACCTTGAGGACGAGGCCGCGGCGATACGACAGCGGCAGAGGAAGAACGCCTGTCTCGCGATCCTCGCCACCCTCGACGCCCCGGAGGTCCACCAGCTGGTCGCCGGGCAGTTTCGCGAGGCTGCGGCCGCAACCGACCGTCTCACCGCGTTTGGGCTGGTCCTCGAGAGCAGCGCCCCGGAACGCCTGGATATACTCGAGGCCTTCTCCGCAGAATCGGCCAAAAGCCCTGTCGCGTGGGAGTCCTTCCTCGCCGCGGTCGCCGGGAGCGACTGCGACGACCTGGTTACGATCCTCCGTGGGATCGAGTCCTCGCCTGCCTTCGCTGTCGAGCAGGCCGATCAGCAACGGGCGTTCTACGGGCGGTTCGCGCTGAACAGGAAACGGTCGCTTGAGACAGAAGAGGGTCGGGCCTACCTCGCGGAGGTCCTCCGGCGGCTCGCCCGGGTGAACGAGTACAGCACCGTCCGGGCTCTCGATGCATTCGCGTTCATCGATGCGATGGAGCCCCGCTACCGGGTGCCGGCGGCAGGTGTGCTCGCCGGCCTCCTCACCTCCCTCGACCAGAGTGCATACCCCGCCGTCTACAACAACACCCGCCGCTTCCTCCTCGGCGCCCCGGAGGCTGTCCGGGCCTATGAGATGGAGCACGGGGAGGTCCCGGCGCTCCGGGGGATCACTCCCTGATCACTCGTACTCCAGGTGCAGCCCGACACCCGTCTCCCGGACGTCCGCGACCTTCGAGAGCGCAACCTTCGCTGCAAGACCGGTGCAGTGGCAGGGATGGAGGGCCGCCGGCTGCACATCCGAGAAGTAGTTGAGTATCCCCTGCATCTGTTCCGGCGGCGGGTCAAGGAGGTGGAACCCGCCGATGATGTCGGCGACACGGTCTTCGCCGCAGACCTCCCGGGCCTGCTCGACGATCGAGCAGATGCCCGCGTGGGAGCACCCGGTTATGACAACGAGCCCCTCCGGGGTCCTGCAGGCGAGTGCCGTATCGTCGGCGATGGTGTCGTCCCGGATACCGTCAGGCGTGTAGATGTAGCCGCCCGAAGGTGCCTGTTCGAACTCGAACCGCCGCTCGATCTCGCCGAGGAAGACCAGGTTTTCGGTCAGCCAGAGAGGGGCCGTGGTGAGGAGGACCTTCCCGTGCCGGAAGAGTTCCTCGACCGAGAGGTGGCACCCTATCTCTCCCGCACCGTCAAGGCTCCGGGTGAGGAATGCGTCGGGATGCGCGACGAACGTGGGCTCGATCCGTTCCCGGCCCTCGATGATCGCCTCGGTATGGAGCCGGAGCAGCGCGTCGAGACCCCAGGTGTGGTCGAGATGGCCGTGGGAGAGGACAATCTCCTCGACGCGGAGGAGGTCGATCCCCATCTTCCGGGCGTTGGCGACGAGGATACCCGAGTAGCCGACATCGAAGAGGACGCGCGTTGCGCCGTCCTCGATGTAGATCGAGAGCCCGGGTTCTGCAAGAAAGTAGCGGTCGGTGAGGGCGGCGTTGTCCACGAGGACCGTCAGCCTCATGCGCGGCGCCCACCGTCCCGGAGGAGGGGCCGCCGGAACGCTGCAGTGGCGGCGAGCGGATCCATGCAGATACTGGGGACGTCGCGGTTAAGAAGGTTTCCCGGCGATGGACCGCTCCGCCCGCCCTCTGAGCGCCTGGTTCATGAGCAGGAAGCCGAGGTGGGTCGCCCGGAGGGTGCTGGTGAGGTCGACGACGGGCACCAGCAGCCCGGTGAAGACCTCCGCCTGGACGAACCGGGAACCGTCACCTTCGGGGATGATGGTGAACCGGTGCTCGCCGTCGAAGAGCCCTGCGACCAGGACGCGGCCGATCCACCGGAGCTCGCGGTCTTTTGCGACCCGCAGCACCATCGGCCGAAACCGCATGCTTCGCCGTCCCGGAGACCGGATATCGACCGAGAGACGCGTTCCCACCCAGGGTTTCCCCTCGATCGACCGGATGAACGGGTTCCAGTCAGGGTAGGAGGTGAAGTCGGTCAGCACCCGCCAGACGATAGCGGGCGGGGCGCCGATGACGGTCTCGGCCCGGACTTCCCGGACCAGACTCCGGTAGCGCGCTAGCGAGGAAGCGATCATTCCCGCATCACGGTCGTCCTGGTAGTGAGCCGGGAAAGAAAAGACTTTCTTTATCTCTGCGGGGCTCGGCGGCGGCATGAGCGGGAAGACCCCCTGCGTAAGCGGGGGGTAGTTCACCCAGTTAGTGCATGAGCGGGCGCGTGGCCTTAAGACCGAACCGGGACCGCAGTCGCGCCCAGTGCTGTTTTAAGATCGGGCTGTACTTTGCGGCAAACGATCCTGCGACAGACGTTGCGACGACGATACCGGCGATGATGCTTGTGGCCGCGGCCGACCCGTAGAGCGCCGCGATGATGATGGAGAACTCACCGCGGGCAATGGTGTTTGACCAGATCTCGATACCCGCCGTGGCCGATCCATGGATCTGCCGCCCGATGAGCACGCCCGAGATGAGTTTGCTCAGGACGGCAAGCAGGCTGACCGCGGCGATGGCAGCAAGGCCTATCTCTCCCGAGAACTCGACGGATATCCCGAAAAAGACAAAGAACAGGACTAAAAAGACGTCCTTGAAGGGCCGGGCCTGCCGTTCAAGCGCGGACGGTGAGGTGGTAGAGAGCGCGGCCCCGAGCGCGATGACGGTGAGGGTGTCGGGTATACCGATCGCCTGCGCAAAGAACGCGGCGGCAACCACCAGGGTGAAAGTGAGGAGAACCGGAAGCTCGTCGTCCCGGTTGAGGATCCGGCGGATCGGTTCCTTCCCCCAGCGGCACACCAGGAAGAAGATCGCCGCCACTACGGCAAACCGGGCAACGATGCCGACCGGGATGGTAAATCCTGAGTGCAGGGCGACGATCAGGAAGACAAGGACGATATCCTCAAAGACCATCATCCAGACGACTGTCTCGGACTCACGGAGCACCATTTTCTTGTTCTCGAGGATCGACGCAAACGCAATGACGGAACTGCTGATGTAGAACGCAGACGCTACGACGATCGCATCCAGGAACGGAAAACCGAGCGCCAGCGCCGCGACAAACCCGATCGCCAGATTGATGTTCAGGTCGATGAGCCCGACTTTGAGGAAAGCCGACCGCTTCGCGAGGATCCGGTCGGGCTTGAGTTCGAGCCCTACGTAGAAGAGCAGAAAGACGAGGCCAAGGTCGACGAAGAAATCAGAGACCGGTGACGGGGTAACGAGACTAAGTCCGCTCTTCCCGAGAGCGAGCCCGGCAAGGATGTAGAACGGGACCGGCGGCAGGGAGAGACGGCGGGAGACCAGAGCGAGGATCAGACTGATCCCCAGTGCGATAGCGATCTCCTCCATTATCTCTGGATCCCCTCCTCGAACGCCTCGAGCGTGCCGCTCTCGCCGACAGCGATGACCAGATCACCTTCCAAAAGGGCCATACCCGGCGGAGGGTTCGTGATGTTTTTCCCGCCGCGGGAGATTGCGATGACAGTGACGCCGGCAGGAAGGTCCCCCGCGCACCTTCCGGCAAGGCGTTTTCCAACAGTGCAGGTGCGGATGCCTATGCGCAGATCCGTGAGCGTAGAGAAGATGATCTCCACTCCCTCCTTCGCCGGCCTCACCGGGGAGCCCGAGAGGATGCTCCCGAGCCACCGGGCCTCCGCTCCCGAGAGTTCAGCGACGCAGGGCACCGGGAAGTCCTTTGCAAGCAGGTAGACCTGCACGTTTCCCGATGCCCTCCAGATGACGGCGATGGTATCTCCTGCCACCGATTCGAATTCATATTTGGTTCCGATACCGGGGAGATCCCGGGAGCGAAGCGGCATGAATAGTTATTCTTCCAGATCGATTTAAATAATTATCTATTTTTGTATCTACATTTAGATGACGAAAATGGATTTTTCCTAATATATTATAAGACTTAATCCCTTCGTTCAACTTATTTGAAGGTTTTTCAACTCAGGGTTGAATGGGTCGCGCCGCCCCACGACCACAGGTGATTGGGCCCGACGGGGATCTTTGGGCTATCGATCCGGATAACCGGACCCTCTCCTGCCCGCCTGACCCTCTTCGGTGTGGCTGAGTTCAATTGGTGCTCTGATGCAGGTTGCGCCCGGGATCTCGCTCACGACGGCGCCGGAGGAAAGAAGTCATCGCCCGCTAAACCACTCTTCTGGAGTGATTCATGATGGATACATGTGATGCAATCTTCTCCCCGGGGGAACCGGAAGAATTCAAATCGATCGGCCTTACGGCCGGGGCACGGCTCCCCCTCGGCCGCTTAAAGGACCTGCAGGAACGTCATGAGTTCGAAGCCATCCTCTACTTCGACGAAGACCTCGCCCGGAACTCGACGCTCGATGCGGACCATGGAGACTTCCAGATCGTCCCGATGCAGGCCCGGCCGTTCATGCCGCTCGGGGTGTTTCTGCAGGTGATGGCGGAGCGGGACCCGGAGTTCGCCCGCCGGATGCGGGACGAGTCCCCGGTGGTCGAGGTCCTGGAGACCGGTACGATCGACCACTACTCCGGGTGTGTACTCTGCACCAGGCCGTACGTGAAAGGGCTGCTGCTGTAGCCCGCCGGCTTAACGGCGGGTCGCCCTGCTGTGGGTGGCGCGTGCGCCAGCACCGAGATCGAATTCGGCGAGGACCCGCCGGCAGGTGCAGTGACCACCCAGGTGGCAGATGGCAGCCCTCGTCGCCTCGAACCGGGCAGGGAAGTCGATCCCCGGGATCAACTCCGGGAGGTCGCCGAACCCGAGCGTGATGTGCGGGGAGTAGCGTTCATATGCGGAGGTCTTCGTGAACCGGAGGAGGCAGTCGATGGATGGCGCGGACACCTCTCCCACGAACATCAGAGGCCCGGCCGGGGGCGCCGTATACGGCGCTATGGCGTTCATCACGGTCTTGTGAAAGAGCTGGAGGATCTCCGAGCGCAGGATATGGAAGACAGAGATGGTCTCCCCCGTTCTCGCCCGGTGTTTTGCAACGGCGTCGATGGTCATGGCCATGGGAGAGCACTGCCGGGCAATCCGGCCCACCTTCGCGGTGATCTCCGGGATATCTCCCCGCTTCGTTGGGAGCATCGCAACCGAGATGTGTGGGAGGCAGTTCTCTCCATCGAGGCGTATCCCTCCGTCCGGGTTGCCCGCGAGCAGGGTCCGGTTCGCACCGATCGCCATATCCATGATCGGCCCGGGCGGCAGGAGGACAACATCGATGGCAACCGTATCGGGAACTTCGTGCATGGGGGCCGATCAGGCGGGAGAGATAGAAAAGGGTTTTCCCGGGGGATCAGCAGACCCACCACGTCGCCGCCGATTCGCGCCGGGCACCAATCACCACTTCACACCGAAGATCGGCTCCTCCTCGACGATGTTTGTGATCCTCCGGACACTCGCCTCCATCGGGACATCCTCTCCGCTGCAGAGCCCAAGTTTGAGTTGTTCCAGGCCTGCAGCCACCGAATCATCCTTCGACCTGACACCGCTTACCGTCACCCGGAACGTCAACGTCACCAACCACTGGGTCGTCTCCATATCCTCTCCTCGAACGTGGACGGGGTATACAGCCGGGGGGAGATAAAGGCAGCTCACGGCTGGAGGGTTCCTCTTCGGCCCCTTTCCGGGGCATCGCCACCCTCTCCCGCGCCTCTCTCCCCACGTTCATCAAGCCTGAAGATGAGCACAGCGCTGGAGAATACCCTTGCAGGCAACCTTTGCGCGGGGAAAATGGAGGGTCGTTGAATGAGAACGGAGGGGCAGTATGGCTGCAGCGACATATCCGGACTGTGATGGCGTATAGGGAGGTATAGAGCGTTGGAGCGTGAGTCAACTACCCCCCTAACGCAGGGGGCTTGCAGCTGGGGCCCCTTGCGGGGCACAGGGCTGCAATTTCATCGGTGCGAAGGTTGACGGTTCAAAAGATGTCCTTATTCGCACGGGCCGGTTCACGCGGCCCCTACCGATTATCCGTGGCACCACGGAATCACCGGCTACCTTTCTCAGGTGGTTCAG
>DANY01000031.1:0-24162 GCA_002501655.1 Methanoculleus sp. UBA303
CTTGACGGCCGCCGACGAGGCAGAGCTGACGAACTGGTAGCCCTGCTTTCGGAGGGCCTTACATGTTTCTGAGTGCATCGATCCCAAGGGTCAGAAGAGACTCCTGCAATGTGTTCCTGACCGCGTCCACAAGCGCAAGGCGGCTGTTCCGGGTCTCGCCCCCGCTCTTCAACACCGGGTCGTAGTGATAGAAGGCGTTGAAGAGGTCCGCGAGCTCGCGGGCGTATGCGGCGAGCAGGTGCGGACGGAGTTCCTCCACGGTCTCGTCGACGACGGCCGGGAACTTCGCGAGGTGCCGGGCGAGCGCAACCTCATGTTCGGTCTCGTAGCGGTACGCCCGCGTGAACTCCCCGGCCTTCTCCAGGATACTGCAGGCGCGGGCGTGGGCGTACTGGATGTAGGGGCCGCTCTGGCGCTCGAAATCCAGCGCTTCCTTCCAGTTAAAGACCGTGCTCTTCTCGGGAGAGACCTTCACGATATCGTAGCGGATGGCGGCGACGGCGACCGATCTCGCGATTGAGCGCCGTTCGTCTTCGGGGAGCTCCGGGCGGCGGACGGTCACCTCGTCGAATGCCTTTGCGGTCACCTCATCGAGGAGGTCGTCCGCCGAGACGAACTTTCCCGCCCGGGTGCTCATGGAGCCCTCGGGGAGGGAGACGAACTCGAAGAAGACGATCTCGGGCGCTTTTTCGCCGAGGAGGGTGAGGGTGGCCTGGAGCTGGGCGCCGATCAATTTGTGGTCCGCCCCGAGGACGTCGATCACCCGGTCGTAGTTGTGCCCTTTCCAGGTATGGTAGGCGAGGTCCCGTGTGCTGTAGACCGACGTGCCGTCGCTCCGCCGGAGGATGTACTTCTTCTCGAAACCCTCTCCCGAGAGGTCGACCCAGAGCGTCTCGTCCTCGTGGGCCTGCGGCAGGCGGCGGACCCGCTCGAAGATCCGGTCCACGTCGCCGATCCGGACGAAGTCGCTCTCCCAGACGAACCGGTCGTGGCGGGCGCCTAAAGCGGCGAGGGTTGTCTTGATCCCCTCCGCACAGAGGGAGACGGCCGCCCGGAACTTCCTGACGGTCTCCGCGTCGCCGCGCTCCACCTTCTGCATGAGGTGATCGATCTCTTCCGTGATAGCGGGGTTCTTCTCGATCTCGCGGTTCGCTGCGATGTAGACCCGGGCGACGTAGTGGTCTCCCTTCTCGCCGTCCTCGCGGGCAAGACCGAGGTGGTCGAACCCCCACGAGACGATGGCGATCTGGCGGCCCATGTCGTTTAAGTAATACTGCACCTCAAGCGGATACCCTGCCTTCCGGAACGCCCGGGCAAGGGAGTCTCCAATGACGGTGTTCCTGATGTGGCCGACATGGAGGGGGCCGTTCGGGTTCGCACTCGTGTGCTCGAGCACCACCCTTTCCGGGCGGCGGGGATGGTTCCCGTAGTCGGGCTCGAGCGCCTCCCTGACCGCTTCCGCGAGGAGCGACGGCCCGAACACGAAGTTGATGTAGGGGCCCGTCGCTTCGACCCGGATATCGCCGAGTTCGGGGTCTGCCGAGATCCTTTCGGCGATCTCGGCGGCAATCTCCCGGGGTGGGCGCTTCTCGCTCTTTGCCAGTTTAAACGCTACGGTCGAGGCGAGATCGGCGTGATCTCCCCCGGTTGTGAGGAGGACGTCCTCCTCACCGGTGCATGCCCGGAGCATGCGCTCAATCTGGTGGTATTTTTCCTGAAACATCAGTATCCGGTCCTGTAACGCAGGATCGCTGCGATCCCGCCGAACGCGTTGTAGAGCATTGAACCCTCTTCAAAATCGTCTGATATGATCCTGACCGCCGTGCTGCTCTGGTCGGCGGCAGCGGTCAGTTCGTCGATGATATCGGTCTCTTCCGCCACGTAGAGCGATGCACCGTCGTTCGGGCAGGTGCCGAGGTCGAGGTCCTTGATATGTTTTCCCGGCTCGAGGCTGACTGTCCGCTCCTCGGTGTAGTCGCTGTTCGGACAGGCGAGTTTCAGCCGGGCTCTCCTGAGCTTGTCGGAGAGGAGGAGCATGTCGACGGCGCCGAGTTCCAGATTCTTTCGGACGCTCTCCTCCCCATAAGCGGCTGCTCCGTTGTCCTTTACCAGTTCCTGAAGGAACCGGTTCATCACGTTCTTCTCCTTGATGACGTCGAGGCCCTTCAAGGCATCCGACGCACTCTCGACGAGTTCGGCAAGCCCGGACTCGTTCGTGTAAGAAACGTCGAAGAGCCCGATGATCCGCTTCTGCAGTTCGTGGTGGAGGTAGCCGCCCGCCTCGAACTCCTCCTTCGTCGGGGTCGGGCCGCCGATCAGCACGCCTTTAAACTTCTCGAAGAAATCCTTCTCGGCGAGAAAGATATCGCTCGCCCGGTCGCCGACCTTCTTGTAGAACTCATTGATGGCGATCAGCCGCAGCCGCTGGAACCGGACGCTCGACTGCCCGCCCTTTCGCTGTTTGCCGGGGACCGTCGAGGTGACGCCGTTAACCGGTTCAATCCGGTTGCCGCGAAGGAAGCCGATGTAAGCCTCACGCCGGTCGATGACGATCAGGCCGTAGATCTCCTTCTCGCCGAGCATCTGCTGCAGCGGTTCGAGTTCAAACGAAGAGCTGCATCGGTACATGTAGGTGCCGAGCGGCTCGGGCGGCTCGAGGATCTCGCAATCGAGGTCGGTGCGGTCGCCGCCGATATTGATGGTGCCGCAGAAGATGGCTATGCCGTTCTCCGGCGGGCGCTTATAGTATTTGAGGCGGGAGAGGATGGAGGATATGGCGCTCTGGACGTTTGTCCGGGTCTGTTTACTCTTGATATTCGAGCACTGCCCGAACTCGTCGCGGAGCTGGGCGGTCACGTCGTAGATCTGCTTATCCGGAGGTATATACAGTGTGATCCGCTCGGTACCGCTCCCCTCCTTCTCCGCAAGCCTCTCAAGCGTCTTTTTAAATTCATAGCGCTTTCGCGCGGTGTCAATTCCTTGCGTCTCTTCCATTGGAGTTCACCAAGCCTGGGGGAAACTGTTCACTGGTCGAAGTACTATATGTTTCTCTGGAGATGGCATTAAATATGCGCACATTCGCCGATGTCCGCCGGCGCGTTACCGGAGGCACCGGCAGATGAGAGAGATTGTTTTTGCATCGGCAATTCTTCCGTCCGCGATCATGGCGTCGAGGTCTTTGATCGGGACGCGGACGACTTCGATCACCTCGTCCTCGTCCATCCGAAAGTCCGAGCAGGGGGAGAGGTCCTGCGCCAGGTAAAGCCAGATCCGTTCGTCGGTATATCCCGGGGAGGAGTAAATGCAGCCTTTCGGGACGAACGACGACGCCTTCATCCCGGTCTCCTCGATCAGTTCCCGGTATGCGGTCTCGTGCGGCTTCTCGCCCTCTTCGATGGTGCCTGCAGGAGCCTCAAGGATGTAGTCGTCGATGGCGAACCGGTACTGCCTGATGAGATAGCAATCGTCTCCCTCAACCGGAAGGATGGCAACCGCTCCGCCGGGGTGAACGATCACCCGCTCCATCATCTCCCCGTTCGGGAGGGTTACTTCCCTCTTCTCGACGGAGAGTCGTTTTCCGCGGTAGATCTCCATAGTTACCTCTCGTATTCGATCGGGTCCTCCAACCCGAGGTCGCGGAACGCTTCCCTCCTGTAGTGGCAGGACGAGCAGACCCCGCATGCACGGTCGTTGTTCTGGTAACAGGACCAGGTATGCTCGTAGGGGACACCGAGCGCCATGCCTCTTTGGATGATCTCCGTCTTCGTCATCCGGACAAAGGGCGTCATCAGGGTGATCCGTGGGTCTGCCGCCGTACCAAGGTCGACCACCCGCTGGAACGCCTCGATGAACTCCGGCCGGCAGTCGGGGTACCCGGGATAGTCTCCGGTCTGGACGCCGATGAAGACCGCCGCCGCACGCCGGGCCTCCGCGAGGCTGGTTGCGATGGCAAGCAGGTTCCCGTTTCGGAAAGGAACGTAGGTGCTGGGTATCCCTTCCTCTTCGCCGGAATACTTCTCGACCGGAATTGCGGCATCCGTCAGGCTCGATGCCCCGATCTTTTTGAAATGCTCGAGGCTGATCTCGACGAATTCCTGTGCATCAAGCGCCCGGGCAATGGTCCGGGCGCACTCGCGCTCCTTTGCCTCGGTCCTCTGACCGTAGGTAAAGTGGAGAGCGATGATATCGTAACCCATATCCTTTGCGACGTAGGCGAGCGTGGAGGAGTCCATGCCGCCCGAGAGAAGACAGACCGCTTTCATCATTTCATCCCCAGGATCTTGTGGAGTTGCATTTGAAACCTCACCGGAAGATTCTCTTTGACGATGTAGTCCGCGACGGCGCGATAGTCGGCCCCTTCCACCGGCGAGATGATGATCTCGCCCCGGATTTCACATTGTGCCGTCACCGCCCGTGCATAGAGAAGATCGTCCTCGTCCGCCACCACAAACTTGACGCAGTCGCGGGGAGTGATGAAGGGGAGGAGCGCGAGATCGCTCCTCTCCCCCGATGAGGGGCACTTGACATCCATACAGACGGCGGCGTAGGGCTGCAGGTCCCTGAAATCCAGGGTGCCGTTTGTCTCGATCTCGACGGCATACCCGTGAAGACCGAACTTCCGGAGGAGTTCGAGGACCTCCTCCTTCTGCAGGAGGGGCTCTCCGCCGGTGATGCAGATGCGTTTTCCGTTCAGCAGCCATACCCGGTCGAGGACCTCCCCGACGCTCATCTCTTCTCCGTCTTCCCTGGCATAGGCGGTGTCGCACCAGGCGCACCGGAGGTTGCACCCGGAGAGCCGGATGAACGTACAGGGCCGTCCCTGGTTTGGTCCCTCCCCCTGAAGGCTCCGGAAAATTTCACTGACGAGCATAGGTGCGCTCTGCGTAACAGGTCGTCGACTCCCAGACCCGGATCTTTGCTACGCGGGCATCGCGCCCCTGCCGTGCGGCTTCGGCGTCGATCATCTCTGCGATGAGGCCGGCGAGGAGCTCGCTCGTCGGGTCGCCGGGGGTGGTGACGACCGGGTGGAACGCTTCGATGCTCGCCGCCATCGGGTCGTCTTTGTTTAAGATCACCTGGTGGTCGAACCGCCCGACGACTTCTTTGATACAGTTGTAGTCAAGGACGATCCCGGTGCGCTCATCGGCCGTCCCTTCTATCCAGACTTCTACGCGCCACTGGTGGCCGTGCAGCCGGAAACACTTCCCCTGATAGTGGATCAGGCGATGGGTTGCCTCGAAAAAAACCTCCTTGTATATCCGGATTATCATCAATGAAGGTTGCCTGCCAGGATATAATATTATATCAGCTCCCGATCAAATATCTACGGCGAAAGATCGGCGTGCAAACGGGTTCCACAATATATAAATCCGTAACGCGCGTTGCTTTATAGCACACCAGGAGTTGCTCCTATCTACAAATTCAACCGGTACGAGGGTATTCGATGGGAAATGGAAAATTTGCAGCCCGAAAACTGAAGCGCGACGCAAAGGCGAACCGGTGGCACGACACCGTCTACGCACGGCGCCAGCTCGGGCTCGACGTGAAATCTGATCCCCTTGAAGGGGCTCCGCAGGGCCGCGGGATCGTTCTTGAGAAGGTGGGTGTCGAGGCGAAGCAGCCGAACTCCGCTATCCGCAAGTGCGTCCGCGTGCAGTTGATCAAGAACGGTCGTCAGGTGACCGCATTCGCCGTCGGCGACGGTGCCATCAACTTCATCGACGAGCACGATGAGGTCGAGATCGAGGGGATCGGCGGCAGGCTGGGCCGGTCGATGGGTGATATCCCCGGTGTCCGGTTCGTCGTGACCAAAGTGAACAATGTCAGTCTGAATGAAATGGTCATCGGAAGGAAGGAGAAGCCGCGGAGGTAANNCACGATGAGGTCGAGATCGAGGGCATCGGCGGCAGGCTGGGCAGGTCGATGGGTGATATCCCCGGTGTCCGGTTCGTCGTGACCAAAGTGAACAATGTCAGTCTGAATGAAATGGTCATCGGAAGGAAGGAGAAGCCGCGGAGGTAAGTGAGCAATGGCAGAAGCAGCAGAAGCAGGAACCGACACCGAAATGCAGACTCGGCAGCTCCTCTTTAACCGCTGGGATATGAGCGAGGTGGAGATCCAGGACCCGAGCCTTGCCCGTTACGTGAACCTGCATACGATGATCGTGCCGCACTCCTGCGGCAAGCTTGTCGGTCAGCAGTTCAACAAGAGCAACATGCTGATCGTTGAGCGCCTGATCAACAAACTGATGCAGACCGAGAAGAACACCGGCAAGAAGGAACTTGCCATCCGCATCGTCCGGGATGCTTTCGAGATCGTCAATAAGAAGACCAAGAAGAACCCGGTCCAGGTGCTGGTGGATGCAGTTGCGAACGCCGGGCCCCGCGAGGAGACCGTCCGGCTGAAGTACGGCGGCATCAATGTCCCCAAGTCGGTCGACACCGCGCCCCAGCGGCGTGTCGATACCGCCCTGCGGTTCATCACCGACGGCGTCCAGCAGGCGAGCCACAAAAAGAAGAAGAGCGTGAGCGAGGCGCTTGCCGAAGAGCTGATCGCAGCCGCAAACGGCGACGCCCGTTCCTACGCCGTTTCGAAGAAAGAAGAAAGAGAACGTATCGCAAAGGCTGCCCGCTAAAAATCCCGGATTATTTTTTTTGGTGTACTCTATGACCCGACGAAAGAAGATGGTAGAGCGGGTGACGGAACTGATGGACAAGCCGGAGCACATCCGGAACATCGGTATCGTCGCCCACATTGATCACGGAAAGACAACGCTCTCAGACAACCTGCTTGCAGGGGCAGGCATGATCAGCGAGGAACTCGCCGGCAAACAACTCTTCATGGACTCCGACGAGGAAGAACAGGCCCGCGGCATCACCATCGACGCGAGCAACGTCTCGATGGTCCACGAGTACGGCGGTGAGGAGTACCTGATCAACATGATCGATACCCCCGGCCACGTGGACTTCGGCGGCGACGTGACGCGCGCCATGCGTGCGGTGGACGGTGCCGTCGTTGTTGTGGACGCGGTCGAGGGTACCATGCCTCAGACGGAGACGGTGCTCCGGCAGGCCTTGAAGGAGGGTGTCCGCCCGGTTCTCTTCATCAACAAGGTTGACCGGCTGGTCAACGAGTTGAAGGTGAACGAGCAGGAGATGCAGATCCGCCTTGCGAAGGTGATCGACAAGGTCAACAAGTTGATCAAGGGCATGAACGAGAAGATGTACAACGCAGGCTGGAAGCTGGATGCCGCAAAGGGCACCGTTGCTTTTGGTTCCGCGCTCTACAACTGGGCCGTCTCCGTTCCCTACATGAAGAAGAGCGGGGTCTCGTTCAAGGACGTCTATGAGAAGTGCAACGCCGGCGACATGAAGTGGCTGGCGAAGCACAGCCCCCTGCACGCCGTGCTCCTCGACATGGTGGTCAAGCACCTGCCAAATCCGATTCAGGCCCAGGAGCGGCGTATTCATATCATCTGGCACGGCGACTACACCTCGCCCGAGGGGAAAGCGATGCTCGGTTGCGACCCGAACGGGCCCATCTGCCTGATGGTCACCGATATCTCGTTCGACCCGCATGCAGGCGAGGTCGCCACCGGCCGTCTCTTCTCGGGGACGCTCCGCCGGGGTACCGAATGCTATATTATAGGTGCGGCAAAGCGTGCAAACCGTCTTGCTCAGGTCAGCATCTTTATGGGTGCCGAGCGGGTCGAGGTGGAAGAACTTGCCGCCGGCAACATTGCCGCTGTGACGGGTTTGAAAGACGCCATCGTCGGTTCGACCGTTACGACGCTCCTTGAGATGACGCCTTTCGAGTCGCTGCAGCACTACTCCGAGCCGGTCATGACTGTCGCCGTCGAGGCGAAGAGCATGAAGGATCTTCCGAAGCTCGTCGAGGTCCTCCGCCAGGTCGCGAAGGAAGACCCGACGGTGCGGGTCTCGATCAACGAGGAGACCGGCGAGCACCTGATCAGCGGCATGGGCGAGCTTCACCTCGAGATCATCACCGGCCGCATCAGGCGCGACAAAGGCGTCGATATCCTCACCTCCCCGCCGATCGTCGTCTACCGCGAGACGATCACGGGTCGGGCTGGCCCGGTCGAAGGAAAGTCGCCGAACCGCCACAACCGGTTTTACCTCGAACTCGAGCCGATGGACCCGGCGATCGTGAAGCTTATCCTGGACGGCGAGGTCACGATGAACCAGCAGGCGGTCGAGCGGCGTGATATCCTCGTTGCCGCCGGTATGGACAAAGAAGAGGCCAAGAACGTCAAGGCAATCGAGGGCACCAACATGTTCATCGATATGACGAAGGGTATCCAGTACCTCAACGAGACGATGGAACTGATCCTCGACGGCTGGCGTGAAGCGCTCCGCGGCGGCCCGCTCGCCGATGAGCAGGTCCAGAACCTGAAGATTCGGCTGGTGGACGTGAAACTTCACGAGGACGCCATCCACCGCGGTCCTGCCCAGGTCATTCCGGCGGTCAGGAGCGCCGTCAAGGCGGGCCTGCTGCTGGGCGGCGACTCGCTCCTTGAGCCAATCCAGAAGATCCAGATCACGGTCCCGAGCGAGCAGATGGGTGCGGCAACTTCGCAGATCCAGGGCCGGCGCGGCCAGGTCTTCGATATGCAGAGCGAAGGCGACACGATGACCATCATCGGCAAGGCACCGGTCGCCGAACTCTTCGGGTTTGCCGGAGACGTCCGATCCGCTACTGAAGGACGTGCGATGTGGAGCACGGAATTTGCCGGGTTCGAGCTGGTTCCCGCCGGTATCGTAGGCGAAGTGGTCAAGAGCATCCGGCGGCGCAAGGGATTGAAGGAGCAGATCCCGCGGCCGGACGACTACCTGGCGTAATAAATCCCGATATACCCTCTTTTTTTGGTTTTCCCGCGCGAGCGGATGCGCTTGCCGGGGCCTCCGGTTCCGGCGGAAGTCCTTCTGGAGGGTTTCATCATCGGGTCCGGCTTTGACCGCAGGATTATCGGCGTCGTGACGGGCCCCGGGGTGGATGGGGCAAAAGTCCCGGCGGGTCCTTCCGGTGCGGAGGGTGCCGTTTTGTCGGGGGTGCCGGCATGGATGTCCCGGGTCCCGTTCCGGGCGTCGTTCCAGACGATCCCGTCCGGTTCTCCGGCAACCGGCGATCGCCGGCGGCCCTCCGTGGCGTCGGGCATATGATCGAGCCGAAGGCCGGGAAGTCTCTTCGTTGCTGCTTATCACGTGCCCTTCCGGAAAAATCGAGGCGGAGTGGACGTGCCTGTAGTGAGGAACGTCCAACCGCTATAAAACAGTCACGGCATCAGTGGGTTCGTGTTCAATACGGCGCCGTCACGAAATCAGGGCGCGATCCGGGCCGATCTATCGTCTCAGCACCGCCACGAACAGTCCGCAGATGCCGATCGCGACGATCGCGATCAATCCCGGGAGTGATGCCCGCGTCGCTGTCGGAGCCGCTGTTGTCGTCTCCGGTGTCGTCTCAGCCGGTGTCTTTGTGGTGGTGACCGTAGCGGTGGTCTCCGACTCCGTGGCCGTAACCGTCGGTGCGGGGGCGAATTTGATGCTGTGCTGCTGAATTAAGCCGTCTTTGCTGCTGAACGCGAAATAACGCCCGTATTTTCCCCCGAGCGTATGGGCGTTGATCGTAAAGTAACCGTCGTTCGGCACGCCGACGACCCGTACAATCTTCTTTGTGGTGTCATCACTCTGGTAGTGCCTGAGCTCCGTGACGGGGTTGAACGTATCCTGGTTGCGGAGGTTGACGAGATCAAGGATAAGCGGTTCGGTTCCCACCTCAATCGTCTCACCGGGCTGTACCGCCCGGGTTACCGCACCCTGTGCGGCTGCCGGGGCGACGAGCGCCAGAACAAGGAGCGTCAGGATAATGAGGAGATGCCTGGGTACTGTTCCCTCATACATCATACGTTCACCCTTGTTCCCGGAATATATATACGTGTTGAAACGCCCCGGGTAACGGGGTCTTTCTCCGGTTGAGCCTGCCGGAATTGCCGGAGGGCCGTGGTCGATCCCGTCCCCCATCCCCGACCGCATCATCGATGCGAATGGAGAGCGGATATCTCGCGGCGGGGTGCCGTGATGACCTCCGAACGGGGCGCACGGGGTTCCCGGGAGGGAGAGAGGCGTTCCGGAAGACCTTTCTTGTCAACCGTAGAATGAGATGGGGTTGACAGGGGGACGTCAACTACCCCTCCCCGGGAGGGCCCCATGTCACATCCGACCGAACCTGACCTGGAACGATCCGACACCGAAATGCCGGCGGGTTGACGGCAGCCTGCGGACGTATATGGCCCGCAACTTCAGCCATATTTCTCCCGGCGTTCCGGGAGTGGACCCCTCAAACGAGGTATGCGGACATCTGTCCGCGGGGCTATCGACTTTGGACTCCAAAATGATTATGAGGGAAGGAATCGCCCAAGGGAAGATGAAGAGATGATACGGATACCGCAGTGCATGAGCACCCAGCATCCTGACAACGTCAACCTGCCATTCTTCGCCGAGAGTCCGGACCTTGGCGGAGAAGACGAAGTCCAGGAGGCGTACTACGCTTATTCCCACCTGGGATGCAGCGAGCAGATGTGGGACTGTGAAGGAAAAGAGGTCGACAACTTTGTAGTCAGGAAATTGCTGACCCGGTATGATACGTTCTTCCGGGAGAAGAAACTCGGACGAGACATCTTCCTGACGATGCGGGTCCCGAACCCCGAAGTGGAGACGGCCGAGGCAAAAATTCTCCTCGAAACACTGGAAAGCATCCCGCGGTCGTTTGATACGGCCTGCCTCTTCTATGGGGACGAGTGTCCCCCGATATTTGAGGTGATTCTGCCGATGACGGCGTCTCACGTCGCCATCGATAATATCTACCGTTATTATACGGATATCGTCGTCGGAAAACAGGAGAGACGCCTCGGAGAAGGGAACATGACCATCGCAGACTGGATCGGGAGGTTCCGACCGGATCGGATCAACGTGATCCCGCTCTTTGAGGAGATGGACCACATGCTGGACGCGCACAACGTGGTTCGGCGCTACCTCGAAGACAAGGATATCGCCGACCAGCGTGTCTTTCTTGCCCGGTCCGACCCGGCGATGAACTACGGGCTCGTCAGTGCGGTTCTCCTGAACAAGATCGCGCTCCGGCATCTCTGGGAGGTCTCGGAAGAGACGGAAACCCGGATATACCCGATAATCGGTGTCGGTTCGGCTCCCTTCAGGGGCGGCCTCTCTCCCCTGACCGTCGACCGGGTTATCGCCGAGTATCCGAGCGTCCACACATTTACCGTTCAGTCGGCGTTCAAGTATGATTATCCACTCGAAGAGGCCCGGAACGCGGTCAGGAGACTCGAGGAGCGAAACCCCGAAAAGCCCCGGCCGGTCGACGAAGAGGCGGCGCTGGACCTGATAGAGCGGTATACGCTGGCATACGAGCGCCGGCTCGGACCGCTCGCCTCCCTGATCAACCGGGTTGCCCGGTATGTTCCCGAGCGGCGGAAACGAAAATTGCATATCGGTCTCTTCGGGTACGCGCGGAGCACCGGCGGGATCACCCTGCCGAGGGCAATCAAGTTCACCGCCGCCCTCTACTCCATCGGCCTTCCTCCCGAGGTCCTCGGTCTGGATGCTCTGGACGACGCGGATCTCGCGTTCATCAGGAAGACCTACGTCAACTTCGATGAAGACCTGCGGGCTGCTTCCCGTTTCCTCAACGCAGAGACCGGTTTCGTCCCCCCGGAACTTGCGGCCCGGGTGGCCGACCTGGTGGACGTCGAGCCGGACGAGGAGCATACCAGGGTCACGACCGCAATCGCCCGGGCGCTTCGCGCGAACGAGACCGGGACGTTGACCTCGCTCGTCCTGCAGGCGGCGCATCGACGAAAGTTCCTCGGGTGACGAAAACCCGGCGTGCTGAAGGGATGAGAGAAAAAGAGGGTTGCGAGATTACTCGATGGTGAATGCCATCGAGAAAGTGGTCTCGTTTCCGGTCTCGTTCTCCCAGGGCCGCTTATAGACCGCGGAGAACTCAGCGGAACCCGCTTCGGACGCGATGTACTCCCATACATGCACGCCGCCGGCGCCCACGAGTTCGGTCTCCGGTGCGTTGTACGTATCGTTCACGTACGAGAGACCGCGCGACGAGGTAACGTTCCACGCATATCCGGTCGTCGGGTTCTCGGCGAGGCTGATGGTGACAGCGCTTCCGGCCGGGAGAGTGACGGTCTCGTTGTTGTTCGTCTCATTAAAGGCGTACTCCGCCGGAGCGGGCGTGGGTGTCGCGGTCGAAGTTGCTGTTGCCGTGGTTGTCGCCGGTGTGGGTGTTGCGGTCGTTGCCGCTGTTGTCGCGGTCGTTGACGGCGTGGGTGTTGCGGTCGTGTTCCCCGGTTCCGTCGGCTGCGATGTGCAGCCGGCCATGAGCATGCAGATTGCCAGGAATCCTGCAATCAGGATGCCGTAGATGTTCTTTTCCTGAACCATATGATAAGGTCGTGTAATTACGATAAAAGCATTCCTATAATCCTCAAAAGATGCATCTGCCGTAGTACCGGATTGTTGACTGTTCCGGCGTCGTGGCGCACCTCAGGCCCTCCTGCACTCCGTCACCTCTTCGATCAGCCCGTCCCGCAGGGTGACGACCCGACAGAAGTACTCCTTATGCCAGTCCTCGTGCGAGACCATCACGATCGTCTGGTCCAGTTCCTCGTTTAACCGGGCAAAGAGGTCAAGAATGCTCTTCGACGTCTGGCTGTCAAGGTTCGCACAGGGCTCGTCGGCGAGCAGGATGCTCGGGTTGTTCACGAGCGCCCGGGCTATCGCCACTCGCTGCTGCTCCCCGCCCGAGAGTTCGCTCTGCCGGTGGTTTATCCGGTCGCCGAGACCGACCCGGCGAAGGATCTCGGTGCTCTTCCCGAGATACTCCTCTTTCTGGTCCCCCCGGACAAGCGACGTCAGGTAAACGTTCTCGAGTGCCGTGAGTTCGCCGATGAGGGCGTAGTCCTGGAAGACGTAGCCGAGCCGGTTCAGCCGGAACAGGGTCCGCCGGTGATCGGAGAGGGCGAGGACGTCGGTCCCGTCGATGGTGACGCTGCCGGAGTCGGGGCGGTCGAGGAGTCCGAGGATGTGGAGGAGCGTCGACTTGCCGCTGCCGCTCGCCCCCATAATCCCGACGAACTCTCCTCTGGCGACTGTGAGCGAGACTCCTCCGAGGGCGCGGACCTTCACTCTCCCCATAGTGTAGACCCGGGTGAGGTCCTCTGCGACGATCACCTTTTTTACCCCCTGATTGCGGAAAGGATGTCTTCCCGGGCGACCTGCCAGGCAGGGATATAGCCGGCCAGCACCGAGACCGCAAAGAGGCTTGCTATGCTCCGGAGGACGGCCGAGGTTTCCACGACCGGGTAGACCGGACCGCCGGGGAAGACGAGCGGGTATGCGGTCAGATAGGCCGTCATGCCGGCGGCGAGAACGATCCCGGCCAGAGCCCCGACAGCGGTGATGAAGAGCACCTGGAGGACATAGGAATTGATGATGATCTGCTGGTCGATGCCGATCGCCTTCAAGATCCCGATCTGCCGCCGCCGGTTCACGGTGTTGATGAAGATCACGATGAAGACCACCACGACGGCGATGATCAGACTGACAAGTGTCGAGATGGTGTTGATGATGTTGAAACTCTGGATCGCCTGGTCGAGAACCCCCCCGGTCTTCTCCCGGAACGTCCATACCTCCTCCTGGATGCCGTAGGAGAGGAGTTCCCTCTTGTAGCCCTCCTCTCTGCCGTCCACTTCGGTCTTCACCAGGATCACGGACGCCTGGTCATGAAGCCCGAGCACCTCGCTCGCCTCGTCCCCGGTAACGAAGGCCGCCGTGTCGACGCCAAAAGATTGCGTTTCGAAGATCCCCTTCACCCGGTAGGTCCGCGTCTCGTCGTTCGGGTAGGCCACCTCCACCGAGTCCCCGACCATCACTCCTTCAAGCGATGGGAGACCTCCGCCCTCTTCCCCCTCCCTTCCCGCGAGGATCGCACCCATGACGATGGCGTCGGTATCCCCGTTTGCGAGAAACTCCCCCTCGGTCATGAAGTCGGCGATCCTCGTCGTCGACCGCTCGTCTTCCGGGGTTATGCCGTAGAGCGTGCTTGCGGTGTTGCTGCCCCGGTAGAAGAGGGTTACTCCGACGGCTATCCGGGGCGACGTGCCGATGATCCCCGGGACCCGCTCGATCTTCTTCTGGAGACCGGTCACGCCGCCGATGTATTGACTGCCCTCCCGGGGTTCGACAACGATGTTGCCGAGATCGAAGTCGATCGACTGGGTGTTGAAGGTCTCGACGACCCCGGAGATGATGGAGGGAAGGAAAATCAGGTTCACGAAGATGAGGGCTATGATCATGATGGTGAGGGCGAGGGTCCCCGTGTTCCCGCGCTCTATGGTTTTCCACGCCAGGAATGCAGAAACCTTGAGGCCTGCAAACACAGCGGTCATTCCTCCTTTCGCCTACGGTACCAGAGGACCGTGACTGCAACGACGGCAATGAGGGCGGCTGCCGCGACAGCGATCACCGAAAAGGGGTTTGATTCTGCAACAACAACCTGCAGGGCCTGGCGGATTGTGTGCGCCCCGTAGTCGTCGGTATACTGAACAATGAGGGTGTAGTCGAATACCCCCGCTTCATCGGTCTGCAGGGTGAAGACAGCGGGACCGTCGTTTCCGGGTTCAATCGTCCCGAGGAACGCCTCTTTTGAACCCGGGAGCGAGAGGTTCTCGACGGTTGCCCGGACCGACTCTGCGTCCGCCGTCCCCGTGTTCTCCAGCCGGATCGTCAGGTCTACCGGATCTCCGGCGACGATCCGGGAGGGTTCGGTCCTGATGGAGGCGAGACCTATCTCGGCGCGGCCGACGATGGGGACACCTATCGTCGCCGCCTGCCGGAACGCCGCCATGTCGGCACTCCGGTAGTCGACGATGACCGGGATCGGCGTAAGTCCGAGCGGGGCGTTGGTGTCGGTATCGAAGGTCAGGTTCAGCACCGCCGCTCCCCCTGCTTCAAGTTCGGGGATGTAGTAGTTCTCCGAGTTTTTCGGGGTGATCGCCCCGGAGGTTACGTTGATGTTGACGGCGACGTCTCGTGCGCTCGCCCGGCCGTCGTTATGAAGCGTGAGCGTGACGTTGAAGGGGGAACCGGGATCGACGGATTCCGGGACGGTCCTCTCCACCCTGAGCGCGGGCTTTTTGGCCAGGGCGTACGCCGAGTTGACGTTCACCGGTATCGGGTAGCGCACGCCGGCTCCATCCCGCACCCGGACCCAGACCTCGGGGAAGTAGATCCCCTCCTCTCCCGGGGCGCGTATCCGGAAGGTGAGCGGAAAAGACTGGCCGGGACCGATCTCGCCGATATCCTGGAAGCTCCCGGTCAGGACATCGATCCCTTCACTCACGAGGAGCGCGTTCTCGATGTAGGCGTTTTCCGGCGTCTCCGGCGATCTGTTCGTCTCACCGGTCCCGGGGTCCACCCGGATATCGACCGGCGACCCCGCGGCGGCAGGAACGGTACTCGACAGGACCACCGTGATCGTCCCTTCGTCTCCGGGTATCAGGACGGCGGGGGTGACGGTGTAGTTGGAGACGAACACCGTTGGGGCCTGTGCAGTTGCTATTGCCGGGACGAGCACCAGGACGACAATGAGTGCGCTTGCGACAACACCGCCTGCCCGCCTCTTTACCATGCCCCCCCGGACGCAAGCCCCGGACTTTGAGACCATCTCGTTTCTCTCCCGGACCAGACCCTCTGGAACTCAAGAATCCCGATGCTTATATTTATCCATTGTGCCCGATCAAACCTCGAACCCGGGCGGCACGATGGGACGGTATGGCCGAAACCATTTTTTATTACAGATATAGTATATTGTCATTGAGATATGGGGGGTCAGCAGGATCGGTTGACCGGACGAGTCGGCACCATGCCTCCATTCAAGGTGCAACGCTCTATACGTCTTATAACCTGGGTTTCATAGCGTCGTGCTGCTGCCTCTCCGTTCTCACCAATCCGTCTATTGCGTTTTTTTGCTGTTGCATAGCCGCTCCCGGCGGGAGGGGACCGCACGGTTATCCGGAGGCGACCTGGAACAGCCTTCCGGTCGTGAGCTGTCTTTATGTTCCCCGGCGGTATACCCGGCCACGTTACGAGGGGGAGAAGAGATGGAGACGACCCAATGGCTGGTGACGCTGACGTTCCGGGTGACGGTAAGCGGTGTTCGGTCGAAGGACGATTCGGTGGCGGTAGGACTGGAGCAACTCAAGCAGGAACTCTGCAGCGGGGAAGACATCCCGATGGAGGCGAGTGTCCGACGGATCACGAACCTGGTCGAGGAAGAGCCGGTCTTCGGTATAAAGTGGTGAGTGAAAAGTCGGCACCGGGGTGTCGGTCTCCGGAGGAAACCCTTTTTTACCCCTGCCGCCAGATCGGCCCCTTATGCATGAACTTCCCGATACAGTCGCCCTCGATGTCGTTCTCCTGCCGCCGGGACCGGTCATGGATATGGCGATCGGCGCCAACCGGACCCTGCTCGCCGGCAACCCCGGCGGGGGCATACGCCTCGACCGGGAGAACTCTCTCCCGCACATCTCGGTCGCGATGTTCCCGGCGAGGCGGGAGGACCTCCCGGAGATAACCGCGAAGATCGGTCGGATTACCCGGCAATGCTCCCCCATGGCCCTGGCCGCCGATACGGTCGCAAAACACCGGACGAAGACGGGGAAGACGGTCTCCACGTTTCACATCCTCCGGACGGAAGTCCTCCAGCTCTTTCATAAGACCGTGATGAACACCGTAACGTCCCGTTCGGCGCCTCCGGCCGGGCCTCCGATGTTTGCAGAGGAGGTGTCTGCACTATCTGTTGACTGCTTCCTTCGGTTCCCGAAGACCGCCGCGTACGAGCGCTACTCTCCGCATATCACGGTGGGGTTCGGCGACCTCCCGGAGATGATCCCCGGGATCGACTTCCCGGTCCGGTTCAAGGTGACGCGGGCCGCCGTCTGCCATCTCGGCGGCCACTGCACCTGCCGACGAGTTCTCGCTGAATTCAGTCTCGGGGCCCGGGCGCCCGCCGTCCGCGGCGGGGCGATCCGCCGCTAGACGGTGTGTTACGGCGCCTCCCGGAGCACTCCCTGTTTCTGGTTGATCCCGGGGAGGAAAGGCTTTTCTTTCTCCCGGGGATCAGGAGAGAGCATGACCGCCCCCTCCAGGGTCCTGGTCCGGGAAGTTCGGGCCGAGACCGTCATTGCCGCACCGCCCGCGGTCGTCTGGCGTGTACTGACCGACTTTGCCTCTTACCCCGCGTGGAACCCGTTCATCCGGTCGATCGAGGGGAAACCCTGGGTGGGAACGCGCCTCTCGGTCGAGATCCGGCCTCCGGAACGGGGGAGCATGCGGTTTCGGCCGACGGTGCTGCGGGTCGCAAAAGACCGAGAACTCCGATGGATCGGCCGGGTCCTGATCGCGGGGCTTTTTGACGGCGAACACCGGTTCACCATTGTCCGGGAGGGTGACGGGTCCCGGTTCATCCAGGCCGAAGTCTTCACCGGGCTGCTGGTGCCCGTCTTCGACCTCACCGGCAGCTTCCGGGCGACCGGTCAGGGTTTTCTGCTCATGAATCAGGCACTCAAGGAGCGAGCAGAGCGAGCCGCCTCCGGGAGACCGTCGTAACCGCGACATCCCCGGGCGGGTGCCGCCCATGAGGTTGATGGTCTCCGGGGATAACGCGGCCCTCATCGCTCACGGTTTCCTTATGGAACCCATATTGCAGTACATTTTTTTCGGCTGGAGATTGCGGCGTCAATTGACTGAGTAGTCACTTATTTAAGTGGGGAAGTGAAGATAGTATTGGGTTCCCTGAAATATCGGGGAGACGGAGACAACCGTATGAGCCGGCCCGTATCGGAAGAAAAACGGAAGGCGTTGATGGAGGCAGCGATCGATCTCTTCTCGATCCAGGGATTTCATGCAACACCGACCCAGCAGATCTCGGACCGTGCCGGAGTCTCGGCAGGAACCCTCTTCCGGTACTTCCGGACGAAAGAAGATCTGATCGATGCACTCTACTCCTCCATCCACCGGGCACTCGCCGATGTGGTGGACGAGGCTATTCGTCCGGGAACCCCTGTGGAAGAACAGATCAAAAATGTCAAACGACAGGTGCTTCACTGGATGTTTGAACATCCGAAACAGGCCCTCTTCTTCGAACGGTTCGCCTCCTCCCCGAATATCACAAACAAGGCAAAAGAGAAGATATCCTTCCATCTCTCTGCCCTCGATGAACTCTACCAGAGAGGTATCTCCCGGGGAATACTGACAGGAATCAACAGAGAGGTGTTTCTGGCGAACTTCTGGTGCCCGAACTTCATGCTCATTCACCTGTATCTCTTCGGCAGATTGCAGAGCGGCGTCGAAGAGACTATTGAACAGGCGGTTGCCTCAATGTGGTCCGGAATGGCGCAGAAGGAGGGAGACTGCAGGGTCCGGCAGGGAACATAGAATCGCAATCGAGAGCGGCTCCACGGTCATCCGCCGGCGTCAACCGGTTTTCCGGGATTGACAGAGCAGGATACCCGGCGTACTACCCGATCGTAATCGTTTACACGAGGAGACATACGGCTATGGACAAACTACAGGGATACAGGAGAATGCTCCGCATAGGAGACTGGGTCAAGTTTTATCCGCTCTTTCCGCTTGCCGGGGCTTTCATCGCCGCAGGCCTCTCATCCGGCCTCATCGCGGTTTTTGCCCTCTTCTTCTGCGTCACCGCATATGGATTCGTGATCAATAATCTGTACGATGCAGAGATTGACAAACGCCATCCAGGGAAGACAAAGCAGGGGAAAAATCCGTTTGCCGACGGATCGATATCGAAGAGAGAGGTCGTCGGCATGTGCGCGGCACTCGTAGGAATACCGCTTCTTGCCTCCCTCACCATATCGGGCACCGGATTCATCTTCATCCTTCTCTGTCTGATTGCCCTGACGCTCTATTCGGCACCACCTATCAGGTTCAAGGATCGGTTTGCAGCGGATATCGTCTGCCACGGCGTGATGTTCGGCGGACTGCCGTTTCTCGCGGGATATACCCTTGCAGGAGGCGCAATCGCCGAATTTCTCTCCCTCCCCATAGCATCGGCCCTTGTCTGCACCTTACTCTGTTGCGAAGCGCTGATTATCCACGAAATTCTGGACTATCATGACGACCTGGGGACTACCCGCACCACTATTGTCGGCATCGGCCTGAGAAACGGAGTTTTCCTCCTCGGCATTACCGCCGTACTCTCCGTTGTGGCGTTTGAGTTGATCTCATGGTGGTTTGCGATCGACGTTGGCGCAACTGCCGTCATGGTTACCTTCCTCATCGGTTATCCGATCTACGGCTGCCGAACATTACTGATTCCGGCCGCTGGAAGGGGCTACCGTACGCTCATGAACAACCACCTGTCTCGCACCCGTTGATCGCTATGATATCGGTAATCGTTCCTGCACTCAATGAAGAGGCGACCATTCTCGACTGTCTGGAGTCGCTTGTAGCCCAGAGCATTCCGCGAGGGACCTATGAGATCATCGTTGTCGACGGGGGATCGTCGGACCGCACCCGTGAGTACGCTAAACCTGTTGCCGACCGGGTTATCTCCCAGAAGCGAGCCGGGATCGGCGGTGCCCGCGGAGACGGGGCTGAAGCGGCGAACGGTGATATCCTGGTGTTCACGGACGCAGATACGCGCCATCCCCCTGCCTGGCTGGAGACGATACAGGAAGTACTTACGGTCGGCGGATACGATGTCTGCACGGGGCCGGTCAGATTTTATGACCCGACTTTTCGTTCGTGCCTCATACGGGGATGGCGGCAATACTACCTTCTGCTCCATCCATTTGGTTTCTACTGGCTTATAGGGTCCAATTTTGCAGTAAAAAAAGATGTGTACATCAGGGCGGGCGGTCACCGGGATATATCAATCCTGGAGGATTACGATCTCTCTCTGCGCCTCTTCGATGCTCACGCCGAATGCATCTATGATCGCCGCATTGTGGCCCTTACCTCTGCGCGTCGGATGAAGAGTATCCTCGGATATGCAGAACTCTACCTCACCAGGTATTATCATTACCACGTCACCGGGCGCGCTGAAGGTCTCCTGAAGTATCCGTATTCGGGTACCATCGCCCTTCGGCGGTCTGCACTATCCAATGACCTGAAATCAGCCCTAAAGAAGATCAACAATGCCTGGGGTAAGGTCATCGGATACGGATAAGGAGAATCTGGTTGGTATACCGAAGACATTTTTTTCTGAACGATGACGGCGTTTGGGCGCGGTTGTCCGGAATGAACCGGGCACTCAGGGAGCGGGTGAAGCGGCTCGCCGTCGGGAAACTTTCTTAACTACGACGATCCCAGTATCTGCATGGACCCGATCACGGTCGGAACTGCGTTCCGGAGGCCCTTCCTCTCCGTCGCCCGGGGGACGGCGACGATACCGGCCGTCTCCCGGGCCCGGCCCCCTCTTGCGGAGTGGTACGCATGAGACTGACGGTCCTCGTGGATAACACCACCCTCACCGGTCACTACTTCCTCGCAGAACCCGGGCTCTCGATCTACATCGAGGACGGCACAACGCGCGTCCTCTTTGATACCGGCTACTCGGGCATCCTTGTCACCAACGCTCTGAAGATGGGGATCGATCTCCTCCGTGTCGATGAGATCGTCCTCTCCCACGGCCATCTCGACCACACCTGGGGTCTCGATGCGCTGCTCAGGCTCCATACCGAGGCGATCCGCGAAGGGCACGCGCGTGTCGAGCCTACGTTCTTTGCCCATCCCGATGCGTTCCTCACCCGGAGCCTCGACGGTGCGGGAGAGGTCGGGTGCCACCTCTCGGTCGAGGAACTCTTTCGGCACGGCAAGGTCCTCCTCACTCAGGCTCCCCTCTGGCTGACCGAAGACCTGGTCTTCCTCGGCGAGATCGAGCGGCGGTTCGAGTTCGAGCAGGTCCCGCCGAAGGGCTACATCTACACGCCCGACGGTATCCGTAACGACACCGTCGCCGACGATACGGCGCTCGCCTGCAAGACGCCGGAGGGGCTTGTTATCATAACCGGCTGTTCTCACTCTGGCATCTGCTCGATCGTCGAGCAAGCGCGCGAGGTCTGCGGTGACGACCGGATCGCCGACATCATCGGCGGGTTCCACCTCCTTAACGCACCGCCGGAGCAGATGCAGGGAATCCTTGACTACTTCTCGGAAGTGCGGCCGGCGGCCCTCCACCCCTGTCACTGCACCGGCCTTGCGGCGAAGATTGCGCTTGCCCGGGTCGCCGATGTCCGCGAGACGGGGGTCGGGCTGCACCTCGAATACGGATGATTCAGGGTCTGAATCCCCGGAGCGCCGGGATCTCCCCGTACTCCGCCTCATAGGCCCGGACGGCCTCCGGGGCCCTGAGGAGGAAACGGCGGGCGTTGTTGTAGACCGACGGGTATGCTCCCGGGTCGAAGGAGGAGAGGAGGTCCGCGAGCACCGCGACGACCGGCACCCGATAGCGGGGCTCCATTCCGTCGATGAACGCGAATGCATCCAGGGCCCGGACGGTGCTGTACTCGTTGACCGGGGCGAGCCGCCGGAGCACCCCGGAAAGGTAAGCCCGTCCTTCTTCGGTCTCAAGCGACCGTTTCCTGTTCAGCGCGAACCGCCCGTAGAGCGCCCGCTGCTGGTCGGCCTGCTCGATCGAGAAGGCGGGGGAGGGCTCGATCCCGCGGAGGACGGCGACCAGGTCGTCGCAGTCGCTCCCGGCGACCGCGGAGAGGAACGACTCCCATGCGACCGGGTTTCTGGCCGATTCGGTGGAGAACGCCGCGAGGGTCTCCAGCCGCTCGGGTGCGCTGCTCTCGAGGAGCAGCCGAAACGCGACGAGCCGGTCGGTTGCAGCCGTCGCCTCCCGGTCCCGGAACTGCCGGGCTATCAGCCGGTGGACTTCGGGGGTGTCCAGGGTGGCGAGGATCGCGAGACTGACGTTCTTCCTCTGCCGCCGCCGGATTGCCCGGGCTTCTTCCTCCAGGGTGTCCGACCCGCCGGGCACACCCGCCGCCGCCCGCCGGTAGACGCGAAGGAGGGTGTCCCGGCCGCGTGCGGCTATGGCGGCGAGGATCTTCCTTTTGGCGTCGTGAAGCGCCCGGTAGTGGTGGCTGAACCGTTCGTCTTCGACCGACGGGAAGATGGTCAGGAATTGGCCGCCCGCTTCTTCCATGAGGCGGTCGTCGGCGAGGAGACCGAGGCAGAGGTCGGTAAACCGGCCGGAAACCACGGCATCCGGGTCTTCGAGGAGGCGGACCATCTCCCGGTCGGCGAGCGCACAAAACGCGGTGAACCGGCCGATAAGGTCGGCGTCTCTCTGCACCTGAAGGTAGAGTTCGTCTTCCGGGGGCCGGTACGCCACTCTGCCGTAGAAGGAGTAGCCGCGGTTGAGCGAGAGGAACGCCGGGCTGTCGACATCGTCGAGGCGGATCTCCCCCGTCTCATCCGCGATCCGGACGGTCCGGTCCGCAAGGTCCCGGCCGTCGGCATCGGCGAGTGCAAACCGGAACGGGAATTCCCAGGTCCGGCCGCCCGGCGAACGGCTCTGGCGATAGGCGAGGACGAACCGCCGGGCTGCGGGATCGTAGGCAGGGGTCACGGTGAGGACGGGGTACTCCGTCTCCTTCAGCCAGGCCGCCGCCATCCCCGAAAAGTCCTGTCCCGAGACTTCTTCCATGCAGCGTATCCAGTCGTCGCGGGAAGCGTTCGCATGCCGGAACCGGTCGTGGTAGAGGCCGAGCCCTTCCGCAAACGTCTCCTTTCCCATCAGCGTCTCGATCATCCTGACGAACTCGGGAGCTTTCACGTAGGTGACGCCCGTGATGAGGTCGTTTGGATCGTTGAAGCCGTCCGGCTCGATCGGCATCGAGCCTGCACCACGGTCGAGGACGAGCGTTCCGGCTTCGGGTTCAAGGAGGTCGAGCACGGTCTGGAGGCGTGAGTAGGCTTCGCCGAAGAGGAAGGCGTGATACTGGTTCTCGATATGGACCGTCACCGCCTCGTTCAGCCAGATCTCGAACGGGCTCCTCCCCGTCACCTCGGAGCCGTTCTCATTGTGGTAGTACTCGTGGACCTTCACCCGGACCATGTACTCGAAGGCCGGGTCGGTCACGTCCGAACCGGGCATGATCCGGTTTGCAGCGATGGTCGTGTTCCCGACGTTCTCCATCCCGCCGAAGTCCGAGTTCTGCATGGCGATCTCCCGGTAGACCGCGCCCGTGTAGGCATATCCCGGCGTTACGGTCGCGATTAGCCGGGAGAGAGCCTCCCGGGATCTTTCGAGGGCTGCCCGGTCCCCGGAGCGTTTCGCTTCGTCCCGGACCCGCACCCGGCGCCAGATCTCGTTCCGGGTTTCTCTGTCGCGGTACTGTGCGGGGCCGGTGAAGAGGTGCACCCACATCACCGCGTCTGCAAGGATATCAAGCGCACGCCCGGCCGCACCCGGGTCGGAACCGGGTTTTGCGAGGAGTTCGAGGGTGAACGTCCGCCCGTCGGGATACTCGAACTCCCGCCGGCAGGTGTCGTAGCACCCCACCCCGAGGAAGAAGAGGTAGGGGGCCATCGGGGTTTTGACGTTCTCGTACCGCTGGACGGAGCGGCCGGGAGCGCCGGGAAGCCGCGGCCCCGCCGGGTCGCCGTTTGAGATGGTATTCGTATACTCGTCATCGGCGATGATCGTCGTCGTGTAGGTGCATTTCGCGGTCATGTCGTCGAGGCAGGGGACCAGGCGCTGGAACCCCCACTGCTGGCACTGGGTGATCTGAGTGGGCGCTCCTCCGGGGCACGACCCGTCGTAGTAGAGCCCTTCGAGGACGTGACTGCTCGGACGGCAGACCGTCCCGGTGTTGAGGGTGAACCGGGTCCGGGGCGGGACGGGGGGATCAAAGGTGACGGTGAGGATCGCGGCGCCGCGGTCGTAGGTATGGGCGACGGTGTAGCCGTCGGCGGATACGTTGAGGATATCCAGGTCCCGGGCGTTCAGGGGGAGGGATGCAAGCGGCGACGCAAGGGTCTCGGCGGTGAGGGCGGAGACGACCCGGGTGTGGCCGTC
>DANY01000031.1:24339-36596 GCA_002501655.1 Methanoculleus sp. UBA303
TGTGGCCGTCGTAGACGTCGAAGGTGAGGTCCATGTGGACGACCTTCACGGGGAGCGCACCGAAATCTTCCGGGTAGTAGCGAAAGAGCCTCTCCCGCCCGTTTCCTCCGGTCAAAGAACCATCGCCTCGCCGGTTATCTCGCGGAGTGCACGGCGGATCGCCGTCCGGACTTCGGGCTCCTCCTCGCCCTCGATAGCGGCGGAGAGGGCGGAGATCGCCCGGGGATCACGCAGTTTGCCGAGCGCATCGGCGGCGGTCAGCCTGACGTCTTTTTTCCTGTCTGCAAGGAGGGGGAGGAGCGGGTCGACCGCGCGAGGGTCGCCGAGCTCGCCGAGCGACCAGGCGGCGCCGCGCCGCGCCCATCGGTCCGCGTCGGCGAGAAGGGGGAGCAGCGGGTCGACTGCACGCACGTCGCGGAGTTTCCCGAGCGCCTGCGCCGCGACCCAGCGAACCTCGTTCTCGCTGTCGGAGAGGGCGGAGATCAGCGGCTCGACCGCCCGCGCATCGGCACAATTCCCCAGCGCCTCGACCGCCCGTAACCGGTAGGGAGTGCTCTCGTGCCCGAGCTGCTCGATGTATTTGCCGAGATTCTCCTCACATCGCTTCTCTCGATCTTCCATGAGGCGTTTTATCGAACGTTCCATTGTGATCCCACCACTACTTTCTGCTGCAGACCAGATGTCGTTTACGGTATATAAGCACCCGGCACGATATGCGCACGGCGGGCGACGGAGTGCCCCGCCGCCTGAACGTCATGCATCCTCTTCCCTGTCCTCGCCGATGACGTCGAACGCGACGATCCTGTAGTTGTAATACCGCCCGTCCGTGGTGGTGAAGGAGAGGAAGACCATCAGCCCGTGCTCGTCCGAGATCCAGAGTTCGGCATCGTCGCCGACGGTGTAATACTCGAAACCAAATCCGGCGAGAGCTTCTTCGATGGCGCTCTCGGCCTCCATCTCCCGGACCATCCCGAACGTCGCGGCGAGAGGATACTGCCGCTCTTCAAGAGCAGCAACCTGGAGTTTTGCCCGCCTCTCTGCAAGGAAGAGAGTATCCAGGGCGGTCATGACTTCCTGTGCGACGACGTCCGTCTCCTCCGACCCCATACCCGGTACTTTGGGGTTAGCAGTATATCTTTTTTCAGCAATAACCGGAGTTTGAGAGACCCGAAAGGTTTTGAGTGACGACGGTCGGGAGAGCGCCGGGAGGACGACCGGAAGAGGTGCGGACAATCACGTAGCGGTGCTCTGTGGAGTCACGGCGCTGTCGAGTGATTATTTCGCTCATCGTGTTCATGGGAAAAACAATTCGCGAAAGAGTGGTCCGGAGGCGTCTTTACCCTCATTACGGCGTTATCATAACGAAACCCTAAAACGCCTCCGTGCAGATACAAGGGTGATGGCAGAAGACAGGCTCAAGATCGTCGTATTCGGGTCGTTCAATGCAGGAAAGTCCAGTTTCATCCAGGCTCTCGATCCCCGGAGCCGCCACATCGAAGCGACCTCAAACGAGGGTCCCACGACGGTGGCATTCGATTTCGGCAGGTTACAGGTGAGGGATAAGGCGGTTTACCTCTTCGGGACGCCGGGGCAGGAGCGGTTCGAGTTCGTCCGGCAGATCCTCTCGCGGGGAATGGACGGCGCGATCATCGTCGTTGACGCCACCACCGGGGTAGACGCGATGACGCAGCACCTCTACAGTTACCTCAAAGCGCTCAACGTGCCGCTCGTGTTCATGGCGAACAAGTGCGACTGCCCGGGCGCGGTGCCCGAAGCCGTCCGCCGGGACCTTCCCGGAGAGACGGTGCACCCTATCTCTGCGCGGAACGGCGAGAACGTCTACGCGGCACTTGATGCCTTTGTTGCAACCCTGGTCGCCGGGTAGCGATCATTTTTACTGCCTGTGAGTCATTGATCTCTGCAGACAATGACCCGCAAAGAGTCTTATATCAGGGAGATTGCCCGGCTCCTCTCGAGTTTCCTTACAGGCGGGAATGCCGAGGATCTTCTCACCTACCTTGTCGCGGGGAGCAACCTGCCGGGGCCCCGGGCAAACCTGGAACTTGCAGGAGCGTTCAGCGAGACCGTGCGGGAGTTCGCAGGTGCCGACGCCGACGATAACCAGGTCCTGTGGACCCTCTGCGTCGAGTTATCCTGCATCTCCCCGGAAGATGCGCCGACAGACGACCCCCACGAGTTCCTTCCGTTCTGCGGTGTCCGGGGCATCGGAGCGATCGGGTCCCTCTCACCGGAATGCGTTGAGGCGGCGCTCGCGCACCTTGCGGAGGCGGCGGTCGACCCGCGGCGGCGGGTCCGGGAGGCGGCGGCAATGGCGATCCGGGACCTCCTCTCCCTCCAGCGGGAGACGACAGTCCCGGGACTGGAGGACTGGGTGGAAGGGGGGTCCTGGCCTGCCATGCGGGCCGTGATCACCGGGGTTGCCGAACCGGACCTGCTGGCCGAGCCGGACTTCGCGGAGGCCGCGTTCCGGTTCCACCGCAAGACTCTGATCCGCGTATATATGGCAAAGGAGAGGGAGTCCGAGGCATTCAGAGCGCTTCGGGAAGCGCTCGGCTACACACTCAGTCCGGTCATCGCCGCCCTCCCCGGGATCGGCTTTGAGTACCTGCGGCAGCTTGCGACTCTCGATGACGCAGATATCCGGTGGATTATCCAGGAAAACCTCAAAGAGGGCCGGCTTGGAAAGCGGTATCCGGAGACGGTGCAGCACATCCGGGCGCAGATGGCGTAAAAGCGCCTGCAGGGCCTCTATCGTATCGGGATATCGATGGAGGACTCTCGCTACCCGGGGCCCGCGGCGAGACACGCCTCTGCCTCCCCGAGCAGCCAGTCACGTTCTGCCGCCCGCCAGGGCAGCCGTGCGATCCTGAGATAGCCGAGCGCCATGAAGAAGGGAAGCTGCGCGGTATTGCGGCGGAACTCTTCTTCGCCGTTGCTGTAGTGCCAGAGCAGGTGGCCGATATAGTCCTCCGCCCGGGCGGACCCGGGCGAGGCCTTGATCTCGGAAGCGAGAATGCCGAGGTCGCGGATCGGGTGCGCGTGGTCTCTGGAGCCCTCGAAGTCGACCGCGCAGGTGCCGCCGTCGAAGAGGTAGTTGCCGGGCGTGGCGTCGCCGTGGACCACGCAGCCTGCGTCGGGGCAGATCCGCGGGCTGTGCCGCCACGCCCCGAGAAGACGGCCGAACCTCTCTCTCCCCGGTGCCGGAAGGCCGTTCTGATCGAGCAACGCGTGAAAGTAGGCAAAATCGCGCTCCCGGTCGCAGGAGGTCTGCGTACTCTCGTGGAGCCGACGGAGCAGGTGCGCTACGCCGGTCAGGGGTTCGTAGAGGGACTCACCCGCCGCGAGGAGTTCCCGCAGGGTTCTGCCAGGAACATACTCGGTCACGAGGACCGCATGAAACCGGCTGTTCGTCGCGAGTGCGCCGGGAACGCGGACCCACCGTGCTATGCTGCGGAGCAGGTGAAACTCGTTCATCATCGCCGCATTCGCGTCATAGCGGGTCTTCGCGCCCGTCGGCGCGCCGAAAAACTTGCCGATCACGCTGATGCCCGCATCAATAAATTCGTAGCGGCAGACGACGTGCGACGCCGGCTCTATCCGGTAGACCCGGGCCTCGTCGTCCGGCTCCGGAAGCCGGTCCCAAAGGACGCCAGCCAGCCAGTCCCTGAACACATCGCCGGCCTCCAGACGTCCGACCGCTCTTTCGATGCTCACCCGACCCCTCTTCTCCCGGCCTCTCCGGCATGACGTTATGAAAGACCCGGGAGTCTCCGGGAACAATGAAGGTATCCCCTGTTGCAGGGTCGACCCCGATGTCCTCATGCTTCTTTTGAGGAACAGCAATGACGTCTGGAGGTGTGCGAGACCTTCGGGCAGGTGGTCCGGCTTTTTCTCTCCGGACGCCTTCCCACAACGGTGAACTACCCCGCGCCTTTTGGGCGCGGCTTCCTGCTTCATTCCTCCTCCATTGAGGCAGGTCCACAGGCTCAACGGCGCGTTCCGCGCCTGATATCAGGTTGCTTGGTTCTCGCAACACAGATAGAACATTATTGGATGGATTGATAGAAGAATGTATCGTATCGAAATTGATTACAGGAAGGGCGGTTCCGCTTCACGGAAGATGCTCCGCATCTTCCTGACAGGCACAACCCTTTGGGTTGTGCCGTGCCATCCCCACCCTGAAGGGTGGGGTCTTCCCGCTCCACCCCCTTCACCCCCGCAAGATAAATACCGCTCACCCCCACATTCTCCCGGGACATCATGCCGGTCGCAACCATTCGTACGGCGAGGGACGGGCGCTTGAGCAGAAACAAATGCCTGCCCTCTTTCGGAGCCGGCAATAAACGAATGTTTTTGCAAGGCCGGTTGGGGTGAACGGAATCATGACGCGCAAACTTGACGAGAAGGACTTCGCCATCCTGCGGAAATTGGCCCCCGAATACAGCGGCATCCTCTGCCCGGAGGCGGGACACGAGTTCCACTCGATCCTCCCGCCGGTCTCTAATCACATCGCCGTCGACGAAAAAGACTTTGCGGAACGGGCCGGCCGCCTCTCGGACGAAGACTGGCGCTACCTCACCGACCAGATCCTCTCCGGTCGGGAAGACCTCGGATGCATGCCGGAAGAAGACCTCGATACCGCCCTCATCCATATCCAGAAGGCGGTATCGGAAGAGGCGGCCGAACGGGTCCGCAGGCTCTATCACCTCTCCGGATGCGGGGTGCTGTAGACCACATCCGGAAACGGTATATGCTGCGACGATAACCTGACCTTATGGACTTAAAAGAGCAACTCTCCGGCGTCCCGGGGATGCTCCGGCCGTTCAAGGCATACCTCCGCGAGGCGGGGCTCTCCCCGGGCGACCAGGTCGTCTATTACGGCTGCCCCGGCGCCTGCACCCCCTTTATCGAACTCCTGGGGTTTGCCGTCCGGGACCTCCCCATCGAGCAGGTCTATGTGCCCGAGGCGGACGAAGAAAGGGCAAGGGTGATCCGCCAGGTCGCGGGTGTCGGGATGCAGGTCTCCGGCGATGCGATCCGCGTCGACCCGAAGGTGATCGTCCTGATGGGCGGGCTTGCGATGCCGGGCGTCCCGGGTGTCCCCGGCGTGAAGGAGATGCTGCAGGCGACCGTCGGCGCTCATCCCGGGGCGAAGGTCGTGGGCATCTGCTTCATGCAGATGTTTGAGAGGGCCGGCTGGCTCGACGCATTCGACTTTGACCTGATCATCGACGCCACCCTCAACCCGGTCAGGGTCTGGCGGTGACCAGCTGATCGGCCCGGCCGCCGCGGGTGCAGCGGGGGATGTCGGCGGCTCCCACGGCCGGTCGTAGCGGCGGAGGGTGAACCGGAACGCCGCACCGTATCCGGAATGCCCCGGCACCCGGTCATCGACCCTGATGCTCCCGCCGTAACGCTCAATGAGCATCTTCGTGATGTAGAGGCCGAGTCCCTTCCCGCTCCGGGCATTCGTGCCCCGCATAAACCGGGTGAAGAGAGAGGGCTTGACCTCATCTGGCACCCCCGGTCCGGTATCCTCGATCGAGACCTCGACCGTCTCATCGTCCTCTTCGACCCGGACGGCGACCTCGACCCCGGGCTCCCCGAACTTGATGCTGTTGCCGATGAGGTTCGAGAAGACCTCCGGAAGGAGGTCGTCGGCCATGACCTGGACCGGCTTTCCCGTATAGACGATCCCGGCATCCGGGTGGTGGGCGATCTCCGCCTGGATGACGGTGTCGAGGTCGACGGGTCTCGTCGCGGTCTCGCTGGAATGCAGCCGCCGGATCGTCGTGACGTTCTGGATGATTTCGATGCTCCGGCTGATGCCTTTGCGAAGTTTCCAAACCATCTGCTTCTCTTTTTCTCCCAGGAGCTCGGAGAGCAGGTCGGCGTAACCGAGAGCGACGGCATTCGCGTTGTTAATGTCGTGCACCATGATATCGAGGTAGAGGTTTGCCTCGTTATGGGCCGCCCGCAACGCTTCCTCCGCCCGGATCCGGTCGGTGATATCGGCTCCCGAACCGATCATCGCGACCGGCCGGCCGTCGTCGCCGGCAAAGACGGTGTCCTGCCACGCGAGGACCAGCTCATCGCCGTTCCGCGTGATGACCGGGCTCTCTCGCCGGTCGGGCAGGGGTGTGCCGGCGGCGAGCGCGGTGTCAAAGATCTGCCGCCGCGTCTCCCGGACCGCTTCCGGAACGACGGTCGTAAACCAGTCCTTCCCGAGCAGTTCCTCCTCCTGATAGCCGAGCAGTTCGCAGCCGTGCCGGTTGATGAGCCGGATGGTATGGTCGGCGTTGATAACGACAAACAGGACGCCTGCTACATCCAGATAACGTTGCGCGAGGTCCCTCTGTTTCTTCACCTCGCGTTCCCGTCCTTTGAGCTGTTCGGAGAGGGTGGCGACGACGAAGGCGATGACAACGAACATCAGGACCCGTGCGTAATCGTTCAGGGTCAGGAGGTCCGGCCTGTAGAGGAAGCTGCTCGCGACGACAAGCCCCCCGAGGAAGATAGCGACCAATATACTCCGTTTCTCCCACCAGAGCGCGGTCAGGATGATCGGGATGTAGAAGAAATGTGAAAAGACGGTCCCGAGCGTCAGGACGGCGTGGAAGTAGTAGGTCAGGAAGACCGATATCCCCAGGAGGATCATGATGACGATCGTGCGCTGTTGTTCGGTAAGGGTAGTCACGGGGTGCCCACCTCAACTACAGATATATATAATATACATAATATAAAATTATAACCATAATAGTTATCTGCCGATTTAAAGAGATCTTTTGGTAATTTCGGGAGAAAATAGATGGTCCCATTGGAGATGGGGCGCAGGGCATGAAATCAGAGACGGGGGGCGGTGTCTCTCTGCTATGTGAGTATTCTTCGGGATGCGGGCGATTTTATGCAAAACAGCCTATTTTAATAGTTCACACAGCAAAACTATTCCCACTGCCTGCTTCGCCGGAGCGGCTGCCCACCCTGGCCCGTGTCGGGCGATGCGGTACTGTCGAGCGTCACGCGGCAGGTGCCTGCCCGGGAGCGGCCCCGGCGCCGCAAGAACGCATCCACTGGTGAACCCGTGTCAACAGATCTTGTCGAAGCACTCAAAGCGATGGGCTATGCGGATACAGAGACCCCGGCTCTGGTGAGATCATTTCCCCCCGCAGTCACCGAATCCCTGCGAGACTTCAGGGTGCAGGAGGTCCGCGACATCGTCGAGACCCTCCTCTACATCTATATCGCCCAGAATAGTGCATCGTCCCGGGGAGAAGGGGAGGGCGTGGTCGAACAGAGTTGCTACGCCTATACCTCAGGGCCTCTCTTTGCCCTCGCGCAGGTCGACCTGATCAGGTCCGTCTCCTGGCAGGGAACGACGGTGATCCGGGCAACTCCCGCCGGTGAAGCGATCGCCCGGCCGCTTGTGGAGGCACGGATCCGGGCGCTGGACATCCCGGCCCTGGCTCACGAGATCAACGAAGTCGTCCCGGTCCTCCTCGCAGGGACGGTGAAAGGGTCCTACGTCAACAAGACCTTCCCATCGGCACTCCCCCGCACCGAAGAGACGTTCGTCGGTTTCCTCCTCAATAACACCCCCGGCCTGTTTTCGGAGTGCGAGCGGTTCGCTGCCCGGCTCAAGGCTGCGGGGTGCGCAGTCCTCGCCTACGCCTACGACCTCGACGGACGCGGGGCCGACGGTGTCGTCTATACCTTCCCGCCGGAGTTTGCGTACATCCTCAAGGAGATGCTCGAGACGATCGACCCCGGCGTCCGGGAGCACTACGATATGCTCATCGAGTCGTTTTACTCGACGTTCACCGTTCTGCGTTACCTCGCCTGCGGCGAAGACTACGACCGTATCCGGGCATTACCGGCTCACCGTCGCGAACTCTCACGAGTGCTTTCCCTGCTTACCGATGCCATCTACATCCTTGAAGGGGTGCGCGAGGACGACGGGGTTAACCTCGCCCGGTTCATCGTCAAGGACCGTAATCTCTACGATGTACACCTCCGCGACCTCGGGCGGACGCTGATGACCGACGTTGCCGCGAAGATCGTCATCGAGCGGCCGGCACCGGAACCGGTGGTGGAGTCGCCCTTCCCAAAAGAAGCGGTGCCCCCTGTCCCGAAAGAGGACACGATCGCAGCGCCCGTGCCTCCGGCAAAAGAGGCGGTTGACGAATGGGACGACGCCCTCTTTGCCGATGAAGGAGAAGAGAAGGAAGAAGAGGATGAGCCGGTCGCCCCTGCCTCATCAGACGCCGACGAACCGCCGTCGGTCTCACCTTCGGGCTTCTCCAGTTCCGTCCTTCCGGAACATCGTCAATCGCACCTCCGGGGCTCGAACGCCGTTCCAGAGGAGCGGCGTTCTGACGAACCGTCGCATGTTCCGACAGTTGTTCCCCGCCCCGGAGGGCTCGACGTCTTTCTCGGCCACGCTCAGGATGGGCGACGGGTCAACTGGTCGCCGGGAAGGCTCAACAACGGCCACATGATCATCCTCGGCGGCTCGGGCGCCGGCAAGACCGAGACGATCCGATGCATCGCCGCGGAACTGGCGGCACAGGCGATGCCGGTCGTCCTGATCGACTTCCACGGGGACATGGCCGCGAGCACGGGGAATATCCGGTCCTACAAGATCCGCGAGGGCGGGGAGTATTACTTCAACCCCCTGGAACTCGACCCTGCGATCGACGAGATCACCCCGCTCCGGGCCACATCGGACTTCGTCGACGCCATCTCCATCAACTTCCCGACGCTCGGTATCCAGCAGCGGAGGAAGATCAAGAATATCATCAAGGACTGCTACCGGTCCTCAGGGATTACGGGGAAGACCGAAACCTGGAAGCGGGTGCTCGACTTCGACAACATCGAGAGCGAGATAATGTCCTGCGAGGACGAGGCGATCCCGGCCTACCTTGAGGACATCTTCGATTATAAACTCTTCTCGGGGGAGGAGAAGATCTCAATCCCCACGATCCTCTCCGGCGGGATCACCCACATCAACTTAAACGCCCTCCCGGAGAACCTGCGCTACCTCTTTGCGGACCTCTTCCTCCGGCGGATCTACTACACCCTCCAGGCGACCGGCGAGATCCCGCGCGGGACGGAGAACGACCGGGAAAAGTTCCGGCTTTTTGTGATCGTCGACGAGGCGAAACTCCTGGTGAGCCAGAAGAGCGGTTCGAAGACGTCGATCAAGGCGGTGTTGAACAAATACGCCACCGAAATGCGGAAATTCGGGGTCTCACTCATCCTCGCGTCGCAATTGATCGCCCACTTCAACGAGGAGATCCTTGCAAACATCGCCGTGAAGTTTTGTATGCGGGCCGAAAACAAGAAACAGGCCCAGGAAAACGCCAAATTCTTTGAGGTGAGCGAGAAGGACCTCCTCAACTTCCAGCCGGGGGAGGGTATCCTGATCATCGGTTCGGAGAAGATGAACATCAGGATTGTCCCGTCGTCCGGCCGGAACCCCTGACCGGGACAACGCTTATCCGGGGTGGTGCCGGAGTATCCTGTATGGCAGGATCGGATACACCCGACGAAGACCGTGTAACAAAGGCCGCTCTCGCCCGCCCGATTTTCGTCATCCAGAAGCACGACGCGACCACGCTCCACTACGACTTCCGCCTGGAAGTCGACGGCGTGCTGAAGTCCTGGGCGGTCCCGAAAGGGCCTTCCCCCGACCCGAAAGAGAAGCGCCTCGCCATCCCCACAGAGGACCACCCGCTCGATTACGCCGACTTTGAGGGCGTCATCCCGGCGGGGAGTTACGGGGCGGGGACGGTCCTCGTCTGGGACCGGGGGACCTACCGAAACCTCACGCAGAAAGGCGGGCGGGAGGTCGGGGCCGCCGAGGCGCTCGGGCGGGGTCACATCTCCGTCTGGCTCGAGGGCGAGAAGGTTCGGGGCGGGTATGCCCTCACCCGCTTCCGGACCGGGAAGAGCGAGGCCTGGCTGCTCGTGAAGAAGGACGATGCGGAGGCGGACCCCGGACGGGACCCGGTTGCGACGGAGCCGCGGTCGGTCGTCTCCGGGCGGACGCTTGCACAGGTCGCGGCGGGGAGCAAACACCTCCGGTGAGGCATGCGGCGGGTGCCGCCCGCAGCACCCCGGCGAGTGCCGGACGGAGGGGCCGGGGGTGCGCGGTATGCGGGGGATACGCCCGGCCTTTGAGCCCGACAGGACACTCCCGTAGTCATCGACCGATTGCCTTTCGCCCGGGGTATCGGCCGGTGCGGGAGTGAAAGTTTTCAAATCCTGCCGTACTGGTTTTTCACCACCGAAAAGAAACCTGGAAACCGTACCTGAAAAAGGATTATTTTCTCAAGCCCTGATCGCCCGTGAACCCCTTCAGGACGGTCTGCAGGTGAAAAAGTGCCTGTTCAAAAAATTCATACTCGGTATGAAAAATACACTATATTTTTCACACTCGGCGACAAATAAACAATGTAAAGTCACCAATTTCAAAATCAATCAAAAATATGAGTTATAATTTCAGATACGCTGCAATATCTCCGCCGTAACCGAGAAATAACCGTTATTCTCCATTAGCGCAATGGATAAGTTTAAAATCTGAACTATCGAAAACTACAGAGATCAATCGATCAGAAGATCATCTCGAAGGTGAGATCATGGCAAGCAAGGTAATGACAAACAACGCTGTGGCAAGCAACGTTATGGCAGAGGCAGTAAGCGACGCAGAGATCGTCGCACAGTTCAGACAACGCGACTGCTGGGGATTGTACACGAGTGTGGACCTGAAAGGATGCGATCCGGTATCGATCAGGGACGCGGAAAAGATTCACCGGTTCATCATCGAACTCTGTGACCTCATCGACATGAAGAGGTTCGGTGAACCGCAGATCATACACTTCGGCCCGAACGAGAGGGTCGCAGGTTTCTCCATGACCCAGCTTATCGAGACGTCGCTGATCTCCGGTCACTTCGCGAACGAGACCAACGCAGCCTACCTCGATATCTTCAGTTGCAAAGAATACGAGCCTTCGAAGGCGGCAGAATTTTGCAAGAACTTCTTTGGGGCAGAGTCGGCAACCTATCAGGTATTGTTCAGGGATTGAATAGAACACCCGGCACGCGCTTCACCAGTAATTTATGACCACAGAGAGCCGTTGCCATCTCCCGCCGCTGTGAATGGGATATGGCGGGGGAGCGGCCCCCACCCTCGATTTTCTCAACGTTATCCGGATATCCTCTTGATCGGAACGAAGCGTTGTCGGGCGCCTTGATCCCGGAAGTTGGTGTTTACAACGTCGGCTTTCCGGGTAAAGAACCGATTTTTCGCGGTGTGATTCGCCCTCTTTTGCTTCTGCGTTTTCAATCGCCGGGAACCCCCGGCTCTCCAGCCTATCACGAGACCCAGAGGAATCGGTTCCCGGCGAACTGGACGACGGCAGCACAGATTGTCGAATCGGGACGTAATATTGCTCCTGCACCCCTTTTCAAAAGGAACGTGCACCATTCACCGCACTCCGCTCACGGACGCTTCACAATCCAGAAATCAAGCGGCGGTAGACGAGAAAAGCGGAGGTTGAATTTGTTTCACCATGCTCTTCTTTAGTGTAACTCCACAGGGTTGTTCCAGTCTTGTTTGCGGGAGTGCTCCCTTTGCACCATCCGGAAAAGAGACATCAGAAGGAGGGACGCGCCTCAACCCCCGACGACAATTCGGGCAGCGGCCGGTTCTCCCGGAATCGTCAACGTACAGGGGAGGAGTTATTCCCCCCCGAGGTACGTGATCTCCCCGTTATTCCAGGGTCCCATCAGGGGATACCCGTCGCATCCGTACGGCGTATCGCCGATGCCATTTCCATTGGCATCCTCAGCATACCACCCGTCGTAGGTGCTCCAGTAGTTACCGAGCGGACTTGAGTAAGTCTGACCGTTGTAGGTGTACGGGACTGGTTCGGTAGAGTTGTACCGGTCTGCACCATTCTGCTCAATGTCCCAATTGTCAATGAAACTGTTCAGATAGATGCAGTTGTTTCCCGCCGATCCTCCCGAATAGAAGAAACCGAGTTTATAATCGGCAAACGTGTTGTTGACGATCAGGGTTTCCACTGCAGAAGCAAATTCTATCCCGATCCCCTCCAGGGGATCGGGGCTGGTGAACGTATTGCCATCGATGACGCTTCCAGAGGAAGACATCGTAAGGCCCATGGTCCAGACGGTGACGTTATTGTTCCTCACGTTGAAGTCATCCTAAAAGTTTC
>DANY01000031.1:36883-74364 GCA_002501655.1 Methanoculleus sp. UBA303
GAGGTGTTTCGGGATCATCTCATTGAGAAATTGCTGATCGCCGACTTCGGTTCCGTATTGCCTGAGGTTCAGGTACCCGAGCATCCCTACCGACGTTCCGAAGCTGGCTCCGCCCCGCTCACCGACAGGGACGGTCTTCCTTGACGGCACCGATCCCGATCCGCTGACGCCGCAAACCAGCAACGATGTCAACCTCGCCCAGATCGGGCGCGCCATCATCCTCGGCGCGGTCTTCGGGGAGACCGGGACACAGGACGGGTTCTTCTACGGACCGATCGGGGAAGAGACCACTTCGTCGCCCTGCTACACGGTCGGTCATATCGTTATCCTCAGACCGTTCTGGAACAGGTTCATCGGTGACCTCCCGGAAGACCTCGGGAACTCGCCGGAATATTCGAAAGAACACCAGTTTCTCCCTTTTCCGGGACCTCCGAACGCTCCCGCTCAATCGAGAGTGAGAAGGCTCCGGTGAAGCGCCCTTGCCTGTGAGAAAAAAAGAGAGTTTCAGGGAGACTCGTAGGGGTTCCGGAGACCCTTGGGGGTTCCGTCCGCCTTGAGACCTATCGTCTTACGAGCGTCCACGTTCTTCTGGTTCTTCGTGATCTTCTCCGTGGCGAGCTTCTTTACGAGGTCGAGGCCGGGCTTGACCTCGCCGATAGGCTTCGTCTCGAAGTAACCGGCGGCGATGGCGCCGTCCCAGACCGTGTTGCCCTTCGTGCTCCGGACAAAGACCGTGCTCCAGCCGTCGGGGCTGCCCACGGAGCCGCTGGAGATGTCGGCGAGGTTCGCGACGTAGTCCAGGCAGACGTGGCAGCCGGGCTGCACGTACTTGTGGATCAACTTCAAGGGCATCTGGCTGACTGCACCGCGTTCGGTGTAGACCGTGAACTTGCCCTTGCCGATATCCATCTTCTTGACGGACTCCATCTTCTGGTTGCAGTGGTCCTCGACCATGGCCTCGAGCGCCTGGTAGGAGAGGTTCTCCATGCAGAAGATGCCGAGCGCGAGCGCGATCTTATCGTCGACGTCCCGCATGCCGATCGGGTAGACCTGGGCCTTCCGGGTCGCCTGCATCTGGCAGGGCGTCCCGACGATGCCGACTCTGTCGAGACCGTAGCTGCGGGTCGCCTCCTTGATCAGGTAGAGGTTCGGGCTGATGGTGTAGCGCGTTCCGGCGGCGGCCAGGAGTTCGGCCTTCGTGGTCGCGACCACGGGCTGGGGTCTCCAGGGCTCGTCGCTCTGGCCCGCGACGATGGCACCGTCGATGATGCCCTCTTCGAGCGCATAGGCAAAGAGCGTCGTGATGATGCCGCCGTCCTGGGACTTCTTCAGGATGTCCCTGTCGGTCGAACGCGCCGAGATTACGGACTTGTAGTTACCGAGTACGTCCATCTTTCTCACCTCACTGCATGGCTCCCTTGATGGCATCCATGATGCCCTCGTAGTTGTTCATGACGTCGAAGTTGAACCAGCTCCGCGGGCACTGCGCGTAGCAGGCACCGCACTTGATACAGAGGTCACGGTTCACGTTCGGTCTGCCGTACTCCATGGTGACGGCGCGAACCGGGCAGGTGCCGGCACAGGTTCCGCATCCCATGCAGAGCCCCTGGTTGATGACATCATACATCAGGTCGCAGCCGCAGGCTGTGTCGCCGCGCTGTGCAAGCTGCATCAGCGGCGTCAGGTAGGCGGTCGCGAGGTTCTTCTGCTCGTCGTTGCCCCGAAGCAGCAGGTAGGCCATGACGGCGACGTTCCTGACCGCCTGGGGGCACGGGGGACAGGACGGCAGGTAGAGGTCGACATCGACGACCTCGCTGATGGGCACAAACGCCTCCTGACCGGGCTGGTTCCACTGGCCGCCCCGGCAGAATCGCGTAATGTTGCCGTAGGCCGCGCAGGCGCCGTAGGCGACGAGCACCTTCGACTTCGCCCTCGCCTCTTTGAGTTCCTCTACCGAGAGTTTGTCATCAAGACAGCACGAACCCTCAACCAGGCATACGTCCATCGCAGGCACGTGGCGCACATCGACCAGTGTCAGCGCGTAGACCAGGTCCGCATAATCATCGAGCAGCTTGAAGAGACCCTCGTAGTTATCCGCAAGCGTCACGAGGCATCCCGTACATCCGCTCAGGTGTAATTCACCTATTGAAATCTTATCTGCCACAGGCTTTTCCTCCTTTTGTACAACTTCCACCTTTTCGTTTACAATCACATCAGAGGGCTTCACCGCGGGCTTCGTCGGCGGCTGGCTCGCCGCAGGCTTCACCGTGGGCTTATTCTCCAGGGGTCTCTCCGGTTTTTGCTCCGGTTGGTTTCCCGGCATCTTCGCCGGTTTCTCCTGATGACGCCCAAAGATGCGTTCCTTGATGGTTGATAGCAGCCCCATATTCTACCCCAATTTCCTCCAGTACGATTCGCACTGTTTTGGGAATGGCCCCCTCAACCTCCTCAGTGAGCCCCAGTTCAAACTCATGGCTCGCGACACGCTTCGGTTGGCATCCGATGATCGTGATATCGATGATGTCCTTTAATCGCTGCAGCGGCTCGGAAAGGTCCCATGAATGGGCATCCCGGTAGGCGCCCGGTGGCAGGTCTTCTGGCCGGAGTTTCGTCACATCACCGGGATTTGCGCCGAAATCGGCGATATCGATGATGATCAACTTCTTCACAGGCACCTCTGCATCTTCCATCAGCGTAAAAAGGAAGTGAGGGGCGCCAAGGCCGGCATCGATGACCTTGACGTTGTCGGGCAGTTGTAACTTCTGGAGTTCTTCTACGACTGCAGGGCCGAACCCATCGTCTCCATAGAGGGGATTGCCGCACCCTGCGATCACGATCTCACGGAATAGCATGCGTGTACGCTCACTGAATGAGTTTCTGGGCCACTAACCTCTTATCTTCGTCGATTACCAGCATGTGCGTCGCACAGGAGACGCAGGGGTCGTATCCACGCATGACGACTTCCGCGAGCCGCCAGGGTGCACCTGTCAGTGCACGGCTGCAGGTGGGGAAGTTCCATGTGGTCGGGACGAGCATCGAGAAGTACTGCACCCTGCCGTCCTTGACCTTGGCGAGGTGGACGTCGGTTCCACGGGGAGCCTCGTTCGCGGCCCATCCGAGAGATCCGTCACCCTGCGGGATAGTCTCCGCGAGCACCGATCCGGAGGTGTCGAGCGCGTCCAGCGCGTCGATGATGCCGTAAGCGGTCTCGGGGAACTCCATCTGGCGTGCGACCTGCAGGCCGATGGTGCCTTTCTCGTCGTAGTTCTTGAAGATGGCCTGGCGTGCACGTGGCCCAACCTCGACCGGCTGGCCGTCGTAGAGCGGGACGCCGGTGCAGGCCTCCATCTGGGGCCAGGCTTTGGTCCCTACAGGGGTGGTGCCGCCAACCGGGTAGTTCGGGTCGGCCTCGTCGATCTCTACCTCACCCATGTACCAGTCCCAGGGGCGGACTTCGGTGAACCGCTCAGGGAACCAGGCCGGGTTCTCATCCAGGCTCGAGCTGCCGTAGACCGGCGCGGTGGCCATGTAGCCCTGGTTGTGGTAGCCGAGGTCCTTCGGGATCGGGACTTCGACGCCGCCGACTTCAGCCCAGTCGCGCTTCTGGTAGTTCCGGAAGACCGCGATCATGAACTCCATCTGCTGCTGCGTGAGGACCCGTGCCTCCTTGGCGAGGTCGTAAATCTTCGCCTTCGCACGCGGGCTGATGCTTCTGTACATGCCCCCGACGCGGGGGTTGCTCGGGTGGATGGCCTCTCCGCCGACGATCTCGCCGATGGTCTGGGCAATCTCACGGATCCGCTGGATCCGGAGGGCAACACTCCTGACCGGCTCTTCCCTGGTGAACGGGTTGATCTTTGTGTCGGTCCCCGGGATGTACATGTCCGGGAGGGAGAGGATGTTATGCAGGGCGTGGCTGTGCATCCTGTTGGCACACTGCAGGATGTAACGCATAAGTTTCGCGTCGTCGGGGATCTCGCACCCAATCGACGCCTCCATCGCCTCAATGCCCGCCAGCGTATGTGCTATAGGGCAGATACCGCAGACGCGTGATGCGATCTTCGGGACCTGCTCCATCGTCTTGCCGATGGCGAGCTTCTCGATACCCCTCACCGGGGTGATGCTGAGCCAGTCTCCACGCTCGACGATGCCTTCATCGTTGACCTTCAGAACGAGCTTTGAGTGGCCTTCATGTCTCGTTGTTGGGGAAATCTCTACAACTTTCGACAAATATATCGCCTCATTCCGATATTATGGTGTTCTGAATACTATACCAGTGTTACCACACTATCTTGTACTGGAAACGTACGTGGGTACGTCAACATGGATTATGACGAAAACAGAGTTTATACCTTTCGTTTCAGTACATCCGAATGTATTACAAATCCTGTCGTTTGTAATATTTGCTGTTAAAATAGGTTAACTTATTATAATTGTTAAAAAATAATATTGGATCTATAGCGAGCCCTCATCCATCTCCGCGACGAGCTCCGCTATCGTCGCCTTACGCTCTGCGTAGGCGTTATGCTGGTGGATACTCTCCTCGTTCGTCTGTTTTATGGTGACCACGGAATCCCCGGGGAGATCCCGGAACTGCGCGATAACCTTGCGGGCCATTTCACGGACGCAGTCTTCAACGAACCTGGGGTTCTTGTGGGCTTCCATGACGACGTAACTCTCGTCGCCCCGCTTGAGAAGCTCGTAGATACGCGCACTCATGGAATCCTTCAAGATCTTGATGATCTTCTCGAGGCTGACGTGCTGGTCGTCATCGGTCTCGATGCAGAGGAAACCCCGTCCACGCTGGTTGTGCGTGGCCATCGGCACCTCCTCGAAGAACGCATCGATCTTATCCTCCGCCACGCCCAGGTTCTCAAGGACATGCAGGGCATGGTCCTTCATGATATTCTGGGCGCAGGGGCAGGCGGTCATCCCGGTCACTTCGGCACCGATGCTCTTTCGGATGATCGGGCTCCCATCGTTCCGCTGGGCGATCGCACTGGCATGGACGTTAACCACTTCATGACAACTGGTCTCGCTGATCGGTGTCTCCCGCCGGACCATGAACTTGCTCTGCATCCGGACCTCGGTTCGCTCCGCGTACTCGTGCCGGTCGAGGAGCTTGCGCGCGACCGCGCTGCAGAGTTCCTCGATCACCTTCACCTCTCCGTCGATGGCCTGTTGCAGCACGTCATCGATCACCTCGAAGTTCCGGGAAAGGTTTGCCCCTTTGAGGCTTCCCGGCAGGTCGACGAAGACGTCAAATTTGGAGATGAAAATGACCGGCCGCTTGCCGGGTCGGGCGACTTCAACGAGTTTTTGAACGTTTTTCACACCCACCCTGGTCAGATTGATACGGACCTCCGGCAGGCTGGACTGGACATCTGGCAGTTCCATTACAAATCCTCAATAAGTGTATAGGAGTAAGGTTTCTCTTCATTAACATTAAAATAACCCCTCGGGTAGCAGCGGTTCCTTGATATAATATTTATCTTGTTTGCTGCCTAACCGAGAATGAGAACCTATGGTGCAGAAATACTACGAGTCCGACGCAGACCCCCGCACCCTGGAAGGCAAGACCATTGCCGTCATCGGCTATGGCTCCCAGGGCCGCGGGCAGGCACTGAACCTGCGTGATTCCGGTTGTCAGGTCATCATCGGCCTGCGGCCCGGTAGCAGCTGGCAGAGAGCTTCCGAAGACGGTTTTGAGGTCTATTCCGTGACAGAAGCGGTGAAGCGTGCCGATATCGTCCAGATCCTCCTTCCCGACGAGAACCAGGCGGCAGTCTACCGCACCGAGATCAGCCCGAATATCAGAGAGAACGGCTGCCTGATGTTCTCGCACGGGTTCAACATTCACTATGGACAGATTGTCCCACCACCTACCGTCGACGTGGTCATGGTCGCCCCGAAGGGACCCGGCCACATGGTCCGGCGGACTTATGAGGAGGGGAAGGGTGTCCCGGCCCTCATCGCCATCCATCAGGACTACACGGGGAAGGCGCACGCCATCGCGCTCGCCTACGCCCGGGGGATCGGCGCGACCCGTGCGGTCGTGCTCGAGACGACGTTTGCGGAGGAGACCGAGACCGACCTCTTCGGTGAGCAGGCGGTCCTCTGCGGCGGGGTGACCTCGCTCATCAAGGCCGGGTTCGAGACCCTGGTGGACGCCGGATACGCGCCCGAGATGGCTTACCTCGAGGTCCTGCACGAGATGAAACTCATCGTCGACCTGATCTACGAGGGCGGGTTTACGAAGATGCGCGACTCGATCAGCAACACCGCCCAGTACGGCGACCTGACGCGCGGTCCCCGCGTCATTGGACCAGAGACCTATGCGGCGATGCAGGAGATTCTCGAGGAGATCCAGAACGGCGAGTTCGCGCGGGAGTGGATGCTTGAGAACATGGTGAACCGCCCGGTCTTCACCGCGCTGACGAGGGCGGATGAGGAGCACCTGATCGAGCAGGTGGGTAAGGAACTCCGCGGGTTCATGCCGCAGTTCAAGAAGTAACCCCTTTTTTCCCGGCCGATACCGGTTTATGCTCTCCGGCGCTACCCTCCGGTATGCCCGTCTGCATCATCTATCACTCGGAGACCGGCAACACCCGGACCGTGGCCGAACGGCTCGCCGCTGCGACCGGTGGCGACCTTGTAGAAGTACAGGACCTTGCGGGATACTCGAAGATCGGTATGTACCTCAAAGGCGCTCCAAGAGCCGTCCGGGGGAAGAAAGCCGATATCAAACCTTCTGTCATTGACGTCTCCGCCTACGACATCGTCGTCATCGGAAGCCCGGTCTGGGCCGGCAACCCGACACCCGCTGTCAACGCGGCCGTCGCCGCCTTGCGGGGGATCGAAGGAAAGACTGCGTTTGTCTTCTGCACATCGCGCGGGGCGCCGGGAAAGGCGCTCGAGACGATGCAGGCGCTGCTCGTAGACCGGGGCGCCGACGTCCGGGGCGGGGTCCCGTTCACCGAGCGGGACATGCGGAACGCCGGGGCGGTGGAAGCCCTGGCCGACCTCGTCCGGTTGCCGGTAAAAGAGAAGATAGTTCAGTAACGCATCTTCCGGGTCGTCGCGGTGAGCGCCGTCTCTAACTCATCCGGCGTGATGACGACGGTCCCGTCCCTCAGCCGGAGGGTGAGCGCGTCGCCGCCGACCGTGCCGATGGTCCGGTGCTCCACCCCGACGAGGGCCGACTCGTCCCTGACTGTGACCAGGAACCGGCCGTAGGTCTCGGAGAAGAGTTCTTCCATGGGGTCGCCGGCGAGGCTGACGTCCGATTGGGGCGCGACCTTCACGAGCGCCGCAAGGAGTCCGCCCCGGGAGAGGTCGGTCGCGGTCGTGACCCGGTTGCCCCGGACAAGGTCGCGGACGATGGCGACCGCGGCCGGGTCGGCCATCGCGGGTGCGGAGCCGCCGCACTCTGTCACGGCGTCGAGGACCGATCCCCCAAAGTCGGGCAACGTCCTCCCGATCAGGGCGAGGAGTTCGCCTTCGGCGGGCGCCGTCCACTCCCGGACTTCACCGCGCCCGACCATGCCGAGCGACGGCGTGGGCTTGATCTGCGTTCCAAACTCGTCGCTCTCGTTGTAGAGCGAGACGTTGCCGCCGACGATCGGGATCGCCATCTTCCGTGCTGCATCCCCGAGGCCGAGCACGCACTGCTCGATCTGCCAGAAGATCTCCGGGTGTTCGGGGCTTGCGAAGTTGAGGCAGTCGACGATGCAGAGCGGGTCGGCACCGAGGCAGGCGAGGTTGCTCGCGTTCTCGATGACGGCGTTCGCCGTCCCTTCGAAGGGTTTTAGGTAGATGTGCCGGGGGTTGCACCCGCAGGAGAGGACGAGGGCTTTATCTTCCAGGCGGAGGACGGCGGCGTCGTGGCGGAGCGAGACCGACCGGAGCTGGACGTCTCTGTCGTACTGCTCATAGACCCAGTCCTTGTTCGCCACGTCTGGATGCGCGAGGATCGCAAGCGCGAGATCCTTTACCGGCGTCTCCGGGCGGGCGAACGGTGTCTCCGCCGAGTAGGGCGATTTGTCCCAGGCACAGAGCGGCGCCCCGCCGACGAGCAGGTCTACGGGCAGGTCGGCAACGACCTCACCGTGGAACTTCACGATGTAGCGCGCATCAGCGATCACCTCGCCGATATCGCTCCACCGGAGATCGTACTTCTCCGCGATCGCCCCCATCCGGGCGACGTCCTCCGGGGCCACCTCGACGAGCATCCGCTCCTGGGACTCGGCGAGCATGATCTCCCGGGGGACCATCCCGGTCTCCCGGAGATGGACCCGGTCCGCGTAGATGACCGCTCCGAACGTGCTCGCCATCTCGCTCGACGCCCCGGCAAGCCCCGCCGCCCCGAGGTCGCGGCAGGAGAGGATCTTTCCGGTCTCGGCCATCTCGAGGATCGCGTCGATGAGGAGTTTCTCGGTGTAGGGATCGCCGACCTGGACGCTCGGCCGGTCGGCGGCCTCCGCATCCTCAGAGAGGTCCCGGGAAGCAAACGACGCTCCGCCGAGACCGTCCCGGCCGGTTGATGAGCCGATCAGGACCAGGTGGCTGCCCGGCACCTTCACCCGTGCGGTGATGTAGCGGCCGGGGTCCACGGTCCCGACGCAGACGACGTTCACGAGCGGGTTTCCGGAGTATGAGGGATCGAAGACGAGTTCGCCCCGGACGACCGGCACCCCGATGCAGTTGCCGTAGTCGCCGATGCCGGCGACGACGTGCTCGAAGAGGTAGCGGTTCTTCTCCGTATCAAGGGGCCCAAAATAAAGGGGGTCCATCAGGGCGATGGGGCGAGCGCCCATAGAGAGGATGTCGCGGACGATCCCGCCGACGCCGGTGGCGGCGCCGTCGTAGGGGTCCACGTAACTTGGATGGTTGTGGCTCTCCATCCCGATGGCGAGGGCACAGGTATCGCTGAACCGCACGATCGCGGCATCGTCCCCCGGCCCGAGCAGCACATCGTTCCCTTCCGTCGGTAGCGTCCGCAGGAGGGGTTTGGTGGACCGGTAACTGCAGTGTTCGCTCCAGAGATTTTCAAAGCAGGCAAGCTCGACGTCGGTCGCGTCGCGCCCGAGGGTTTTTCGCAGCAATGCAAGGTCCTGAGCCGATAACATACTGTAAAACTGGTGGGTTGCCTATCTACATAAGCGTGTGCAAGACGGGTGTGAGGTACTCACTTTTTGACGTGGCGCGACCAATAGTGGGGTATGACCCCGTCATATGAAGACCTTCTGAAGGAGGCGTATACCAATATCACTGAGCCGACGGAGTTTGAAGATCGGTTCACGGTTCCTGCCGTCCGCGCCTTCATCGAGGGGAAGACCACGGTCCTCGAGAACTTTGCCGAGATTGCGGGCATCCTCCGGCGCGAACAGGATCACCTGATGAAGCACCTCCTCGGTGAGCTCGGCACTGCCGGCAAGATCGAGGGGACGCGGGCTGTCTTCTCCGGGAAGTTCGAGCAGGAGCAGATCAACGCGATCATCCGGGGCTACGTCGAGGATTACGTCATCTGCTCGGAGTGTGGAAAACCTGATACCCGCCTGGTCAAGAGCGACCGGATCCTGACGCTCCGGTGCGACGCCTGCGGCGGCCACCGGCCGGTCAGGAAGCGCAGATCGACCGTAGACCCCTCTGCGGCGGCGAAACCGACCGAGGGTGCAATCATGGATGTCACCCCCCAGTTCCTCTCGAAGCGCGGTGACGGCGTGGTAAAGATAGACCGCTACACGATGTATGTCGCCAATGCTAAGCCGGGCCAGACCGTGAAGGTGAAGATCACCCGGATCGCCGGGACGATCATCTTCACCGAGCGTGCCGAGTAACCGGGGTCGGGTCTTTCCGGATCTCCACCCATAACCCCTCTTCTTCTTTCCGGATACGATAGAGAGCCACCCCGCTTGCCGCAAGTTCCCGGAGGAGCACCTCGGGGGTCGCCCACCCGCTCCTCCGGGCGACGTCGCGGTCCCAGTCAGGGTTCCGCCGCCGCATCTCGGTGAAGATGGTCTCGCGGAGCGCGGGAGTCCCGAAACTGCCGCCGATGAGCGCGACGCCGCCGGGCCGGAGAACCCGCTCGATCTCCTGGAATGCCCGCACCCGGTCCTTCCAGAAGAAGATCGAGCCGCGGCTGACTATGAGCGAGACGGTGTCGTCCCTGACCGGCATGCAGTGGACGTCGCCGGTGATTGGGGTTATCCGGTCTGCGCAGCCGTGTCCGGCGGCGGTCTCATGCGTGATCCGGGCCATGGCCGGGTCGGTGTCGAGCGCGATGACGGAGAGGCCGCTCTTCTCCGCAAGCGCTGCAGAGAGAAGGCCGGGACCGCTCCCGAGGTCCAGCGAGAGACCGTCCCGTATTCCTGACCACGTGAGCACCTGCTCTGCGATGACGGGGTAGATGGGGGCAAAGACTTCCCGGGCAATCCGGGTGAAGCCTTCAGCACTCTTCTTCATGGCCACCTTGTGTGGGTCCCCGCCCTATGTGGGTTCTCCCGCCTACGCGGTATCGAGAGCTTCCATCTGCCGGAGGAGTTCACCGGCGTAGCCGGAGAGCCGCTTTGCCGCATCGGTGACTGCAAGAAGAGGGGGCCGGCCATCGATCGTGGTGACGACCAGTTCGGGGTCCGAGAACTGGAATACCTGCCTGTGCTGCGCCACGTCTACCTTGGGATCGTTGAGGAGTTCAACGGCGAGCGCATTGATGTAGGTGTTGCCTTCGCCTTCAAAGAGGATCCGGGCCTTGTCGTCAGTCAGCTCCTGAAGTTTGAGTTTCATGGCCATATGCACCGTATGTTTGGTTTTGAGAGGGATTATAGGTATGGGTGAGAGCCCGGGACGGAAAAACCTGTTCCTTCCCCGCATCAGTAATTCAGGTACATGCCGGGCACAGCGGACCCGCCCTCGGACGCCTTCCAGACCGTTTCATCAACCGGACGAACCCGCCCGTCCGCAGTCACCCCGCCTGTCGCGGCATCTCGGGGTGCTGCGGCGGGTCGCTGGCAACCACCCGCCCCGAACCCCTACGGTTTATCACCCGCCGCTCCTAATACCTACGAACGAGAGGCTACACTATGGAGATCGCGTTCACCAAACTGCAAGGAAACGGTAACGACTTTATCCTGATCGACGAGCACAACAGCGAGGTCATCCCCGAAGAGATGAAAGGAGGATTCGCGGCGCTCTACTGCGACCGCAGGTTCGGCATCGGCGCCGACGGCATCCTCTTCCTCCAGGCGTCCGATAAAGCCGATGCCCGGATGCGGCTCTTCCAGCCCGACGAGAGCGAGGCGGCGATGTGCGGGAACGGCATCAGGTGTCTTGCGAAGTACGCCTACGACGCCGGCTACGTAAAAGAATCCTGCTCGGTCGAGACCGGGGCCGGGATCGTCCCGGTGATGATGGGCTACGCGGATGACGAGTTCACCGCGACCATCACCATGCCAACACCCGCGTTCGAGCGGAGCACCATTCCCGCCACCGGGAACGGGGAGTATAAAGAGGAGATCCGGGGGTTCACCGTCCATGCCGCGAACACCGGTGTCCCTCACGCCGTCGTCTTCGTGAAAGAGATCGGCGCCGTCGATATCGCCACCGTCGGCCCCGCGATCCGGAACCATCCCACCTTCGTTGAGGGTGCAAACGTCAACTTCGTTGAGGACGCCGGCAGTGACACGCTCCGTATCCGGACGTTCGAGCGCGGCGTCGAGGGCGAGACCGAGAGCTGCGGCACCGGCGCCACTGCGTCGGCAGCGGTCGCCCACCACCTCGGGAAAGTCGGGGAGACTGTAAAGGTGGAGACAAAAGGGGGTCCGCTCGTCATCCGCTTCGGAGAGGCCGTCACCATGGAAGGTCCCGCCGAGACGGTCTTTGCGGGCGTTATACCTTTCTGATCCCGTCCCCGGTGAGCACAAAATCAAACGAGAGCCCTTCCGGCCGGGACCGGTGCTTCCGGAGCATGGCCCGCCGGACGCTATCCTTCTTTTCGAGCCTCACGATGGCCTTTGAGATATGCTCAAGTGCCGTCCCTCCAAGGCCGGAGACCCGGTCGCGTTCCACATCCATAAAGATCTGGTTGGTGATCAGGACCGGTATATCGTATTTCTTCGCAAGCCCGAGGAGTTTGACCATATGGTGGGATAACTTGCGCAACGCCTCCCTTCCGAGGTCGAGTTCGGTCCGGTAGAGGGCGGTCGCCGAGTCCATCACCAGCAGGCCCACAGGGGCGTCTTCTCTCTTCCGGAGGAGCCCCTCCGCATCGGCGATCATCGCTCCCTGCTGGGCGAAGTCGATCGGCTCAAAGAGGTAGAGCCGGTCCGCAAACGCCCCGGCGTTCTCCCCGGCGATCTGGCTGAATCGCTCCACCGAGAACCCTTCGGTATCGATGTAGACGACCGAGTTCCCGGACCGGAGATTTGCCACCGCCGCCATCAGGCAGAGGGTGCTCTTGCCGCTCGCGGCCTCGCCGTAGATCTGGGTTATCGTCCGCCGCTCAAGCCCGCCGCCCAGCAGGTCGTCGAGGGCCTGGCTCCCCGTGCTGACCCGGTCCGACTTCATGGCGTGAGCACGCCCCGCTCGATGAACTGCGCCCGTGCAGCGGCCTCAATAGTCCCGGTGACCTCGCGGAGCGGGATCCCGAGTTCCCGGGCGCACGCCGCTGCCTGCTCATACTCCGCCTTGAACGAGGTGATCTTCCCCTCCGACCACCCGCACTTGACGTCGATCGTCCACTCTCTGTCCCGGAGTCTCACCGTGACCGGCTCGACCGTCCGCTCCGCGACCGCCCGGTGGACCATCGGGATACACCGTATACCAAGCGTCCCGAGTTCCCGGGCCATCACCCCCACGAGGCGGTCGGTCGTATCGGGATGGGAGACCACCCTGACAAGGTGGCCGCTCCGTCCCTTCTTCATCACGAGAGGGATGGCGCTTGCGTCCCGTGCCCCCTCCTCCATAAGGCGGCCGAGCGTGTAGGCGAGGGCTTCCCCGGTCACGTCGTCCACGTTCGTCTCAAGGATGTCGACCCGGTCGCCGTTGGTCTGCTCCTCTGCAGAGAGGAGCATCGACCGGAGGACGTTTGGTTTTCCCGCCGGGTTTCTGCTCCCGGCCCCATAGCCGACCGCCTTAATGCCCGTCGGGCCGAGGTCCTCCGGCCGGACCGTCGAGAACTCGGCGAGGAGAGCGGCCCCCGTCGGCGTGCAGAGCTCCCGCTCCTCGTTCCCGGTGACCGTCTGCAGGTCCGATGCGGCAAAGATCGCCACCGTTGCGGGAGCCGGGATGGGAAAGGTGCCGTGGGCACCTACTGCAAACCCCCGGCCGAGGGCGACCGGGCGGACGGCCACACCGTCGACGTCGAGGGAGTGGAGGGCGGTGCAGGCCCCGACCACGTCGGCGACGGCGTCGTCCGCACCCACCTCATGGAAGTGCGCCCCGGTCCCGTGGATGCTCTCTTCGGCCCGGTGTATACGGAGAAAGACCCGCCGGGCCATCTCCCGTGCGGGGGCAGGGGCATCGCTCCCGGCCACCCGGTCGAGCACTTCGGTAAGAGTGCGGTGGTCGACCGGGGCATGCGTCTTCACCTGGACGGCCCGGATGCCGGAGCGGTCTACCCGTTCAATTGTCGGTTCACCGACGACGGAGCGCATGGCTGCCCGGATGAGCCCCTCATCCGCACCCAGATCAAGGAGCGAACCGATGATCATGTCGCCTGCGGCCCCGTTGAACGGGTCGAAGAGAAGTATGTTCATGCGTCTCCAGTACTTATAAATCCCCGAAATATAAGAACTAGAGGTAATGCCCGAGATATACTTGAAAGTAGATAGCGCTTATCCGGAGGATCAGGGGGCGGGCAAGGCACGGCTTGACCCTGATACCATGCTGCAGCTCCGGCTCAGCCCCGGAGACCTTGTTGCTATCGAAGGGAAGCGTCGCACCGTGGCCAAGGTCTGGCGTGCCATGGTGAACGACTGGCACCAGGGGAAGGTCCGGATCGATAACTTCACCCGGCTCAACACCGGTGCCAGCATAGGGGACCGCATAAAGATAAAGACGCTGGACGAGGAGGTCGAGGCGAAACGGGTGGTGCTCGCGCCTCCCGAGGATCTCCCCAAGCAGCTCCCCATCAACTACAGCAGCGTCGTCAACAAACTGATCGACTTTCCCATCGTGAAGAACGACTCTGTGCCGATCCAGGCGGGGCTCCCGTTCATGCAGCCCCAGCTTGTCGCGTTCAAGGCCGTGGTGGTCGAGCCGGAGAACGCCGTGATCATAACCAAGAACACGAAGATCGAGTTCTCCGAGAAGCCCGCCGCCGGGTTTGAGGGTGTAAAGAGGATCAGCTATGAGGACATCGGCGGCCTGAAGGGTGAACTGCAACGTGTCCGCGAGACGATCGAACTCCCCATGCGTCACCCGGAGATCTTCCGGAAACTCGGGATCGAGCCCCCGAAGGGTGTTCTCCTCTACGGCCCGCCGGGGACCGGGAAGACCCTCATCGCAAAGGCGGTCGCAAGCGAGAGCGGAGCTCACTTCATCTCTATAGCGGGGCCGGAGGTGATCTCGAAGTACTACGGCGAGAGCGAGCAACGGCTCCGTGAGGTCTTCGAGGACGCCCGGCAGCATGCGCCCGCCATCATATTCATCGACGAGCTCGACTCCATCGCCCCCCGGCGCGAGGAAGTGACCGGGGAGGTCGAGCGGCGCGTGGTGGCCCAGCTCCTCACGATGATGGACGGGCTTGAGGAGCGGGGACAGGTCGTGGTGATCGGGGCCACGAACCGGCTCGACGCCATCGATCCTGCTCTCCGCCGTCCCGGAAGGTTTGATCGCGAGATCGAGATCGGGGTCCCGCCGGAGGACGACCGGATCCAGGTGCTCCATATCCACACCCGGGGTATGCCGCTTGCGGACGATGTAGACATCAACTTCATCGCCCAGCAGACCCACGGGTTCGTCGGGGCAGACCTCGCCGCTCTCGCCCGTGAGGCGGCGATCAAGGCGCTCCGGCGTTACCTCCCCGAGATCGACCTGGAAGCCGAGGAGATTCCCCAGGAGATCCTCGAAAAGATGGAGGTGCAGGGCAAGGACTTCCGCGACGCCCTCCGTGACGTGGGCCCGAGCGCCATGCGGGAGATCCTCCTTGAGGTGCCTCACACTACCTGGGAAGATGTGGGGGGCCTTGACGAGGCAAAGCAGGAGATCCGCGAGGCGGTGGAGTACCCGCTCACCCGGCGGGACCAGTTCGAGGATCTCGGGATCGAGCCCCCGAAGGGCGTTCTCCTCTACGGCCCGCCGGGGACCGGAAAGACCCTTATCGCAAAGGCGATCGCGAGCGAGACCGGGGCGAACTTCGTCCCCGTGAAGGGTCCCCAGCTCCTCTCGAAGTGGGTGGGCGAGAGCGAGCGGGCGGTCCGCGAGATCTTCAAGAAGGCCCGGCAGGTGGCGCCGTCCATTATCTTCTTCGACGAGTTGGACGCTCTCGCCCCCGCCCGGGGAGGCGGCTCCGAGTCGCACGTGATCGAGAGCGTTCTAAACCAGATTCTCACGGAGATCGACGGCCTCGAGGAGCTCCGGGGCGTGGTGGTGATGGGTGCGACGAACCGGCCGGATATGGTCGACCCGGCACTGCTCCGGCCCGGAAGGTTCGACCGGCTCGTCTACATAGGCGAGCCCGGGCGGGATGACCGGGAGAAGATCCTCGCGATTCACACCCGCTACATGCCGATCGAGGGTTCTACGATCGAAGATCTCGTGGAGATGACCGAGGGGCTCTCGGAGAACGAGCTCGAGGACCTTGTCCTGGCCGTCGGGGCCAACCGGCGCGTGAGCGCCGAAGACGTAAGGAGCCACCGTGCCGCGATGGTGGTGAGCAGCGACGAGGGGCTCCCACGCTACCTCCGGAGGAGGAAGATCGTCGACCTCTTCTCCCAGCAGAAGGTGACCCTCGACGACCCCGTACGGGACCGGCTCATCAAAAAGATTGCCACCGGAGTTGAGGGGTTTGTCGGGTCGGACCTTGAGGCGCTCGGCCGGGAAGCAGCCATGCTTGCGATGCGGGAGGGCGCCCCCATCGTGAACCCGTCACACTTCGACCGGGCGCAGGAGAAGGTGCACGCGACGATGAACGAGCGGCTGCGGCAATATTACCAGAAGGTGCAGCAGCACTTCAAGGGTGGGCTGCCGAAAGATATCCAGCCGCCGGAATACCAGTGAGCGGGAATCCGGGGGTATCCCCGGAGAACTGTTTTTATGCGGCGGCCATTCCCATCCCAAAAATGCGAATCCGTCCCGAAACATAGGTGCTTTTGCAATGGGAGCGGCTCTGGAGAGTGGCCTCATACGGTCTCCGGGTAGCCCCGGTTTGGGATGGGCTTCGCGTGAGACCACATCGCTTTCCTTGCTACAGTGCCTCACGTGGAGGCGCGAAGGACGCAAGGAAAGGAAATTTGGCAGTCGCGGAATGTCGGTAGAGGGAGGGGCCTACCCCTGCCCTCACCGCCGACCGTACCGGACCGCAACAACCGCAAGCGCCGCAAGCGCGACCGCCCACCCCGGCGCCGCCTTCTGGGACGGCACCACGGTCGTGTTCTCCGCCTGCGCCTCGATCCACTCGACCGCATACGCGAGCTGGACATCCTCCCCGGCCATCGCCCGCGCCAGGGTATCCTCGTCAAGCGGCACCCGCACCGTCGGGGCGACCCCGCCGACCATCGACGCGTTGCTGTCCACCTGAATACTCCCGCTCTCATCGAGCGACGCGCCCGTCGGGAAGGCGGTCAGGATCCCGAGGGGCAGCAGCGGCCCCATCGACTCCATGCCGAACGCCCCGTTCGTCCCGTACCACGAGACGATCGCGCCCGTTCCCGATTCGGCAAAGACCTTCGGGAGGCCCTCGCCCGAGCTGATGGTATAAGGGCTGACGAGGAGCGCGACCGGGCCCTCATAGCGGTCGGGTCGGGGCTGTGTCCAGGCCTCCCAGAGAACCGCGGGCTCCCCGGTCCCGGGGTCGTACGAGGTGCCGTACTCGTAGAAGACCGGCCGGTCCACGAACCACCCGGCGTAGGCGGCGGCCAGGTTGTCGTCCCCGCCCCGGTTGAACCGGAGGTCGATGACGATGCCGGGCGCATCCTTCGCGATCGCGTCCTTCACCGCCGCCTTGAAGGGTTGGTAGACTTCATAGGCCTCTTCGTAGACCGCGATATAGACGATCCCGCCCGGCAGGGTCCGGGTGGTCACGGTATCGTTCGAGAAGATCGCTTTGATATTCGCCATCGTCCCGGCCTCCACGTCGTTCACCGGGCGGCCGAGGAAGATGCTCGTCCGGGCGAGGGTCTCGTAGCCGTCCTCCGCCGCGGTCAGGTTGACCGTACGCGGAACCGAACCCTCCGGACTGGCAATCCCGACGATTGCCGGAGTGCCAACCGGCGCCCGGGTCAGGAACCGCTGCTGCTGGAGGAGGATTCCTTCCCCGGTCGAAGGCTTGACCGGGGCCCAGATGATCGATGTCGCGTTGATCGCATCCCCGATCGACCGGCCGTTCCACGAGACCACCTCGTCGCCGAACCGGATCCCCGCCTTCTCCGCGTCGCTTCTGTCCGCGACGCAGGTCACGATGACCTTGCCCGTATCGAGCCGTGCGACGGCGAGCCCGTAGCCCCCGCCGATATCGGCGTACTTCGCCCCGAAGTCATCAGGGGAGAGGATTATGACGTGTCCGTCCGGGATGGCGGCCGCGAACTCACGGAGTGTGCGGTAGTATGCGGCGTTGTCCTGGTTCTTCTCGGCCTCCGCGATCCCGGGGGCATACCTCGCGTAAAGCGAATCCCAGTCGACGCCGCGCCACTCCGTGAAGGCGTAGCGCTCTTCCATATAGGCGCAGGTCTCGCGGAAGGCGTCGCTCCAGGAGTGGTTGCCGAAATCGGGAACCTCTGTCAGATTGTCCATGATGGGCGCAAAGGATGCCATCAGCTCTTCGTTGTAGGCCGTCTCATTGTCCTGCTCGAACGGGATGCAGGTGTCCGTCCATACCATCCCGCACGAATCGGTGTACAGTCCGGCACATACCGGCTGCACGAGAGCGAGAACCAGGAACAGCATGGGTAATCCAGCCTTCACCAGGCGTAAATCCCTTGGATGCACGATAATCTACCGTGAACATCCGTTTCTCACCGTAAGACTTGACCGTTGCGTTTTCGCGCACCGAAGACGTCAAAAACCGTGACGGTTTGCAGCGATACCCCGGCGGTGATTCGTGACCGCGATCGCTCCGTACCCCCCGGGGCAACCTATTTACCGCACTATGCACAAGCATATACATCAAAGCGCAACCCTGCAACACGGAGCCCCCCCATGCCGAACTGTACCACGTTTCTCGATGCCAACGCCTGTAACCCAGCAAAGATCGCTCTCGTCGTCCCCTCCCGGGGAGAATCCTACACCCGCGCCGACCTCCTTGACCGGGTTGCCCGGGTCGGACGCGGCCTCCTCGACCTCGGGATCGGGCGCGGGGAGCGGGTCTGCATCTACCTGGACAGTTCCCCGGAGTACCTCATCGGTTACCTCGCCCTCTGGCGCATCGGCGCCGTCGCCGTCCCGACGAACCGGGTCTACCGGGAGAACGAGGTCCTCTACGCCGTCCGCGACGCCGGGGCCGCCGCCGTCATCACCGACGCGGAGGGTGCAGCCCTCGTCGGCCGCATCAGGGACCAGGCGCCGGCCCTCCGGCATGTCGTCGCCGTCGGCGGGGAGACGTGGGCCGATCTCCTCCGTGCACCCCCAGACCTCCGTGCCGCCCATTGCCGGTTCGACGACCTCTGCCAGATTCAGTACACATCCGGCACCACCGGGAAGCCGAAAGGCGCGATGCTCACGCACGGGAACTGGATAGCGGCAATGGACGCTGAACGGGACGTCCTCAGGATCACCCCCGACGACGTCTACCTCGGGATCTACCCCATGGGACATGTCGGTATAAGCTGGGGCATCGCCACCCTCCGTGCGGGCGGAACCTACGTCGTCATGGAGCGGTTCGACCTCGCCCACTACCTCGACCTCGCCCGCGAATACCGGGCCACGATCGTCGCCGGCATGCCGCCGGTGATCCACTCCCTTCTCCAGACCCCGCCCGGGACCGAGACGGCGCTTGCCACAGCCCGGGTGATGATCAGCGGCGGCGGCCCCCTGATGCCCGGCATCTGGAAACCCTTCCACGAGCGGTTCAAAATCCCGGTCGTCAACGCTTACGGCCTCTCCGAGACCATCGTCGTCGGGACCGGGACTGCCATCCGCCCCGAGCACTACGCGGCCGCCGACGAGTTCCGGAGCGTTGGTACACCCGTCGGGTTCTCGGAGGTGAAGATCGTCGATGCAGACGACCCCGGCCAGGAACTCGGGCCAGGCGTTGACGGCGAGATCGCCCTCAGGGGACCGGCGGTGGCGCTCGGCTACTGGCAGATGCCGGAGGAGACCAGGGCCGTCTTCCTCCCCGACGGCTGGTTCTTGACTGGTGATGTCGGCCACCTGGACGAGGACGGAATGCTCTCCATCACCGACCGGAAGAAGGACATGATCGTCATGTCGGGCTGGAAGATCTACCCGACCGAGGTCGAGGACGTCCTCGTGCAGCACCCGGGGGTCCGCGACGCAGCAGTCTTCGGGTGCCCGGATGTTCGCCGGGGCGAGGTGCCGGTGGCCGTGGTGGTTCCCTCGGAAGGCGGCGTCACTCCCGACGATATCATCGCTTTCGCCCGCGACCGCCTCGCAGGCTACAAGGTCCCCCGCCGGGTCATCCTGGCGGCCGAGATCCCCCGGGTGAACGGCTGGAAACTCCTGCGGAAGCGTCTCCGGGAGGAGTACTGCGATGCCGGCGGAGCGTAAAGAATCGCACCTAACGAGGTAGTTTTAAGGAAAAGGCAGCGTATAGATACTTCTGATATACATCCGAGGTACAGGCGTGGCAGACACCACCAGACGTTCAACAGGAATCGCAGGACTGGACCTTGCACTCGAAGGAGGATTTCCGCCGGGCAACTGCATCATCATCTCCGGATCTCCCTTGAGCGGCCTTGAACTCCTGGCGCAGCAGTTCTGGCGGGCGGGGGAGAGGACGGGCGCTTACCTGATGCTTGATGCCGTGCCCCGGGAGGGTATGACCGACGCACGGGGTATGGATACAGCGGCACTGGCCGGGGCCATGCAGGGTGAGAGGATCGTCGTGGACTCTCTCTCCACGCTGATCGCTGCCTGGGGTATCGACGCAGCCACCGAGTTTGTTCTCCGGGATACCCGGGCGATCATCGAGGGAGGGGCAAACATCGTCTACCTCCTCTACACCGGCCTCCACAGCCCCCTCGAAGAGGCGCGGATGATGCGTGCCGCCGACATCTTCATCACTCTCAGGCACCAGGTCCACGGCAACGAGTTCGAGCGGACGCTCGCCATCGAGAAACTCAAAGGTTCGAACGTGCCGCAGCGGGTGATCCCCTACCACATCATCGCGAGAGGCCTTGAACTCTCGACGACGAGCAGGGTGGTCTAGGCCGTATACTCGGCCCGGACCAGTCCTGCCGCAACAACCATATTCTTCAGTTTTCCGAATGCCTCGTCGCGTGTCCGCATCCGCAGGCCGCAGTCCGGATCGATGAGCATTGCTTCCGGCGAGAAGACGTCGACCCCGGCCTCGATACGCTTCCGGATGGTCTCGACACTCTCGACACCCGGGTCGGCCGAGTCCACACACCCGTAGCCGATCATCCGGCCGCGCAGGTCTTTCTTCGAGAGCACTTCCAGGTTTGCGGGGTTGTTCGCGAACTCAAAATCAAATATAGCGACGTTCGTCCGGAGGATGTCGTCTACGACGTGCCCGAGGTTTCCACAGACGTGGATGCATGTGGGCACCCGGAGCCTGCCGGCGATCGCGCTCACTGCCTCGCGGCCGACAGTGAGGTTTGCAGCCCCCGTGGAGAAGATGGGCTCATCGATCTGGAGGAGCATGACTCCGGCGTCCTGAAGGTAGCCCGCCTCGACCGCGAGCGCCTGAGCAAGGTCCAGGACCAGTTCGTCCTTGTTCCGGTAGAACGGTGTCTCTATCTTCAAACCATGCGCGAGCGTGCTCGGGCCGGTGAGGATCCCCTTCACCTTCGCGTGCCGGGAGAGGGCATACCTCGTATCCGCGAGCGTTATGGGCTGCCGGGCCGGCTGGACCTTCCCGACGACCGCGGACCCGCGGATGCCGGGGAGATGGGAGGTGAAGGCACGGATCATGTCGGCCCGCACCTGGCCGTCGGATATGATGTCGATCCCGGCGCTGACCTGATCGGCGACCGCTACCTCAACCGCATGCTTCAGGGGATCCATGAGAGCGCGAATCCCCGAGCCTTTCACCACCGGATAGCTCCCGACCACGGTGGTCGGGAGGCGCATGCTTGTCAGGGTCATGGAGTCAGTCTGTGCCGATCCCGCGGGAAGAGCGCCGCCTCGCGTATATTCCCAAGACCGAGCATCGTCATCACCAGGCGCTCGATACCGAGCCCCCAACCGGCGTGCGGGGGCATGCCATAGCGGAACGTCTTCAAGTAGAACTCAAAGCTCTCCGGAGAGAGACCTTTGGCGCGGATCCGCTCCACAAGGAGGTCGTGGTCGTGAATACGCTGGGCCCCGGAGGAGAGCTCCATCCGGGGGTGCATCATGTCGAACGCCTTGCAGAACTCGGGTCGGTCCGGGTAAGGCATCGCGTAGTAGGGCCTGATATCGGTCGGCCAGTCGACGATGAAGTAGTGTTGCCCGATCACGTCGCCGATCGCCCTCTCAGCCGCCGGGGAGAGGTCGTCGCCGAAGGAGAGTTTCTCCTCGATGGTGCGGTTCGCGATCTCGATCGCCTCCACGTAGGGGAGCCGGGGGAACGGCTTTGCCGGGACAGCGAGGTCGACCCCGAGTTCCGCCAGGTGCTCCCCGCAGGTCCTCGCGACGTAATCGTAGACGTAGATTATCAGGTCTTCAAGGAGTTCCATGACGTCGTTGTGGTCGGCGAACGAGACCTCCACATCGAGCGACGTGGCCTCGTTGAGGTGCCGGACGGTGTTGTGCTCCTCGGCGCGGAAGATGGGGCCTATCTCAAAGACTGCCTCGAACCCGGCAGCCATCATCATCTGCTTGTAGAGCTGCGGGCTCTGGTTCATGAACGCTTCCTTCTCGAAGTAGGCGATCGGGAAGAGTTCGGTACCGCCCTCGGTGGCGGCGGCGACGATCTTCGGGGTGGTAATGTTGATGCAGCCCCGGGAGTGGAGGAACTCGGTCGCGGCGCAGGTCACCGCCGAGCGGATGAAGAAGATGGCGCGGACACGTGGTTTCCTCACATCCAGGAACCGGGAGTCGATCCGTGTATCCATCTCGGCGGGTACCTTTTCGGCGACATCGAGCGGGAGCGGGCTCTCTGCGATGCTGATGATCTCGAGCTCGTCGGGGACGATCTCGCGCCCGCCCGGGGCTTTCTCGATCGCTTTTACCCTGCCCTGAACCCTGACCACGGACTCTCGTGAGACGTTCCGGGCGGCCTCAAGGATCTCCGCCGAAACCTTCTTCTTCGGGATGGTCACCTGGATGATGCCGGTCCGGTCACGGATCAGGAAGAACGAGAGTCCTCCGAGATCACGGACCTCGTGCACCCAGCCGATGATCTCGGCTGATTCGGTTTCCGGGGTTACGGCCCGTATTGGTAGACGCATTTTAAAACCTGGCATTTTAAAACCTAGGTACCATATGGGCCCGGAGAGGTATTTTGTCTTACGCTCCCCGCCGGGAGAGGGGGTCTCCTGGGTGACTGGATAAGCCCCGTCCCGGACAACCACCGGGAAAAACCTATGGGGCGCGGCCTCATGCTGCACGGATGAAAATCAGGGTGCCGGATGTCGGGTTTTCCCCGGGTTCACCGACATAGCAGTGGACCGTGGTGGCCTGCGCACCTGACGGATCGCCACGAGGGGAGCCAATGCCCGGGAGCGCGAACGTTCCGGACTCTCTATCATGCAAAAAGAGGGAGAGCCGGGCTCTCACAGGAAGACTGCGGTGGCGATGACTGTCGTCCAGCGGCCGTCCATAACCCCTTCCGCTGCCTGGCAGGTATGGGTCGTGCTGATGATCTGGCCGCTGGCCTTATAGATCTGCTCCCGCTCCTGCCATGCACGGTCGGGATCGAACTCGATGCCGAGCGTTGTCGCAAGCATGGTTGCCGCAAGGTCTTCGGCATACTCACCCGAGACTTCCGCCGTCTCCCCGTAGGCATGGTGCTCGGAGAGGTAGCCGTAGGTGTTGCTCTCCTTCGGCATCGCGTGGCCGATGGCGGCGGATGCGAGCCTGCTCGGTTCATTGGTCTCATTCCGGGCCATGACAACGTAGACGATGCTGCCTGGAGAGAGGTGCTTTAAGCCTTCCTCCTTCGAGACCAGCTGGCAGTTCGGGGGGAAGATACTCGAGACGTAGACCAGATTGTACTTCTCGATGCCCGCCTGGCGGAGAGCCAGTTCAAACGATGCCAGTTTGTCTTTGTGGATGCCCACACCCTTCGTAAAGAAACACTTGGTCGGAACGAACATTAAAGATCTTCTTATCGTTTGGATTTTTTAAAATTTTCGGTAATAACAGGCACAAATTAAGAATGGGGCCGAATCTTCCCTATTTTTCGCATTAGTCCGGCAAAATGCGGGTAAATCGTAAAATAGCCTGAAATATACCGGATTTTAGAACCTGTCGGGGTGACCGCAACGGCCCTCGGTCCTGCCGTTCTTCACCTGCAGAACGGCCTGAACTGGAATCACTGCTATAATCTACTATATCGGAGAAACTCCAGAATTCTTCGGGGTGAGCGATGAAGCGCACCCGGAGAGCGGCCCGGGAGCAGGGGCGCACCCGGACGATGAGGTCGCGAGGCGCCACCGTCCGCCGGAGACACCAGTTCTCACCCTGGGGCACCCTCTACTGCATCCAGAGACGCGGTCGCCGCCTCCCGGCCTTGCTCACACGAGACCGGTTCCATAACCCCCCCGTTGCACCCCCCAAGCAGGTCTTTCTCGGTGACGCCAGGCGGCGGGAGACGGCGTATGGTCCTTCTGTTCCTCCCCCGGAGTCCTCAGGGCTCTCTGGTAACGTCCCATACCACAGGCGCCCTCCTGGAGGAACGCTTATAAAGGATGGTGCATGATCCGGTGCAACCGGGAGTGTGCCGGGAGAGCGTCACGGCACCCGGATTCCCACACGCGGCCCATAACGGAAGGTGGAGAGATGAAAGAGGATATCAAACCCTCGGTGGTCGTGGATTGTCTCGGGCTCTACTGCCCCATGCCAATCGCTATGACCAGAGAGGCGATCGAGAAGATCGATGTCGGAGAGGTGCTTCTGGTTGAGGCGGACGACCCGGCAGCAGAGGAGGATATCCGGCGCTGGGTGAATCGTGTGGGGCACGAGATCGTGAAGTTCGAAAAGGATGGCGGAGTCATGAGGTTCTCCATCCGGAAGATGAAGTGAGGTGATGTGAGTGTACGCGGATAAGGTTGTCAGTTGCGTTGGCATATGCCAGTCGCCTATGCTGTCGATTGACGGAGAGATGAAGGCGCTCAACGAGGGGCAGATCCTCCAGGTGACGACCGATAAGCCGGATCTGGTAGAGGCAGTCAGATCCTGGGCCGGTGAGAACGGGCATGTGATCGAGGAGGAGCACGTCGCCTCAGGTGTGACGACCCTCGTCATGCGCAAGGGAGCGGCGGCAACGGCAGAGGCGAAGTGATCGGATGGATGCCGAAGGCTACGTGGATGCCCGGGGTGCCTACTGCCAGGCGCCGGTCATCCTGCTCAAAGAGGGGATGGACCGGCTGGCGAGAGGCGGGGTCCTGAAGGTTGACGTGGACAACCAGCCCACCGGAGAGGACGTCAGGGTCTGGGCAAGACGGATGGGCCACGATATCGTGGGCGAGGAGAAAGAAGGAGAGAAGATCACCTTCTCTATCCGGAAAGGAGCGTGAAACGTATGGCAAGGATACTCTACATCCAGACCAGCGGCACCGACACCCCGGAGCGGCTGTATGCACCGTTCGTTCTCGCGATGACGGCATGTGCGACGGATATCGACGCCGACATCTACTTCATGATCAAGGGGGTGACGGTCGTCAAGAAAGGCGCGGCGGAGGAGATCCAGGTCGGCAATTTCCCGAGACTCTCGGAGATGAGGGACCAGGCGATCGCCGCGGGGGCGAAGATCTACATCTGCGAGCAGAGCACCCAGCTCCTCGGTCTGGACCGGGGCGACTTCATCGCAGAGGGGCAGGTCGTTGGCGCGCTCACCTTAAACGACCTTGCCATCGACGCCGACGCGGTCATAACGTTCTAGGGGGCGGGTATGGAGGAGCGGATCTATCTTGACCACGCGGCGGCGGTGCCGGTCCACCCCGGGGTTGCCCGGTTCTGCAGGCAGTTCCCGGCCGGCTTCGCCGGCAACCCCTCAACGATCTACCAGGAAGGGCTCGCGGCGCAGGCGACCGTAGCCGGGGCACGGGAGAAGGTAGCGGCGCTCGTCGGCGCATGGGACCCGGCCTCGATCATATTCACGAGCGGGGCGACCGAGTCGAACAACATCGCTGTCCGGGGGACCGCGCTCCGGAACCAGAAGATGGGGAAGAGGGTCGTTACGAGCGCCATCGAGCACATATCCGTGCTGAACCCGGCAAAAGACCTCCAGAAGAATGGGTTTACGTTTACGCAGGTTCCGGTCGACCGCTTCGGCGTCATCGACCTCGATGCCCTCGCGGCGGCGGTCATGCCGGAGACCGTCGTCACATCGGTCCACTACGCCAACAACGAGATCGGGACCATCGAGCCGATCCGGGAGGTGGCGGAGATCGTCCACGACCGGGGAGGGTTCCTCCATGTGGATGCCACCGATGCCGCGGGGAGGATACCCATTGATGTGGAGCGTGACGGCATCGACCTCCTCACCCTCTCGTCGAATCAACTCGGGGGGCCGGACGGCGTCGGGGCGCTCTATATCCGCCCGGGGGTCCGGGTCCAGCCGGTCATCGTCGGAGGCGGACAGGAGCGCGGGCTCCGGCCCGGGACCGAGAACGTCTTTGGCATCGCCTGCATGGGGGAGGCGGCCCGGCTCGCAAAGGAGGAGATGCCGGAGGAGAGCGAAAGACTCCGGGGGATCCGGGACCGGCTTATTGCCGGCATCACCGGGATCGAGGAGGCCTACCTGACCGGCCACCCGGCGGAACGGCTCCCGCACCATGCCAGTTTCCGGTTCGCCCGGATCGAGGGCGAGAGCATCCAGCTCGCCATGAACATGCTCGGTATCGCGGTCGCCACCGGGTCGGCATGCACTTCGCGGACGCTTGAGGCCTCCCACGTCCTCCTTGCCATCGGGCTCGCCCACGACGAGGCGCACGGGTCGATGGTCGCAACGCTCGGGCGCCGGAACAGCCTCGATGAGGTTTCCCGGGTCGTCAGCGCCACGAGAGAAACAGTTAAACGTCTCCGGGCTATTACACCGCTGTAGGTGAGAGCATGGCAGACCAGATCGGATACAGCCAGAAGGTGATGGAGCACTTCATGAACCCGCACAACGTCGGGGTGATCGAGAACCCGGACGGCTACGGCAAGGTCGGCAACCCCGTCTGCGGGGATCTCATGGAGATCTTCATCAGGGTCAGGGACGACGTCATCGAAGATATCCGGTTCCGGACGTTCGGGTGCGGTTCGGCGATCGCGACGAGCAGCATGGTGACCGACCTCGCCAAAGGAAAGACGCTTGAGGAGGCGATGAAGATCACCCGCGACGACGTGGCGACCGAGCTCGAGGGGCTGCCGCCCCGGAAGATGCACTGCTCGAACCTCGCGGCGGATGCGCTCCACGCGGCGATACAGGACTTCCGGGAGAAGCAGAAGAAGGAAGCGACGGGTTAACCCTCAGCACCCGTAGACCAGCGTCATAATGCTCTTAGCGAGATCCAGGCTCTTCCCCCGGTAGACCATAAGAGTATCCTGGCGGAGAGCCCCCAGAATCTCGACCGGGTCCCTGGTATCCTGGATGAAGATATCCACGAAATCCTCGTAGAGACTGTAGGTTCCGGCAGATGAGGGCTCTTTGCCGAAGGCCCGCATCAGCGCGGCCGCCGGGCCGCTGACCGGCGCATCACCGATGAAGGGGCTGATCGCGATGACGTACTGCCGGCGGAGCGCCTCCCGAACCCCGGCGCATTCGAGGATCGGCGATATGCTCGTGACCGGGTTGCTCGGTCCGATTATAACAGCGTCGCTCGCCTCGATCGCGCAGAGAACCTCATCGGTCGCAACCGGCGGCTCCCGGAACCGCCGGACCACGCCCTCGATCGCCACGTCGCCCCGGTGCTTCACCCAGTACTCCTGGAAGTGCATATCGCCCCGGCGCGTCTTGACGTAGGTCGTCACCGCAGAATCGGTCATCGGGAGAACGGTCGCCTGGATATCCAGCTTCCCGCAGAGGGTCGCCGTCGCCTCGGTGAGCCGCATACCGCCCCGGAGCATCTCTCCCCGGGCGACGTGGACCGCCCGGTCCCGGTCCCCGATGGCAATGAACTCCTCGATGCCGAGTCTCGCGAGAAGGTCGTGGGTTATGTAGGTGTCGTCGCGGATTCCCCACCACCGGCCGGTGTCGAGGATGTCCGCAAAGAGGTACATAACCGTATCGATATCGGGCGAGAGGTGGTTGCCGGAGAGCCACGTATCCTCGGCCGTGTTGACGATGACCGCGATCTCCCGCTCGTCCAGCAACTCCTGCACACCGCGGAGGAGTTTCGGGGTCCCGGTCCCGCCCGAGAGGAAAGTGATCATGAATATTTAGCGTAACAAGTGCAACCATATGAATTTTGTTAATGGGGCCGGGTAGCGGCGAAGCCTCCTCTCACGAAACAGCGTGTCGTATGACCGCCATGATATCCCAGGCGAGCGATTCGGCCTGCCGGCTGTGCAGGAGGTGCGCCTCCAGGCGGAGCGATCCCGGGACCTCGTCGGGGTCGTGGAAGTCCTGGACAAAGACGTCGACGATATCACCGTAGAGCCGGAATACCCCCGGCGAGGTCGGTTGCTCGCCGACGGCGTACATGAGCGCGGTGTCCTTCGGGTCCGGGGCACTGTCCCCCTGGAACGGCGAGACCGCGACGACGAACCGGTCGCGGAGAAGGTCACGCATCCCAACGCATTCGAGGATGGGGAGGATGCTCCGGGCGGGGTTTCCCGGGCCGATCACCACGGCATCGCTTGCTTCAATAACCGCCTGAACCTCGTCTGTGACCGCCGGCCGAACGGGGGCGGTGTGGATGAGTTCCCGCACCTCGGTACCGGCATCGGCGCACGTCCAGTACTCGAAGAGCGGCAGGCGCCCGGTGCCGGTATCGACGAGTAGGCCAGCCTCTGTGTCGCTTACCGGAAGGATGGTCGCCCCAACGCTGAGCGCCCGGCACTGTGCCTGCACAGCCTCCGTCAGGGTCCAACCCTTCTTGAGGAGTGCTGCCCGGGCGATCTGGACGGCCCGGGCACGATCGCCGATCACGAAGGGTTCGCCGCCCGCCACCTTCGGGAGGTAGTTGTGGGTGGCGTAGGTGTCCCCCTTGATCCCCCACCATCGCCCGGTATCGAGTATACCGGCAAAGAGGAAGATGGCGGTATCGATATCCGGCGCACAGTGGCTCCCCGAGACCCAGAAGTCCTCAGCGGTATTCGCGACCACGGCGATATCGCTGTCGTAGAGGATCTGCCGGGCGCCCCTGATGAGCGCGGGCGCTCCGGTTCCGCCCGAGAGGAAGGTGATCATCCTCCATACCTTTATCAGTCATCTCTCAAGAATGTTAACAGAACGGATGAAGATCATCAAGGATCCGGTGCACGGCTACGTCGAGGCGGAACCGCTCGCACTCCGGCTGCTCGACTCGGGAGTCGTCCAGCGGCTCCGCCACGTCACGCAGCTCGGGTTTGCAAACCTCGTCTACCCGGGCGCAAACCACACCCGGTTCGAGCACTCGCTCGGGGCGATGCATCTTGCAGGCCTCATGTGCCGGGAGCTCGGGCTTGACGACGGCGAGACGAAACTCGTCACGACGGCCGCCCTCCTCCACGACATCGGCCACGGGCCCTTCTCCCACGTCACCGAGCCAGTGATGGAGGAGTTTTTGGGGCGAAGCCACCACCAGATCGACCACCTCGTCAGGGAGGGGGCGGTCGCCGGGGTCCTCGAGGCGGAAGGGGTCGACCCCGCTGAGGTCTGCGCCGTCGTCGCAGGGGAGCACCGCCTCGCGAGCATCATCCACGGGAGCCTCGACGTCGACCGGATGGATTACCTGATGCGGGACGCTCACTACACCGGCGTGCCCTACGGGACAGTCGACGCACACAGGCTTATCCGGTGCTCGGTCCTCGCCGAATCCGGCATCGCGCTGCGTGAAAGCGGTATCAACGCCGCCGAGTCGCTCTTGATCGCCCGGACCCTGATGCGCCCGGCGGTCTACTTCCACCACGTGAGCCGGATCGCGACGAGCATGTTCGTCCACGCCCTCCGGGAGGAGGTGCAGAACGTCCCGGGCGCGGATGCCCGTGAACTCGTCCGGATGGACGATGCTGCCTGTATGGAGCGGCTGAAACACTCCCCGCACGGGACCACCCGGGACCTTGCCGCCAGGGTCTACGCCCGGGACCTCTACAAGCGGGCGCTCTATGTCGGCGAAGACCGGGTGAACGCCGCAGCCCTCCAGCAGGACCCCGGGGCCGCCCGGGAGCGAGACCTTGCCCTCGCCATCGCCGAGACCGCGGGAATCCCGGGGGACGAGGTTCTTGTGGACATTCCCCGGCTCCCCGGCGCCCTCTCGATGGAGGTCCGGGTCAGGAACAGCCACACGATGGTGGATATCGAGCAGGTCTCGCCCCTCATCAACACCTTGAACGACACCCGGCGGCAACAGTGGCGCCTCGGGATCTATACGACCCCCGAACATCGCCATGCCGTGGAGCAGGCGGCGATGGAGGTACTCCGGGTGAAGCGGGCGACAAAACAGGATAAACTCGTAGTTGCATAATCGATGAGGAGTACATGAAGAAGGAATTTGTCGTCGGGGTCACCGGAGCAAGCGGGGTCGTATACGCCCGCCGCCTGCTCGAGGTGCTCTGCGACCAGGCAACGGTGCATATCGTCATATCCGACACCGCCCGGCAGATAGCCGGGATCGAGCGTGTGGACCTTACCGGGTTCGACGCCATATACGCCGAGAACAGCAACCTCGCAGCCGATATCGCCAGCGGCTCGTTTCGCTACGACGGTATGGCGATCGTACCCTGCAGCATGAAGACGCTTGCGGCGGTCAGCAACGGGCTCGCGGACAACCTGATCGCGCGGGCGGCGGACGTCTGCCTCAAGGAGCGGCGGCCCCTCCTCCTCCTCCTCCGCGAGATGCCGCTCTCCCGGATTCACTTAAAGAACATGCTTGCAGCCGACGAGGCCGGCGCGACCGTTATGGTCGCAAGCCCCCCCTTCTACCAGCACCCCAAGACCATCGACGACCTCGTCGATATGGTGGTGGCCCGGGTGCTCGACCACCTGGGGGTCGAGCACCGCCTGGGGAGCAGATGGAGTGGATACGATGCGTGATTTCATTGCGATGATGCGGGAGCAGGGGAGGGTCGAGGATATCGAGAGCCCCTGCTCGACCGTCTATGAGGCTCCCCGTATGGCGAGCCGGACCGATAAGATCCTCTTCTTCCACGACCTCGACGGTCACCGGGCGGTGATGAACCTCCTCGGTGACCGGGGAGCGCTTGCAGCGGCGCTCGGCGTGGGCGAACGGGACCTGGTCAGGCACCTTGCGGCCGCCACCTACACCGGCCGCGTGGTGGACGCCGGGCAGTGCCAGAGCGGCGTTCCCGCCGACCTCTCCCGTCTCCCGGTCATGAAGCACTTCCCGGGAGACGCCGGGCGCTACTTCACGTCGGGGATCGTCTTCTCGCGCTTCGGCGGCGTGGAGAACGCCTCCATTCACCGGATGATGGTCCTCGACGATCGAAGGGTGGTGGCCCGCCTGGTGGAGGGGAGGCACACCCACACCCTCCTTCGGGAGGCGCTTGCTCGGGGGGAGCGGCTGGCGGTCGCGGTCACCGTCGGCACCCATCCGCTGGTGACGTTTGCCGCCTGCACCCGCGTTCCGCAGGGGAAGGAACTCGCCTACGCAGCGGAGTTGATGGGGGGTGAACTCGCTGTCCGGGAGTGCGAAAACGGCGTCCGGGTTCCCAACGCCGAGATCGTGCTCGAAGGCTCTATCGGGCTGGAAACGGCGGCGGAAGGGCCGTTCGTCGATATCACCGGCACCTACGACCCCGTGCGGCAGCAGCCGGTGATCGAGTTTTCCCGGATGTACTGCAAGGAGGACCCCATCTACCACGGCATCCTCCCTGCTGGCGACGAGCACAAACTCCTGATGGGGGCGCCCTACGAGCCGAAGATCTACCGCGCGGTCAGCGAGGTGACGACGGTCCGAAACGTCCTCCTCACGAAAGGCGGCGCCGGCTATCTCCACGCGGTGGTGCAGATCCGGAAGAACACGCAGGGTGACGCCAAAAACGCCATCATGGCGGCGTTTGCAGCCCACACATCCTTGAAGCACGTCGTGGTGGTGGACGAGGACATCGATATCTACGACCCCTACGACGTCGAGTACGCTATAGCGACAAGGGTGCGGGGCGATACCGATATCATGGTCATCAGCGGTGTGCGTGGGTCGTCGCTTGACCCGATGCGTCTAGCGGACGGGACGAACGTGAAGGTCGGGGTCGATGCCACGATCGTTATGGGGAGAGAGGGCGAATTCAAGAGAGCGGAGTGGCCGTAGTTCATGTACCTTGATAACGATGACGAGAAGGTGCTCGCCGGCGAGTTCGGCGAGACACGCCAGAAGATGATGGAGATCCTGGTCGCGCTCGGGGGGGTCTACGATGCCGAGAGGCTCGTCCCGATTACGAGCGCCCAGGTGAGCGGTGCATCCTACAAGACGATCGGAAAGTGGGGGCTTGCCTGGCTGCAGAGCCTCGATGCCCGGGTGGCGGTCCCGGCCGTCTTAAACCCCATCGGTATGCCGCAGGAGGGGTGGCGGGAGTTCGGGATCGCCGAGGAGTTCGCCCGCCGCCAGGCGGAGGTCGTCGAAGCCTACCGGAGGCTCGGGATCAGGCTCGAGTGTACCTGCACGCCCTACTACCTCCGCATAACGGAGTACGGGGAACACCTGGCCTGGTCAGAGTCATCGGCGGTCGCCTACGCGAACTCGGTTTTAGGCGCCCGGACGAACCGCGAAGGCGGTCCGAGCGCCCTTGCGGCGGCGATAGTCGGGAAGACGCCGTATTATGGGCTGCATATCGTCGCGAACCGGCGACCGCAGGTCGTCATCGAGGTCGAGAGCGGCACAGGCCTGCGATCCGACCACTGGGGCGCCATCGGGCACGTCGCCGGGAAGAAGGTGGGGAACCGTATACCCATCTTCGAGGGGATCCGGCCGGGCCGCGACCAGCTCAAGGCGCTCGGCGCCGCGATGGCGGCGACCGGCGCGGTTGCGCTCTTCCACGTCGATAAGATCACCCCGGAGGCCCGGGTCTTCTCGTTTGAGACCGCCGGCCTTGACCGGGTGACGGTGACACAGGATGAGATTGAAGCCCTCTTTGTGGAGACGGAGGTGGAGGCGGTCGCGGTCGGGTGCCCACACTGCTCCGCCGACGAACTCCGCGGCCTTGCGGATCTCCTCAAGGGGAAGAAGACGACGAAACCCTTCTACATCTTCGCCGCCCGGGGGGTCGCGAAGAATAACCCCGACCTCGTAGGCGCTATCGAGCACAGCGGCGCCCGGGTGATCCCGGACACCTGCATGGTCGTCTCGCCCCGGATGGACGAGTTCGCATCGATCATGGTGGATTCGGGCAAAGCCCTCGCCTATGTTCCGGGGATGTGCGGGGCGCTCGCCCGGATAGGAACGAGGAAGGAGTGCGTCGAGGTCGCGACGTCGTGAAGGGGGGCCGGCGCTCCGTGCCGCCCGCCCCTCCCCCTAAACCGCATATTGCCCTTTCGCGAAGTCGCCCCGGGGGGTATCGGCGGTCCGCCGCAGGCGCCGGGATGACCCGGTGCGTTACGGGACTATCCCTCCGAACGGCCCGGTCAGGCCGCCCTCATTCAGGGACCGGAACCAGAAGGACATGAAGTACTGGCCCGTCTTCTCGGTGTACAGGAGGACTGTCCCGTAATCGGTGTCATACGATATATACCGCAGGTTCCCCGGGCCCGTCGTCTGCATCTGGTTCACGGATTGTTCGACGCCGGTGAGGGGGTTGGGCATCTTCAGGCCCATGGGGTCCCCGAGCAGTTGCCAGGTGCCGCTCCCGTACGTTCCCGCGGACTCTGCCGGGGCTCCCGGGTCAACCCAGAGCGGGGGTCCAAACCAATCGGGATTCTGCTGACCCTCCGTGTACGACCACCGGTACACCCCGCCAGTTATTGCGTGGCTGCGCGGGATGAGCTCCGCAGTTCCCGCATAGCGACCTCCTGACGCCTCCTCGACCTTCACGACCCAGTCGAAGGATGCGACAGGGGACTGGCTCGGTATGCCATACTGGTCGGTCGTTATCCTGGAGATCGACGCATCGTATGTCAGGACCGTCCCGGGTTTGATGATATTCTCCATGCCTGAAGCGACGGGGCCTCCCGGGATCTGCGGCGGCCCCACCGGCACTGCCGTCACGGCGAATGCGCACGTGACGATGAGAATACTTAACAGGATACTGCCCCTCAGCAACATTTTTTGCATATCTGTCACATCCTCTGACTGGCTCCAATCCAACCCGGCTATTTTCACAGTGTGCGGGACATACGCACGATGAAACATCCGCACGGGTCAGACGGAGCGCACGGCCGGTATATGCGATACTATATTAACCCTATGTCCCGGGACCATCCTGCCCCGAAGACCAGGACTGCTACATCCACGTCGCCAAAATCCTCCCTGCAGAACGAACCGAAGACGTACCCGGCCTCGATATCGGAGAAACTCACAAAGACCGTGCGGATGGTGCGGAGGACCGCCTCTCTCACCGGCGTCCGGCAGATGGCGGCGCCGTATCTCTCCATGTGACCCTTCTCGGCATCATGGCCTCCTGATTGTTACTCTTCCGCGATTTCACGTCACTCTCTGACCTCACGCCCCCACCTGCCTGACGTCGAGCACCTGCATCAGGCTCTCGTCCAGCATATACCCCCGGAGCCTGTCACGGTTGCCCCGCAGGCTCTCGATGCTGTTGATCCCGGCAGCGCCCAGCAGTTCGGCGAGTTCGAGCGTCCACGCACGGATCAGGTTCGCCACCTGCTTTGCCGCGATATCCGGGTCCAGGCGCTCGACCAGGTCCGGGCGCTGGGTGGCGATCCCCCAGGGGCAGAGCCCCCGGTAACAGTTCCCGCAGACCCGGCACCCCATCGCCACCAGCGCGGCGGTCCCGATGTAGACTGCATCGGCGCCGAGGGCGATCACTTTCGCCACATCGGCGCTCCCCCTTATACCGCCGCTCGCGATGACCGAGACCTCGTTCCTGATCCCCTGGTCGCGGAGTTTTTGGTCCACGCTCGCGACCGCCGCCTCGATCGGGATACCCACATGGTCGCGGAAGACGCGCGGCGCGGCACCCGTCCCGCCGCGGAACCCGTCGATGACGACGGCGTCGGCCGGCGAACGGGCGATACCGGCGGCGATGGCGGCGGCGTTATGGACGGCGGCGATCTTCACAAAGACCGGCTTCTTCCACTCGGTCGCCTCCTTGAGGCCCCGGACGAGCTGGGCGAGATCCTCGATACTGTAGATATCATGGTGCGGCGCCGGGCTGATCGCATCGCTCCCCTCCGGGATCATCCTGGTGCGGGATATCTCACCGCAGACCTTCTCGCCGGGGAGGTGTCCGCCGATCCCCGGTTTTGCGCCTTGGCCGATCTTGATCTCGATGGCCGCGCCGCGTTCCAGGTAGTCGATGTTCACCCCGAACCTTCCGGAGGCCACCTGGACGACGATGCGGTCCTGGTAGGGATGGAGGGCAGCATGGAGCCCGCCCTCCCCGGTGCCCATGAACGTCCCGACCTCCTTCGCCGCCCGGGCCAGAGATATCTGGGCGTTGAGGCTGATCGCCCCGTAACTCATGTGCCCGATCATGACCGGGGTCTCGGCCCTGAGGTTCGGGGTGAGCCGGGTCCGGAGTTCGACATCCCCGTTCGAATTCCGGCGGAGGTCCAGCCTCGCCGGTTTCTTCCCGATATGGGTCCGCAGTTCGATGGGCTCGCGGAGCGGGTCGAGGCTCGGGTTCGTGACCTGGCAGGCGTCCAGGACCAGGCGGTCGAATATGACCGGGTAATCGAGCGCGTTGCCCATCCCGGCGAGGATTATCCGGCCGGTCTCTGCCTGGCGGTAGATCGCCTCCCGGGCCTCTCTGGTCCAGAGGGGGTGGCTCCGGTAGTCGCAGGGGTGCTCCTCAAGCATGATGGCGTCCCGGGGGCAGCAGGCGACGCACCGGTGGCAGGCCGTGCAGTTCCGCGAGTTGACCAGGATCCGGTCGCCGTCCCGCCGGAATACCCCGTAGGAACAGTTCTCGATGCACCGCTCGCACTCCATGCACCGTACCGGGTCGATGCTGACCCGGTACCGGGGCGGGAGGCTCCCGATCACCGCGCAACCCTCCCGATCACAGGCTCGCCCGCGGCCGGCATCATGATCGACTCGACGTTGGGCTCCATGGCCCGGATCGCGGCCTCCTCGCTTGATATGTAGAGGCGGTCTCCGCACTCGCCGACGACCATCGGCCTGAGTTTGCTCCGGTCGGTGAACCCGACCATCGTCCCGGCGTCCGCGGCCACGATGGCGAACGGCCCGTTCATCATCGCCTGCGCGTAAGCAAGCCGGAGGGCTGTGTTCCACTCCTGTTCGGCCCCCGGCATCCGGTCGATATCCTCCCAGAAGGGCGGGGCGAGCGCCCTGACCGCGATGTCGATATCGAGACCGTGCCGCCGCACCAGGAGGTCGATTAAATAGGCGACGACCTCGGTGTCGGTGAACATCGAGCAGGTGTAGCCGAAACTCTCGATGTAGCGCCGATTGGTCCCGTAGGAGGTGATCTCGCCGTTATGCACGACGCTCCAGTCGAGGAGGTTGAAGGGATGCGCACCCCCCCACCACCCCGGGGTGTTAGTCGGGTAGCGGTTGTGCGCAAGCCAGGTGTAGCCCTCGTAGTCCTCGATCCGGTAGAAGTTCGCGACATCTTCAGGCCAGCCAGCAGCTTTGAAGACACCGAGGTTCTTCCCTGAGGAGACGATGAGAGCGCCCCGGCGGGCGGCGTTGACCCGCATCACCAGGGTGCTGACGATATCGTCCTGGGGTGCACCCCCTGGTGCGAGGGAGGGGTCTGGCCTGAAGAAGTAGCGCCAGGGGGTGTGGACCGCCCGAAGGTTCGGCTGGTCGTAGGTCGGGATCGCCTCGTCGTGCTCGACCGTCCCCCACTGCTCAAGCACCGCGTCAAAAGGCAGTTTATCCTCCTGGATGTCGTTGAAGAAGACGTGGAGCGCGTAGCAGTCCCGGTATTCAGGATAGATACCGTAGGCCGCATACCCCGCCCCTTCGCCGCTGCCGCGCTCGTTCATCATGGAGAGGGCCTGCCTGATGCCGGAGCCGCCAATCGCCCCGCGCCTCCGGTCCATTACGCCGATTATACCGCACATCGCTATCACAGGGTTCGCTCTTCGGCCCTGCATTTCCAGTAGAGATATATGCGCCATGTATAAATATGATTAGGTGGAAGCGACCTTCTACATGCAACCCCGCGACACTGTCTCACATATGCTTGAACGTATCGAAAAGGATAATGTCAAGTTTCTCCGGCTCCAGTTCGCTGACGTCCCGGGCATGCCCAAGAACGTCGCCATCCCGGTGAAGCAGGCGGAGAAGGCGCTGACCGGGGGTATCGGGTTTGACGGATCGTCGATCGAGGGGTTCGTCCGTATCGAGGAGTCCGATATGGTGCTCCGGCCCGACCTCTCGACCTACACCCTCCTGCCCTGGCGGCCCCAGGAGTACACGGTTGCGCGCTTCGTCTGCGATGTCTACAAGGCGAACGGGGAGCCGTTCGAGGGCGACCCGCGCTACGTACTCCGGAAGACGATGGAAGATGCGGCGAAGGATGGATATACCTTCAACACCGGCCCGGAACTCGAGTTCTTCCTCTTCCGGATGGTCGACGGCAGACCGACCGCGCTCTTCCAGGACGTCGGCGGCTACTTCGACCTCGCGCCGACCGATCTCGCTGAGGATGTTCGGCGTGAGATCATCATCGCCCTCACCGAGATGGGGTTCGAGATCGAGGCGTCGCACCACGAGGTCGCCGAGAGCCAGCACGAGATCGACTTCAAG
>DANY01000021.1 GCA_002501655.1 Methanoculleus sp. UBA303
CTCCTTGCCCGTTCGAGATGAAGCTTGATATTTTCTACAAGCCGCCGCTTATTTTCGTGCTCGATCATCTCCTCCAGCAGCTCCGAGAAGGTCATCCCCGGCTCTCGCATGTTGGAGAGGGCAGCCCGGACCTCTTCTCTGACAGTGATGCGTTTCGTGGCGGTCATGGCATCTATGGCATAGGTACTGCCGAAAACATTGCCTGGTGTACCGGGTACTCTCCGGCGATCTCGTCTTCCTGTCACCGGACGGTAGAGAGGAGGTACTCTCGTACCGGTGAGAGAGGGGCCGTGCAGAACCAGGTAGGTCGGCCTCCTCCGGAGATCGGGTACAGGCCGTATCGGGACACCGCGCTACAGAAAGGTTCAGCGGGAAAAGACCAGGACGCCGCCCTCCGCCGCCCGGTGGGCGAGGGGGTTCGTAAGCTCGCTTGCCGTGTAGGGGAAGAGATCGACGCCGATCCCGATACGGGAGAAGTACGTGAGGTACGCGGAGACCCGCTCACACCGCGACCAGTTCTAAATTAAGCAAACTTAACATAGACGGAGATCTACCTTTCTAAGTAAACAAAAGTTAACTTAGAAAATGCTCATCTCACAGGTGCTTCATGCAAGAGAGTCGATATGGACATTTCGTTCATCAAAAAGGCGGATATAACGCTTTCATACCAAAGAGCCTTCCACCCGACCCGCCGATCGTGTACGATGAGACGCTGCAGTACCTTCTCTCGGAAGCCGACCGGGCGCTTGCAAGGCTCGACGGCATGGCAATGACGCTCCCGAATCCCGACCTGTTCATCGCTATGTACATGAAGAAAGAGGCGCTGCTGAGCTCGCAGATTGAGGGGACGGAGGCCTCGCTCAAAGGGGTTCTGGAGTTCGAGGCGAACCTGAAGCCGACGGAGAACATCAACGACCTCCTTGAGGTCGTCAATTACCTGCGGGCCATGGACAGCGGGCTGGAACAACTCAAACGTGCTCCGATATCCCTGGACCTCATCAGGGATATCCACCGCGTCCTGATCAAAGGGACACGGGGCTCGGATCGGGAGCCGGGTAACTTCCGGACCGTCCAGAATTACATAGCCCGATCGGGAGCTACCTCGATCCGGGATGCCGTCTTCGTGCCGCCACCGCCGGAACGCGTTGAAGCCCTGATGAAGGAGCTTGAAGCCTTCATCCTCGCAAAGGGCTCTGTACCGCCGCTCATCAAGATCGCCCTTATTCACGCCCAGTTTGAGACCATCCATCCGTTCCTGGACGGAAACGGCCGTATGGGGCGGCTACTCATAACATTTTACCTCTGCTGGAAAGGGATCCTTGCAAAACCGCTCCTTTACCTCAGTATCTACCTCAAAAGGCACCGGGAGGAGTACTACCAGATCTTGAACGAGATCCGGACAGATGGAGCATGGGAGGCATGGCTTCGGTTTTTCCTGCAGGGGGTTATCGAGGTATCCAACGAGTCGATCGCGTCGGCAAGGGAGATCATCCGGCTAAAGGACGGTGTCGTCGATACGCTCCTCAAGCACGACATCGGCGGAGCGAACGCTGTAAAATTGGTGTATGCGCTCTTCGATGAGCCGATCATAACCACACGCGAGGCAGCGAAGGTGCTCGGGGTGAGCGGGCCGACGGCCTACCAGTTGGTCGGGAGGCTGGAGGATATCGGCATCTTAAAGGAGATTACCGGCGGACGACGGTACAAAAAGTACATGTTCGCAAATTATGTCTCGATCATCGAGCAGGGAACCCGGCCGGGTCCCGGAAATTGAGAACTTCATCGACGGGCCGGACCTTTCAGGAGGGGTGTGCCTGTCCGATAGCAACGGGCCGGGTCTCATACCGGCGAGCGCGTGGCCGACACGGAAGCCGGCCCCCCACCCCGGTTAACCTGCACGAGCGAGCCCCCTTAATCAGGCAAACTTAACGTAGACGAGGAAACCCCCTTCCAGGTAAACAAAACGTAACTAAGACGAAACCCGGAGAGACAGGCCGGGGCGCCCCCCCGGGACCGCCCGGATCTCCCCGCCCGCCCGGACCGAAAGGATACAATTTCAATAGGATTATCTCTCGCAGAGCCGAATTCTAGTCAGGATGGCGGTTGCGAAGAAATACTATGCTGCGGCCGTACTCGCAGCCTGGCTCATCATCGTCGCCTTCTTCATGGTCTTAAACCGCACCCTCGACCTCGAGGTCTTCTTCGTCCTCGCCCTCATCGGGCTTCTGGTCGTCGCGGTCCTGATCGATGGGGCCTTCTCACAGCCCCGCTACATGCGGTATATCGGCTACCTCATCGCCGCCGGAGTCGCCCTCTTCGCCTACATCGTCGTGGAAAAAATCCTGGAGATCCTTGCCGCATGAACCGCCGGGCCTCGCATATCATCCTCGCGGCGGCAGCCGTCCTCGTCCTCGTCCTCCTCGCAGGAGAGGCGGCGAGCCCCGTCCTCTACTCGGCCGAGAACACATCGACCGCCGCCCACGCCGACCCCGCGACCGTCCAGAAACGATCGCCCGGGAACGCCGCGGCCGTCGTCCCCCTGATGGACGACCTCCTGGGCCAGACCGGGACCCTCGCCCTCACGATCAAACTCAAGGACTACGAGAGCGCCGAGCGGGACCTCGCCCGCTACACCGACCTCTCGCGGCAGTTCGACCGGCTCGTCGTCACCCTCGACGTCTCCGGGACCGACATCGGCGAGTTCCAGCAGAACAACCGGCAGAACCAGGAGGCCCTCGCAACACTCTTAAACGATACCCGGCGGTTCGATGACCTCCAGCGCCTCGAGGTCGAGGTCCGGGGCGACGACGACCGGCACATGGCCGTCGTCTACGAGGGCGAGGCCCTCCGGCAGAAGATGCGGGAGGGCTTCTCCGCCTACGCGAAGAGAGAAACCGAGACGGTCCAGATCGCCGAGCACTACGACGTGAACGCCACCCCCTACCGGGAGAGCGTCGAGGACTACGCGGAGGTCGCCGACGCCGCGGACGACTGGCGGGAGGAGATCGGCGGCGGGAGCGCCCCGAGATCCCCCCTTGGTATCGCGGTCACCCCGGACGAAGGGCGTTACGGGGATCTCCTCCTGATCGGCGGAACCTACGCCGGCGGAACGCCGGGAGCTCCCGTCGAGGTCTACGTCGACAGCCGGATCGCAGAAACCGTCACCCTCGATGAGAGCGGCGGCTACGCCTACCCCTACAGTGTCGACCGGGTCCTCGCAGGATCGCACCTTGCCTACGCGACCGCAGGCCAGGTCTACTCCACCGTCGCGACGTTCGAGATCCTCCCCGGGAACACCGCGATCACCCTCGCCCTCGCGGAGGTGAACGGGACGACCGTCGCCTGCACCGGGAACCTCACGACCGAGGACGACCGCCCGGTCACGCTCGCCCCGGTCCTCCTCCGGGTCGATGACGGCACCCTCATCGGGACCGAGACCGACAACAACGGCACCTACAGAAAGGAGATCGTCCTCCCCGCCGGGGAGCACACCCTCAAGGCGGAGTTCCACGGTGCGGGCTACCCCTTAAACGCCTCCGAGAGCCCGGCGGAGACGGTCACCGTCCGGGGCGAAGGGCTCTCCCCCCTCCCGTTCATCGCGGCGGGCGCGGCCGCCCTCGGCGCCGGGTGGTACCTCCGGCGGCGCCGGCCGGAGGAGAGCCCCCTCACAGAACCACACGGGATGGTGGATGTTGTAGAAGAGGTCGTCGAGACCCCGCCACGGGTCGAGATCGCGGGCCTCCCCCCCCGCGACGCCGCGACCGTCCTCTTCCGCACACTCCGTGCCCGGCTCGGTCTCGCAGAGACGAAGACCCCGCGGGACTGCGCCCGCATCGCCCCGGCCCACGCCGGGTTCTTCGAGCGCTATGAGCGGATCCGGTATGCCGGCGAGACGCCGTCGGAGGAAGAACTCCGCGCGATGGAAAAAGTTGCCCTCGGGGGTGACGAGACTGCAGCGTGAGGCCTGGGCGATCCTCCTCATCCTCCTCCTTGCCGGCGCCGCGGTCTTTGCCCACGTGACAACCACCCCCGAGGAGTACAGCCGCTACAACACCGGCTGGAACGGCACATCGGGCTTCGCCGGGGAGGAGGTCCGGGACCTCAAACCCGGCGTAACCCTCCTCATCCTCGCGCCCGATCAGCCCTTCACCCCCGAAGAGGTCGGCTACTGCCGGGCGTTCCTTGATAACGGTGGAGATATCATCATCGCCGACGAGGAAGGGGCCGCGAACCCGCTCCTCGCCGACCTCGGAAGCAGAATAAGAGTCCGGCCGGGGAACCTTTCGAGCCTGGAGCGCGACCACACCGACCCCGGGCTCTTCCGGGTCCAGGTCACCGGGAACGCGAGCCTCTTTGCCGGGATCGAGACCATCCGGGTCAACCGCCCCGCGGCGGTCGAGGGGGGCGAGCCCCTCCTCGAGACGTCGGTCCTCACCTGGGACGACGCCGACGGCGATGGCAGGATCACCGCCAGCGAGACCTTCGGGACCGCGGTCGTCTGCGCGAAGGAAGGCAACCTCACCGTGCTTGGCGACCCGAGCCTCTTCATCAACGCCATGCTCGCCGAGAACCCGGAGTTCATCGACAACCTTCAGCCGGTCCGGATCGACGGCGTCCACAGCAGGACCGGCACCGCTAACCCGATCATCAACACAAGACTATGGATACAGGAGACGCCACTGGCCGCGGCGGCCCTCGCCGCCCTGGCCGTCCTGCCGGTGGCCTACCGGTTCGGGAGGAAGAGAGATGAGTGACAACCTAACCGAGCGCATCGAGACGATCGCAAACACCTACGAAGATATCCGGCTGATTGCCCAGCAGGTAGTCGTCGGGAACCGGACCCTCATCGAGGAGATCTTCATCAGCATGATCAGCGGCGGCCACCTCCTCATCGAGGGGGTCCCCGGGACGGCCAAGACCACCATCTGCAAGATCATCGCACGCCTGATCGACTACGACTTCAAGAGGGTCCAGGGGGCCGTCGACCTCCAGCCGGCTGATATCATCGGCGTCCGGATCTACGACCGGAGCCGAAACGAGTTCATCCTCCAGAAAGGCCCGATCTTCACGAACTTCCTGATGGTCGACGAGATCAACCGCCTGACCCCGAAGACCCAGGGCGCGCTTCTTGAGGCAATGAGCGAACGCCAGGCGACGATCGACGGGACCACCTACCCGCTCGGCGACCCCTACTTCGTCATCGCCACCCAGAACCCCCACGAGGCCGAAGGGACCTTCCCGCTCATCGAGGCCCAGTGCGACCGGTTCATGTTCAGCACCGTCCTCGAGCACCTCGACCCCGAGAGCGAACTCGAGGTCCTCCGGCGGGAGCGTGCCGGGGAACTGGACTGGAAGGTCTACCAGAACCGGATCACCCCCGTCCTCAGCCCCGCGGAGGTGAAGGTCATGGCCGCGGCCGTCCGGGAGGTCAGGGTGGACGAGACAATCCTCGGCTACATACGCGACATCGTGCTTGCGACGCGGTCCCACGGCGACATCCGGCTCGGCGCGAGTTCCCGTGCCTCGATCGCCCTCCTCCGGGGCTCAATGGCCCGTGCTGCCCTGAACAACCGGGACTACGTCATCCCCGACGACGTCCGGGCCCTGGCCCTCCCGGCGCTGCGCCACCGCGTCATCCTCTCCCGGGAGGCGGCGATCACCGGAGTCACCCCTGAAGCGGTCATCACCGAGATCGTCGAGAGCGTCGGGGTGTCCTAGGGATGATCCGGCCGACCCGGACGACCGGGGGAATCGCGGCCCTCGCCCTCGCCCTCGCCGTCGTCGCCCTCCCCCTCGCGAACCCGGCCGCGGCCCTCGCCGCCGGCTCTCTCGCCCTCTTCCTCTTCTGGCGGGCCTGGCGATTCGAGCGTGACCTTTTCGCTGCGGCCACCTCTCTTGCGGTGAACCGCGACGTCGACCGGACGATCCTCCGGCAGGGAGCGGCGGCGACCGTCCGGGTAAGGGTCGACCTCGTCACCCCGCCCGGCATGGAGATCCGGGTGCGCGACATACCCCCGGCGGTCGCGAGCGGCGGCGCCCCACTCTCTCTGCCCGGGAAAGCCGCGGCCTACACTATCCGGCTCATGGCCCCGGGGGAGACGGCGTTTGGGGGCGTCGTCCTCCTCGCGAGCGACGCCTTCTTCACCCGCGACCTCGCCTGCCGCCGCCCGAACGCCCCGCACCTCCGGGTCTTCCCCGTGGGGACCACCGAGAACGGCAGGGGGACGGGAGCCGGCATGGGGGACGCCGAGGTGGACCGGCGGGCGGCCCTCGCCGGCCAGGGCATCCGCGGGTTCCGGCCCTACCGGTCGGGCGACGACCCCGGGCAGATCGACTGGAAGGTCTCGGCCCGGCGTGACACCTACTACATACGGCAGCTGACCGGGCTTGAGGGCGGGACGCCCCTCATCGCCGTCGACCTCCCGCCCCGGGCGGGCGACGACCCGGCAACCTTCGCCCGGTTCTCGATGGCCGTCTGCGGCGCGGTGGAAGGCGCGATCACCTCCCGCGACGGCTGCTCCCTCCTGGTCGTCGCTGGCGGGGAGGTCGTCCGGTTCCTCCCCCGGACCCTGGATATCCGGGAGGCACTCGCAGCCCTCGGCGGGCTTGCCCCGCTCGAGCCCCGCGCCCCCCTCTACCGGGCGCCGGGGCCCGCCGTCCTTGCGGCCCGGGCGGCCCGGGCACCCGGCGCAGGGGCCGGACGGGAGGAGAGGGCCTACCGGGAGAGACTCGGCGATCTGCTTGCCGCGTTTGCGGCACAGAGCCCCGCGCCCTTTGCGGCGGCGGTGCGGGCGGCCCTCGGCCGGGCGGAGGCCTCAGAGGTCCGGCTCTACTCCCTCCTTCCGATAGGGGACCGGAGCCACCTTGTCCAGATCGTCCACGAGGCAAAGGTCCGGGGGATGCGGGTCGTCCTCCGGGCTCCCGCCGGCTCGCCCGCTCTCCCCGGGGTCGACGTCGTGGAGGTGCTCTGATGACTGACCGGGGGTTCCTCCTCCTCTGCGCGGGCGAGGTCCTGGTCGTCGCCGCGGGCGATATCATGGTCGCGCTCATCCTCCAGGTGATCGTCCTTGCCGCGTACCTCGGTGACCGGCGGGGCTACTGGGCCTTCATACCGGCCGCGGCCCTCTTCGCGGCCGTCCTCGCGGTCTCCGGCCACGTCCTCCTCCCCCTCCTCGGTCTCGCGGCCGCCCTCGGCTGCGGCTATGCTGCCCTCACCCTCCAGGACTATCGGCTCACGCTGTGGGCAGGAGATGATGCATGACCGCAAAAAGCCCCTACCGGGGGGCCTTCCTCCTCATCCTCGCCGCCGCAGCCCTCCTCGCCCTCGCGGCCGCGACCGGCCGGGGGGACATCACCACCGCGACCCTCGTCCTCGCGGGCGCCGGGTGCTTCATCGCCGGGGTCTTCCTCCTCGCGCTCCACAAGGGCGAGCCGCTCGACCCGGAGCTCGCCGCCCTCCTCCCGGTCCAGGGGACGATCACCGTCGCCACGCTCTGCGCCGACCTCGGCGTCCAGGGGGACGCCTGGTTCGTCCCGGAGGCGGACGGAAGCGTCGTCGAGGTCATACCGGTCGCCGGCGCCCTCCCGGAGAACCTCGGGGACGACTACTCCTACATCACCGCAGACGGGGAGTGCGCCGTCCGGATCGCCCCGGCCTGCACCCCGCTCCTCGCGCGACTGCGGGAGAAGCACGCCCTCGAGGTGCCGACTGAGGACGAAGCCCTCCTCGCCTGCATAACGGAGGTCTGTGAAGATCTCCTCGAGGTCGCCGAGAAGACAGAGGCGAAAAGAGACGGCGCAAACATCGTCGTCACCCTCTCCGGCTACCGCCTCCTCCCGGGCTGCCGCGCGGTCCGGGCGGCCTCCCCGAAGTGCTGCACCATGGTCGGCTGCCCGGTCTGCAGCCTGCTTGCGGCGATCGTCGCCCTCGGGACGACCTGCCCAACGAAGATCGAGCACATCAGCGTCGACAAAAAGAGGGGAGCCCTCAAGGTGATCCTCACGCCGGCCGGACCCGCACCCAGAGGTGCAGGTCCCGGTAACTCGCGTTGATCCGGTCCTCTCCCGTAACCGAGGGGTCCGGCACCGTCTCGTTGAAGAGCAGGAACTCGATCCGGTTGTAGTCGGTTGACGGCACCGAGAACTCCCAGGGGAGTTCCCGGGTCTCGTTATGCGGGACCGTCACCACAAACCGGTCGAGCGGTTCGGCCGCGTGGATGGTGGACGTATTCGTCGCGGGGTCGAAGGTCTGGTTGAGGGCGAGCGCCTCGACCGTGTAGGGGACTTCCCGGTACTCGTGGTTCCCGACCCCGATGATCAGCGATTGCGCGGAACCGGCAGGAAAATCGGTCGGGTAATCCGCGGCCTTCCCGCCGGGGCCGAGGATGTAGAACTCGGTGAAGTGCTCCCCCTCTTTTGGCACAGCGATGACGTAGACGGTCGTCGCGAGCGCCACGACGATTGCAACGACGAGAAGAACCGAGAGCCCCCGGTCGAGCCGGGAGGCCTCCGGGTCGAAGAGTTCCAGGCGGACAGAAGCAAGCATCGCCCGGGCCGGGACGGTAAAGCGGTCGCCGGCCGGGAGGAGGAGGCGCCGGTACCAGGCGGCCGCGATCATCGCGAGGGTGAAGAGGGTGAGCGACGCAAGGATCGGGTCGAGCCGGATCCCCCAGGGAGTGTAGTTCAGCGCGAGCCCGATGAGGGGGACGACGGCGATCGAGAGCCCGAACGAGAGGGCGACCCGCTCGATACCGTCGAGGTCGCCCTTTGCCGGGAAGAGCGCCGCGATCAAAGCGTAGCCGGGGATGAAGAGGACCATCGCCACCCCAAAGAGGATCCGGAGGGGGCTTGCGTTCAGCACCGGGACATAGACACAGAGAAGAGTCGCGGCTGTCACGGCGGCGACCGCGACGAGGTCGCCGGGAAGGTCCCCGGCGGCCTCGACGATCAGGGGCTTTTGATCTTGGGGATCCATGGGTGGTTCTGTCAGCCTCTTCTCTTCCACCCAAGCATCAAGGTTGCGAAAGCGATGACCGGGAGGAGGGGGGCCATGGGCGCAGCGGCCGGGGTCGTCGCCGCGGTGGTCGTCGTCGCCGTCGCCGTCAGGGTGGGCACCTCTGCGGGGACCAGGAGGACGTACGAGCCCGCCCGCGAGACCGCCGTCGTGATCCGATCGCCCTCGGCCTTCGAGGGGACCGGCGACCAGAAGCCGTTCTCAAGCCTCGCGATCGTCGCCGTCGCGCCGGCCGAGGGGAGGGGGAAGGAGAGGACCGCGGCGGGGTCGAACGTCCGGTTCGCGGGGGTCACGGCGTAGGCGTTCCCGGCCGTGGACGAGCCGGGAATGATGGTGCCCTGGAAGGGGAGGGGCTGGAGCCCGGCGCCTGCAACGTCGGTCCCGGTGAGGGAGGCCTTCCCGTCGGCCGAGGTCACCGTCGCGGGTCCGGTGGTCTCGGTCGGGGCGGGGCCGGTCGAGCCCCCGCTACTGCCGCCGGGACCTGAGGAGACGCCGTCGCCACCACTGCTCTGTGTGGTGGTGGCGGTCGGCGTCGGGGCTCCTCCTCCGATGGTGATCGCCCGCGAGAGGGCCTCCGCCCCGTCGATGTAGACGGTGACCGTCGCGGTGCCGCGCTCGACACCATCGAGGGCAAACGAGATTGTGCCGTCGGCAGGCCCCTGCTTCGTGCCGAGAACCGTCAGGTCGGCGATGATGCTCGTGGCCGCGGCCTTCCCGTCGAGGGCGACGAGACTGAGGGTCCCGCTCGGGATATTGCGGGGCTGGCTGATCAAGACCTCGCCGTTCTTAGCGGTGTAATTCATGCTGACGGAGCCCCCGTCCGGCAGTTCCGCCGAGAGACGGGTCCAGTTCGTCCCCTTCGTGTAGGCGTTCACCTCTCCCGAGGTGAGGGAGAAGGGGAGGGTGAGATCCCGGGCTGTGAAGGCAAACGTGCTGTTCGGGGTCGCGGCGAACTCGCCGCGGATGCCGAGGGAGAAGGCAGCGCCGTCGGGAAGATCGTTTACGTTCACGGTGACCGTATCCCCGGACTCGATCGCGTCGGGGCTGATGCTGATCGTCGCCGCCGTTGCGGCCGGGACCAGGAGAAGGAACAGAAGCAAAAATATACCGGATTTAGTCATAAACGGAATCTCCTTTTGTTAGATACGGTATAGGTAATTTTCGAGAATAAAAAAGGCTTATGGAAGAATTGAAAAAAAGGGGCTCGTTATGAACCCGGAGGGAGCCCGTTACCACGCCGGCTCCCTCCCGGGAGGGAACCCCGGTCGACGACGCATCCTGCTTCGATCATCGGGACCGGGTAAGCATAGAACGGGAACTGTTCTAACGTCGTCGCGGAGCGCAGACAAACCCGTCCTCCAATCTCCAGGGTTCTCCAGCAGTTGCAGGCAATCGGCCTGGCGGGAGGGCGCAACCTCTGCCGGCCCTGGCAACTACATCCCGAGGTCGTCCCAAAGGGGCCTGCAAACCTCCGGTACACCCTGATCGGAACACTTACGTTCAAGGTTTCTACCATCTGGCCTATAACAGAGACCAGGATGGTGAAACGGCTTTCCACCGGGTATCACCACGCGGAGAACGACGTTCCGCAGGAACGGAGTTTGAGAAGACCGAAGGTCTTCGAGCGGGGGACAACCTCTCCCTATAATGCCCTACGAGCCCGCAGTAGTTCGGCATTGCGCCTGCCTCCGGCATCCCGGGCCGGTTAATAGCGGTATATTTATGGCACCCGGCGCAAGACGGAACGTTGCGCACAGGAAGGACGGCTTCAGCCGGTTTAGCGTTCTTGTCTCTGTTCAAACCCCGCACAGGCGGCACCCTGCGTAGATCCAGCCTCTTCCGGTAACGCACTATGGAGATCGTATTATGATTCCCAATCGAGTGATAGTTTCGATGATCGTCGCCGTGGCCCTCCTGGCTGCGCTGGTTGTTGCACCGGCCGCGGCGGCGCGGACAATTACGACGAATGGCACCAACGTCTTTGTGGGTGAAGAGAATCTTGACTTCACCGGCGGTGTCTTTGCTGGTAACCACCCAGTTCGTTCACTACACCGGTGAGGTGGGTAAGAGTTCGATCGATAAGACCATCATGGTGACCGGTGGCGTAGTGGGCGAACTTGTCAAAGGCATACCGACCGGACATTACTATGCGATAGGTTCGGCGAACCCCACACAGACTTATGTCAACGTCCAGAACCCTGAAGCGACGCTTGACGTAATGCTGGCTTCGTCTCCGAAGGACTCCGTGAACGGTAAGTCCATCAGCCGGGACACGTCGCTGAACTTCAAGTTTTACAGCAACGTGGACACGGGCGCCACGGCAAACGTGGAACTCACTCTGCCCGGTGGCGGTGTGGTGAGAACGTACGACGGCAAATCTCTGTCGTTTAATGCCAATGGGCAGCTCCAGTACCTGTCCAACGTCCTCTTCGGGCAGAATGCCGAGGCCGGGACCTACACTGCCGTGGCAAAGTGGCCCGCCGCTTCCGACTTCTACGGGAAGGGCTTTGATTCCAGGGCCGTGACCTTTGAGGTCGTCACGAGAACGCTCGGCATCTCGGTCAACAAGGACACGGTCGTCCGCGGCAACAGTTTCACTGTGACGGTCGCCGGGGAGTCAAAGAGGAACTACCGCCTCTACGTCAGGGAGATCGGCGGCGTTGCCCCGGGAGCGTATCCGGTGATTGCGCCAGGCCAGATTGCGGTTAATTACGCTATCCCTGGTGAGAACGACACGTACAGAACCGTTACAACCAACGTCGCAGGCACCCGGTCCGTCCAGTTCAACACCAGCCAGAGCACCGGCGAATGGCGGTTCACGATCCGTGTCGAGGATCCGGCAGCCCCGGAGATCTACGACGAGGCCAGGGTGCGGGTCGAGAGGGGTGCGGTCACCATCGTCGCATCGGGCACCGGCACCTACGCCATCGGCGAGGAGATCAGCCTCTCCGGCACCTGCAGCGACAGCAACACCGTCTACCTCTTCCTGACCGGTCCGAACCACCCCACCAACGGCATCAGGTTTGAAGACATCAACACGGGAGTTATCGGCGCAAGGGTTCAAACCGGCAATGAGAGCACCTTCACCCGGGTAGCCGTCGAGGCCGATGATACCTGGACCTACCGGTGGGACACTTCCCGCGCCAAGAATCGTCTTGACGCCGGCGGCTATACGGCCTATGCCGTTTCGGCGCCCCGCGGCAAGGACTCTCTCGGCGGCGTTCCCTACAGCACGGCTTCCTTCAACCTGAGGTCCCCCTCCGTCACGGCAACCGTGAGCGGCGCCACCCTGGCAAAGGGGGACGGCCTGACGATCGCCGGGACCGCAACAGGCAACCCGGCCAATGTTTGCGTCTGGATCTTCGGTACGAACTACCGTAAACTCCAGCAACTCGTCCCTATCGGGCCCGATGGTGCATTCGAGTACAGGCTTGCGCCCGGCGATACCGCGAACCTGCTCTCCGGCCAGTATTTCATCGTCATCCAGCACCCGGCCGACGGTGTATTTGACGTCTGGGCTTCCGGCACCCTGCTTACGGGCAACGGCATAACGTCGGTCGACCTCGCCACCCTGCAGGCTGCCGCGGCAGCAGACGCGCTGATCACCGCCCTCGACTCCCCGAACATCGATGATATCTATGCAAAATTCACCGTTGTCGTCGAGGAGCCCTACGTCCGGATCGACCCGATCGGCAACCAGACCGCGGGCAGCGCGTTCCCGATCACCGGCACCACGAACCTCGCGGTCGGCGATACGCTCGCGGTCCAGGTGGTCCCCGCTGTGTTCGATCCGGGCAACAGTGCAGGCGTCGCCGGTGTTGCGATCGTCCGGAAGGGTGACGGCGCGAACATCTGGTCCTTCGAGGTCGGCGCGACCGATCTTGGGCCCGACCGCTACGAAGTCGCGGTTGAGTCGATCGAGACCGGTGCATCCCGGACCGCGGCCTTCAACGTGATCAAGGGGCACGAACCTCCGCCCTCCGGCCCGGCGCTCACCCTCGCCCCCGGCTGGAACTTCGTCTCCATCCCCCGGCCGCTCGCGGCAGGGAACGACACCGCGGCGATCTTTGCCGGTGTCGGGACCGGCGGCCGCTCGGCCCTCCGGTACGATACGGCCGCAGGGGACTGGACGCAGCTCGCGGAGGAGGACCGGATCAGTCCCCTTGAGGGGATCTGGATCTACTCGACCGGGCCCGCGACGGTCCCCCTGAACTTCTCGACCGTCCTCCCGGTTCCGCCGGCTGAACGCGCCCTCTCCACGGGCTGGAACGCCATCGGGATCACCGGCACGACTCCGGCGACGGCAAGGGACACCCTCTACTCGGTCAACGGGCAGTGGACGACCCTGATCGGGTTTGACGCCGGGGCCCAGGCTTTCGAAACCGGGATCGTCAACGGCGGGAGCGGCGCGAATGCCGATACCAGATCGCTCCACCCCGGCCAGGGCTACTGGCTCTCCATGACCGGGCCGGGCACCCTCTACGCCATCGGAGCGTGATGCGGGTGAAGGAGATCGCCTGGATCTGTGTTCTCCTCGTCCTCATCGGGACGGCATCCGCCGTCCCCCTCCTCCCCGCGGAGTTCTGGGGCTCGGTCACCATCGACGGAAATCCAGCACCGGCCGGGACCGTCATCACCGCCCGGATCGACGGCCGCGACTGCGGGTCGCTCACCCTCGAGACCGCCGGGGTCTACGGCGGGGACGCTACGTTCGATAAGCGGCTGCTCGTCTGCGGCAGGGATGACGACGCCAAGAAGACGATCACGTTCTTTGTCGATGGGATGAGGGCCGCCGAGACGGCGGTTTACGATCCCGGCACCTCTTCCCGCCTCGATCTCGCGGCCACGTCGGGAGCAGGCTTCTCGGCGGACGTGACGGCCGGGGTGGCGCCGCTCACGGTCCGGTTCACCGACGAGAGTAGTGGTGATCCGAAGTCGTGGTCCTGGGCGTTCGGAGACGGCGGGACCTCCGCGGAGCAGAACCCGGTGTACACCTACAGAACACCGGGCAACTATACCGTGAACCTCACGGTCGATAACTCCGCCGCGCTCTCCCAGCCCGGTTACATCACCGTCACGGCTCCGAAGGGCGACGTCACAGGCGACGGTAAGGTCGACATCGGCGACGTCGCCCGGGTGGCCTACATGGTCGTCGGGAAGGCGGCGGTCGACCCTGCCGCCGACTTCAACGGGAACGGCGTGGTCGACATCGGGGATGCCGCAAAGATCGCCTACTTCTTCGTCGGGAAGATCGGGGCGCTGTGAGGAGCGTGCCTGCGCCCTCCCGGCGCAGGGCACTTCCCGGTTTTGCGGGAGGCGGGCATGCACCGGATCAGGGAAATATCTGTTCCCGGCGATGCCTCCGGAGGAAGCGGCACGGAACTGCGGGCAGTAAAAGGGAAACGTTCTTCATCGCCGGGGGGGTTAATGTTATGCATGGATGCCCGGTGCCGATCCGGTGTCCTGCGAGACTGATCGCCCCGGACGAGAAGCATTCACCGACCCGCCCGGCACGAGCCACCCCCAGGCAGTCCGGGCTTCCTGGCAACACCTGCTTCAACAGTTACCTCTCGTTTCTCGGTAGGCAGGAAATCAGGATCTGGCTAGTATCCGCTAACATGATGTGGTGATAATGAAGCAGATATTCACGCTTGCAATTGCTCTACTTATTGCGCTGGCGCCTCTGGGCGTGGCGGCGGAGCCGCTTCCGACTGACACTACAGGCGCATCCCCTCCTGCCCCGGAGGTTACGTATCTTGAGCCTTCGGAGAGTCAGTCAACGAATATAACCCCTCTCCTCTGTGTCAATGAAAGCAGTACCAGTGGCCCGTTGTTATCAGACATCAAGGTTGGTTGCGACGAAAGTGGAGAGTATTTCTCAGAGTCAGGCGGATCGGTGACTGTAACGGATACCCCGGAACCGTGGTCTGTCAACATCTCAGAGAGTGATTATGATTCCAGGGATTTGGATCAGAGCATCATCGATACCTGTGAGGAAAATGGAAGTACCGAGCAGCCCGAATGGCTTACGGATACCGTCCCTGATGGTACAACAACGGATGCTACCCTGCACGCCTCTGTCCAGCCCAGCAGGATACGGAATATTACCGTCGAGTCTAAACATCCCTATGCCAATAACTTTACATACACCTGGGAGATCTCCGATCCCGGTGCCCACCAGATGCGACTTCATTTTGATAAACTGAGCCTGGCAGGCTCCTTGTCACACTACGACACCCTCAGGATTTACGATGAACTTGGTAGAGAGTTAGTGTATTATAAAGGTCCGGATGATGACACAGATTTCTGGACTGCATGGCAGACCACCGACACCCTCCGGGTGAAATTAGTCACAGATAGCCGATATACGTCATACGGATTCCTCATTGACAAGGTCGAGTGCAGGGATGAGAAAATCCCACCTACCGAGCACCTCGCAGAGTCATATCACCCCTATGCCAACAATTATGTGCACACCTGGAAGATCTCCAAGCCCGGTGCTAACCAGATGCGACTTCATTTTGATAAACTGAGCCTGGCAGGCTCCTTGTCACACTACGACACCCTCAGGATTTACGATGAACTCGGTAGAGAGTTAGTGTATTATAAAGGTCCGGATGATGGCACAGATTTCTGGACTGCATGGCAGACCACCGACACCCTCCTGGTGAAGTTAGTCACAGATAGCCGATATACGTCATACGGATTCCTCATTGACAAGGTCGACTGCAGGTATGAGAAATTCCCGCCTACCGAACATTTCGCAGAGTCGTACCACCCCTATGCCAACAATTATGTGCACACCTGGAAGATCTCCATGCCTGGTGCCAACAAGACGCGGCTTCATTTTGATAAATTGAGCCTGGCAGGCTCCTGGTCACACTACGACACCCTCAGGATTTACGATGAACTCGGTAGAGAGTTAGTGTATTATAAAGGTCCGACTGATAACACAGATTTCTGGACCGAGTGGCAGACCACCGACACCCTCCGGGTGAAGTTAGTTACAGATGGTCAATATACGTCATATGGCTTCCTCATCGATCTGATCGAGACCGAGGAAGGAGTTTTTACCCCATCCCAAATACCTGCGCCTGCTAACCTCACCCTCCACCCCGGGTGGAACTTCATCTCGGTCCCCCGGCCGCTTGCGGCAGGCAATGACACCGCGTTGATCTTTGCCCCCGTCGAAACGGACGGCCACTCGGTCCTCCGCTATGACGCCGCCGCCGGAGAATGGGTACCACTCGTAGCAACCGACCGCCTCGCCCCCCTCGAAGGATTCTGGATGTACTCAACCGAGCCCTCGACGGTCCTGCTCAACTTCTCGACTGATCCCCTCCTCCCGCCGGCTAAACGCTCCCTCTCCACGGGCTGGAACGCCGTCGGAGTCACCAGCACGATCCCGGCAACAGCGCGGGATACATTCCACTCGGTCAACGCACAGTGGACGACCCTGATCGGGTTTAACGCCGGGAAGCAAGCTTTCGAGGCGGGGATCGTCAATGGTGGGAGCGGCACGAACGCCGATACCAGATCAGTTTATCCCGGAAAGGGCTACTGGCTCTACATGACCGAGCCGGGCACGCTCTGCGCCATCGGGGCGTGATACCGGTGAGACGTCTCCCCCTTATCCTCCTCCTCATCGCCCTCATCGGGACGGCATCTGCCGTCCCCCTTCTCCCCGCGGAGTTCTGGGGCTCGGTCACGATCGACGGAAACCCCGCGCCGGCCGGGACCGTCATCACCGCCCGGATCGACGGCCGCGACTGCGGGTCGCTCACCCTTGAGAGCGCCGGGTTCTACGGTGGGTACGCCACCTTTGATAAACGGCTGCTCGTCAGCGGGGAGGATGATGACATCGGGAAGACCATCACGTTCTTTGTCGGCGGCGCGAGAGCCACCGGGACAGCGGTCTACACTCCGGGCACCTCGACCCGCCTCGATCTTGCGGCCACGTCAGGAGCGGGCTTCTCGGCGGACGTGACTGCCGGCCCGGCGCCGCTCACCGTCCGGTTCACCGACGAGAGCACCGGTGATCCGAAGTCCTGGTCCTGGAAATTCGGGGACGGCGGCACTTCCATCGTGCAGAACCCGACCCACACCTACACCGCCCCCGGCAACTATACCGTCGCGCTCTCGGCCAACGGGGGGAAGATGGTCTGTACAAAGCCCAACTACATCAAAGTCACCCCGGTCCTCTTCGGTGACGCCAACGAGGATAGGCAGGTCAACCAGGCTGATACCCTCCTCGTGCTCCAGCAGGTCGTGGGACTGGAGAGTAAGCCCGATGTGGACAACGACCTCCTGTTGTTCCAGAAGACCGACGTCCACCGAAACGGGGTGATCGAGGTCGGCGATGCCCTCTTCATCGCGCAGTACAACGTCGGGCTCCGGGATGTCTGGTTTGAACTGCCGGGGTAACCCACACCCTTCGTTTTTGTCCCGGACGTGCAACCAGTCCCGGTGCCACCGCGACCCCATTCCGCGGGACCTGCTGCCCGTCGAGGTGCTATGGGTATTGGGTGAAGAAGAAGGCCAGATCAGCGATCTGTGTCGGAATTAACGCCAGTACCTCCGCGCACAGGAAATAGGCGCCTGGCATCTATAGGATATCACCTTAATCTCTTTGTTTTAGCATATATCCTATAATTTTTGGTCATTGGTCGATAAAACCGAATATAAGTTCCATATTTCCTGAAATAATGGATATAATCCAATATTATTCTTATGATATAAATAGATAATATTTACTGTGGTAAATGTCACACGGAAGTTCTCTGATTCTTTAAATTAGGTATAATTTCATCGAAGATCTGAAAATTAAAACAAAGTTATTATATACCACATAAATTCTTTAGTCTATTATCGTCTGATTTCTGGTGATTTGCATGAAATTGTCGAGATCACAGGCAGGCCTGATATTCCTGCTCTTTGTACTGCTTTTGGCGGGCACAGCGAGTGCCCTGCCAGATGAGGACCACACCCTTCTACGGGACCCCCCGCCACAGCAAGCCGGGGAACGGATCCCGGTGTTTCTGGTTCTGAACGAACAGCCGCAGCAGTTTTCGTCATTTGGCCAGCTCAAAGCCGATGCTCTGGGTCGGCAGGCGCAGGTGCTGCAGACCGTCAGGGCGGTCGATACGACTGCCTTTGAGACCGCTCAGTCCTACTGGATCGCAAACGCGATCCGGGTTGAGGCCGACCCGGCGAGCCTGAACCGGCTTGCCGCGATTCCCGGGGTCAGCCGCATCGAGCCCGACCTGACTGTCACAGTGAACGACCCGGTCGCAGGGGTCTCTTCAACGATCAACCCCGACTCCATTCACCGGCCGGGGCCTGATGAGTACGCCACCGTCTGGAGCGCGGATTTCATCGAGGCCCCGTCCGTCTGGAAGAGCGGGAACACCGGTGAAGGCGTGACGATAGCCGTCATCGACACCGGTATCGACGGTAGCCACCCGGCGTTTGGCAACCGCGTCGTCGCATTCGCCGACTTCGTCGGGGGGCAGAACGAGACTCCCTACGATGACCACGGCCACGGCACCCACTGCGCCGGTACGGCGGCAGGGGGTACGGTCAGCCAGGGAGGACTAACCGTGACCCTGGGCGTCGCGCCCGGAGCGAACCTGATCGGGGCGAAAGTCCTCGACAATGAAGGTTCCGGCCCGTTCAGCACCATCTTCGACGGCGTCCAGTGGGCGGTCGAGAACGGGGCCGACGTCGTCTCCATGAGCCTTGGAACCTATGTCTCCCGCGACGAATCCGAGAGTGACTTCTCCCTCTCCGAGGGCGAGAATCAGACTGTTTCACTTGTTGTCTCATCGCAGATGCACGAGAGTTTCGGTGTCCTCTATGAGCCCCAGTTCGTGATCGGCTCGGTCAGGGTCGAGGGCCCGTACTACTACGCCACTGCGGCCGACTATGGCTTCGCGGACCCCCTGGCGAACCTCACGATCACCTTGACCGATGCTCAGGGCAGGAGTGCCAGCGGGGCTGAGGTTGACTGGCTCGGCTTCGACCAGGATGATAACTGCTACTACTTCAAGGCACCTTATGCCTCGAACACCGCCGGTTGGAACGGGGTCTGGAAACTCAACGTCACGAACACTGGAGCAGCTGAGGTCTGGATCGAGGAGATCAGGCTCTCCGAGTGCTACCAGTCCAACGGGGAGACCATCCTCGATACCGCCGTCAACAACATCGTCAAGGGCGGCACCGTCGTCGCGGTCTCCGCCGGGAACGACGGTTGGTACGGCACTTCAACCATCGGCACGCCCGGGACGGCAGAAGACGCCATCACCGTCGGTGCCACTGACTACCTGATGGACTACCGTGCATCCTTCAGCAGCATGGGGCCGGTGAACCGTGATGCACCCTACGTCAAACCCGACGTCATGGCACCCGGTGTCGGCATCATATCGGCATACCGCGAAGGGTGGTACGCCTCCATGCAGGGTACATCAATGTCCTGCCCGGCCGTTGCCGGGGCGGCGGCGCTGATGCTCTCGGGCAACAGCACCCTCACGCCCGCCGACGTGAAGGCCGCCCTGATGGAGACGGCGGTCCACATCGGTAAAGACGGGACCCCCCTGCCGGCGATGCTGCCGAACAACGCCTATGGCGCAGGCAGGATCAACGCCTACGAGGCGGTGAACATCACCGGCGGCCTCGGCGGGACGAAACCCTCCGACGGGATCCTGCACGAGCTCATCGGCGGAACCCTCTCCTCCTACTCCGTAACAGGCGACACCCTCCCGGTCATGGCGGTTCTCTGGAACACGACCGCCGGGGAGCCCATGGCAGGAGAAGACGTTGATATCAGCGTGTGGTATGACGATTACTACAACTACCAGTCCCACTTCATCTACGTCGTAAACCAGACACTCAGGACCGATGCGAACGGGTCCGTCTATTATGGCGCGGATATATCCGGCGTCCCCGGCGGCAATTATGTGTACACAAGGATAGCCTATGGTGACCTCAGGATTGAAGACTGGGTGTATAAGTACCCGGTCACCCCGACCCCGACCCCGACGCCGAACCCGGTCGTCCCCATCTTTGAGGGAGAGGGCTACTCCGTGCCGTATAACGCGACCGTCCCGATCAAGTATCCGCTTCTCACCGCCGACGGCTCGCCCTACACGGGGAGCGTCACCTTCACGGTCAACAACTCCAGTGAGCGCATCGTTGAAGAGGTGCTTGTCCCGGTAGATGGTGTCATATCGTATTCGCTCAATCTTACCGGGAGGCCTCTCGATGAAACCTCCCTCGACCTCGGGATCGATGGCAGAGACGCAGGATCCATCTCCGTGGGTCAGGAGATGCACTCCTTCCAGGAGGTCGTTCCCCTCTCTTCGCGAGCCATCTGCCCGCCGGGGAAGAGTGTCGACCTCGGGCTCATGGCCCGGTCGCACCACGGACAGAAGACCGTGAGCCAGGACATCGACGTCTACGTCACCACGCTGACCGAGACTGAGGTCCTCTCGCTCTCGTCGGCAGGCGCCCGGGCGCTCTCTGCCCCCGACCAGGGTGACATGCAGGCGCTTCTTACGGAGATCGCCGGGATGAAGCCGGAGACCCGCACGGGCACCGTCAGCCTGACGGATGGTATCGGGATCCTGAACTTCACGATGCCGAAGGATGGCTACATCGCGATCGTCCGGTTCGCCTCCCCGCATGACTACATACCCACGGCCATGTCCCCCGGTGAGGCGACCACAGTTCTCGTCTACGGGACGCTCGAACCCTGGCTCATGCACCGGAGCACTCCGCCGGTGTACGAGGACTTCTATGACGGGAACCTGACGTACATCTACAGCTATCCCGACTGGCCGGCGACCTGGGACCAGGACGCCTATGCGTCGGTGCCCACCGATGAGGCCACCATCGCTGCATATGTCTACACCTATGATCCGGTCACGAGAACATCCAGCATGGTGCCCGGACAGACTGTATACCTCTACACGGAGAATGGCGTTGAGACCGGTGCGACCGGTGAGGATGGTGTCTGCACCTTCACCGTCGATACGACCGGCAAAACGCGGATGGATTACCTCCTTGCCACCGCGGGAATCTCCGGGTCCATGGGTGAGGGGACCGGTGTCCCGTTCGGTTTGATTAACCAGTACTCCGTCAACCCGGAGATGATATCGAACGGATTCGGCGCACCGGCGTACATAGGGGCACTCTCTCCGGACTCCGAGACGTACATCGCCGGTGTTGTCCGGGATGGCAATGCTTACAACGTGATCGCCAGGAGCTACGGGCCTGCCGGCGAACCCATCCACGAGAAGGGCTTCTTCACCCTCAACAGGCGATCCGCGACGTACATATGGGATTCCGAGGCGACCGAAGCGGCCGCTGTTGTGGAGTTCAACGGGACGGAAACCCAGCGGGTGACCCCTGCAGCCGAGGGACATTACGAGGTCATGTACGGTCTCCTGAACCCGAACAGACAGAGCATCAGTAAATATCTCTACACCACGCTTCGTCACCCGGAGAGGTCCGTCTCCTACACAATGCCGGACTCAGTCCTCGTCGGATCGTCCGTACCGGTCGTCTTTAATGTATCGACCGGGGACGGAGCGCCGATCTCCGGTGCACGTGTCGTGCTTGCGGCTGGCGCGGCGGGGGACTGGGATCCGTTCTCATGCTACGGGGACCCGAGAGACGGCAACATTCTTTTCGCGGCTGACTGGTACCCTGACCCCTACACGGTGATCGCGACCGGCTACACGGACACCTCCGGTAAGGTGACCCTGACGTTCACCGCACCGGCCGCCGGCCAGCAGGCGCTCCGGGAGACCCTCGCTCACGCATCGGATATCCCCTACCTGGTGCTCTGCTACCACGACGGCGAACTCGTGCAGGAAGACGGTGGCTACCTTGAGGTGACCGCTGCCCTCCTTCCCGACTTCGTGCCGGAAGTCTCTGCACCGCACATCGTGAAGCTTGAGAAGGATGACACCATCACGATCTCCAACGTCGCCCTCCGCATCAAAAATGTCGGGACGGCGGATTATGTCTATGACGGGGTCGAGATGACCTGCACCGCTGAGGTCGGGCCCCACAGCGAACCTGCCTACTTCAAGCAAGATCTTGGAGTAGGGGAGACAAAGTCAGTCATCTCCGGTATATCGCTTGAGTTCATCGCAAAACAATTTGATATCGACCCGAGCGACTACCGCCTGCCCGTCGACGTCAACGTTGCGGTCACGGTCAACGCGAATGAAGCGGTCAAGGAACTGAACTACCAGAACAACCGGCTCGTGCACCCAGTCAGGATCACCGCGCCGGACCTGGCCGTGGAGGTCGTCGCGCCGAGGTACACCACACCGGCGAGCGAGACCGCGATCGGGGTCAGGGTGACGAACCTCGGTGAGGTCGGGAGCAACGAAGCAACCCTCACCTACCGCATCACCGGCAAGACAGAAGAGACGGGGATCACTATCCCAGCGCTCAAGCCAGGGGAGTCGACGGTGATCTGGCGGAACGAGACGGCACTTGTCGCCCGCGAGTACACGGTCAGTGCCGAGGTCAACCCGAGTGGGGTCAGCGATTACGAGACGACGTTTACAAACAACCGTGCAACCGCCACAATTCTTTCATCAGAAAGCGCGGTAACCCGCATCGAGCTCCCTAAGGACCTCGTGCTGGTGCCCAATACGACCTACGATCTCCCGATAATCGTCTACAGAGCCGAGAAGCTTGCCGCCTACAACATTGACCTCACCTTCAACGGCTCTGTCCTTGAGGTGGAGAAGGTCATCCCGGGTCCACTGGGTATTTTTGCACAGAACATAGAAAACGGCCGCGTCCGCTGTGAAGGCGTGAAGACATCCGGCGTCAGCGGAAACGTCACCATCGCCACCGTCCGGTTCAAGGTCACCGGCACGACCGGTGATGGGACTCCCCTGAACCTGGCCGCAGGACTCACCGATGCAAACGGACTGACCATCCCTGTCGAGGTCAGGAGCGGCAGTGCGTATCTCCTGCTCCTCGGTGACGCATACGAGGACGGAGAGGTCAACCAGAGGGATACTCTGAAAGTCCTCAGGCTGGTTGTCGGCCTCGATACGGAGACGCCCGCTGCCGGGACGCCGGCGTTCCTCGTGACTGACGTCACTAGGAACGGAGTGATCGATGTCGGTGATGCGATGTTCATCGCCCAGCACAACGTCGGTCTGAGGGATGCGTACTTCAGATTGAAATGAGTGATATTGGAGGAAAATGAAATGAGAAATGTATTCTGGAGCATCCTGCTCCTCACCCTCCTCTGCGGCGTCTGCTCTGCCGCCACGCTCTCAGTGGAGCCGGCAGAGAGGACCTGCGCCTCCGGGGAGGTTGTAGACCTGACCGTTATGGTGAGGGATGTCAACAACCTTGGCGGGTTCGATTTCTATGTGACATGGGATCCTGCATTCATCGGGCTTACCGAAACGGGTGATGCTATTATCCCGGGTCCCTACGTCATCGATAATCTTGTGGTTAACGACAACAGCGCCAAGAGCGGCCGAATCCGGGTCGCCGGCGTAAGCCCCCATGGCATCACCACCTATGGTGACGGTGCCGATCTCTTTATGATGCGGTTTGTCGGCCTGGGCGGTACGGAGGGGTCGACAACGGTCAACCTCACCGTCAACAACTACGGGTTCCTGAACTCCACGTCCGGCGAGGAGATTCCGGTATCGAGCATCACCCCGGCCACGATCACGAGGATTGGCCACAACGACGTCACTGCCCGGATCGCCACGGCCTCGAACCAGGCGATCGTCGGCAAGGAGAACACGATCATCGCCTCTGTCGTGAACAACCAGGGCGTCGAGACGGGCAAGCTGAATGTTACCGTCTGGATCAAGAATGAGACGGGGACAGTCATAAGCAAGACCTGGAGCGGTACGACCATCTCCGGATGGGGTAAGTTCCAGCAGGAAGTGGTGTGGACTCCTAAAGCCTCCGGGACCTACACCGCCGTCATCAACGTGACAAATGAGACGGAGGTCGACCTCAAGGGACGGAGGGATGATGCGAAGACCATCACCGCGAAGGAGTACACCCTCAAGTTCAACAGTGATATCTCCGGCCCGTGGGACAACAGGGCAAGCGCCGGTTCATGGTTCTACATGTATGCCTACGTGAAGGCGAGCCAGTCCGGCAACGCCTGGTTCAACATCACCGCCCCGGCCCATGTGGAGGTTGACGGTGGGAGAAACCAGACCCGCTACCTGTACGCCAGCGACTGGAACTACGTGGGCACCTGGATGTGGACAGATACGCCGGGCCTGATCAACAAAGGTGATATCGAGTTTGAGATCGCCGCGAACGGGGTGTCCGATTTACGGAACAGCACGAAAGAAGTGCTCATCTGGGTCCCCTCGATCCGGGTCTCGTCGGTCGGTGCTACGTCTGTAAACAGCACCCACTCCGGCGAACTGACCTTCAACACCCTCCACACCAACAACACCTACGACAACGTAACAAAGATCATCGTCCAGTCCGGCGCCCGCGGGCGCACCCTCTCGGGCCTCGAGTACCTCATCGGCTACCCCTACGGGTGCGTCGAGCAGACGACGAGCAGGATGCTGGCGTCGCTCAACGTGAAGAACTACTACCTGGGCCGCCCAGAGGGCGACCGGCCCGCGGACTGGGACAACATCAAGGAGCGCGCGGACTCCTCGGTCGCCGGCGGTGTCAAAAAACTTCTTGCGGGCGGCGAGGTAGGCCAGAACATCGGAAGTCGCTATCCGGAAAGTGCAGGCGGCTGGAGCCTCTGGGGCGGCGAGCCCTCGGAATCGTCGTCGAGTTCCTACGCGGGCTACACCCTCGCCAGGATCAACGGTGACAAAAATTTATATACGCTCCTTGACGGGAAGGTCTCCAACGGCACCACGGTCGAAAACGACACTGTGAACTTTGAGAAACTGATCGAGTGGTTCCATGAATACCCGGACAACAGGAGCAGCGGCACCTGGACGTGGAGCGCTCACGTCTGCCACTCGTGGACTCCTGAGTCGAACACCGCGTTCGTCATGCTCATCCATGACATGATCAACCAGACAGTGGACGTCCAGGAGCCATACAGCGGCTACATGAAAGACAACATGAGAAACGCCACGCGGTACTTCATTCGTACCCAGAATCCAGAGGGCTCCTGGTCCTCCGGCGATGATGAGGCGATGGCAACTGCGCTCGCCCTCTGGGGGCTTGAGGCCTTCGCGATGACATCTGATGATGTCTCCGACGAGGAGATCGGTGATGCAAAGGAGAATGCGAAGATATGGTTGATCGGCGCCCAGGAATCGGAGGGCTTCTGGCCTGTCGGCAGTGACGGTTACTATGGCTGGTATGACGGCGGAAGGAAGACCGAAGCGACCGCGTACGCTGTCCTCGCGCTGAACGCGACCGGGATTCCTGCCGATAATGAGACGATCCAGAAGGGGGTCGGCTGGCTCATCAACCAGTACGAGAATGGCGGAGGATGGGGATACACCTGGGCCTCCCAGGTAGCCATCGATGCGCTGATCCAGTGCCAGCCGACGGAGGTTACCACCGGTACGGTTGAGGTCAGGTGGTACGAGGGGGAGCTGATAAAGACCTTCTCGATGGACGCGACAACCCCGCGGATCGAGTACACACTGACGAAAGACCAGATGGACACCCTGATGGCGGGTGGGACCCCAATCCCAGGACGCACCTTCAACAATGGGTTCAGCACGGTGAAGTCCCACACGCTCACTGCCACGTCCACCGGAGCTACCGGCCCGTTCCTGGTCAGCGTCGACCACTCACAGTCCGCCCCGGTCAACGAGATCGATTGGGATATTCAGGGAAGCCGGCTGATCCAGTCATTCGGCTACGAGGAAGAGGCCGGGCTCCTGCAGGTCTCGACTGATATCGGGATCCTGAGCGACGCCTCGTTGATACAGAAGATCCGCAATACCTACAATGTTGAAATCCTCCCAACCGAGATGGTTGCCGGTGAGAAAGCAGACGTGACGATCAAGGTCACGCCAGAAAAGACAGGTGTCTACTCCCCGATGATCGAGATCCCGATCGCAGGGTTTACCTTCGATAACGAGACCGGAATCACCGAAAACAATGAGCCAGGCGCATTCCAGTACCTGAACGGCACGACAGGCAACGACCACCCCTCGCTCTTCATCCAGTCTGTCGCGTGGAATGTGAGCGATCTTCAGACCTACAAGTTCACGATAACTCCTGAAGATCACGGGGAACTGGATCTGGACCTCCGTATCCGGCCGCTCTACGATGATACAGATGTGACCTTTGCCAGCGAGACCTTCACGGTCAGGGGCAGGGGGAACGTCAGCGTCAACGTCGTCGATGAGAACGGCGCACCCGCTCAGGCCAAGAGCATAACGCTCGTTGGAGAAGGCCGTGTTCCCATTCTTCAGGAGAATGTACCAACCCACACTTTCACCAACGTCCTCAACGGCAACTACACGCTTGTCGTGAATGGAACCAACGACCACCCCTCGATCCGCACCGCGGTCCGGGTCACGCCTGATGCGACGGCGCTCTGCAACGTCACGCTCCCGTCGTCCCTCACTGAACCGGCTCTGGTCTTCTCGGAGGGAGGGGCAGGCAGCATCGCCAGTGTGGAGCAGAAACCGGCCGGGCGGCTCAGCGCGCTTCGGAATGAGAACACCACCTACACCGTGACGGTCCTCGGGGACGGCGGTGAACTCGGCATTGCGCTTGAGTTCCCGATGCGGTACCTGGTGAACGAGCCGGTGGTGAAGGTGAACGGCGAAAATGCGACGTATGAGCTCATCAGTGGGACGTTTGAGTATGGCGAAGACGGGGCGACCTACTCAACCACGAATGCTACCTTGATCGTCTACAACACGACGGCAGGCAGCAATACGGTTGAGATCGGGTTTGAAGGTGGGCTGCTGGGTGATGCGACTTCAAACAACGAGGTAGATATATTCGATGCTGTTGCTGTTCTGGACTTTGTTGTAGGCAATATTGGAGTTAATGAATTCCAAAATGCCTATGACTACCCCGATGCAACGAAGAACGGTGAAACAAATGTGTTCGATGCAGTTGCTATCTTGAACTATGTCGTAGGGAACGTAGACGAATACTATGATCCCATCCTATAGTTGAGGGGTGTTAACTCATGAACTCCACTTTTTCACGCACACTCTTTCTTGTAGCGGTACTGTGCGTATCGTTCACAGCGGCACAGGCAGCGGAAGTACGCCTCACTGACGGGCAACTCATCGTCGCAGGCATCGACGACAGCATTGGACTTGGTGCTTTTGACGTTGTTCTCTCGTACGGGCCTGATGTCTCTGTCACCTCGGTCGAACCTCTCTCAGGTTTTCTGGTGGCAGAGAACATACGGAACGACGAGGGGATGACCATAATTGCCGGGATATCGGCTGAAGGGCTGACTGGGGACATCCCTGTCGCGTCCATGAAGGTTGAGGGGACCGGTTCCATCACGATCAGTGTCAGGGATCTGGGAAATACCCGTGGTGACCCCATTCCCTTCACCAATCTGGAATTTAGCGGGACAATCCCCACGCCAGGGTCTTCCACATCAGGGAACACGCTAGGCAGCGGGAGCGTCACGCCTGCGTCGACTCAGGTCTCTCTGCCGACGAAAACCGCCGTACCTGCAGGGACGCCGCAGTTGACGGAGACTGGGACAACACCGGCCCTGACGACCGAAACAACAACCATGGCAACGCAGGTACCCCCGGTGGAGTCACAGGGAGCGCCTGAAAGAGGAGTAGAGACAGAGAGCACGCCGAAGGCAGTATTACCTGCCCTGCTTGCACTCTCTGCAGTCTTTATCGTAATGGTATTAAAAAGAAAGGGTTAATTGTATTGGAGATGAGAGGGTAAATCATGGAATTGTCGAGACTTATAACGGCTGGTGTAATACTGCCGTTTTTACTTGCGCTCTGTGTCGTTACGACAGGTGCTGCTGCAAGTGGCGGCACACTTGTTGCAACCGATGCACTGGGAGTCAAAGGGGGAGAGAACGCTCATGTGTTCATCTTCCTCAATGGCTCGTACGATCCGGCGGTGAAAGCCCTGCAGCTAAAAGTTCACTACGATGAATCCGTTGCAGAAGTTACCAACTTTAGTCTGAATGAGGATCTGTCTAACGTCTTCGGAACAGATGAGTTGAATAATCCGAGAAGCGGATTTAAGTTGGCACTCGCAAGTGGTAAGAGGATACCAACCGGAACCTGGCTATGGGATATCACCTTTACGGTTAAGCCAGAGAAGAACGATGGGAGTAGGATGGAGGTTGGTCTCGAGTTGGAGAAGATTGGGGTTAGTGATGATATCAGCTACATGAGTTATACAACCGTCCAGAACGGCACCTTCACCACCGAGGATAAAGTGCTCCCGGTAATCACGCTCGACACGAAGGGACGCGTCCCGTCGACGTTCGACGTTGCCGGGACGATCCATGAGGCTGGTGAGATAAAATCCGCTCAGGCCACCCTGAAGAATTCGACCCATGCAGCGGTCGTGTATGATCTCCTTCCGCTCGGTGGATCGGCCCCTGACTACACCTTCAATAGGCAGGTCACCTGGCCGGTTGAGAATGACGTCACGCTGACCGTCACGGCCATCGATGCCGCCGGGAACGAAGGGAAGAATACCACAACACCCATCAGCGTCGTTGCTGCTGGATTCTCGGACCCGATCCCTGCACCAGAGAGCTACATCAATGAAATCCCGGAGTCTGCCTCGGTACTCATCACCGAGATGCTGGGACCGGTCACCATGTGTCTCGGTAATGCGACATATGAGAAGGATCTAGGTGCCACCATCGAAGGTAGCTGCGCAAAAGGAACCCTGCCCCGTGACCTCGCCGATGGCGAGTACTGGGTGGAGGTCAGCGGAACCGATAACTACGGAAACTCGCAATCCCTGAACTGGACCTTCACGCTCGATACCAAGGCGCCGAAGATTGACACCTTCACCATCACCGACAGCGACGGTGACGGTGATGGCTACATCGAGGCCGGCGAGACCCTCACCCTGAACTGGGCTGTCTCCGATTCCGACCCAAGCTTTGCCCGTGTCGCCCTCGTGGACGCGGCAACCGGGAAAGAACTTTGGCAGGACATCAGGACCACCGGAACCGCCACAACAACAATCAACGTCGGAAACCGCGACCTCGAGTTCCGTGCCTACGACAAGGCCGGTAACTACGCCAAGCGCGCGTTCCACCTCTACAACAACTACATGATCTGGGTGAACTCGACGAAGATGGGCAAGGTCTCCGGCATCGACACGACCTACACCGCAGCAAAAGACCTCAGCCGGACCGGCGTGAGTTCCATCACCCTCCATAACGGGCGCGACGTACCCTTCCCCACCCTGGATCAGCTGCAGAAGTACGTTACAAACGTCGGTCAGGTCACCAACGATACTTACGTGACCGTGGACAAAAATGCAAACATAACCGTTAGTGGGAGCGACACCTACCGTAACGCCTGGGTCTACGAACCCGGCACGGTCCTCGACTTCACGGTGAAGGTTCCAAACACACAGAAAGCCGTCCTCGTGCTCGCTGAGGCGAATGAGTCCTACATCGCTGACCTGATAAAAGGCGGAAAGGGCAGCATGAGATCGGTCGACTACATGGAACTCGTGAAGAAGACCGCATACATCTTCATTGACGGTGGCTGGACAGAGGTCACAATCGATGATAAAGGTAAAGTCAATCAGGGCAACTCCTCTGGAGAGAACATCACGGTCCCCGCTTATGACACTTCCGTCACCGGGGTCCTTGGTCATCATAAGAACCAGGTGGACCTGGGCGGCAATGGGTACCAATTGGGTGCGCAGGGCCTGAAAGAAATCAAGCTCCCACCCGGTGACTACGCGCTCGCCGCAATCACCGTGGACGATGACCGGATCGGCCTCCTTGCCGCAATGCCGGTTGTGGTCCTTGAGGACTCCAACCAGGGTTCGATCTCTGCCACGAGCGTGAAGCTGAACGAAACCTTCACCGCAAAGTTTGACACACCCTGTGAACGCCTTGGCGTGGTCCTGCTCCGCAACAATGTTGCTTACAAGGGCACCGCGTTCATCGATGCAGCGACGCTCGGTAAAGACACCCTCCGCCTGAACATCACCCATAGCGGCATCCCCGCAACCCAGAAACTCATCGGCAATATCTACGTCAGCCCGAACAGCGGGAAGTACGTGGTGGCAAATACGAATCAGGCTACGGTCTCGACAACCGGGCTTGACGCCGGAACCTACCAGGTCTACCTGGCAGGGCAGAGTGCGAGGGGAACGATGCAGGCCTACGGCGTGCACACGCTCGAGATCACCCCCGCCGTGACGCCCACGCCCACACCCTACTACCACCGCGGCAGTGGCGGCGGCAGCGGCAGCACCACCGCCTCCTACACCGGGACCGGTACCTTGCTGACCGGCAGCTCGGGCACCGTCCTCAAGTCCATCATCGTGAACGCCAATGACAACATCGGAGGCCTGCTCGTCCCGATCGGCGTGAAGGCGCTCGATGCCGACGGCAAACCGCTTGGCGAGATCTCCCTCAGTCCCCTCGCCGGCGACGCGGTCCCGGCCATCCCGTCCGGATCGGTCTTCCGGTTCGCCGGCTACGCCTACGAGGCCGGCCCCGACGGCGCCACCTTCAGCCCGGGCATCACGCTCTCGCTCAATATCCCCGAGGACGTCTGGAAGACTCTCGACCCCAACAGCAACAAGCTCACGATGAAGTGGTACAACAAGGAGACCGGCCTCTGGGAGGACGTTCAGACGACCGTCATCCCGGGCACGAGGACCGTCGAGATCCGGATAACCCACTTCAGCATCTACGCGCTCTTCACCGAGCCTGTAACAACGGTCACCCCGATCGAGACGGCGACCACGACGACCACGACAACGCCCACGACACCGTCCGGGGATCAGCCCGCTGAAGGGCTGCCCATGATGATGATCATCGCGATCTTCGCTGTGCTCGTCATCGTCATAGCGGCCGGATACTTCTTCATGATGCGGAAGTAATCTCCCAACTCTTTTTTTATCGGGTCGCAGCGGCCGCAAGGGCGAAGTAGACGGCTACAAGCCCCTGGAAGATAAAGTAGCCCAGGATATTCGCGGTAGCGTAGCGGAGGGCCGGCGCCCGATCCGGGGAGCGGTTCAGGAACCCCCAGAGCGCTATACCGAGCGGGATACACGAGAACAGCGCCACCGGCCGGAAGTCCACGGGGGCAAAGACGCCGGTGACCGCAAAGAGAAGGAGTGTCGCGGTCGCAAGCGCCGCCGCGAGGGCGATGAGCGAGAACCCATAAACGCGCCCCCTCCGCACGATGAGGGTCCGCTTCCCACCCGCGATATCGCCCTCCCTATCCGGGATCTCGACGCTCACGATGAAGACGAGCCCATAGAGGAAGAGCGGGAGAGAGAACGCGAAGAAGGCGGCGTCAAGCCTCCCCATCGCGACGAAGTAGCCCGCCCCCGGCATCAGGAGGCCGAAGGTGATCATGTTCGTGACCTCCCCGAGGTTCCGGTAGGCGAGCCGGAGCGGCGGCGCCGTGTAGAACCAGCCGAGGAGGTTGCCGCCGACGGCGAAGGCGAGGAAGACGGCCGGGTAGGCGTAGATGACCACGAAGGCGTAGCCGGCGAGGATTGAGACCGCCATCAGGACGACGGCCGCCCAGAACGCGGCGGGCTTGAGGTCCGGGTTGGTGGCGAGGACGCCGCTCCCCCCGGATATCGCCGTCGTCTCGACGAACCGGTCGGCGTCGGCGTCGAAGTAGTCGTTGCTGTAGTGGACCGAGAGGTGCGCCGCCGCCATGGCCGCGTAGCCGAGGAAGAACTGCGCCGGGGTGAACCGTGCCCCGAGGAGGAACGCAAGCAGCGCCCCGGCGGTGAACGGGATGAAACCCGAGAGGAGGAGGCGGAACCTCCCGAGTCTTATGAACGCACCGAGAGCATGGGTACCCATGAGAGAGTCTCCTGCTCCCGGAGGGGTGGATCCGGTATATATTCCTATCCAGTTGCTCCACCCGGCCCGCATCCGAGGAGCGACACCGCACCCCCGAGCGCATCGGTGCCCCCCTCGATGTAGATGAGGCCGAGGACAGCCCGGGAGAGGGTCTCCTTCTCCCGAAGGAGGGGCTCGCCGGCCGGGCGGTGACGGCACGCGAGGCCGAGACGACTCTCATGGAGGCCCCACCGGTCAGAGAGCGCCGCGAGGTCGATCACCTCTCCATGCGGACCGGAGAGGACCTTCAACCGCAGGGTGACGTCGCCGATGAGAGCGAGGGCCCGGGAGTCGTTCGGGAACCTCCCGAGCATACCGAGGTCTTTCGCCGGGACCGGGAGCGATTCTTCCGGGAACCCGGCAAGAATATCCAGAAAGAGCCGTTTCGTGGAGGTGTCCATAAGGATCCGGAGGAGCCCGTCCGGCCCCTGGAAGGTATGCCCGGTATCCCGCTCGATGCGGGGGAGGGTCTCGCGCACCACCCGGCCGACCTGCGAGATCAGGTCTTCAATCTCCCTGCTCCACCCTCGTATCCGCCGGAGCCTCCTCGTCCTCCGGGGCGACCGCCGGTGGGCGGGGAGGCACTCCGCCCGGTACTCGCGGATGAGGCCCTCCTGTATCGCCGTGAGGGTCTCTTCTAGCGGGCAGGCGGGCGGGCCGTAGTCGTATGCCATACAGTCTATGGTGGGGCAAAATAACGCTTTTAACTTTCCCCTGAAATCAATGGCTTCTCCAGGACCCCCGCACCCGATCCGGCCGGCGGGTCATACGAGAACCAGAACGAGCGCTATGGCAAGCCCGATGTGCAGGCAGAGGAAGAGGGGGACGAGCCGGAACTTCGCCTTCTGCGTCTTGTGCCGGAAGGCGCGCATCGCAGCCAGCGCCCCGAACGGCCCGAAGAGCGCGAGGACGAGGAGCCGCTGCTCTGGGGTCCTCCATGCCGTCCGTTCCGCCGACCGTTTGTCGCGGAAGAAGGCAGAGAACGAGAGGATGTTTGCGAGGAGGTAGACCGCAGCCGCGGCCGGCAGGAGGGGCATGCCGCCTACCCCTCTCGCCCGGATATCCCGGGACCCGTGCGCCACACCCCGGGTTTGGGCACGCCTGTTCTGTTGAGGTTCTGCACACTGTACCCGTTCTCTCCCGGACCAAAAGAGGTTGCCGTTGGACTGCCCGCCCCGATCTTCCGGAAAAGAGCGGCAGGGGAACCATCCCACTCACCTGGTGCCGCTCGCCGGACAGAGCGCCGTCAGGTTCAGCAGGGTGGCGTTCTCCGCTGTGGCGTTGAAGGGCACGATCACGATCTCACCCCCCACCCTCTGCTCGACGTCGGGGATGGGGTACTCGAAGACACCCTCCTTCCCGGCGTCGTGGTGCAGGACCGCAAAGAGGGTATCGGTGGCGACGAACGTGTGGATGGTCACTGTGACATCCGTGTTCACCCCGGACTCTACCGGCGCATACCCGATGACCCCTCCGGGATGCCCGAAGAGATTGTTGTGGATGACGAGCCACCCGGTGCCGTTGCTCACAGCCTCATCGACCGTGACGTTCCCGACGACCCCGTCGCCCGCGACCATCTGGTCCGTCACCGTGATCGAGGCGTTAGCGGTCTCGTTCGTCCCCCCTTCGGCCTGGGCGGAGACAAGCCCGATGCAGCAGGCCGCGAGGACCGCCGTAATAACCAGCCAGTATTTCTTCATACCGTTGACCTCCCCCGGGGGGGTGGGGAGGGGTCCCTGGGACACATAAGGAGTCCGGGTGAAACCCGATCGCCCGAGACCTTACAGCGGTTTTTTGAGCACGGCCGTATAACCCGTCACATACCACCATGAGAGAGACCCTTGCCGCGCTCGCCGACCTGACCCGCGCCCACTTCTTCTTCGTCTGGCCCCTCCTCTTCTGCTCGGGGCTCGCCCTCGCGTTTGAGAACTACGGCGGGTTCTCGTGGGAACTCATCGGTCGGGCCGCGCTCATCGGCCTCCTCGGGTTCGAGGCCGGGCTCGTCTTAAACGACTACGTCGACCGGGAGTATGACCGGCGGGACATCAACGGGTCGCTCACCCGCTACTGGCGGCCGGTTGCGGGGCGGCCGATACCGGAGGGGAGGATCTCTCCCCGGGCGGCCTTCGCGGTCTTCATCGCCCTCGCCGGGTCCGCGGCCGCGCTCGCCGCGACCCTCCCCGCCCCCCACAACCTCTACGTCCTCGGCATCATGGGCTACTCATACCTGGTCGAGTACTTCTACCAGACGAAGAAGCGACGCCAGACCCTCCCGCTCGCCCAGGTGATTGGGCGGACGGATTTCGCCCTCTTCCCCGTCGCCGGCTACCTCGTCCACGGCAGCCCCGACGCGACCGCCCTCCTCTTCTTCCTCTTCTTCTACCCCTGGACGCTCGCGCATCTCGCGGCAAACGACATAGCCGATATCGCAAACGACCGCGCCCGGGGAATGGCGACGGTCCCGGTCCTCTACGGAATGGAGGGGGCGGCCGCCTGGACCCTCGGCTTCTCGGCCGTCCACGCCGTGACGGCGTTCGTCTTCGCCCTCACCCTCGGCCCCGTCGCCATAGCCGGGTTCGCCGTGGGACTCATCCTCCTCGGGCTGGCAAACTACATCATCCTCCGGGGGAAGAGCCCGGGTGCCGCGATGCGGGCGCTCCCGCTCATCCATGCGACCGTGGTCGTCTACGCCGTAGCGATCATAGCGGCCGCCGCCCTCTAAAGGAAGGGGATCAATCCCCCTCTACTGCACGACGAACGCCCCGTTCATCGAGGGATGGACGTCGCACCGGAAGAAGTAGGTCCCGGGGGTCTCGGGCGCCGTGAAGGTGTAAGTCGCCCGTTCCGGGCCGGTGATGATATCGCCCACGAAGATCTCTTTCGCCGCGGAGGAGTCCGTGTAGACCGCGACATTGTGCGGGATGCCGTCATCCCGGTTGTCGAAGTTCATGGTCACCTCCGCACCCGCCGGAACGGTGATCGTGCTCGTGTCGAAGGCCATGTTCTCGGCCGCGATCTCGACGGTCACGCTCCGGCCAGCGGCGGCGTGGGGCGGTGGAGCCGTGGTCACCTTCGGGCTCACGTCTGCACCCCCGCGGTGGCGTTCACCAGGGAGGATGCCATGGTTACGGTTGCTTGCGCCATGAGCCCCACCCGGGGCCCAGGGTATATAATGGTTACCCGGCCGGAGAGCCGTCAACCCCCGGTTGGCCGCTCGTAGACCTGGACACCGCCTTCGTCGTAGACCAGGAGAAGACCCTGGTCCGGCAGCCGGACGTCATAGCGCTCACGCTCGGGCTTGCCGACGTAGAGGAGAGTCGCGTTATACTTCGCCATGAGCGCGATGGTTTCATTCGGACGCTCATAGATCGCCCGGATATCCGCCGGGCGGGCGGTATACCACGCGCCGTTTCCCCGCCACGTCAGTTCGTGGCTGATCTGCCCGAGGATTGTGGGGATGCCGGTGAACGTCGATACCCGTGAATAGTAGCCGTAATCGCCGTTCTCCGCTTCCACGATCCGGTGGTCGCCCCCAAGCGTCCGGAGGTAGTCGATCGCTGCGGCCTCCCCCGGTCGCGAGGCGTCGAGATAGGCGAGGCCGTCCAGGGTGTTGTAGCCCGCCTCCGGGTAATCGATGCCGAGGAGGCCCCGGCCGATGTCGATGTTGAGGGCGAACGGGGCGGCGAGGAGAGCGGCCACCGCGACGACCGCGGCTCCCCGCCGGAGAGTCGCCGGGAGGACCGGGCGCCGGGCGGCAAACCACCCCCCGGCGAGGAGGAGGGAGCCGGTGCCGAGGAGGACCCAGGCGTCGAAGTAGAACTTGAAGATGGTGTTGAACCGGCTGTAATCTCCCCCGAGCATCTCCCGGAGGTAGAAGAGGTCGCAGAAGGCGAGCACCGCGAGCCCGGCGACGCAGAGGAGGTCCGGGAACGAGTGATTCCTCCGGAGGAGATACACGAGCGGCACCGCGACGACCCCGAGGACGACGTAGCCGGTGGCGAGGAACGGGAGGGCAACGGCGAGATAAACCGGCGATTTTCGGATATCCCGGGCGACGGCAGCGTAGACGACCGCGAGGAACCCGCCCCAGATCGCGAGGAACACGAGGGGGTCGGTGGGGGGAAACCCCCAGCCGATCCCGCCCACGCCCGCAGGTTGGAGGAGGAGGTAGTAGGGGAGGTAGATGAGGAAGGCGACTGCGGGGACCGCCACGACGGCCGTCCGGGAAACGCTCTCCCGCTCCCGGGCCCACAGGAGGATGAGGAAGACGGCGACGACCGGCCCGTAGACAAGAGCGTCCCAGGAACTCAAGGGCGGCATCGATCCGATGGAGAGGCCGATCAGGAGGGCAAGCCCCCGCCGCCCCCGGGCATCAAGCCCGCCCCACCGCAACCACGCAAACCCGAGGAGGAAGATGAGGAGGAACTGGTTGAACGCGGCCATCTCGAAGGCATGGGCGTTCCCGAGGAAGAGGGAGAAGACCGGGAACTCGAACCGGGCGCCGGGGATGATCCAGTTGGTCTCCTGGAATGCCCCATAGAGATTCCAGCCGGTGGCGAGAAACCAGGGGACCGACGGCGGGACGAGGAGGAGGACCGCGAGCACCACCCACCGCAGCCGTCGCAGGAGCAGGCTTCCTAGAGCGTAGAGCATCACGAACGAAGTCCCGTAGACTGTGGCCGGGATCAGGTTGAACGCCACCTCCGACGGGACGCCGGTGACGATCCCGAGGCAGCCCATCAGCCAGTGGCCGAGGTAGTAGTAGACGGTAAGGTGCCCGCCCGCGAACCAGGGGTCGAGCGGCGGGACCACGGGCTCCCGCATGACGCTCGCGAGGAAGGCGTGGTTCATGTACTGCTCGCTGAAGTAGCCTATGACCGGGTCCGTGAACCGGACGGAGAGCGCGAATAAAAACCCAATCAGGAAGATCGCGTCCCAGGCGAGCAAGCCCCGGAGTTCCCGTGCCCGGTATTCGCCCCGCCGGAGGCCCCACGCTCCGAGGGCGACAAAGAGGAGAAGGGCGAGGGCGACCGGGATACGGAGGAGGCCGCAGTACCACGTTGCGAGGGCGAAGAGGAGGAGGGAGACCGGGTAGGCCGCAGGGTAGGCGTAGTCCCCGAGCGCGGGGCGGAGGCGTGGCCAGAGGGCCAGCTGGAGGCCTTTCAGGAGACCGGCCCAGAAGAGGAGATAGGATGCCTGCAGGATGAGGTCCACACCCAGATATCGAGGGGAGGGTATATGCGGTTTGTGATCTCTCCCAGGCCCCGGTCGGCGGGTGGTTTAACACCGATTCTTGCCATATTCTAAGGCAGGAACCACATGACCGACGGCAAGAAGAGCAAAAAACAGGGGGTCATCCGCCTCCGGGAGAAGGGAAAGGTCGCCATGCGGGGGAGGATACCCGCCGGCGTGATGACCGCATCGCAGATGGCGGCGGTGGCCCGGATTGCAGAGGAGTTCGGGAACGGAGAGGTCGCCATGACGGCCCGGCTCAACGTGGAGATCCCCTTCGTCGACCGCAGGGACGCTGAGGAAGTCGCGGAAAGGCTCCGGGAGGCGGGGATCGAGCCCGGGAGCACCGGGGCCACGCTCCGGTCGGTCGTGGCCTGCAAGGGCACGGTCTGCAGGCACGGGTGCTGCGACACGCAGGGGCTCGCCCGGGCCATCGAGGAGCGGCACGGCGGATGCGTTCTCCCGAGGAAACTCAAGATCTCGATCGCGGGATGCCCGAACAACTGCGCAAGGGTCCAGGCGAACGACATCGGGATCATGGGAAGGAGGTTCCCCGCGTTCGGGGCCGGAGAATGCAACACCTGCGGCGCGTGCGAGAAGGTCTGCCGGGAGGGTGCGGCCCGGGTTACCGACGGCGAGGTCTTCTTCTCTGAAGAAGACTGTGTCGGCTGCGGCGACTGTATTGCGGTCTGTCCCACGGAGGCGATCGGCGTCGCGGCGGAGGGGCTGCGCTTCTCCGTCGGCGGGAGGTCGGGCCGGGTCGTCCGGGCCGGCGTCGAGGCCGAAGAGATGGTCCCGGTGGAGGCGGCCCTCGAGATCGTCGGGAGGCTGCTCGACTACTTCCGGGAGAACGCACAGCCGGGCGAGAGGCTCGGGGAGTTGATGGACCGGGTGGGGGTGGAGGAGGTCTTTGCGGCCGCCGGGATGAGGCCGCGAGATACCGGGTGAAGACCTATCATTGCACCTGTAACTCCACTCTTTTCTCTTCATGAAGCCCTCTCTCGTAACTATCACAGTTCCCGCATTCAGCGATAACCTTCCACGTCTCCCGGATCCCCTCCTCCAGCCGTGTAATCCGGGCGGTCCCGCCGAGGCTCTCCTCGACCTCGAAGAATTCCCGTGCTTTCTGCTCGTTGAACGGCCCGTAGCGCTTGATCTCGTCGTGGTCGCCGAGGACCTCGACCCTGTACTTCAGCCGGGAGATGTTCATCATCATTCACCGGTCCAGAGAATCGCCTGCAGATCCATAAACCTTGGGGGATCCCTCACAGACACAGCGTGGGGAAACCAATAAACAATTCTTCCACCCACATACCATTCAAAGGAGGCGTTTGGAAGTGCCGCGAAGGCCCGAGGATATCCCCCCGCACTGGACCGTGCGGTCAATCATTGACGCTTTGAGGAAGGCAAAGCCCTACCTTGAGCAAAGGTATCATGTCCGCGAGATCGGCATCTTTGGTTCCTATGCGCGAAACGAGCAGGGTCCGGAGAGTGATCTGGACATCCTGGTCGACCTCGACAGACCCCTCGGGTGGGATGTCGTGGACCTCAAAGAGGACCTGGAAAGGATGCTCGGCGTCTCCGTGGACCTCGCCCTGAAGGGAGGGGTCGCCCGGCGACCGGGGCTTTTCCGTGCCATCGAGGAGGACGCGGTGTATGTCTAAGCGCGATGAAACCCTCCTCTTTGAAGATATTCTGGAGGCCATCGGCCGCATCAGGGAATATACCAGAGGATACTCAAAGGAGGACTTCTTCCGGGACCAAAAGACCATCGATGCGGTGATACGTAACCTTGAGATCATCGGGGAGGCATGCGGACAGGTTCCCGGGCCGGTTCGGGAGAGGTACCCCGGAATCCCCTGGAGGAAAATTGTGGGGGTCAGAAATATTGTCATTCACCACTATTTCGGTGTCGACCTCGAGACGGTCTGGTTCATCATCACCCGGCAGCTTCCCGACCTCCAGTCCAGTCTTCGCGCAACCCTCGCGGGCAGAGAAACAGAAGGTTAACTCCGGTCGCAAGCGGCAGGCAACGCTAATGGCCACCGCGCTTCCGGGGCCTGCCTCCACCGGCCCCGGCATTCAACGTGGAACTCGTTATCCGGCTGTAGTATGAGATCCGGGGATGTTCCCCTCACCTCTCCTCCCTGAGCCGCTTCATCAGGGCGACCGCACAGAAGTCCCCGCACATCGTGCACGGCCCTGGTTCAGGGGCGAGAGCCCGTGCAGTCTCCGGATCGATGGCATGGGCGACCTGCCCGTCCCAGTCGAGGCGCGAGCGGAACCGGGCGAGGGCGAGGTCCTCGTCGTCCATGCCGTACTTGATCGAGTCGCCGATGTGGGCCGCGATCTTAAACGCGATGAGCCCCTCCCTGACCTGGTCGGGGGTCGGGAGACCGAGGTGTTCGGCCGGGGTGAGGTAGCAGAGGTAATCGGCGCCTGCGCCGCTTGCGATGCTTGCGCCGACGCACCCGGCGATGTGGTCGTAGCCGACGGCGGTGTCGGTGGGGAGGGGGCCGGCGACAAAGAGCGGCGCGGGGGAGTGCTCCCGGTAACGCCGGAGGTAGACGGGGATCCGGTCGGCCCTGACATGGCCGCCGAGCCCCTCGACGATCGTCTGGACACCGTGTTCATGGGCGTAGGCGGCAAGCCGTGCGTTCCAGCGCATCTCGCCCTTCTGGGCCTCGTCCATCTCGTCGTGGATACACCCGCTCCGCATCGTGTTGCCCAGGGAGAGGACGATATCGTGCTCCCGGAGGATGGCGAGGATCTCATCGAAGTGTTCGACGAAGGGGTTCTCGGCGTCGTGGGTGAGCATGTAGGCAGCGGTGATCGACCCTCCCTTCGAGACAACGCCCATAATCCGCTCCCCGTCCCAGGCGGCGTCGATCATCTCCCTGCTGACGGCGTGGAGGACGAACGAGGAGACCCCCTCCTCTGCCTGACGCCGTACGGTGGCAAGGATATCCGCTGCGGTCATGCTCTCGACGCCGATCTCGGCGGCGGCCTGGTAGACCGGCACCGTGGTGATCGGGAGGGTGGTGGCGGCAGAGATCGCCCGCCGGATCGCCGTGATATCGCCCCCGGTGGAGAGGTCGGTGATGGTGTCCGCGCCGTGCAGCCCGGCGATCCGGGCCTTCTCGACCTCCTCAGCGGGGCGAACCCGGGAGGTCGAGGTCCCGAGGTTGACGTTGACCTTTGTCCGCAGCCCGCGGCCGATGCCGACCGAGCATGATCCTCGTGTCATAATAACGGCTTCGCCGGCGGCGACGGAGTAGCGGAGGTCTTCGGCCTCGATCCCTTCGGCCGCTGCGACCGCTTCCATCCGGGGGGTGATGGTCCCCTCCCGGGCCTCTTCGATCTGGGTCTTCATCTCCCCATATGTTGGGTTCCAGACCCGAAAAAGCCCGCGATGATTGTATCGCCAAAAAGAAGAGGGGGCCATGGAGGGGCGACTGCAGAATCCCCGTGTACCTCTTTCACCCTGCGTTTGATAGCCCCGCAGAGCCCTCCACGGACCTGTGAAGTACCTTATATACTATACACTCATAACTCTACAGGCAGTGTTCTATCTGCATGAGCAATCCAATGGATTATAACAGAGGCAACAGAAATTTCGGTGGACCGAGGAACTTCGGCGGCCCCCGTGAAATGACGAAGACCGTTTGTTCAGACTGTGGGAAAGAGTGCGAAGTCCCCTTCAAGCCGACCGAGGGCAGACCTGTGTATTGCCAGGACTGCCTCCCGAAGCACAGAAAACCCCGGTTCTAAACCAATACATTTTTCTTTTTCGCGAAACGTTAGCAAGTGAATCTCCGGCTGAGACCGGAGAGTCACGACACCCTTCTACCGCACATCCGGTAACGCTCCGTCTTCACAGATCAGTGGTGCAGAGAAGAGCCCGGGGCATCGGAATCACCCCGGGTGGCGGGCTCACCGGAGCCCGAGTTCGGCGAAGAGGGTATCCCGGAGCGTCCGGAGAGCCCCGGCCGCCGGGGAGTCGCGCCGGGTCACGGGACGGCCGTTCCGGACCGCTTCGATAACCCCGGGATCGAATGGAATCTTCCCGACCACGGTGAGGCCCTCTTTCCCGCAGTAGTCCTCGATCCGTTCACAGATATCCTCCGCGAGGTCGAAACGGTTGATCGCGACGAAGATCCGGACGCCGAACCGGCGGCAGACCGTCACCAATCTTCCGAGATCGTGGAGCGCCGAGACCCCCGGCTCAGTCACGATGAGGACCGCGTCCATACCGCTGACCGTCGCGATCAGCGGGCACCCGATCCCCGGCGGACCGTCGGCGAGCAGCAGATCCGCGTCGCCCGCAAGGTTCATGGCCCGCTTCTTCACCTCGGTGACGAGCAGCCCCGAGTTCCCCGAGCCCGGGAAGAGCCGGGCGTGGGCGAGGTTCCCGCGGCCGGTTGCCGATGTGGAGATTTCGCCGCAGACACGCGGTTCCAGCCGGACCGCCCCCATCGGGCAGACGTAGGCACAGACACCGCAGTCCTCACAGTGCAGGAGATCCACCGTCCAGGCATCGTCCCGGCGCACGATTGCCCCGAACCGGCAGTGGTCCGCACAGATCCCGCAGTCGCGGCACCGTTCTGGATCGATCCGGGCCGCCTCAAGCCCCCGGAACTCCTCCGTGGTGAGCCGCCGGGGCTTGAAGAGGAGTTCCAGGTTCGCGGCGTCCACGTCGCAGTCGACAAGGACCTGCGGCACAGCGCTGATATCGGCAAGCGCCGCCGCCATCATCGTCTTTCCCGTGCCGCCCTTGCCGCTCACGACCGCGAGCCGGATCACGCCCTCACCCCCGGGAGGTCCAGAACCGCACGAAAGAGACCGGCGAACCGCTCCTCCCACCCGGGGAGGTCGCGGCATACGAGCCCGCCCCGGTTCTGGACGGCGGCGATCTCCCGGGAGAACGGTATGGTCATGAGGATGGGAAGCCCATGCTCCCGGCAGAACCCGATCGTCGCCGCGTCCTCTCCGTCGCTCCGGTTGATCACGACGCCGGCACTGATGCCGACCCTCTCCGCCACCTCGGCCGCGAGGCGGAGATCGTGCAGCCCGAACGGCGTCGACTCCGTGACCAGAACGCAGGCATCGCTCCCCTCGAGGGTCTCGATCACCGGGCAGGCGATCCCCGGGGAGGCATCGTAGAGGATGAGGGGGTGCCCTTCCGCGAGCGCCTTCGCCACCTTGATGACCGCCGGGGCCTGCACCTCCCCCTCGTTCAGGACCCCGCTGATCAGCGTGAGGCGGGACAGCGGACGGGAGCAGGCGACCCGGCCGATGGTCCGCGGGACTTCCCGGACAGCCCCCTGCGGGCAGACGAGGACGCAGCCCCCGCAGGAGTGGCAGAGGTGCGGGAAGACAAGGACACTGTCCTTCAGCACCGCAAGCGCCCCGAAACGGCAGAACTTCCCGCACTCCCCGCAGAGGGTGCAGCGCTCGGCGTCGATCTCCGGGACCAGGTTTGTCACCGGCACGTCCGTCGCCGGGGCCGGGAAGAAGAGGTGGAGATTCGGCTCCTCGACGTCGCAGTCAACGAGTGCCACCTCGCGGGAGCGGGAGAGCGTGCAGGCGAGGTTCGCCGCCACCGTGCTCTTCCCGGTGCCGCCTTTGCCGCTGGCAATTGCGATCTTCATAACGGCTGCAGGTCCCCGGCGGTATATTCCGCGAGGGCGTCGGCCGCGCTGCCGCTCCCGCGGTAGGCGTAAGCCTTGATCCCGCCCGCCTCAATTGCCCGGGCGGCGTTCCCGCCGACCTGACCGGTGACGAGCACGGTCGCGCCACGCTCCGCGAGCACCTGGACCGCCCGGGGCCCGACCCCGCCGGCAGCGTCAATGAGGGGGTTTGCAACCGATTCAGACTTTCCTGTCTCCGTATCGACGAAGACAAAGTAAGGTGCCCGGCCGAACCGCTGCTCGACCGGGGCGTCCGTGCCTGCTGCACGTGCTGTGATGCATACAATCATACTACTACCTCATGGGAATTATTACCCATATGAGCATAATACTATGGATGATGCCACTCCCGCGTCAGTGGCTCCCGCCGCACTCGCCGCCATCTTCGTGATGGCAGGAACTCTCTCCCGGCGAGAGGCGGCCGGCGATGTAGTCCTGCGCGATATAATCCACGTTCCCGCTGATGCCGAGGAGCACCTCGATGCCGTTCCCGTGGAAGAGGTCGATGGCCCGGGGCCCCATCCCGCCGGCAATGATCAGGTTGACCCCGTGCTCCGCGAGGAAGACCGGGAGCCGCCCGGGTTCGTGGCCGGGGTTCGGGAGGTCGTCCTTCCGGTAGATAATCGACTCCTCCACGTCAAATATAGCATACCCTTCACAGTGCCCAAAGTGCCCGGACACCTGGTTTCCGTCCTGCGCAATCGCAATCCTCATGGTCTCACCGATCCTTGCGGTCCCATGTGGAACCGCGTATAAACATACTACACATAAGCGCGAAAGGAAGTAAAACCGCCTATCGTACCATCCGGTCCGGGGCCGGGGAATCTTTTTAAAGGTCGCAGGCATCCTGCGACCAGGAACTGTGGTGAGACTGATGGTTCAGCCTTTGGATATCGGAGAGTACCGGAACATATACGAGCCGGGAAAGGTAGAGTGCGCCAGCACCGAAGAGATGCGGCCGCTCGAGGAGATCATCGGCCAGGAACGGGCGCTCCGGGCGTTGCGGTTCGGCCTTGAGATCCGGGAGCCCGGGTTCAACGTCTACACCGCGGGCGCTCAAGGAACCGGGCGGATGACCGCCGTCCGGAGCTTCCTCGACGAGCTCGCGAAGGCCAAGCCCCGGGCAAGCGACTGGGTCTACGTCCACAACTTCGAGAACCAGTACGAACCCAACGCCATCGCCCTCCCGGGGGGGAGGGGGCCCGGGTTCAGGGAGGATATGAAACGGTTCATCGAGGAGGCCCGCCGGGCGCTTCCCCGGGCATTCGAGAGCGAGGAGTATGCCAAACGCCGGGACGAGACCCTCCAGTCGCTCCAGGGAAAGAGAACCGAACTCATAGCCCGGATCAACCAGCGCGCCCAGGAGGCGGGGTTCACCATCCAGATGAGCCCCATCGGCCTCCTGACCATCCCGATCATCAACGGGAAGCCGGTCCCCGAGGAGGAGTTCATCACCCTCCCCGATGAGGTGCGGGCGGAGGTCCAGCGGCGGCGCGACGCCCTCAACGCCGAACTCCGGAGCACCCTCCGGCAGGTGCAGGAGATCGAGCGGCAGGGGGCTGAGGGGGTCACGAACCTGAACCACGAGATCTCCCTCTACGCGATAGGAAACCTCGTCGCCGAACTCAAGGAGAACTACGCCGACATTCCGGAGGTCCCGGTCTACATCGATGCCGTCCAGAACGACATCCTCGAGAACCTCCAGGCCTTCCTCGGGATCCCCGAGCAGCCGGGCGCCCCGCCCCAGTTCCAGGCCTTCATCCGGGAACTCCCATTCCGGAAGTATGACGTGAACGTCGTCGTCGACAACGCCGATACCGGGGGAGCGCCGGTGATCGTCGAGCAGAACCCCACCTTCCAGAACCTCCTCGGGAAGATCGAGAGGGAGGTCCAGTTCGGCATCTTCACGACTGACTTCACGATGATCCGGCCGGGCTCGCTGCATAAGGCCAACGGCGGCTACATCGTCCTCACCGTCGAGGACCTCCTTCGGAACCCCTTCTCCTGGGACGGGCTCAAGACAGCCTTGAAGACCGGGGAAGCCGTCATCGAGGAGCCGGGAGAACGGATGGGGTTCATCACGGCAAAGACGATCAAGCCCGAGGCTGTCCCCCTCGACATCAAGGTGACCCTCATCGGGACACCGATGCTCTACCAGCTCCTCTACCGGATGGACCCCGACTTCAAGGAGCTCTTCAAGGTCAAGGCCGATTTCGATATCGTCATGGAGAGAAACGACGAGAACGCCGGGAAGTACGCCGACTTCATGTGCAACCTCGTCCGGGAGGAGAAGATCCGGCACCTGGACCGGGAGGCGATCGCCCGGGTGATCGAGTATGGCTCGCGCCTCGCCGAGGACAAGCAGAAACTCTCCACCCGGTTCGCCGCCATCGCAGACCTCATCCGGGAGGCAAACTTCTACGCCGCAGAGGACGGGGCGGAGCAGGTCGAGAAGAAGCATGTCACGAAGGCGATCGAGGAGAAGATCTACCGCTCGAACCTGATCCAGCAGAAGATCGAGGAGTACATCCGGCGGGGGATCTTCCTCATCGAGACCGATGGTGAGAAGGTCGGCCAGGTGAACGGCCTCTCGGTCATCGGCCTCGGGGACTTCGCCTTCGGCCGGCCGTCGAAGGTGACCGCGAGCATCGGGGTCGGCCGCGAAGGGATCATGGATATCGAGCGGGAAGCGGCGCTCGGGGGGCCGATCCACACGAAGGGCGTCCTGATCATCAACGGCTACCTCAACAACAACTACGCGCGGGATAAGCCGCTCGCCCTCTCGGCCAGGCTCGTCTTCGAGCAGAGTTACGAGGGGATCGAGGGCGATTCCGCGTCGAGCACCGAACTCTACGCCCTCCTCTCGGCGCTCTCGGGCCTCCCCCTGAAACAGTATCTCGCCGTCACGGGTTCGGTGAACCAGAAGGGCGAGGTCCAGGCGATCGGGGGCGTGAACGAGAAACTGGAGGGATTCTACGAGGTCTGCAAGGCGAAGGGGCTCAACGGCAACCAGGGAGCCCTGATACCGGCAAGCAACGTCCAGAACCTTATGCTCAAGGAAGAGGTCGTCGAGGCCGCGAAGGCCGGGAAGTTCCGGATCTACCCGGTGCGGACGATCGATGAGGGGATCGAGGTCCTCACGGGCGTCCCGGCGGGCAGGCGGCGGGAGGATGGGACCTACGAGGAGGGGACCGTGAACTATCTCGTGGACCGGCGGCTTGGGGAGATGGCGGAGACGATGCGCGGGTTCCAGCCAATGACGCCGAAGTGACCGGGATGGAGCAGAGACGTTCGGTCTACATGGACCATGCGGCGACGACGCCGGTGCGGCCGGAGGTCGTCGAGGTGATGCTGCCGTACTTCTCGGAGTGGTTCGGGAACCCCTCCTCGCTCTACGCCCTCGCTCGTGAGGCGAAGGAGGCAGTGGAGGAGGCACGGGGACGGGTGGCGGCGGCCATCGGCGCGAGCCCCGAAGAGGTCTACTTCACCTCGGGGGGCACGGAGGCCGACAACTGGGCGGTCAAGGGGGTGGCGGCGGCGAGCAGGAAGAAGGGGGACCATATCATCACCTCCGCGATCGAGCACCACGCCGTCCTCCACCCCTGCCGGGCCCTCGAGAAGCAGGGCTACCGGGTCACCTATCTCCCGGTCGACGAGTTCGGCCGGGTCGAGCCGGGCGACGTCGAGGACGCGATCACCGATGAGACCATCCTCGTCTCGGTGATGGCCGCGAACAACGAGATCGGGTCGATCCAGCCGGTCGCGGAGATCGGCCGCATCGCGCACGACCACAATGTCCCATTCCACACCGACGCTGTCCAGGCGATCGGGGCCTTTTCGGTGGGTGTGGATGCCATGGGGGCCGACCTCCTCGCGCTCTCGGCCCACAAGTTCGGCGGCCCGAAGGGGACGGGGGCGCTCTACGTCCGGCGGGGAACCCGGATCGGGACGTTCATGGACGGCGGGGCGCAGGAGCGGGGACGGCGGGCCGGGACCGAGAACGTGCCCGGCATCGTGGGGCTGGGCAGGGCGATCAACCTTGCGGTTGCTGAGATGCCCCGGAACGCCGCCCGGGTCGCCGCGATGCGGGACCGGTTGATCCGGGGCATCCTGGAGACGATCCCCGACACCCGGTTGAACGGCCACCCGATCGAGCGGCTCCCGAACAATGTCAACGTCGCGTTCCGCTATGTCGAGGGGGAGTCGATCCTCCTCTCGCTCGACGCCCTCGGGATTGCCGCCTCGACAGGGAGCGCCTGCACCTCGGCGTCGCTTGAGCCCTCGCACGTCCTGACCGCCTGCGGCCTCCCGCCCGAGCACGCCCACGGCTCGCTCCGGCTCACCCTCGGGCCGGGGAACACCGACGCCGACGTCGATTACGTCCTCGCGGCCCTCCCCGGCATTATAGCCCGACTGCGGGAGATGTCGCCGCTCCGGGGAGGGGCGTGAGCATGGCGGGCATCTTCAAGGCATACGATATCCGGGGGCGCTACCCGGACGAACTCGACGAGGCGACGGCAGAGAGGATCGGGAACGCGTTCGTCCGGCTCCTCGGGGCGGAGCGGATCGTCGTCGGGCGGGACATGCGCCTCTCTGCGGCGTCGCTCGCAGGTGCGTTTGCAGACGGCGCGATAGCGGCCGGGGCGGATGTCGCTGACGCCGGAGAGGTGAGCACGCCGCTCCTCAACTACGCCATCATCGCCGGAGGGTTCGACGGTGGGGCGATGGTGACGGCCTCCCACCTCCCGGAGGATATGAACGGGCTCAAACTTGCCCGCAAGGACGCGGTCCCCCTCTCCGGCGACCGGGGGTTGCCGCTCCTCGAGGCGATGGTCGGGGAGAAGCCGGTAGCCCGCGCCGCCGGGTCCTGCCATAAGGTCGATATGCTCGACGCCTACATCGGGAAGGTGGCTGGGTTCGTCCGGAACCCGAGACCGCTCACGGTTGTCGTGGACGCGGGGAACGGTATGGCCGGGCCGGAGGTGCCCCGGCTCTTTGAGCGGGTTCCGGCATGGCGGCTGGTGCCGATGTATATCGAGCCCGACGGGCGGTTCCCCCACCATCACGCAAACCCGCTCGACCCCGAGACCACCCGGGAACTCCAGGACCGGGTTGTGGCGGAGGGCGCGGATATCGGGGTCGCGTTCGACGGAGATGCCGACCGGTGCGGGCTCATCGACGAGCGGGGCGAGCGGGTCAGGGAGGACCTGGTGACCGGGCTCATCGCGGGGTTTCTGCTCGAAGGGAACCCGGGGGCGACCGTCCTCTACGACCTCCGGTCGAGCCGGGCCGTTCCGCAGGCGATCGCCCGGGGGGGAGGGCGAGGTGTCCGGTCCCGGGTGGGCCACGCCTTCATCAAGGCCCGGATGCGGGAGGAGGATGCGTTATTCGCCGGAGAACTCTCCGGGCACTACTACTACCGGGATATGGGGTTTACGGATAACGGCATCCTCACGATGATCCAGGTCTTAAACCTCATCGCCGCCCGGGGCCGGCCGCTCTCCGAACTCATCCGGCCGCTGGACCACTACCCCACGACCGGGGAGATCAACCTGACGGTGAGCGACCCCGATCTGGTGCTGACGGCGCTCGCGGCGCGCTACCGGGACGCGGAGATCGACCGCCTGGACGGGCTGACAGTGGGCTATCCGGACTGGTGGTTCAACATCCGCCGCTCCCACACCGAGCCGGTGGTGCGGCTGAATCTCGAAGCGGACACGAGGGGCCTCCTGGGTGAGAAGAAGCGGGAGGTCCTCGGGGTCATCCGGGATGCCGACCCGGGCACGAAGGTGGTATAACCCGGCGCAGGGGCCGATCAGCGGCCCGCACAACGTATTTATCGTAAAAGGGAGATATTTATATGCACCGGGGTTCTCAGGGGTTCGGGAAACCGCAGCAATGCTTGCTGATTCCACATCCCTGACACTTCAGCAGTTGTTTTGGGGCCCGTAGCTTAGTCCGGTCAGAGCGCCCGGCTCATAACCGGGCGGTCGTGGGTTCGAATCCCTCCGGGCCCACTGTTATTCACCAAAACAGGCGGAATTTTTTATCGCTATAAGGCATGAGCGAAAAGATCCCCTGCGCCCGCCGGGGGGTGGCGTCCCTTTGCCTGGATCGCGAATCCCCCGGCCGGCCGTTATGCCGGAGCGCGCCGGCGATCGGTACGATCACCGGCAGGAGAGTTCCCGACGCATGTTGCTTGCGAAGGTCCGGATTCAGGTCACGCCAGAACAGGAGGACGGACGGTAGTTCGCGGGTTCTGAAATGTGCAACATCAATATATACTGACACTCATACTGAATACGCAGTAAACGATACCAGGTTGATGATAGTGGTGGCCCCCGGCACGAACAGTGATGCAACTCCCTATAATCTCCCTGCTGTGCAGCGGCGGAGGGGTGCATTTATGGATGACGCTCTTACGCAATCCGAGCGGAAGGCAATCGCCGACTCTATCGAAGAGAACCGTGAAGCCCTTGAGATAATGGCGAAACGTTAGATATCATCATCTTTTTCAAGATATTTCCAGATCCACCCTTCAACGTCATCAACATCGTGCCGATAATCTGCAACTTCGATCAGGAAGTTCCCTTTCTCTCCCTGTGAGGCACCGATACGAAAACCCCACTCTTCTCGAAGAATAGCATCCGCGACAACAAAGGCGGTGCGCTTATTTCCGTTCTGGAAAGGGTGCCGGATCGCTATTGCATGAAGTATCCATGCTACGCGTTTCACCGAGTCGGCCAGAGTGTCAAACTTTGCTTCGTACTCTAAGAAAAAACCAATCGAACCGAATACCCCGTAGTCCCTTACAACCCCTGCGGCACCCTGATCCTCCGGTAGATCGCTTTTGTGGATTATCTGCGTCTGCACAAAGATGATGTGCCGCGCCAGAGGGCTGAGTTTTTCCGGGGTGCTCATGATCCAGCGAACCCTATCCGATTTTCAACGATTACACACTTTCCTTCTTCGTCTTATGTCGGTTATACGCTTAATTAACACATCCGGTAGACGGCATTCATCCCCCACTAAAGCGGGGAGCCTTCTGCCTGTTTTCCTTATAAAGGCATATATTTCGACCATTTTACACACCTGGCGAGAGATGTAGCGAACGACCCCTGCGAGAGGAGCAGCCAGACATAGGCGATGATGGAGGTATGGATGTTACTACGGAGTTCCAGCAGAACAATGGCCGCCCCTGTTCCGGGACAGTGCGGATGATGTCCCATCAGGTGTAGGTGAACGATCAAGGGGAAACGACGCAAACAGATTCTAGAAAAGCGTGAGACGTCCTTATGACCGCTCCCCCCCAACTCATCGAAGAAAATGCCACCTGTCGTCAGGCTTGAGGAGGTGTTACCGATACTCATGGAGCGGTTTGGTGTGGTAAAGGTCGGGATCTTCGGGTCCACCGCCCGCGGCGAGGGGCGGTCCGACAGCGACGTGGATATTCTGGTCGAACTCGCGCCGGATCACCTGACGTTTCGGAACTTCATGGCACTCGCCGACTATCTGGAGGAACTGTACGGACGGAGAGTCGACCTTGTCACCGGCGGCAACGTCACGGTGCGCAAGGACCTTGCGCCGGTGGTCATCGGCTCGCCGATGCGTGGCCCGGGCTGGACGGCGATAGAGACATCACCATGCACGGGGTGACCCGCGTCCCCCAGCGCTACGCGCAGGACTGGATATACCTGGACCCGGCCACCGGACAGGCGGCAGCCGGCAACTACGTCATCGTCGATATCGGGGACCGGAAGTATGCCTGCTACGCCCATGGTCCCCGGCTCGATCCGGGTCGTGATCGGCGACACCGTCACGGAGGGGCAGGTCCTCGGCCTGATGGGGAACAGCGGGAACTCCGATATCCCGCACCTCCACTTCCAGGTCGTGATGGATACGCCCTCCTTCCTCGGCGCCGAGGGCTATCCCCACGTATACCGTTCGTTCGACGTCATCGGCGGGGTCGACCAGACCCTTGCAGAAGAGAGAATGTCCGGGCCCGGTTACCCGGTAACCAGGTTATGGTCGGAATTTGGCGATTTTGTCACGTTCTCCCCGCACCCGGTCTCTCAGGAGAACAGCCTCACGGAGAACTGGGCTATCGTCCGGCTCCCCTGACCGCATCCTTTTTTTGTCTTTCCCTGCAGTTGTCGCCGGGAGATCTCCCGGCCTGAGTCCCATATCTATAAGCGTGGCGGCCCAGTCGTGGGCCGATGGAGGTGCCCCGCCGCTATGGAACCGGCATCCGGCAGGATCCCGGAGGGCACTAAGACGCCCTGCAGGTCCGATCATCCCGGCGGCGGGCCGGAGAGGGCATCCTCGTCTTCAGGGCACCCCTCTTCCCGCCGGCGGCCGCACCCGGCGATCCGGATTGTCTTCCCGTGCACCAGGGCGTCGGCGACCTTCGCCCGCGCCTCGTGGAGGTCGCGCCAGAGGGTCTTCCTGGAGACGCCCAGAGCGAGGGCAGCCTCTTCCTGTTCGAGCCCCTGGAGGTCGACGAGCCGCAGGGCCTCGACCTCCTCGGGGAGGAGGAGGACGACCTCATCGGGCCGCCCGCAGAGGGGGCCGAAACAGCGGAACGCTCCTCGGTCGCCGATTATCCGGCGGACCCGGGGGCGGCCACGCCCGCGGCGGCCACGGCAGCCGTCGGGCGACTCGCTCTCGTTCATGCTACCATCTCCCGGGGAAGAGATCCGTCCCCCGTGCAGATAGTGCCTTCGTTCCGGCACCGGGGTTACCACCGGCGCCGTGCCCGACCGCCGCAGAGACCGCGGCCGGCAGGTCCGGTTCCATCAAATCCTGGCATGGTGTATCACCCCAATTAGTACACATATGAGTAAAAACGTCTTCTTGTACCGGCAGGTGACCATGTCACTCTTCGCTCAGCTGCGCATAGTACTGCCGCGCCTCATTGAGAGAGGTCTTCCATGTACCGCGCAAGCCCGCAGTTCTCGAGGAGTTCTTCAATCTGCTCGGAGGTCTTGATGTCGAGCACAACCCCGATCTCTCTGTCGCCTGCTATGATGTATTGCCGTTTGATATCGATCGCCATACTCCACCCCGATCTTTGTGCCGCAGTTCCCGCACGGTATCTTGGAAGAGCATAAACATTGAGGGCATGCTCTTCTCCCTGCCACGACCGGGTGGGGGGAATATCCCCCGTTCAGGAGAGGATCAACCCCGTTTCCGGGCGAGAAGCGCCGCCCCGGCGAGAGCTGCAAAGCCGGCAAACCACGAGAACGGCAGTCCGGCCTGTTGCACGGCGGTCGCCGAGACCACGGGCCCGAAGGTCAGGGTGGGGTCGGTGAGGGGGGCCGTCGTCGCCGCGGGGGCCGGGACCTCTTCAACCGGCACGGCAAAGACCGCAACCAGGGTGAAGTGCGGGACCGCCGCGCTGACCGTGCGGGTCGAGGGGTGGACCGTCGTCGCAAGAGGTTCCCAGGCGCCGGTCGCGCTGTTGTACCACCGGACGACGAACTGCCCCCCCTCGTAACGCTCCCACTCCTCCGGGGTGAGCGTGAACGAGACCCGGACCGCCGGGTCGAAGGTCGCGCCGGCAGGACCGCACCGGACCGCCCGGCCGACCGGCTCCGAGGTGTCGCTCGTGCCGGGGAGGTCTTCAGGCGAGATGCTCTCGACGCTCACCGAACCGATGGGGGCTCCGGAACGGTCCAGCGCCCGGACCCCGCGGCCGATGGAGAGGCTGGCGTCGCCCTCCGCGGCGGTGATGACGGTGGTAAACCGAACCGCACCTTCAGTATCGGTATCGAGGGTGCCGCTCCCGGTGTACTCCGTCACCGGCGCCGGAGTCGTGATGGGGCCGGCCGGGGCGCCACCGCCCGACGATCCGGAAGAGGTGCCGCTCGTCCCGCCTCCCGTCACTGTGAGAGCGAGGATTGTGGGGGTGCCGGGAGCGTAGACCACCGTCTCCGCGGCCGGGACACCGTCGACGAAGAAGGTGATCGTCTTTCCGGCATCGCCGTCCTCCCCGCTGACAAGCAGCCGCGTATCAAACGTGGAGTCCCCGCCGAAGGCCCCGGCGGCGGGGAGCGTGAGCGAGCCGCAGTCCCGGTCGCCGATCCGGGCGGTGATGACGGTCCCTGCCAGCGCGGGGTTCCCATCGATCGTGACCGAGCCCGAGAACTCTGCGGGGAGGAGGGGGATGGCAGACGCCGTCCCGATAAGGGCGAAGAGGAGGATAAGAATCCAGAGTGTGTGTCTCATCAATATCACGCTCCTATGGCGTAGAGGGTGCCCGGCCCGGACATGGAGAGCCAGTAGCCTCTGCCGGGATAGACCGACCGGGTATCGGCGTTCGCGTCGCTCCCGCCGTTGACGATCCCCGATTCAAAGGATTGGGATCTGGCATTAAACCCGATCAGAGTCGACCACTCTCTGTTGACCGAGTAGAGGGTATCCCTCGCCGTCGCCGGCGCCGTGCCGGTGGTCCCGACGGCATTCCAGCCCGCGGCGAGGATGCGCTCCGCCGGCGGGAGGAGGGGATCGGTCGAGAAGTTCAGGGGGACCGTCGAGAGGCCGGCCGAGTAGATCCAGAACCCTTCGAGGGGGGCTATCCGGTCCTCCTCCACGAGCGCCGTCCAATCCCTTATGGTGGTGTTGTACCGGAGGACCGAGCGGCCGGTGGTATTGATGCCGGAAAAGATCATCGCGGTGTCGTTCCCGGCGGCAAGCGGCCGGGGGACCGAGATGAAGTTCCAGCCGGGGGAGAGGGTGAGGTTGTCACCGAAAGGCTGGATCGGGTCGTTCCCGGAGGGCGTGAACGGGAGAGAATACTCGCTGTCCGGCACGGTCCCGCCGCTGGCGTCGCGCTGGAGGATCCTGAGGAGGGCCGGATCCTCTGCTCCAGTCCCCGGCACAGTGCCAGAGAGGTGGAGGAGGACGCGCACATCCTCCTCACCATAGTCGAGCTCAAACGCGGACAGCGTGAAAGACCCGACGTTCTGCGATCCGGAGCGGATCACCTCCCGCTCAACCTCGATGGCATAGGACCATGCAGGTTCCAGGAGGTCGGTGGAGAACCCGAGATCCTCCTGGCACCCGGCCCGGGGAGCATTGATGATCCCGTTGAGAACCACCCTCTCGCCGGGAGCGAGGTAGTCGAGGGAGGGATTCACGGAGATGCGCTCCACCCGGTACGTAGCCCCTGCAGGGGGGACCGGGTTGACGACACCATCACGGACGGTGAAGGATGCAGATGCCGAGGACTGATCGTCGAGAGACATGACCCGGACGATATACTCCCCGGGTTCTATCACGGCCGTGTCCACGTCGAAACTCCACGCACCCTCATCAGCTACGATGATATCACCGGAGAGAATACATGCCCCATTCCACCGTGAGGTTATCGTGTAGGCCAGCGTCGTCCCTGCCGGGTAGCAGGTTGTGCCGGTGACCGTGAAGGTCTCACCGCAGGTCCAGGTGCTTAGCCAGTCGAACCAGTCGATCTTGCCAAACCAGTTGATCTTATCGGCCCTTTCGATAGGATCGATCCGGATCATGGGCGCCCCGACGGTAAAGGTGAGTTTTGCGTAGGTATCATCGACGTATGGAGACTCAAGGGCACTGATCAGCGCGTTTGCCGCCTCGGATGGCTGCAGGCCGGCAAGGTCTGTAGGCATCACACCGGGGCCGCTGATGGTGGTGCCATTGGCCGTGACATCAAACCCGTTGACCACCGGGTGCTGGACGACGACGAAATACCTGCCCGCGGTGAGGTTGCTGGTTTCAGCGCCTGTGAGGCGGTATGTGAAACGGTTGCTAGAAGAGTACTCATCTCGTAAAACTATCGGCACACCGAGACTGAGGTAGTCCGGGCCGATGATCCAGATCTGGACGCTATCGGGATAGCCCGTTACGGTCCCATCGATCGCCAGATCGTCACCTCGGGCAACAGTATCACTGGATGTGGCCGCTTTAATGGAGGGGAGTTTCAGTTGTATATCGGCCGCGGCATGCTTGACATCACTGAGGTTGTCCCTGCTCCGGGGCTCCGCGGCCGCATAGATCGTGTAATTGCCGGCATTGAGGCGCCTGCCGATATCGGCGGTGTTCCACATGTAGGACCAGGTGTCGTAGGCCTCGACATGCACACAGGTGAATGTGCCCGGATTGCCATCCTCAACCGCGACCTTTATATCCGAGAGTTTGACGCCGCTGACAGCGAGATCGGAACCAGTCAGGAAGAGGTAAGTGGTCTCGCCGTCAGTGTTAATACCATAGAGGGGGACACCCTCACCAAGGTAGCGGGTACCGTAGGTAGTAATAGTGGCTGCACCCTCCTCGATCTTCACCTTGATGTCATCATAGGTGGTAGGATCTGCCGGATCTTCGACCCGGATCGTGAAGACCCAGGCATCAGTACTCTGGTTGGTGTTGAACTGGATAGACCGGGTGCCGCCGGCGGTGGTCATAACGGTCGCGTTCCGCTCCGGGTTGATCATGCCAACCGTGCTAACTCCGTTCTGGCCGGCTACAATCCACGGGTAATCCGAATCGGCAAGGCTTTCTTCCGGCTTGATGAACAGGCGGTAGGCCTTGAGCGACTCGCCGGTGATGGTCACGGTGAAACTGTTGCCACGGACAACGCTGTCCTTGTTTGACGTAATGCCAAGTCCCTTAGGAACAGTCGGGGTCGGTGTTGGTGCCGAGGATTGTTTGAATACTCTAACGCAATGATCGCGGGTTACGTAGACGGTGCCGTCAGCACCAACAGTTATGTCTTTTCCACTTCCTCCAAGAGATCTTGCGAGCAGATTCCCAAAACTATCAAACTTCAGAACGGATGTACTGGAAGCTGCTACAAGAACATCGCCAGCAGAATCAACTGTTATTCCATATGGGTATCCTACTTGCCACTTCAGAAGGAACGCGCCGGTACTGTTAAACTTCTGAATACGGTTGTTGTAACAGTCCGCGACATAGACGTTTCCGGCAGCATCGACCACGACATCTACCGCGTTGTGAAACTCCCCATCATAGGTGCCAAACCCTCCCCATGAAGTGAGGAAGTTCCCATCGCTGTCGAACTTCTTGATGCCACCTCCAGCGATGACGTAGGCGTTGCCGTCGGCGTCAAAAGCAATGCTCTGGGGGTATTGGAGTTGCTCTTCGCCGGTGCCGTATGATCCCCATTTCTTAAGAAACGTTCCGTTGCTATCGAATACCTGTATGCGGTAATAATCTACCACATACACCTTTCCATCGGCATCCAGCGCGATATTATCAGGTTGATAAAACTCTCCGTCACCAGAGCCCGAAGACCCCCACTGCAGAAGGAACGCGCCGGTACTGTCGAACTTCTGTATCCGATCGCAATAATCCGCCACGTAGACGTTCCCCTCGGCATCGACGGCTATCCCGGTCGGACGGTTGAACCGTCCGTCATCCGCGCCGAGAGATCCCCACGTGGCGATGAGTTCGTACTCGCCGAGCTCGGACGCCAGCACAGGCGGGCAGGCGAGAACCGCCAGCAGGGAAAATACAATGAATAAGCCATATTTTCCGATCATACCGCTCCCTCCAGGCTCCCGTGCCAGCATCCGCCCGGGGAGGCCTGCGGGAACCGTGATCAGAGATCGCATGTGGGACAGTGGTATTATAGGGGGCATAAGCCTTGCGATTGTTTCGCGGGCCACCCTGAAGCGTCTGTTTCTTTACGCAGAGGAGTTTTGAAGCGATAGACAAACCATGATTTACCGGGCCGGCTCCCGGATCCTGAGGGTAAGCGGATCGGAAGATAGCCGTGCCCGCCGGAGGGGGTTACATATCCTCCGACCACCCCGCGCGCTGGCGATGTCCCCCTCCGGACGCTCCTCAAGGATCATCAACCGGATTCTGCTCCCAGAGCATCAGGAAGATTCGGGGTATATGAGGCCAATGATTGCGTTAATGGTCGGCACGATCTTCTTTCGCTCTTCCATCCCTTTTTCAAATGATATCACCTTCGGGTGAACTGCTTCGTTACGTATCTCTTCCACCGAACTGCATTTTTTCATCACCTCAATAAACCTACCCGATGAGTTTTGGCCGAGTAGTTGACGCAATTTAATTGCAAAAGGATTCTCGGGATATTCGATCAGACCATCTGGTAGCCGGGCCCATTGACCCAGAGTAATCTGTTTTGCAGAGACTTGGTGCGAATACCAAAACGGCTTCCAGAGTCTACCCTCCTCCCGGGGCCGATAGCGAACGCTCTGAGGGATACTCCCTCCATATGCTCTTCTTAGTTGGTCCCCGACCTTGCATGTGATCTCCTGGTGCAACAACTTCTCTAACCCTTTGCCATAGTGCCATATCAGAGATGAGCCTGCATCCGGAGGGTTGTTCGGGTTCCTATAGGAGTGGATCGTCGCCCGATCCGCACTTGCCAGGATTTTCTTCGCATCAGGATCGGTGATTTTTTCAAGCGCTATCATAGGTTCGCCGGTCGGGAAGTCGCTCGTCAGGCCCTCGCGAGCCCCATAGATAGCCCTGAAGTACACATTTCCGATGGACTCCTCCGGAACGATAGAGTACAACTGTTCTTCAGTGTAGTGGATGAGTTGCTGAGCGATGCTCTCACCAAATGCAGGCAGAGCATTATCACCCGCACCAACCGGAGAAAAGACGTGCAGGATGTCACACTCGATCCCGCTCTCTTCAACCATTCCTTTGAATCGCTGCCAGTTGATGAGATCCCGGTAGTAGTAGATGCCGGTAAAGTCAAAAATTCGCCGAACACCCTGGGATCTGACATAGTCGAAGAGGACGTTCGTCAGGAAATCGTTATCTCGCCATATTCGTTGAACCAGATCATCGTCGTAGAGCGGTATTGAATAGAGCTGCACCGGGTCGACGGGCGTGATGATCCCGTAGAGGCCGGATAGGATCAGAAAGTGGTGCCCGGAGTTCAGCACCGCTTTTTTACCACGGACATTGAGACTCTGGTAAAACCGCCCTTCATATCTCCAGAGCGCAGGGAGATAATAACCCTCTTCAGAGCCGCCAAAATCCCGACCGCGTACCAGATTCAGATTATATGGATGATCTTTCTGGTTTGCCTTGTCAAAAAAGACTTTCCCCTGAATCAGTGTATTAAAAACTTCTTTTCTTCTGGATATGAGCTGATCACAGCGATTGGAGAGGTATCTCGCACAGGTTGTATCCACCTTATTATAGTATGGAAAGCCCTCTTCCGCCTTCCGGAAGGAACAGATTGTAAGAAACAGTACCCCACTTTGGGGACTGTAGACATCGCCCTTTTCATTGGCCAGAGAAGGGATATCATCGAAATCATTGAAGAGCGTGATCTTGATTCCGGCGTCTTTGAGCCTCCCTATGAGGTCCCGATACACCTGATGAAACTTCGGGTCGCCCGTATCCCCATAGAAGAATACCTCATACTTCTCCAGACTCTTCTCGGCCCTGGAGACGAGCTGCTCAAACTCCGCGGGAGTGACTGCATCAGGCGGTTTGTCGTACCATTTCCGTCGCTCTCCCGGGAACCACACTCCATACTCGTCAGAAAAAATCGCCCAGAATGCCCCGGCCTCTTTGCACGCCCTGATAAATTTCTGGATTCGTTTGCTCGTGTATAACCTGTCTGGGGTCACCTTCTCATTGGATTTTTCGAGCGAGTCGTCCTTCTGCCCGCTACAATACGTAAGGAATATCTTCATGCATGGGCATCAACGCATTTTGGGATAAATGTATACATCTTGTTCTCCGGATCACTACACTCAACCAGCTTATCTATAGCGAACCTCCAGCCCGGGGCTAAATTGGTGTACCGACGCCCTACCGAAGGCTCCAATGGATGACTTGCCTGATAGTAGTCCAGCCGGCTCTGCCTGACCCCGCCGGCGCCATAACCGCCCGAGCCACCGCACCTTCGGGAGCATCCGACCCACCCCGCCGAACTATCCGGAACTCCCGAACAGTTGCCCCGGAGGGTAACTATATACCCCGCGCCCCGCCTTCTCCCCAGAGCATGCCCGCCGGTACGCCGCACTGGAGAAGGAGCCTCCCCGCCGACCTCACCGCCGGGGCGACCACCGCTCTCGTCGGCATCCCACAGGCGATGGGGTTCGCCCTCGTCGCCGGGATAAACCCGATCTACGGCCTCTACACCGCAACGTTCTCGACAGCGATCGGGGCGCTCCTCACCGGCTCCTCCTACCTCAAGGTGATGCTCTCAAACGTCCTCGCTGTCTCCCTCTACTCAGTCCTCGCCCCGGTCCCGGAGGCCGACGTCCCGGCGACCCTCTTTGTCCTGACGCTCCTCGTCGGGCTCTTCCAGCTCGGGTTCGGGCTCGTCCGGGCCGGCAGCCTGACCCGGTTCATATCAAACGCCGTCCTCACCGGGTTTGTCACCGGGGCGGCGCTCCTCATCGTCCTCGGTCAAGCCGGGAACCTTACCGGCTACGAACTCGAAAGAGACGCGATCCAGATCCTTGCCGTCCTCGACCTCATCCACCACGCCGGGGAGATCCAGGTGCAGGCGCTCGCCGTCGGCCTCCTCACCATCGGGCTCGCCCTCGCGTTGCGGCGGGCACCTCACCTCAGCTCCGCCGCCCTCCTCCTCCCGGTCATCATAACGACCCTCCTTGTCCGGACTACCGGCCTCGAGGTCGCGCTCGTCAGCGACATCAGCGCCATCCCCGCCGGCCTCCCGCTACCCGTCGTCCCCGACCTCGCCCTCACTCCCGGGCTCCTCGTCCCGGCGCTCGCCCTCGCCATCATCGGGCTCGTGATGGCCGTCGGGGTCACGGAGAAGACCCCCGAGCCCGACGGCACCATCGCTGATGTGAACCAGGATTTCCGGGGACAGGGGATCACAAACATCGCCTGCAGTTTCCTCCAGTGCGCACCGGCGAGCGGGTCGCTCTCGGCGACGGCGCTCAATGTCAGCGCGGGGGCCAGGACCCGGGCAGCGAATCTCATATCCGGCGCCCTCGTCGGGGCGGTCATCGTCCTTGCAGGACCGCTTGCGGAACTGATACCGCTCCCCGCCCTTGCCGGGCTCCTGATCCTCATCGGGGCCGAACTCATCTACCAACCCGGCGAGATCGCCTGCATCTGGAAGTATTCCCGCACCGGGCGCTGGGCAATGGTCGCCACCTTCGTCTCCACCCAGGTGCTCCCGCTCCAGTACAGCATCTATATCGGCGTCTTCCTCTCGCTTGCCATCTACCTCGTCACCTCCACGCGAGAGGCCTCCGTCGTCCGCCTCGTGCCGGCGGGCGGGGGGATGTTCCGGGAAGAACCGGCGCCCGACCAGTTCCCGGGCAATCAGGTCACCGTGCTCTCGATCTCCGGCAACGTCTTCTTCGCCACCCTCCGGGCCATCGAACGGTCACTCCCGTCCCCAAAAGAGGCGAAAGGCGCCGTCGTGGTCCTCGCCCTCCGGGGGCGGGTCGAGGCCGGGACCGGACTCTTCCGGATGCTGGAGCGCTACGCCCGGCAGGTTCAGGCACACGGGAACCGGCTCATCCTCGCCGAAGTCAACCCGGGACTCCTTGCGGGCCTCAAAGAGACCGGAGCGGCAGAGGTCATCGGCCCGGAAAATATCTTCATCGCGACACCGGTCATCGGCGAGTCGATCCTCGAGGCGATCCGGGCGGCCGGCGGGTGAAGCCCGGAAAACTCTTTCTTCCGGAAAGCCCCAATGCTGCTTTGTAAATATGACCGGTGAAAGCCTCTCTCCCCCTGCCCGCATCGCGATCATCGGAGCGGCAGTCGTCATTATCCTTGCAGGGATCCGGGCGGCCACGCCGATCCTCGGCCCGTTCCTCGTCGCCGTCTTCTTCGCCATGATCACCGCGCCCGTCATGGCGTGGCTGACCCACCGGGGGGTGCCGCGGGTTCTCGCCGCCGGGACAGTGGTCGCGGGGCTCATCGCGGTCCTCGTCGGCACGACCCTCTTCCTCGGTGCGGCCCTCACCGGATTTCTCCTCTCCCTGCCGCAGTACGAGAAGGCCCTCGAGGCGCAGGTGGCCGTCCTCGCCAGCTACGGCATCGACCCCGCCGGCATCCGGGTCTGGGACTACATCGATCAGGGGATGGTGATCCAGCAGGCGGCCGGGCTCGCCCGGCAGATCGGGAGCATCACCTTCGATGTCTTCATCGTCTTCGTAGCGATCGGGTTCCTCCTCCTCGAAGCGCCCCGATTCGCGGCCACCCTCAGGCGGCGCCTGGGACCGGAGAGCTCCCCCTACCGGCACCTCACGCAGTCGGGCCGGCTCCTCATCGAGTACGTGGTGGTCAGAACAAAGGTGAACCTGATCACCGGGGTCGGGACCGGGCTCTTCCTCTACGTCCTCGGGATCGAGTTTGCGGCACTCTGGGGGTTCGTCGCCTTCGTCCTGAGTTACGTCCCCTACATAGGCCTCGTTGCCGCCGCGATCCCGCCGACGCTCCTCGCTCTCATCGATTTCGGGCCGGTGGGGGCCGTGGCCGTCATCGCCGCCGTCGCCCTCATCGACGCCGCCGCAGAGAACCTCGTCCTCCCCCGGATGGCCGGGCGGGAACTCAACCTCTCGCCGTTCGTCGTCCTCTTCTCCGTCGTCTTCTGGGGCCTCATCCTCGGGACGGTCGGGGTCTTCCTCGCCATACCGCTGACGATCGCGGTGAAACTCTTCCTGGAGAGCTGGGAGGAGACCCGGTGGATCGGGGAGTTGATGGGTGCCGGGGACCGGGAGGAGTGAGAACCGGTCCCCCGGCGGGGGGGACCACAGGGAATATATATACCGGATTACATGTTCGCCTGCAAATCAGTTGCAGGTGAGAAGTATGAGCGATCTGGTTGCCATCGCTTACGATGGCGAGGATACCGCGTTCCGGGTCAGGGATCGGCTGGTCAACCTGACAAAGGAGCACATCATCGAACTGGAGGACCTGGTGGTCGTCGTCCACCATCGGGATGGAAAGACCGAGATCAAGCAGGCCACCAATCTGGCCGGCATGGGGGCGCTCTCAGGTGCCTTCTGGGGGCTCCTGATCGGCCTGATCTTCTTTGCACCGATCTTCGGGCTCGCCATCGGCGCGATCGCCGGGGCACTCGCCGGGCGTTTCTCCGACTACGGCATCGACGACAAATTCATCAAAGAGGTCGCGGAGAACGTCGGCCCGGGCAACTCCGCGGTATTCCTGCTCATCCGGAAGATGACACCGGACAGGGTGGTCGACGCCATCAAGGAGTACGGCGGTCGCGTCATCAGAACGTCGCTCTCTGAGACGGAGGAGGCGAACCTCCGTGATGCGTTCGGCGCCGGGATGCCGGCAAAAGCAGAAGTGCCGCCGCCCTCCGCGTAGGCGGGGGGCCGGGCATGCGGGAAGTCGGGGTCATCCGCACGGAGCGGGACGGGGCGACAGCGATCACGTTCCGGTTCAAGGCGATCGATCAACTCCTGGACCCGGACGACCCGTCTCCGCTCCCCGACCGGGAACTCACGGAGTTCGCCGAGGAGTTCATCGCCGGCTACCTCGACGGCTACAACATCAAGGAGATCACCGGCATCACCGTCGGCCTCCCGCGGGATTCGCTCTCCCCCGAGGAGGCCGCGCTCCTCCCGGAGGCGGTTCGGCGGCACTTCTCGTTTCGCTCAGGCGACCTCGACCATGATATGCGGATATCCCTCCGGGAGGGAAAGGTCAGTCTCGGTCTCGCCGTCCTCAACGCGGCGGTTGCAATCATTTTCGTCACGCTCTTCTCCGGATCCCTCGAGGAACCCGGCGTCATCCTGCTCGGCGGGCTGATCACTATCCTAAACTGGGTGACGATCTGGGACACCTACGAATACTTCGTCTACGACTACAGGCACCTCGCACGAAGACGCCGGATCTACCGGAGACTCACGGGCATCGAGGTCCGGGTCGAGGGACGATGACACGAGGAGCAGGCCCGGTGACAAAGACTGTTTACGGAGCGCAGACTAACGTCAACTACCCCCCTAACGGAGGGGGCTTGCCACCGGGGCCCCTTGCGGGGCACAGGGTTGCACTTTCATCTGTGCGAAGGGTGACGGTTCAAAAGTCGTCCTTATTCGCACCGGCCGGTTGACGCGGCCACTACCGATTATCCGTGGAACCACGGAATCACCGGCTACCTTTCGTGCATGGTTCAGAGCGCCGTTGACATCGGCGTTGATCAGGGTTCCCAGAGCACTCTGGTACAACCCCCGCTTGACCCGCCGTTTCCTTCCATAGGGGGGCTTTCGGATCGGGTCAAGGTTGAGCGCATCGACCTGCGAGGTGTATGCCTCGAAGTGCGAGTCATCAAACCGGATCCCGTACTGCTCGCACTTGCTCTTCAGTTTCTGCCGGAACTTGTGATACGGAATCTGCACGAAGTTCTGGTTGCCCCGTCTGCCGTGGTTGATCTTGTCCTTGATCCCCTCCCAGCGGGGCAGGATCACGGTGCCGATCCGGTGCTGGAGGGCATAGTCCACGATCCAGGTCACGTATCGGTTCATCGCCTCCTCGATCTGGCAGTCCCGCTTCTTCAGCAACCATGCCTGCCGCTTCGTGATCCCGGTTAGCCCCTGTTTGTCCTTGATGCTCTGCAACCGTGCGTTCTCTTTGTTGTACCACCGGTTGAT
>DANY01000024.1:0-107506 GCA_002501655.1 Methanoculleus sp. UBA303
ACCCGGGCCGCCACGATCCTGGTTGGCGACCTCTCCGTCAAGCAGATGCCGCAGTCAAAGCGGGCTACGCCCGGGCTCAACCGCTCCACCCAGAACGCAGGACACCTCTCAAGGTTCACCGGATTTTTAACCTACAAGGCAGCCCTTGCAGGTAAGAGAGTAATAAAGATCGATGAACAGAACACGACGAAGACCTGCTGTGTATGTGGAGCGGTTCACGATATGCCGCTCTGGAAACGAGTTATGAACTGTGAATGTGGGAACTGCATCGATCGAGACCAAAATAGTGCGGTCAACATCATGGTGCGGTTCCTATCACAAGATGCCCTGTGGACGGGCTACCGGCAGTTCGCTGGTAATCTGCGACAAACAGGTCCGAGGATCCCCGTGGTCCCCGGACACTCGCAGGAAGCCCCCTGCGCAAGCGGGGGGTAGTTCAAGCTTCTCTGGTGTACATTGGTGAATAGGAACAATGGCATTAAAATATGTATTAGTATACGCGGGGCCGAGAATATCCAGAAAAGGGAAAACACCGGGATTGAATGCTCTCAATCGGACGTACCTTCCCGAAAAGCACCGGGCCGGGTTCGTAATACAATTTTTGGGTACGGGTCTCCTCTCCTCAATCGCGCTTGCATTCATCATATTCTCCCGGTTAGGACGAAAGGAGAGCGGATGGGTGGAGTTGAGCGACGCATGATCGGGCATCACTCCGCACCGGATCGCCGGACGATGTATATTCTCTTCATGATCGGTTTTTTTGCAATCTTCTCGACCACCATCTCTAAGAATCCGGTGCTGCCCCTCTTCTCGCAGGCCCTGGGCGCCGGTGATGCGGTCATCGGTCTCGTTGCAGCGGTCTCCCCACTCGCCGGGATCCTGTTCTCGTTCCCGGTGGGAGTTCTCTCGGATCACCTGGGCAAGAGGAGACTGCTCATCGTATCCGGAGCGGTATTCCTCTCGGCACCTCTGCTCTACCTCTTCATATCCGATCCGCTCTGGCTGATCCCGGTCCGGTTCTTCCACGGGATGGCGACCGCAATTCTCGGGCCGGTGATCGCTGCTATGATTGCAGTGCGGTTTCCAGAGAAGAAGGGGGAGGTGCTTGGGCAGTATTCTTCCGCAACCCTGATCGGGAGGACCCTTGCCCCGCTTGTCGGCGGGGTCATCATATCGTTCTTCGTCTTTTACCCCGGGCTTATTCCTTACCGGATGGTGTACCTCACTGCGGCAATTGCCGCAGTGCCGGTGGTCGTCTTGATCCTCTTCTACCGGGAGGAGACCCCGGCTCCCCTCACGGTCCTCCCGTTCTCGGCGTTCCGCAGAAGTTTCGTAACGTTCTTCACAAACCGGAGACTGCGGGCAACGGCACTCGTGGATATGGCGACCTACTTTGCTTTCGGGGCGTTTGAGACGTTCCTGCCGCTCGTATTGCTCTCCCGGGGGATGGGCGCGTACCAGACGGGGATTCTGTTTGCCGCCCAGACGCTGATCATCGCGGTGACGAAACCGTCGTTCGGCAGGATCTCCGACCAGGTCGACAAACGGGTCCAGATAGTCATAGGACTCTTTGTTCTGGGATGCTCGGTTGCCGCTATTCCGTTTGCGTCGGCGTTTACGGCGTTCCTTCTCATAAGTTCTCTTCTTGCTCTCGGTATGTCGCTCTCCACCGTTGCAACCAGTGCGTACGTCGCAGACGTTGCACAAAAAGAACAGATGGGCGCCTCGATGGGGGCACTGTCGTCCATCATGGACATCGGGCACTCGGCAGGCCCCCTCGTGACCGGGATCGTTGTTGCCGCCGCCGGCTTCGGCCCCGGATTCTTCGTGAGTTTCCTGATCGCTGTGGCAGTCTGCGGGTTCTTTGCGCTGTCCGTCCGGGAGCCGGCACAGCGACCAGGGAGTCAGTACAATTAGCAAAGTGAACTACCCCGCCCGAGAGCGCGGGGTTGCTCCCTCCTGCCAGACGATTTTGTTGAATCTAATTTTGGTTGAGCGTTCAACGCTAATGAAAACACAAAAAGAAACGGAACCAACAAAAACCAGTATGCTGCTAAGGAGCGTTCCTGACTGAGGTCGGAATCTAGTTCCGGTCTTCTCCAACCTCTTTTCATACGTTGAACCTCCGTAGGGTTCTAGACGGAGGTGGGACGTCATCCTACATTAAGGTAATGTTCGCCGCCATGGGGCATACCCTTTCGGGGGTATGGGAAACCTTGGGTCCTTCCAGTCAGAAATTCTGGGGCGCCATTTCGGATGACTAATGTGAAGTAACGTTACCGATAGATAGCGTTATCGGGCGATATTGGGGACATCCTCGGCCGGGGCATTACAGAGGGCAGAAGGGGCCATGGAATGCCTGCTGGAAAGGTGTTGAAAGTGCATGAGCACCTTATAACAAGACCGTGGTTAACGGGCACCTGCTGCAACTCGTCGGTCAAAAAAGAATTGAGGTAGGAAAAGCCCTGGCCGAAGTTGACTTCAAGCTAAACGCCAGCATCGGTGAAGTCTCACCACTACTGTGAGTCCACCTTTGCCTTCACTGTTTCAATCTGTTGGAGAACCATTGCCTCTGTGTCATGGTCCCCGAGCTCCCGCAGGATCGCCAGACTCTGGTCGAAGGATTCCAATGCTTCATTGTACCGGTCCATCTCTTGGTATACTACCCCCCTCAGCAGGAAGCTTGAGGACTCTCCATCGCGGTTCCCGAGTTCCCGGTCGATTGCAAGGCTCTGATTGAGTGATTCCAGCGCTTTGCTGTAATTGCATGTCAACAGGGAGACCGTCCCGATGTGAAGGAGTGTTGCGGCCTCACCGCTACGGTCCCCGAGTTCCCGCTCGATTGCAAGGCCCTGGTTGAGTGATTCCAGCGCTTCACCATAGCGGTGAATAGCCTTGTATGTACATCCAATCTGGTGGAGTGCAGACGCCTCGCCCTCGCGATTCCCGAGTTCCCTCGTGGTCACCAGGCTCTGCCGGTAGAAGTCAAGCGCCTCATCATACCGGTTCAGCTTCTGGTGCACCATCCCAATCTGGTGGAGCGTGGACGCTTCTCCGTCGCGATCCCCGCGTTCCCTCTTGATCGCCAGACTCTGGTTGTAGAAGTCCAGCGCCTCGTCGCACCGGGACGTGTCCAGGTAGATGGTGCCGATCTGGTGGAGTGTGGACGCCTCGCCACCGTGAAACCCAAGCTCCTCTTCGATTGTCAAACTCTGGCCGTAGTAGTCCAGTGCCTCGTCATACCGGCGCATTGCCTGGTGCGTCATGCCAATCTGGTGGAGGGCTAGCGCCTCACCGGCACGATCTCCATTCTCCTGGGAGATCGCCAGGCTCCGGTCGAATGATGCCATTGCCTCATCAAACCGGCAGGTATTCCGGTACACCCACCCTCTGTGGTAGAAGTTCCCCGCCGTACCGCGATGATTCCCAAGTTCGCGCTCGATTGCGAGGCTCTGGTTGAAGTAATCCAGTGCGTCATCATACCGGTATGTCTTCTGGTACAGGATACCGATATGGTGGAGGACGATCGCCTCGCCGGCACGATCTGCCCTGTCTCGCGCAATCGCCAGACCCTGGGTGAAGGCTTGAAGCGCTTCGTCATAGCGGTACGTCTTCTGGTAATCCACCCCGATCTGGTGGAGATCTTTTGTATCACCGGCCGGGTCACGGTTTTGCTGTTCTGGCTCTAAAATCTGATTGTTTTGGTTTGGCTGATGGGCTTGGTCATCCGTCGTAGTCCAGGAGGTCGAGTTATCAGTCTCTTTTGCATCCGCCCTCTGATTATATCTCATCGCCTGTCTACCTACCATTGTTCACCAAATAGATTTTCGCTGGAATAGCATATGGGCGATGTCGTGAACAGTTCTGGTTGATACTAACAATTTCCAGACTTACCGGCTCTGGCTCCCCCGCTCAAGGAACTTCCAGGCGAACAGGCCATCTTCGGTCAGGCAGTACTCCTTCTCCCGCTTACTGTGGACCGCTTCACGCCCCTCGACCAGCCCCCACGTAATCAGCTGTTCGAGGTATTCTGTCATCATCCCCCTGTTCAACACCCGCTTCTCCTTCTGGTCTTTCCGATTTTTTACCGGAACATACTGCTTCTCCATCCGAGTATGCAGATCTTTCCGCAGCACCCACCCGTCCTTCGTCGCCTCACCGAGGGTATGGAGGATGGCAATGAGAGAAACGTAGTTCGGGTTTCGTGTGATGTCGTTCAGGTGCATCCGGGGTATCGAGAAAGGGATATACTCAGTATCCCAGGGAGTGATGCAGACATCGCCTTCCAGCCAGAGGGCCATCATGAAGAGCGAGAGCGAGAGCATCTTCGTCCCGCCGGTGACGTTGAATGAGTAGGTTGCCGAGGGATAACGCGTGTGGATATCGAGGACAGCATCCCTGACCGATGCAAGCGTGACGTCGGGAATTTTCACTTCGGTAAAGGGGATGCGCATCTTTGCGGAGACGTCCCGGACCTCGTTAATCGCCGCTATGATCTTTGGCTTCGTCTCTCTTTTGTAGGGAGGGTCATCCTCCCGCTGGCGGTACACATTCTCTTCAACGATGACAAAGCAGTGTGAGATCCCCCCGGAGCGCTGGATCGTCGTGGGGTAGGTGTTGTGAATGCTTTCACCGGCGCTGATGATATGGATGTGCTCGCCATGCATACTCGGATATTGTATCTAGAATATATTAACTGTTAGTTTCTTATTGAACAATTCGGGCAATCAAAATTATGTTTCCATATTCCAGACAAATGTATGACTGCCCCCGCTGTCAAATCGGTGAACTGGCATCTGACCTCCGCCTGCAACTATGCCTGCCGCTTCTGTTTTGCTAAAAACCTTGGTGAGTGTCATCTTCCCTTCGATTCGGGGCTCCGGCTCATTTCGAAACTGCACAAGGCCGGCATGGAGAAGATCAACTTCGCCGGGGGTGAGCCGCTCCTGCACCCCCGGCTCCTAGAATACTGTAAGGTCGCTAAAGCCTTCGGCATGACCGTCTCGATAACGACCAACGGCTACCTTCTCAATGGAAGGATGCTGGGGGAGATGGTCGGCGTCGTCGATTGGATTGGCCTATCTATCGATTCTTCAAGTGATGAGGTCGAAGAGCAGCTCTGCCGGGGCTACGGGGACCATGTTACCCACTGCCTTGAGATCGTTGATAAAATCCATGAGGCCGGGATTCGGCTGAAGGTGAATACCACGGTGACCCGCCTGACGTATAAAGAGAACATGCGCCCCCTCATCCGGATGCTGAACCCGGAGCGGTGGAAAGTCTTTCAGATGCTTCACATCCGGGGGGAGAACGACGATGCAGTGGCTGATCTGTCGGTGACAGATGAGCAGTACCGCTCCTTTGTCGAGCGACATTGGCTCTTCAGGCTTGATAACGGCAGTGCGCCAGTTTTTGAGTCGGCCAACGACATGGAGAGTTCATACTTCATGATCACGCCCGGCGGAAACGTGAAGATCGACACCGGCAGAGTGGTGACGAAGTACCCGCTGGATGAGGTGCTCAAGAGGGGCGTGGAGTTCATTGTAGACGCAAAAAAATACACCGGACGCGGCGGTTTGTACGACTGGCACAATTAACTAGGTTAATATTGAATTCAGGCTTAACGGAGATACTGTCATGTATATTAACGAGGACGAGTTGAAATTTTTTCTGTACGAAACTCATCTGCTTAAAAAAAGTGTATCAATCGCACATAGCATCCGCGATATGGGAGAGGAAGAAAGGAAAGCGATTAATCTCAATAAAAACTTAACAGAACTCTTCTTATTTCGTGTTTCTAGAGACCCGGGTTTCCAGAAATTCGTCATGACCTCATTATCCCGCGATGCGGCTGTATTAAGAAATACCCAAAGGTACATCACAAAGTTGATATACGATTATTCATGCACCGTATCCTCGTTTTATGCCATTCCTCAAGAGACTCTAACGAATGAGTGTGCTGGAATTGACGAGTTAATTCCGAAACTCATTGAGTATTATGATACTGACTACATAACCTATCTCACAGCTATTAGTCGAAAGGTGAGTGCACTCTTTTATCAGCACCTATACAGACAGTCGATATCCGATCAGGATGATGTCAGCACCACTGCGATAAAAACGCTTGAGAACTTTATTACAGATTTCAATTGCTTCGGTAAAACACCGTTTCTTGAGGACATTCACCATGTCCGCAAAGCCTTCAATCGGAAACGTGACTGTGAGTGTAGGTACTACATCTATCGGAATCTGAGATTTCCGGACAACTATGTCGACTCGAAGAGGACACAGTACGAATTACCACTGCTCCGTGTGGCCTTCTTTGCGCGAGACCTTCGAGACTTGTTTGCGGCTCGATTTAATGTGCCTATACCTGCTTCGCCTTGGATGGGCAAAACGGACTATTTAGCCCTTGAACATAAGGAAAAGAGAGAATTCATTCAGTACATTCGATTTACGAACGATGCGTTATTCATTGGGGCGGAATTCTGGTTCAATCAATTCAACGAAGACCACAAACTATCGCTTTTGAATCAAGAGTATCCGTTCGAGATAAAACCTGAAGATCTTCAGTCTCTGTCCGTAGAGCAAATGGACACGTACGCCAACGAGCTCTGCGATATAGGATATTTTGACTGTTCGTTAATTGTCTTCCAGGAGTGCCTAAAGCATGCCAAAACCGAGATAGATCGGTTTTTCTCTCTCGACGATATTGCCTACTGTTACAAAAACCTTGGAGAGTTTGAAAACGCAAAGGGATACTACGAAAATGCACATGCGATAATATCTCAATATGTAATGGATGAAGACTGGATTCGCAACGTTTCGTTCAATATACGGAAAAGTCCTTACTCTTCACGGTTTCTCTCGCTGTTAACAAAGAAATACATAGCCGAGATGGAGTATCATCTTGGAGAGATCGAGACCGCGGACAAAAGAATGGAGGAGGCGCTATCTGAATCGTCTTTGTTAAATCCTCACGAAAGGATTCGCCTTCTTCAGGAAATCGCTTTGACGTATCGGAACACGCTCAACCCATTCAAAGAGGAAGAGATATTAGTCCAGCTGCTTGATGAACAAAGTCTCGACGATATACACTTTAACAATGTAATGCACCGGCTTAAAGTGCTCAGTAATTGTTTAAAATCGTCAGGAGACCATAATCTCGCAAAAATTCGGCAGATTTATCATTTGGAAGAGATACCCCCAACAATTGAAAAAGTTATCCCTGCCATCAACTCGTTTCAGTTTTCAAGGTCTCTCATCCTGGACGAGAAATTATACCAGTTAAACCTTGAGGGGAGTCCCCAAGAAAAAGAACCTTTGGGTATTCTCGCACTCTCCCATCTTAAAATGCGTAATTATGAGACCGCAAAAAAATATTTTGAATTATATCGGAATGCATGTGAAATGAGAGATCCGTGTGTTTCCAAGGTCGCTGGTTATTTGGGCGTCTGCACAATTCTTCAAGGATCAGAAGAAGAAGGAATAGAAGAGATACTGAACGAAATCGCGTTGTTGAGTTCAATCCTGAAAGGGGATCAGAAAGGTCAAGGAATAGGTACGCTTCTGAATCATGTCGCCAAAGAGTTGCTCATTTATAGAAAAGAAGGAGTTTCGCAAACTATTGAAAAACTTCGTCCGGAGATTGAAAAGCACCTTTCAGTTGAAGAGGCCAACTTCTATATCATTTCTGCATATGTTAACATTAGTTGGTTCACGAAGGCAATTGAGGTATTTGATGCGCTGATTGAAGATGGGACTTTCGACGAAAATAAACGCGCCTTATTTATTAAGCGGAAAGGAGACCTTTATGTTGACATGGGGGAGATCGATGACGCCCTCTCATGTTACTTAGACGCTGGAAGATCCTACTTTTTCTCTCTTCCAACCAGAGACCGGGCTGAGCTCATGAAAAGGATGGCTGATGCCTACATTGAGAAGATGAAACTCATCGAAGCCAAGAAATGTATCGACACAGCTCAAAAATTATCGCCAGAAGATCCTGAGATTGAGAGTTTAAAGCGAGATATGGGGACCTTTCTCGACGAACACATTAGCCTTGAAAGTGTCAAAAACCATTCTGCGCGACTTTCACTAAAGACGGCTGAAAGAGAGGCGCTTGAGTTATATCGGACAATACGTGAAGGCGAGGAGTTTGATTTCTCTCCCCCTCTGGGCTATTATGGTAAGGGCCTTGAAATACTGCTTGATGCTGAAGTCTGGAGTGATATTCGACAAAAGGTGTTTGAAAAGTTCTCACTCGACGATTACGTAGGTATTCCAGACCGCCTCTATACCGATCTGCGTAACTGGCAAGGACCGCTAAGCCGATATCCAAAATCGCAAAAAACGGTGTCATTGGGGACTTGGGGAAATATCGATCTTGAGAAAAGTAACAAGCATCCGGTTGTCGACTGCATCCATTCCTTGCTGCATGAAAGGTTCGGTGATAAATTTTCTATAGTGAAAGACGCCTGTGCCTTTCTCGCCCTGTATCGAAACGATGCGTTCCATACGGTCGTAAAGGGTAAAGATGAAGTGACGGAAGTGCGGAAAAAAGCAATCCGGCATCTGAATGCCGTAATACACCTGTTATACGACTCAGATGTAACCGACAAATACAATCAATTATTCAAAGAAATGCATCGAGATTTTGTGCTCTATGAACAGTCGAAAGAGTACATAAGTGCGGGAAACGATGATCAGGCACTAGAACTATTAAATCAAGCGTTTGAGGTTGATCCGACAAACACTGATGTTTTAGTCGGGAAAGCTCAAATTTTCATTCGGAAGAGAGAGTATGATAAAGCGGAGAGGTGCTTGGAGATTGCCCTCTCGCTTGATAAGGACGAGTATGATGCCATGCATGAAATGGGTGTTCTCTATTCTAGTAAGAGGCACTTTCCTCTAGCTGAAACACGGTTCCAGGATGCTATCCGAATTAATCCGAATCATGAGTATGCTTGGCTAAACCTCGGATGTACGCTAATGAAAATGAACGATTACTCAAGAGCTTTGCCATGTCTTAAGATGGCAAGCGAAATAAACCCTGATAACCAGAATACGAGAAAAGAGATTGATTGCTGTATGGATGAGCTAGAAAAAGCGAAAGTCTCACTGGATGAGATTGAGTTAAGGCTTATTAGGGCTCCACAGCGTGCACTTCTTCATGCTGCTAAAGGGATAATGCTCTATGTAATTGGCAACTACTCAGACGCATTGAGATCTTTTGATACCGCTCTAGAACTCGGATATGATGATCCGGGACTACTGTTACAAAAAGCACAATCTTTGATTCGACTAAATCGCGCGGAAGAGGCGATTCCAATCTTTCAGCAGTGCAGTGCTATCAGTAAAAGCAAGAACGAAAGAAACCATGACTGAGTCAAGAAGCGTAAGACACCTTCCCGTGACATCATGCCGCGCAGGTATTCCCCGGATAGTATTCAGGCGATAAATTTACCGATTCTATCCAATCAGAGGCCGCAGCGGGGGGAGCGCCTTGGCATGGAAGAGGCCGCGGGTTCAATTCCCGCTCGGTCCATCCTTTTTCGTGATAAAAAATATCGCAGGCTGAATCCAAGAAATAGCATCTCTGGCTAAAGCATCCAGGAGTCGGCTACCTCACCGCAGTTACCCTGATCACCGAGGATGGGGAGTTTCGGGACATCTCATCCGAGATAAACTCGCCAGCTGGATCGGGTTGACCCTGAAGAGTATGATCTCGAGTGTTTCTATCTGATATGTCATAGAAATATGGGATGACCTCCATGATAGCGGTCCGCCATTATGGTTTAAGAATGAATGCGCACGGGAAAAGGTGAAGGGGGTGTTTTTCCAGTTGATATGGCATAACGCCCGGTTCAGCGCGGCGCCTTCAGCCCCCCAAAACGATCCCCCCGCAGGCGCGATGAGGCGCAGACCCGGGTCTAGCCGGTACCGGGGAGGAAACCCTCGATCGTGATCGCATCGGTGATCGTCTCTCTCCTGCAAGGGGGTGGTTTCCATCAACGGTGATGCTTTTATCGTCCACGTCAAGTACGGTTGCCCGGCAGGGTTTTCACAGCACCTCGACGCTGATGACCTCGCCGGGAACCGGTTCGCTGTCGAGTTTGAGTTTCCCGTGTTTTATCGTGACCACGGGTTTCCTGCGATATTTCCTGTAGGCTTTCTCCGGGGGCAGCACCACGACCATCGTCTCGCCCGGTTCTTTGCCGATCAGTGCCTCCTCAAAGAGGGGTTGATCTGCTTCGCTCCGAGGGTTACCTGTACCCCGACCGATCGCCTCCTGTGAGGACGTGATCGCCCGGAACGCTCCCCACGTCATCCCGGGCGAGCCGGCCTACCTCCCGAAGAGCGACCGGATCGCGATGCCGGCGCCGGAGCGGTTCACCTCGGCGGAGGCTTACTACGCGGCCTTCTTCCACGAGCTCGCCCACTGGACCGGGTAACGCCTCCCGGCTCGACCGGCCGGGGATCACCGGGCCGATCCGGTTCGGCAGCGAGGAGTACAGCCGCGAGGAGCTGACAGCGGAGATGGGCGCCGCGTTCCTCTGTGCGATGACCGGCACCGATCTGCCGGTGCTCGAAAACCAGGCGGCCTACATCGCCGGGTGGCTCCGGCATATCCGCGACGGTTCGGCGGTCGACGTGATCCGGGCCGCGGCGGATGCGCAGAAAGCGGCGGACTTCCTCACCGGGAACGGCGGGGAGGAGACCTCTTCTTTTTCGAGGGCGGGCGCGGCCGGGCGAGCTTCTTTGCTCCCGGTGGTCGCTGCAGAACATCGCCTTAGTTCTTGTCGGTGTATGGGGCCGCCGGCGCCCTCACTCGCTCGGCGAGGCCTCGCATCGTGACGGCTGCTCCGGCTCACCGCTCGCATCACCGGCTCCGCCGGGCATGCTCGCGGCTGATTTCAGCTTGAAATAGGAATAAGATGCGCCAAGGAATAGGGGTCTGAACAGCGACGAAAATAGATATAATTTGAATTACTCCTCAATACGAAGGAAATATGCACGAATTTTCCTTGCAGTGAGCTTCGACAAATCGTATGTATCTTCGTCCTCGTGCTTTTTGTCAAAACTGTGAAGATAGAGCCGGTGGCTGCCTTCATCTGTGAAGAATATGAGCCGGTATTTGCCGATCCGAATCCGCCATCCCTGATACTCTCCGAATCTCCCATTCCGGAGTTCTGTGATGGCTTTCTCCTTTCTTGAAACGGGGAATGTTGTTAGTAATGAGACAAGATCAGCAAAGAGATTCTTCTTTACACCGGGATCATCGAATTGGTCAATATCCTTGATGAAGTTCGGGTTGATCCCCACACTCCAGGGTGATTCATGTTGCTGCACTTTTTCAATGAGTACCCGTGCCTGATCACGGCCGAATAATTTCTCATAGCCCTCCTCCACGGTCTTGGAGAAGAGATCCAGTCCCTGCCGCATATCGGCGAGTACTACTTCGAGTTCGCTCGGTTCACGCGGCCAGTCCTCTCCCTTCGGTGGTGATGGGATGTTCCGGAGCATCAGGTGGTGCGTTCTGAGTTCCCATGAGTCCGGAAGCGTGAACAGATCCGATGCAGGCATGTGCAACAGCGGGTCGCAAAGTGCCGCCCCGAACGTCTTGATCTGATCCTCCCCCGGGCCGATATTAACCATCGCGTGGAGCACCCGGACATTTGGCAGTGCGTAAATTGCCGGCCAGTCAATCATCTCACGGTATGCCCGCTGCCCGGTCATATCCACGACAAGGCGTATCTTCTTTGCTCTGATATACGCGGCGAGGAGTCGAGTAAGCCGGTTGTCCTCCCTCCAGATCGCCTGAATCTCCGGGAGATCTTCGAGCGGCGATTCATAAAGTTGAATCTGTTCTTGGGGAAGAAGCAGACCATAGAGCCCGGAGATGATCAGAAGGTGATGCGGGGATCCGTTTAGACTTGCCTTAAGATCATAACTCCTTCCATCGTTACCCTTTCCGCCGTAGAACCTCCCGATATATCGGTCGATTGCAGGCAGGTAATTCGCACGAGCCGTACCATTGAAGTCCGGTCCCCGGTGGAGATCTCTGTTCAGGGGATGTTTTGCAAGCAGAGATCCTTTATTCTCGAGATTTCCCTGAAATATGAGCTCGAAAGATGCTTTTCGTGTCTGATAAAGAAGGTTAACTGTCTGCGAGTCTTTGAGCCAAGCTGCGACCGATTGCTCCCGCTTGTACGGCTCGTCGTTAGAGAACGTCGCTTTATTCAATGAACAGATCCCTATAAAGAGGACCGGGCTTGTGGGCTGATACACAATCGGTGACGGTTCCATCGCGATCAAGCAGCAATTAGTTTCGCTACATTTAAAGAGGGTTGAATTGATCTTCACTCATGACTCTTGATCTCGAGGCCTTGGCACAGGGCATTTCGAATCATGTCAGCACCTGCACCCCTGCCCGTTTTCTCTGTACGACGCAGGCTTCTTTTGAATCTTGGTTTCGTGTCGAACTGGTTCCGGTCCTCATGGAGATGGGGATTGATTTCGATGCCATTTCTCCAGACTATACCTATCCAGGCACCCACTACAAGGCCGACCTTGTCTATTCGGGTGTAGGTGGCCGAACAATCCTGGAGCTCAAATCATTCGTTTCGGGACAGGACGCCAATAAACAAGATCGTTACCCTGTACAGATCGAACGACTACGTTCCCTTCTCGCCCAGGAGGCTTCCATCGCGCAGGTGATCACATTCACAACATTCCAGGGGTACTCACCGCCGACACGACCAACAGGGCCGTCAGCCGGAAGAACCGCTGCATGTACTTTTTCGGCACCGGGAAGGCGACGCCGACGATCTCGGACATCGGTTACGCACCCTGCCCGGCCCGCTTGAGAATGAACTGATAGTCCTCCTCCGGGATCTCCCGCATCGCCACGCGGAGGTGGCCTGTCCACATCGTTTTGTTCCTGATGAACGCAAGGTCCGGGATCAGCGGCTTAAATTCGAGGGGGTCGGCGAAGACCGCGATCGGCTCGACTTTCACGCGGTAGGGAAAGACTTCGTCGCCCATATGCTGCGGGGTGACGAAGATGCGGGAATGGTCTTCGTAGGGCTCAGAGACCACCTCCAAATCCCCCATAATCGCTGATGGAAGGATTTCATCCCCTGCTTTCTCCTGCCTCACGTAGAAAAGAATGGCATCGCCTGGTTTCACCCGTTGCAGAATGTTTCGATTTCGCTTTGGAATTCCCCATACCTGCTTACTCTTGACAACCTCCCAGTTCTCGCGGTTCAGGGAGGCGATCCAACATGTCATAGTTTCCGGATTGATCCGATGTAATATAAATCATTGACACGTCTACCTCTGCCTCAAGGAAGGGGGTCTATCCGCCCCGGTAGAAGAAGAGCATGCTCTTTCCTGCGGAAGACACTTTCTCAAGCCACTTGTGAGTATTATCGATCTAAAGTCGTCATTGCGCTCGGAGAAAGCTTATAGATCAGTCTGTGCATGCTACGGGCTGAAACCTGTTCCTTTCAAAGATGGGGTAATGGTTGAAAGTGGAATTCCATTGCCGTCCGGATGCCGCCTTTTTCCGGTCTATCACTGTGGATGGAGAGGTTAGCGTAAAAACCGAAAAGACCCCTTGCAGATTCAGGATTGGAAAAAGATCGGGGAATACCTGGATACAGAAAAATGGTAGGTTAATATACTCCCTACCCGAAATTGATACTTAAAGTGTTGGAATAAGCGGAGAGGAGAGACGAGGACGGTATATACAGAAGATAACTCACCGCCCTGCCCCCCCCTTCCGTATCCATTTACACTACTTCTCTTGAGGTCACACCATGGACGCCACAACAACATCCCTCGCTCAACTCGAATCACATCTCTGGGAAGCCGCCAACATCCTGCGTGGGCCGGTTGATGCGGCTGACTTCAAGACCTATATATTCCCGCTCCTCTTCTTCAAACGAATCTCCGATGTTCATGATGAGGAGTATCAGGTAGCTCTTGCCGAATCCGGGGGCGATGAAGAATATGCCCTGTTCCCGCAGAACTATCGGTTCCAGATCCCCCCTGAGTGTCATTGGAACGAAGTCCGTACGGTGACGATAAACGTCGGGCAAGCCCTGCAGAAAGCAATGCGCTGCATAGAGACGGCCAACCCTGAGACTCTCTACGGTATCTTCGGCGATGCACAGTGGACGAACAAAGACCGCCTCTCCGATGCCCTGTTGCGCGACCTTATCGAGCATTTTTCTCGAATCAATCTCGGGAACCAGGCGGCCAAGACCGATATTCTCGGCCAGTCCTACGAGTACCTCATTAAGAAGTTCGCCGATCTCACTAACAAAAAAGCGGGCGAGTTCTATACTCCGCGCTCGGTAGTGCGGCTGATGGTCAACATTCTCGATCCACGTGAGGGTGAGACTATCTATGATCCGGCCTGCGGGACGGGGGGCATGCTGCTCGAGGCCATCCACCATGTACGAGAGGCTCACGGCGACGACCGGACGCTCTGGGGCAAGCTCTTCGGGCAGGAGAGGAACCTCACCACCTCGGCCATCGCCAGGATGAACCTGTTCCTGCACGGTGCAGAGGACTTTCAGATCGTGCGTGATGATACCCTCCGCCACCCGGCGTTCTTCTTGGGCGACAATCTTGCAACCTTTGATTGCGTCATCGCGAACCCCCCCTTCTCCCTGGAGAAATGGGGTGAGGAGGTCTGGGCAAGCGATCCTTTCGGCCGCAACTTTGCCGGAATGCCGCCGGCCAAGAGCGGCGACTACGCCTGGGTGCAGCACATGATCACGTCGATGGCACCCAAGACCGGTCGCATGGCGGTTGTGCTGCCGCACGGGGTGCTCTTTCGCATGGGGAAGGAAGGCGCCATCCGGAAGAAGATTCTCGGCATGGACGTGCTCGAAGCGGTAATTGGTCTTGGTCCGAACCTCTTCTACGGCACCGGCCTCGCCGCCTGTATTCTCGTCTTCTGCCAGCGCAAGGCCGATGACCGGAGGAACAAAGTGCTCATTATCGACGCTTCGAAGGAGTACAAGACCGGCCGCGCCCAGAACGAGTTGCTCCCCGAGAATGTCGACCGCATTTACGGGTGGTATCGAGACTTTTCGGATGTGGAGGGTGCTGCCCGGGTGGTGACGCTTGAGGAGATCGCGTCGAACGACTACAATCTGAATATTCCCCGCTACGTCGAGCCGAAGATCGAAGAGGATATGCTGACGGTTGAAGAGGCGCTGCAGCAGCTTCGCGAGAGTGCGGAGGCAGCATTTGCGGCGGAAGAACGGCTCATCAGCATACTGAAAGAGAACCGCTTGATCTTGGAGGAACAACAATGAGCTCGAGGGAAAATATCAGGGTCATTCCTGACACTATGAATAACGTCGTCGTCGCCGTAAGCAAAGGACAGTATCGGATTCCCCAGTTCCAGCGTGAGTACGTGTGGAAAAAGTCAAAGGTCATTGAACTGTTCGACAGCATTTACAAAGAGTATCCGATCGGCTCGTTTTTCTTGTGGAAGGCAGGCAGGGAACACAACCAGCTCTTTCGACATTCAGTCGACCTTGATATCCGTCCTATTCAGGCCGATGATAATATTGCCTTCATTCTGGACGGACAGCAGAGAATCACTTCTCTCTATGTGACCCTTAAAGGCCTGACAATCAGTGAGACTGACTATAGTCGTATCTGCTTTGATGTCAAGGAGGAGAAGTTCACTCATCGTGAGCCTGACGACAAGAGGTTCATTCGCGTTTGCGATATATGGGAAAAGAATATATTGAAAATCGCAACAGGGGTAGATCCTCAGTATCAAGATGCAATCGGTCGGTGCTATGAGATCCTTCGCACATATCCTGTATCGATCGTCGAAGTGAGTAACCAGGATCTCCCGGCCGTCTGCAAGATCTTCCAGCGTATTAACCAGTCAGGTAAGCGCCTCGACAGGTTCGATCTGATCTCCGCCATGACCTTTTCTCCGGATTTCGATCTGCGGGAGAAATTCAGGCAGGATGTACTTGCAAAACTCAAACAGAAATCGTTCGGCGAGATATCTCCTGCAATCGTCACTCAGCTTATGGCACTGATAAAAAAGGGTGCCTGCACCGAGAATGCCGAATATAGCCTTTCAACCGAGGATATCAAAGAGATCTGGAAGCAGTCTGTAGACTCGGTTCTGCTCGCAGCGGATACACTACGAAAGAGCGTCGGCGTTCAGAATGCAAATTACCTTCCCTATGACGCGCTCCTCACGCTGCTTGCATACTACTATGCTTCAACCGGTCAACGCGCTCTCGACGACAAACAACTTAAATGGGTGCAACAGTGGTTCTGGCGAGCCTCTTTTAGCCAGCATTACGGTTCCGGCGGCGCAACTAAGATCGGTCGTGATAAAGAACTGTTTGATCAGCTAGCAAAAGGCAGTTATCCACCTTTTGAACCGGCCATGAATCTCACCGCCGAGATATTGGTCGGCACCAAGATGACCTGGACGAGATCAGCGGTTCGGAATGCGTTTCTCTGTATGCTTGCCTATCGCAATCCAGTTCACCTGATCAACAACAGCAAGTTGGACTTAATTAATGGCGGCATCTCCGATTTCACCAGCACCGAAAAGCACCATATATTTCCGCAGGGATTTCTCCGTGACCACGGAACAGGTGAAGCCGAGATCCACGCGCTGCCTAATTTCTGCTTCCTGCCTGCCGAGCTTAATAAGCGCATTCTGGACACTCGCCCATCGGAGTACTTCCCCGAGCTTCGCAGGGAAAATTCTCAGTACAAAGAGGCTGCACGCACTCACCTGCTACCTCTGAGCGAGGACTCCGGGATTGAACAGGATGATTACCTGCAATTCCTCAAGATCCGCTCTGAACTGATTCTCCAAGAAGTCGAGCGGTTGACCGGGCTCTCGACTGCACCATCGGAGGATCAGCGACAGAAGGCCGTCGAGAGACTCGAGACTCAACTCCGGGATCTTATACATAGCACTCTGGCAGACGGCTATGGTTTAGAGTACTGGAAGATGGCGATTCCTGAAGACGTGCGGACGGGAGTGGCGGGCCGTATTGAGGCGGCGCTGCGTAAAAATCCGGATATTAAACCCGAGGATTATGTCAGCCCAAGGGAGAAGCTCAATTTCTGCAATATGGGGGATTACTCCAAGATCATCCTGATCAAGAGCAACTGGCCACGATTCGAGCCTGTATTCCACCGCCGGATTGATCTTGAGCGCCACATGGAGGCCTTTTCCGAATTCCGGAACGCCTTGATGCATAACCGACCTCTTACCGAGATCGGTCTCCGGGCAGGTGAGCTGGCAATCCTCTGGTTTGGAACAGTGCTGCCTCATCAGAATGCACCGGACACGAACGGAGAAGAGGGTGACGGAAATGAGTAGCCGTATTTCCCAGCAGCACCTCGAATCCTATCTCTGGGGGGCGGCAGTGCTCCTTCGGGGAACCATCGATGCCGGCGACTACAAGCAGTTTATTATGCCGCTGCTCTTCTACAAGCGCCTCTGCGATGTCTACGACGAAGAGACACAGACAGCACTTGTGGAGTCGGGCGGAGATGTTGATTTCGCCGCTTTCCCGGAGAACCATCGTTTCCAGGTTCCGGCCGAAGCCCACTGGCGTGAGGTTCGGAAGGCCCCCCGGGACGTCGGGCAGGTTCTCCAGGCCGGCATGCGGACGATCGAGACGGCGAACCCCGATAAACTCTACGGCATCTTCGGCGACGCACAGTGGACCAACAAGGACCGCCTCTCCGACGCCATGCTCCGTGACCTCATCGAGCACTTCTCCTCGCTCGAACTCACCATTGCGAACCTTCCCGAGGACGAACTCGGCAACGGCTACGAATACCTGATCAAGAAGTTCGCCGACGACTCGGGCCATACCGCGGCCGAGTTCTACACCAACCGCACCGTCGTCCACCTCATGACCGAGCTGCTGGAACCGCAGCCGGGAGAGACCATCTACGACCCGACCTGTGGCTCCGGGGGCATGCTCCTCTCCACCATCGCCCACCTCCGCCGCCGGGGACTGGAGTGGCGCAATGTCCGCCTTTACGGACAGGAGCGCAACCTGATGACCTCCTCCATCGCCCGGATGAACTGCTTCCTCCACGGCATCGAGGATTTCCACATCGTGCGTGGCGACACCCTCTCCGAGCCCAAATTCGTGGAGGGCGACCGCCTGCAGCGGTTCGATGTGGTGCTGGCAAATCCTCCCTATTCTATCAAACAGTGGGACAGGTCTGCCTTCGCCGCAGACCCCTGGGGACGCAATATTTTTGGTACGCCACCACAGGGCCGGGCCGACTACGCTTTCTGGCAGCACATCCTGGCCAGCATGGACGAAGAGACCGGCCGGTGTGCCATCCTCTTCCCCCACGGCGTCCTCTTCCGGCAGGAGGAGGCCGAGATGCGGCGGAAGTTGATCGAGGCGGACCTGATCGAGTGCGTGCTGGGGCTCGGGCCGAATCTCTTCTATAATTCCGCTATGGAAGCATGCGTGGTAATCTGCCGCACCAAGAAGCCTAAGGAACGACAGGGGAAAATCCTCTTCATCAACGCTGTCAATGAAGTCACCCGAGAGAGAACGCAGAGTTTCCTCACTGACGAGCATATCGAGCGCATTTTTACAACGTATAAGAAATTCGAGAATATACCAGGATTTTCCTACGTTCTCACGCAGGAGGATGCGTTCAAAAATGGCGGTAACTTGAATATACCTCTTTACGTGAAGTTAGAAACGGAGATTAATCCAACCAGTGGCTCTGGCAGTGAAGACGATCTCGCACAAGTATTTCGATCTTGGGTAGATGGTGCTGAATCGCTTGAAAAAGCGCTTTCAAAGGTCGTCCCGGGATTAGACACTGATCAAGCGCTCAAGAACACCTCAGTTTCAAATCTTCACGTACCACCATGGTTCAATCGTTCCAAATGGCGTAGAGTAAAACTCGGCGATGTTGCTATCCGTGTTGCTGGTAAGTACGAGCGGGATGAAACTACAGTCCATCGCTGGGTCGCAGCGGATCATGTTGACGAAGAAGATATACATGTTCGACGGTGGAGCGATACAAACGATCCACTATTTCCACCAACCTTTCGATTCACCTTCCCTGCAGGGTGTGTCTTACTCCATTCCCGGAATCCGAAAAAAGTTGCCATTCCTGACTTTGATGGAATAACTGGAGAGAAGTTTTTCGTTCTCAAGTCACGTGACGAGAAAGTGCTTCAAACAGATTTTCTCGCGTTCGTCCTCAAATCCTCCCATTTCACAGAATGGGTGAAGGGACGGCTATCTGGCTCGGTTAATAAATTCCTTAATTGGTCATCGTTCGAACGTTTCGAGTTCGACCTTCCGCCGCTCGACCAGCAGCGCTGTATTGCTAGGATATTGTGGGCGGTTGATGAGATTATTGAAATCTGGGAGCAAAATATTGTGGCTGTTCGAGATTTTCAAACTGCATTCTGGACAGAGCATATATCCCAACCAGATGTGAAAATTGTGCCCATCAGCAGGGTAGCCGATGTGGCAAACGGCTCAACGCCAAGCAAAGCAGAAGATAAGTTTTGGCAGGGTGGCACAATCCCTTGGCTACCTACGGGGAAAGTCCACGACCGATTTATTAGGTCAGCTGATGATTTCATTACAGAGGCTGCTTTGAAAGCAAAGAAGGCCCGAATCTTTCCAAAGGGATCCGTTCTTGTTGCTATGATAGGGCAGGGTAAAACAAGAGGTACGACAGCACTTCTAGAAATCGATGCAGCTATAAACCAAAACTTTGCCTGCATAACCCCACGGGAAGTTGATAATCAGTATCTCTTCTATGCTCTCGATTTCAGTTATGAGAGGCTCCGCAGGTCTGCTCATGGCAGCAACCAAGGGGCATTGAATTGTGGGCTGGTGGCGAACTTCCCAATCCCAATACCTTCACCTGCTAAACAGAAGATTGTGGCCGCGAAACTACATGAATGTGAGAACCTTCGGGTTCATTTAAAGTCTCATACCACCCAGATGCATCACCTTCTGGCAGAATTGATCCGGTGCTGGTTTCCATAGTCTCCACTTAATTCACTCCACCCTAGATAAGCGGGACCCCCATTGCCACTGCAACACGCAGCAATTGTGTCTAGAACTTGCACCATGAGGGTAATTTACCCAGTGGCGCCCACTCCCAGTTTACAGCAGGACCTTTTCCATCCCAAAATTCAAAATAGATTCACTCGTTTTAAAATCAATTCTCATAATTGCTCTTTAAGGTGTAAAAGAGTACAGCGCAACCAAATAGGAAAAGTAATCCATGAGAGAGTATAAAGAACGCTTTAATGAATCGACAGCTAAGAGAGCAGATCAATTCATTTTTATTGATCAGAAAAAGCCGCCAGGAGACGCTGGCATGATTTTCACCGTTTCAAGCAATTTCGAGAAAATAAGCCTTAATGCAGATATTGCGCTTGACGCCGCAACCGAACGTCGACTCTTCTCAAAAACTGGCTGGTAGCATGTATCTTTCCGAATTGAAACTTTGGAATTTCAGGAAATATGGTATCAATGGTGAGTCAATTGAGAGTTCGCTACCTGGAGTAACTGTCCAGTTCCATGAAGGAATGAATGTCCTCATCGGCGAGAATGATTCTGGTAAAACAGCAATTATTGATGCAATCCGGTATACTTTAGGGACGCAGAGCGGAGAGTGGATCCGCTTGGATGAATCTGACTTTCACACAGAAGACGGAAAGAGGACACAGGAATTAAGAATCGAGTGTACCTTCCGTGGATTTACAGATCAGGAAGCAGGGAGATTCCTGGAATGGCTTGGAAATGAGGATGCCGAAGGCTCGAAGCGTTATGTTCTTAAAGTTCGTTATGCTGCACGGATTAAGGGAAACCGAATTGTCACCGATTTGCGAGCAGGCCAAGATCAAATCGGAATTCCTATAGATGGCGATGCACGAGCGCTTTTGCGCATTACTTATCTTAAGCCTCTGCGCGATGCCGATGCAGAGTTAACTCCGGGGAGGCGCTCACGATTTGCCCAAATTCTTAAGGCCCATACTCTCTTCCAAAAAGACGGCCCTAACAGGCACAAGCTGGAGGCCATTTTTGACGATGCGAACAAAGCCATCGTGGATTACTTCAAACATAAAGGTGATGGTTCTGATGCCAGCGAAATGATGAAGATGCTGAATACCTATGTCGAAGCCTTTTTCCCGCAAAATGAGCCCCACTCGCCTTCTGTCACTATTTCCGGAGGTGACTTATTTGATATCCTCAAACGCCTCTCTCTGTCACTAGATATAAACCCATCCGGACTTGGGGCAGCAAACCTCCTGTTTATGGCAACAGAGTTGTTGCTATTACAATCTGAAGAGAATGTCGGCCTGAAACTTGCTCTGATTGAAGAATTAGAAGCCCATTTACATCCGCAGGCCCAGCTTCGTCTGATCCATTACCTCAAAGAAAAATCTACAACGGGTCAATACATCCTTACCACCCACAGCACCACTATGGGATCAAGCATTCCGCTTGAAAACCTGATCCTTTGCAAGGAGAGTAAAGCATTCCCTATGGGAAGTAATTACACAACACTTGAGAGAAAAAATTACGATTTTCTCCAACGGTTCTTGGATGCAACCAAGGCAAACCTCTTTTTCGCCCGGGGTGTGTTGCTCGTGGAAGGTGATGCCGAGAATCTTCTGATCCCCACTATAGCAAAAATTATTGATCGACCTTTGCACCGCTACGGGGTTTCAATTGTCAATGTAGGTAGTACAGCATTCTCACATTTTGTGGAAATCTTCCGTCGTCAGGATGGCGAACCAATGGGAGTCAAGGTTGCCCTCATAACCGATATGGATGTGAAACCTCTTGAATACAGTGAAATAGCCGAGAAAAAGCAGACAAAAGAAGAGATAGATGCGGCAAAAATTAACCGAAAACGTAACCTTTTGCGATTTGCAAACGATGAGATCAAAGTATTCGTCTCACCAAACTGGACTTTAGAATATGAAATTGTTCTATCACCGCAGTTTCGAACTGATTTCTATCGATCAGTGTTATGGGCAGAAAAAGTAGCGAACTCACAGAGTGGCGTTCCCCAAGAGGGCAAGGCTAACAAAGTCGATGAAACGGTTCAATCTAACCTTAAAGGATGGCTAGATACCTGGGATGGTGATCCTCGAAAGAGTGAAAAAATTGCTTTTGAGATCTACAAAAAGCAAATGCTTGGCAAAGAAATATCAAAGGCCATAACCGCCCAAGTATTCGCACAGTTTCTAGAAGATAAAATTGCAGTCGAAGGATTAAAATCACTAAAGTCTGATCTCCAGGCTGCCAGTTCCCTTCAGTATCTTCTCGATGCCATCTATCATGTTACCGAGCCGCAGGAGATCCTCGAATGATCGTTAAGATAACTGAAGATGACATCGCCTATGCTGAGAAACTACTGCTTCCGGCGGGGCAATCCTTTGATGACGAACGCAGGGCATTCATTCGTTGTATGGAGTCGCGTGATGTGATTGCCTGTCCAGGAAGTGGTAAAACAACTGCGTTGCTCGGAAAACTTTTGATATTGGCGAGAAGAATGTCATTTGAGGGCGGTCAGGGAATCTGTGTCCTAACGCACACTAATGTAGCAATTGATGAAATTACACGACGAGCGGGCCCTGCTACTGACTCGCTATTCCGATATCCAAACTTTTTCGGGACGATTCAAGGCTTCGTTAATCAGTTCCTAGCGATACCAGGTTACAGGTCTGAATTTGAAAAGTCAATTGTCGCAATTGATAACGATCGCTTTTTTTCGGAATTAAAGAGACTTTATTCAAGGGACTTCCGTCTTCAGAAATGGATGGAACCCAGAGGCGGAATAAGCACTCTGGGTAATTACTGGCTTCACCCTGAGACTTTGAAAGTTGGGAAAAATCTAGATGCACCAATAAGTAATCTACGTGAGGATACGCCTACATATCAAAGAATAAACAATATCCGAATGGATGTGTTAGAAAGAGGTTTTCTCAGCTTTAATGATGCATATTCTATTGCGTTAAGATATCTAAATTCCATTCCAGAAATTTGTCAGGCATTTCAAGATCGCTTTTGCATGTTTTTCCTTGACGAATCTCAGGACACAAATGAGCATCAGTTCCAAGTATTAGATGCCGTTTTTCAACCAGAAAAGATCATGGTTCAGCGCATAGGTGACCCCAATCAGGCTATTTTCAATTCAGATAAAGGGAACAGTATTGTCTGGCAACCAAAATCTCCACTTCACTTTTCAGATTCCCAACGCTATGGCAATACTATTTCAAGATTACTAAGTTCTGTCCGAGTTCAGGATAATATTACTCTAAAGGCCTGTCAATCAAGAAACACTCACGCTCCCCAGATAATCACTTTTTCACCCGGTGAGGAGCAGCAAGTCCTCCGCGTCTTTGCAGAACTGATCCATAAATATGCAATACCTGAAGATCCGTATTATGCAATCGGATGGATAGGGAAGGATAACACCGCTGAAGGGAAATTATGTATTCCAATGTACTTTCCCCAATTTAAAAGATTCCAGAAATCTTCCAGCAGGCAATTTTCTAATATGATTTCTTATACCGCTTACGCAATCCATATAGTGAATTTTGAGTGCGTAAAGTGCTTTTTTGAAATCATTCTACAAGGGATCGCTCACGCTCTCGATGATACCGGGATTAAAGTAGAGGGATCCGGCCGTTCTTATACTCCGCATGCTGTTGAGAGATATTGGAAGCATCAGGATGAAAAGAGTTATACTAAGTTTCGTTCTCAAATTGCCGATAGTTACCTTAGGGCTCTCAATTCACATCTAAACGCTATTGAGCTTAGGGATTCGGTAAATGCAATCATTATGCCCATTTGGTCGATAGACGGAGACGAAGAAGAGACTTTTCTTTTCAGTGACACCATCGATTTCACAACCCAACCCGATACAAAAGAACCAATCAACCGGTTTATTTCAGATAATGGGACTGTCATTAATGTCGGGACAGTTCACTCTGTTAAAGGCGAAACGCATGCCGCAACGCTATACCTAGAGACAGATTATTATGGGGAAACAGATGCAAAGCGGTTGATTAACTTCCTAAAGGGTAAACGGCCCTCGAGTGAACTAAAAAAGGAACGTCACATACAGAACCTAAAAATTGCTCACGTTGCCTTTAGTCGCCCAAAACACCTGCTAGCCTTTGGATGCCAAGTATCAAACACTATTGGACATGAAAAAGAATTGAAGAATAATGGGTGGGAGATTCATTCTGTATCAGAGCTGATTAAGGAAAAAGAGGTGCTGGAATGACCTTCACCGAAGCGAGCACCGTCGAGCAGATGATCCTCGACACCGTCACCCGGCAGCGGCGGAGCGAGCGGCCGGTCGTCCGGGAAAACCCTCCCGGCTGGGGCGGGTCTCTCGGCGGCGATCTCCACCCGGCCCGCTGGAAATACGTACCTCCCACGGAAATTCCTCGGCAGTGGGGCGACGTGATGGTGGAGTCGTGGCTGCGCGAGGCTCTTATCAACCTGAACCCCGAGATTGCTGCCGAGCCCGACCGGGTGGACGAGGTCATCTACAACCTCCGCGCCATCCTCCTCGCCGTACAGGCCGACGGCCTCGTCCGGGCAAACGAAAACTTCATGGCCTGGCTCCGGGGCGAGAAGACCATGCCCTTCGGGAAGAACGGGGAGCACGTCCCCGTGCGGCTCGTCGACGCCGCAAATCCGGCTAATAATCACCTTGTCGTCACCAACCAGTGGACCTACCAGGCCGGCTCGGTTGAGAAGCGGTTCGACGTGGTCTTTGTCATCAACGGACTCCCGCTGGTCATCGGCGAGGCAAAAACGCCCACCCGGAGCGCCGTGACCTGGTTCGACGGTGCCTTCCAGATCAACGAGATCTACGAAAAGCAGGTGCCGGCCATGTTCGTGCCGAACATCTTCTCCTTCGCCACCGAGGGCAAGGCCTACCGGTACGGCTCCATCAGAATGCCGATCGATCTCTGGGGGCCGTGGCGGACGGAGGAGAATGAGCCGGAAGGAATGCTTGTCGATGTGCGCCGGGCTGTCGAGAGCATGCTCCGGCCGGAGATGGTGCTCGACCTCCTGCAGTACTACACGCTCTTTGCTACCGATAAGAAGCACCGCCGGATCAAGATCATCGCCCGGTATCAGCAGTTCTTCACCGCCAACCAGATCGTGGATCGCGTGGTGAAAGGCTATCCAAAGAAAGGACTCATCTGGCACTTTCAGGGCAGCGGTAAATCGCTCCTCATGGTCTTCGCAGCGCAGAAACTCCGCCTGCACCCGAAACTCGGCAACCCTACGGTGATGATCGTCGTTGACCGCATCGACCTCGACACCCAGATCACCGCCACCTTCAGCGCTGCCGATATACCGAATATGGTGGGCGTCGCCACACGGCAGGAGTTGCAGACCCTCCTCGCCCAGGACGTTCGTAAAGTGCTCATCACCACCGTACACAAGTTCGCCGAGGCCGACGGAAGGCTGAACGAACGCTCGAACATCATCGTGATGGTGGACGAGGCGCACCGTACCCAGGAGGGAGACCTCGGCCGGAAGATGCGCGAGGCGCTGCCGAACGCATTCCTCTTCGGCCTCACCGGGACGCCCATCAACCGTGCCGACCGGAATACCTTCTGGGCCTTCGGCGCCGACGAAGACGAGATGGGCTACATGAGCCGTTACTCGTTCCAGGAGTCCATCCGCGACCGGGCAACCCTGCCTCTCCACTTCGAGGCTCCAGAGGTACGGCTGAAGGTCGACAAGGCGGCTATCGACGAAGCGTACCGGGAGGTCGCCGGCTCCTTGAACGAACAGGATCGCGACGACCTCGCCAAACGGGCAGCCAAGATGGCCGTGCTGGTGAAGAACCCCGAGCGTGTCCGCGCCGTGGTGAACCACATCGTCAGGCACTACCAGACCAAAGTGGAGCCGAACAGCTTTAAGGCCCAGGTAGTTACCTTCGACCGCGAGTGTTGCGTGCTCTACAAGCAGGTGATGGACGAGTTAATCGATCCGGAAGCCAGCGCTATCGTGATGATCAGCCAGTCCGGCGACCCGCTCGAGTGGAAAGTCCATGCCCGGGATAAAGACGCCGAGGAGAAACTGCTCGACCGCTTCCGTGATCCGGCAGATCCGTTGAAGTTCCTCATCGTGACCAGTAAACTGCTGACCGGTTTTGATGCACCCATCCTGCAGGCGATGTATCTCGATAAGCCGATGAGAGACCACAATCTCCTGCAGGCCATCTGCCGGACGAACCGCACATTCGGCCAAAAAAAGACTCACGGGCTCATCGTGGATTACATCGGCATCTTCGACGACGTGGCACAGGCGCTCGACTTCGATGAAAAGGTTGTGCAGCAGGTCATCACCAACATTGATGAATTGCGGAAAGCCCTGCCTATCCAGGTTCAGAAATGCCTCGCATTCTTCCCGGGAGTGGACCGAACCGTGAGCACCTTCGAAGGGCTCATGGCCGCGCAGCAATGCCTGCCGAACAACGATATCCGCGACAGGTTCGCGGCGGAGTATTCAGTACTGAGCACAATCTGGGAGGCACTCTCGCCCGATCCCGTGCTCGGCCCGTACGAGAAAGACTTCAGGTGGCTCACGCAGGTCTATGAATCCGTGAAACCGCCAAGCGGCCACGGCAAATTGCTGTGGCATGCCCTCGGCGCGAAGACTGTCGAGCTGATCAACCAGAACGTCCATGTGGAGTCGGTGCGGGATGACGTCGAGACGCTGGTGCTGGATGCGCAGGTGCTCCACGAGATCCTCAATGATACCAACCCGGGGAAGAAGGCCCGCGAGATCGAGATCAAACTCGTTGCCCGTCTCCGCAAGCATGCAAACAATCCGGCATTCATCGAACTGGGCGAGCGATTGGAGAGGATCAAGGAACGCCACGAGCAGGGCTTCATCACCAGCCTGGAGTTCCTGAAAGCGATTCTTGAAGTGGCCAGGGACGTGGTCGAGGCCGAGCGAAAGGTCGACCCGGAAGAAGAACGCGACCAGGCCAAGGAAGCGCTCACCGAACTCTTCAACGAGGCAAAAAGCAATGGAACGCATATCATCGTCGAGCGCATCGTCACCGATATCGACGAGATCGTGCGGAAGGTACGTTTCCCGGACTGGCAGCACACTTCACAGGGCGAGCGGCTTGTTCAGAAGGAGCTCCGGCGTACTCTTCTCAAGTACAAACTTCACACCGACCAGGAGCTCTTCGATCGGGCTTACGCCTACATTCGGGAGTATTACTAACTCCTCGAGCATAATCGAAATCCTCATAGGCTGTCAGCGCAATTCGGTAATTAAATGAAGAGAGAGGCTTCGGACGCTAGCAAAAAAAGTTTTCGTGATATTCAGGGAGAGGTGTCCAGCTATATTGATGAAATTGGTTCCGAGAAACAGTCTGTGGAACAGGAATTAATATGTCTTTATGCAAATGTCGAAAACTCTTTTGAAAATGCCCAAAATCAAATAGAACAAATTAATAACTGTCTGTCTAGTGATGAGATTGAGCTAGAGGAATTGATTAGGTCACGTTTAGGAATTGCAACATCTTCTGTTGCAAATGCTATTGAATCTCTTAGTAATATGAATCATCAAATCAAATATCGATACAATCAACTCATTCTTCCAGTTTTGCTCTTAATAGGATGTGTATTCACAATTTCGCTTTTTGGAAATATCGTTGATACATTGCCCCTTTTGGGAATCAGCATAATAGGGTTCTCTCTCCTTCATTTAATAATCTCAATAGTCATAGGTTATTCTCTTTTTTTGATGTGGAAATCATATCAGTCCGTTGAGAATTCTTTAGACGATTCATTTGAATCATTGAGTAAGAACAAATTATTAATCACGCAGCAGAATTGGAAAGTTAATAGAAGACAAGTCCAGACGCAAAAATTTACAAACACGAAACCATTTTTCACACAGGCAAGTAGAGTGATGGATACCCTGATTGTTAACGTTGGGAAATCATTACCCCTCATCTCACAAGCGTTCGATGAATTGACTCTTTTGACGAGATATCGCACTTTAGTTGAGAACTTCAGGATTGCACTCAATTATTACGGATTATGTAGAAATCCCGATTTTTTCAATACATTAAAGCAATTTGCACCGGCAGATGTTCAAATAATCGATGATGAAGGTATTTGGGAAAGATCGATAGTTGATGAGATAATCATCCAATTGAGGAGCGAGGGAGTCAAAGCCTCTCAAAATTTGATATTGCTGCTGTTTTACGAACACAATGGACAGGATACGAAAAAAATATTCAGGGAAATTCTCAATTCCCACAACGACCTCCATGCGCTTTCACAAATATTGATTAATAACAGAAGAATTGTCGACCCACCTCCATATTACCAATATCAACCAGACGACGTTGTCAGGATATTGGCGTCTATTGATACATTTGATCTGACCGAAATCAACAGAATAGTTTCCAATAAAATCAGGCAGATGGATTATATTAATAGTTACATTGGTTTTCTTGTAAGCAATGGAATAAATCTACAATTCAAGCCTACTCTTCGATATATAATTGATGAGCAAAAGGTTCAAACTGATAACTTTGCAATTCAAGTTATTGATTTAGCATACAAAATAGGCACGGATGCATTAAGCGAGATTTACTCGTTACCTGAGGAATATTGCCACGGCTTTGCAAATGCATCCATTTCGTTAAAATTTAATAATGAGTTGTCGATGAGGAGGCCTGCATGCCAAAGATCGGCTGACGATATGACAACATCGATTATTCGGGCATATTATGAAAAATCAAATGACTTCAATAGGGCTGAACCGGTTCTGCTCATAGAATTGATACAAGATCTTGAGTTGATTGAATTAGAATATTCAAAACGGAACTCTGATGACTTTAAATTCCTCAAATCTGAACTTAATGAAGGCAAATGGTTCGATAGTAGCGGATCGTATTTAAAAAAGTTCATTGAGACATCTGCCGAGGAGATTAAAGAAAAAATTTCTAAAATTGAAAAATTCTCAATATTGCAGGATTTATTGAGAGATAATTTCCAAAACGCCGACATCGATTCAATCGAAAAAGCTATTGATGCTCAAATCTTTGGGGCATATATAATCATGTTTGATTCAAGATGCGGAAATTTGAGAGAGTTGGTAGATTCTCTATCCATTAGAGATTTAGAATCACAAGACCCTGATAAAAAGTGGGGGTATAAGTCTCACGATCAAATCAAACAAATTGAAAGAAAATATGGTGTAACTCCAAAGTATGATTTTATCAATTTCTCCCGAAGCACTCGTATTGGCGTGTTAGAAGAGAATGAAAGTTTTTCTGATTTTGAAAAAAACATCTTAAGCGATTTGAAACTATTACTCCGTATATCACATCCCAATTTGGATAGCGAGAAGTTTGATATAGGATTAGTCATTCACAGAATCACTCTATCGAAATATTGTCTTGGTTTATTAGACGACAATGACATCTCAGATATTGTGACAATAAAAAATCTTGATTTTGCAAATTACATCTCAAAACTTGCTTCTGATCATGTACCCCCAGAAAAACAGGCAAGCGTATTGAGATTTGAAGAGAAAGTCGATCTATTCCAAACAATTAATTACAAATCGATTTATGAGATAATTAGGTCTGAAAACGACGACTTAAAAACAAAAGAAAAGAAAATTCTGACTAGAGACGACTTAAAAGAAGATATTTTAGATGCATTAGAGAGCAATCTAGGGGTAAATGAGTTTAGAGCATTGGCCTTTGACTTAAACAAAAGAATTTCAAAGGAACAAGTATCCAAAGTTGTTGAGAATGTGCTATATGATCGGTATATCCAGGAACCTGGCTTGATACGAAATGCCCGGATTCGTGCAAAAATTCAGTCTGAGAGATTTGCTGATTCTTTTGAAAAGTTATCTTTACTCTATGAGTTACAAAAACGTTGAAAAGCCATAACTGAAAAGACCTACCGAACATCCGTCCAAGCAAGAAGCGTGTTTCGTTGACTGCGCTCCAGAGCATCTTTCGCTTCGCCGACCGCCTCCACTTTGATGTTGATCCGGATCGTGTTATCCGTTGAGATCTCCTCAGTGAGGAGGTGGTTTATCGGGAAGAACTCCCGGATCTCCGACCGGATTTTATGGCCGGAGCAGATCAACTGGACGTTGTTCCGTTCGAGGATCGACCAGATCGGCTCCCAGAGGTAGTATGCGCCGGTAGACCCGAACGGGTTGTCGACTATCAGCACCTTTGCAGTTTTCTCGTAGATTCCGCTGACGACAATGTGCCTGATGAAAGACATGAGAATGACGAAGAAGATGATGTATATCGCGTTCTCCTGTCCCTCAGATGCCTTAATCATGTCCCATGCCTGGAAGTCCCGGGAGCCGCGGTCTATCTTGCGTATCTTTACGCGGACTCTTCCCATATCCATGACCCGGCTCACCAGCTGCTTTGGCCGTAAGTGATCGACGAGGTCGTCCTGCCCTATCTTCCCGCTCTCGATGCTCCGGCTGAGGTCCTGAATATACCGGCGCATCTCGACCTCTGCCTCGGCTTCCGGATAGGTGCACTGGGCGAAATTGATTCGCACCATATCGTAATCTTTACCATCGAGATCTATCTTCGACATCCCGGGGAAGTCCTTGAGATATTGCTGGTAAAGCATCGCCACCCCGAGCGCCTGTTTTACGACCTTCTCTTCAATCCCTTTGAACACTTCTATCTGCTTTCCGATCATCTCGACCTTCGAGCGTATGCTAGCGGAATATTTCTCCAGGTCGCTATGGGCGGACTCTGCCTCACCGAGAGTCTCGGCAGTCCTGAACTTCAGTTTGAGCGTATCTTTAAAGGCGGGTGCTACAGCAATTCCCGTGATATTATGGACGCAGGCCTCTTTTGCAGAGGTGACCTGTACTTTCCCGTTCCGGACACTCTTCTCCCCGCTCCCCAGCTCCTCTCTGAGAGCACGGTGTCCCCTGAGGTCCCCGGCAGGGAGTACATCGCGGTTCGCAAAACCATGAGCACCGTCCAGGACCCGGTATTCGGTCAGGTTGTCCTGCAGTTCGACAAGTTCCTGCTCCTTCTCCCGCCCGGCAACCTTCAGTTTTTCGATACCATAGCCGACCGTTGCAACCTCCCTTTCCTTTGCGGCCAGTTCCTCCTCTATCTGCGATGCATCGACGAGCAGAGGGTCAGGAACGTATGCATTGGGAGCATGGAGATGATAATCGTCGATCATCTTCGTAAACTCAAGGTGGAGGCGATAGCACTCCTCATACACCTTCGTAAACCGACCTTCGGCACCCTTCAGTTCTTCTTGGAGGTCGTGGATACCACTCTCGAGCTGCTCTATATACCCGTCCGAGTACGGCTGTTTCGGGTCGGCAGACCCAATCTCTTCCAGGGATATGCCCATGAGCCGTATATCCTCTTTGTACCCGGCAACGTCTACCCGGTTTCTTCGTATCCCATCTTCGAGTTCCTCCAGACCGCCCGCTGTTTCATCGAGCGCTCCCTTTGCAGCCCGGTACTCCGAGCGTACCCACTCGATGTCCCGACCACTGAGAGGTTCGACGCGTACTTCCGCGTAGGTCTCGTACTCTTCAAGCTCCCGTTTCAGTCCGACCAGATGTTTGCTCAGCTGCATGACGGACTCACTCTTTGCAGACTCCTTAAGATTGAGCCCGGATAACACTGCATCCATCTTTCGCAGTGCATCAACCAGCTCCCTCTCCCTCTGAAGTTCACTCGTCAGATCTTTGCCAACCGTCTCCTTCTGCTTCGTGACATCCAGCCATTCTTTCAGCAAGTCGAGTTTCTTCGCGAACACCTCACGTTGCCGCTGTTTTTCAGTCAGGTCATCCTGCTTTTCAGCAAGGGTTGTTTTATCTTCTCTAATCGCTGCTGCGACTGCCTTGAGCTGTTGCAGGTACTCTTCCCTCAGACGGGCGTGGTCCGCCAGTTCTTCTCCCTTTGCAAACTCGTTGGGATCCGGATAGCGGTGGATGAACTGCTGTACGAGACCAAGGTCCTCCGCTATAGCCGTAACCGACTCTTCACGCTGGGTGATCTCCGCATCGACTGTCGCGCTCTCCGTTTTTAAGCGCTCAATAACCCTGTTCCGGGTGAGGACATCGATGGCGTGATCGGCGTTGCGATGGGGGATGAATACATCCCCAAGCGACAAAACCCTGCTCTCCCGCAGAGAATTGAAACTGACCAGGATGACTGGAGAGTCCTGGACCTCGACGGGGAGGGCGTACGGGTTGCGGACGACCTCTTTGAAGTGCTGGTCGAGGAGGAGTACCGCCTTCGGCAGCCAGGGTGCAACCTCCAGGACATCTGCCGCCTTCACCTCGGGAAGACCCTTGAGGTACTCGGCACCGCTCATGACAGAAGGATACCGGCCTTTCAGGGCGTCGAGAGCCCGCACGAAACCATCGCTCAGGGGAAAGCCGTACTTCTGGACGGTTTCCAGCTCCTGATGCAGCGCCTTCAGTTTCAACTTGAGGACTGTCAGCGCATCTCTCCCGAGATTGGTCTCCGCCTGAAGGTAATCACGACAGGAGTGGACGCCATCTTTCCCGCAAGCTCTGACGACCTCCAGCACACTCCTCTTCTCCTCCTCAAAGAGTGCGATCTCATGCCGGATGCGGTCGATCATCTGCTCCTCACCCTGGATCTTTACCTTCAGGACATCCTCATCCTTCATCTTCACTGAGAGTGCGTCCTTGAGCGCATCGATCGCAGCAAAGAGGAGAGTACACGCCTGCTCCACCTCGTCGATATGTGCTGCAGTCGCATCGAGATGGTCCTCCAGAAGGAGGCTGCCGGAAACCTGGGGAAAACTCTTATCCCGATCAGACAACTCTTTTTCCCGCCGTCCCAGGTCTGAGACGGTTTTGCGGCACTCGGCGGCCCGCTTTTGAGCATCGCCGATTTGATACTGTATCTTCCCGCGGCTCTCCCGGTGCTCCCCGATCTCCGATCGAAGCCGACCAACTTCGCCCTCTTCCTCCTGCCTGCGTCCCTCTGTCCGGGCAACTTCGGAGGTAAAATAAGAGAAAAGCGTCTTCCCGAGAGGGTTGAGTTTGTTGAAGATCTCCTCGTAGGCGAGCTTTGTATTCTCCATCCTCGCCTCCATCTCCCGGATATCAGCCTCAAGGCCCTTGATCCTAAGGAACTTGTTCACCGCACGGCTAAAGGCAAGTGTGTGCTTCCGGTTGAGGCTCTCCCTTTCGAGGCCGTCTCTCTCCGTCTTCGCCTCTTCCCACCTGTTCCGGCTGAGGTTTACCCGCACATTGAACTTCTTCAGCCGCATCCTCTCGCGATCGCAGCACAGGGCTGTGTGGCGTGCCTCTTCAGTCCTGATTGCCTCAAAGACTTCACCGATCTCCTCACCCTTTCGAAATACCGCTGCTTCGTATCCCTTATACTGCGACGCAGCCCGGTCTCGTGCCTCTTCATACACCTGGTACGCTCTGACCAGGCGATCGTTTGCACCGCTCAATGCACCGATCTCCGATAGCAATTTTTCATAGTCCCGGAGGTGGTTTTGTTCCTCCTGTAATTGCTTGAGTGCTTCCTGAGACTGATACAGCGCATCGGCGAGTGATTCGATGCTGGACGCCTCCGTCTCTCCGCCATAATTGAGCCGTTGCCTATCCCGCAGGCAGACATCGATAGTATCGATCAACAGGCCTTCGATGAGTGCTCTTGAGGATTTGTAACTCCCGAAGTAGGTCTTGAGGTGGTTTTCACGCTTGTTGATATCCTTGATCAAGCCCCACTCGGACTCCAGAAGGTAATAGGCCTTAAGCCACTCCAGGTACTCCCATTTCTTCTCCGTGATCCGGATCGCGTACTCCGATGCTTTTTCCCGGAGCATGGCGTGCGTCTTGGCATAGTCCTGGACATCGAATTCGTCGCTCTCCCACGAACACAGGGGCATGCGGTGGATATCGTAATCGTTCCCCTTGCTATAAAGGTGGATGTAATTGAAATACTTGATATCGCTGCGCGGGGCATCTTCATCCGTGCTTGACCGCTTCTTCGCGCAGAAACCGGTCAGCAGGTATTTTTCACCCGCAACGCTATCATCCAGCTCCCACTCTGCAAGAACATGCGTCGTCCGGTTCTCGTCGCCTCCCGAAAACATATCTCGAAACGGCCTCTTCTGTTCGAGGGCGGTGTTCGGGAGGACACACTGTAAAAGCAGCATCAGAAGAACAGACTTACCCCCGCCGTTCACCAGTTCATACGTCGCGTTGAAACCGTTAAACGGCATCCGGAAGTCCTCGTATATGCCTTTCCCCTCGTTAAACTGGGCGTTAACAACCCTGACGTGCCGCAGTTTAGGCATCTTCACAAGCCTCCTGACGCGAAAGCGAATCGATGAAATCGGAGATCTCCGACTGGACGTCGCTCCGGTTGTAGGCCACCGCGATGATCGCTTTGCAGCGGTCGGTGAGGTAGATCGCGTTGTCGTGCTCCTCAACCAGCCCCTGTTTCCGCATAAACTTGACCGTTTCGTTGACCAGGGTCATCTTCGAACCTACTCCTCGCTGCTTTATCTCATCGGAATCATCTTTGAACTCGGTCTTAGGAAGGCTGGTCCAGAGATCGTAAATGATCTTGAAATTGAAATGATACTGCTCGCTGATGCTCTCGAGGTCCTCGAGGCCTGCCATCGCCTTCACCTTGGTCTCGACGGATTCGAGAAGACGGTCTTTGGGGAGTTTCAGGCGGAACGTCTCGTATACCGCCTCCCGATGAAACTCCGTCACGAGGACATGCATGATAAAAAACGCAGTGTACATCTCAGGGTTATTGAACCCCTTGCCGAGCTCATTCTTGATCTCGGTGTTCGAGAGGCCTAAGACCCGGTTGTTGACACCCGGACTTAGATATAATGCATCTTTATACTCGCAGACAAGCAACCCCAGCTTTTCAGTAAAGAGGTCAAGCGCATCTCTGACTTCAGCATCCTGATCGTACCGGATGAACTCCTTGGGATGCTCACTCCTCACCACCGAACCCGTCTCGAGCATGCAGGAGAGTAGATCCATGGCAATCTCAAGATTCTCACGTTTATATTCCATATTTTCCCTCACCCAAAAACCTGATCTGCGAGATATACGCGTTGCCGGTCATCCCGATGGGGATCCGATCGGTCGGCTCGGCACGCACCCGGATGACCCGGTACGGAAAGTGCACCGCATCAGATGCAGCAATAAGAGCCTCCTCAACTGGTTCGCGCCTGACCGGCGACTCACGGTGGTCCGAGAGGTCAAAGACTGTCTCATACGGGTCCCGGATCTCAGCAGCCTCCGGCTTGCCCGCATGCAAGATCACCTCAGCTCCGCTATTCAGTTCGATGAGAAACGGAATGAGATCGACATTTTCTAGCCCTTCCTCCCCCAGTCTGCGGCCTATCTCCTCAAGGTACGCAGTAAGGTCAAGGTCTCCGCTCTCGGCCAGGGACGTTAAGAGAATATCCGCGTACACCCTGAAGTTGCCTGCCTGACGCTCTTTAACGACCTCGTCGATCAATTTTCGGTCGGTCCATTCATTTTTCGTGCGAGTTCCGGCGGTATCGTCTTTCTTACCCGTGACTGCCTGAGGCTCGAAGATCCTGAGCAGGCTGAACGATCTCTTCAGTGTGGGGAGCAGCAATGGGCGCATCTCCACGATATGTGCATCGTTCGGGAGATTGGCACGGACACGGTTCTCCAGCGCCTCCTGGAACTGGTACCGCTTCTCAAATAATGAATTAACTCTGATGCGACAGATCCGTTCGTACTCCCGGGGAAAGTCGGTATAGTCCTTCAAAAGGCCGTTGTGGAGGTCATACCCGTGCTCGAGTTCCACCATGATCTGTTTTATCACAATGAAGTCTTCCTCTTTTCCAAGATATTCGGGATTTGCGGCAATCTTCTCCCGGCTTTTTCTCAGACCGGCGAGGCTGCTCCGCACCTGGGCAAAGAGTTCATGCTCCTGTTTGAGCTGGGAGAGCACCTCATGGGTATACTTCTCAAAGTCCTCGATCACATCGGGACTACCATACAGCAGTCTATCCAGAAGGTCCTCTTTTTTCCGTTTTTTCTGCTGGACTTTCAGGTTGAGGTCGCGTATCGTTTCCAGGGCGTTTCGAAAAGAACCACTCTCGATCTGTTTCTTAAAGAGGATCAGGCTGACCGATACTCTGGACTCTTCAGGGAGTTCCTTTATACTAATCATGAAATCGAGGCCTTCATTGGTAATACGGTAAGCCCGTTCCCTCCTGTCGTACTCGACCAGGTTAATGTAATAGTCTACTTGGTTTTTCCGCACCGGGTCAGGATACTGAAAATGATAGAGCATCCCCTGATTGTCGGTCTCAAGCAACTCAAGGACCGCCCGGGAAACAGCCCGGCAGTCAAACTCTCTGCCGGGGTACATTGCACCCATCGTCTTCTCAACGTGCTCTTCAATCTCATCGACCGGTACCGCCCGTCCTAAAAGCCGTCCTTTCTCTATGAGCAGGGTCAACATGTCCAGCGCCAGATAAGGCACGTTGTAATCCATCTTTTGGATATTCGGAGAGTTAAATATCTTGAAAAACGGATAGAAGCATTTCAAGTTGTCCATACGCTTGTTAATCTCTTTGAAACGCTCAATATATTCCAAAGTGCCCCACGCTCCTTATATCTGTCTTATTCAGGACCTCCTGCGGAAGGTACTTCTGCTCCTGAATGATTCTCCTAATCGCCGCACCGGCGCTCTGGTCAAAGAAGTCGATGAATGGGGATAAAGAGACTGTCTTAATATTGCGGGAACGCCGCAATGGCTGCGCCTTCTCAGCCCCGACTTTCGATAAAAGATAGGTGTATAGGGAGACGGTCGGCTTGATATCATATTCCAGATAGCGCTCCCGGAGCCGGTTGTAGATATAGATGCCCTCCTGGTCGATATCGCCAAAATAGAAGTACTCATCTTCAGGTGTTCCCCCGATTGTTTGCATGTACTCAAACTTCTTTAGAATGGCATTCCCCTCACCATAAACGACGAGATGAACTCCTGCAATTCCGCCCGACATCACTGCATTCTGCAACGTCCAAAAAGTATCCTTATTCTCTACGATGAGCACCGACCTTTGAGAAACGCCCTCATGTGCATAGAAGTTTTTCTGTATTGAGACAAAAGGTTCAAAGACACGCTTCGCCTTTATGTCGCGGAGGGTGAGTTTCAGGTTCCGGAGGATGATATCGCCGTCAACGGACGCCTCCCTGGGCATGGTGATCGCCTTTTCGTCACCGAACAGGAGATACGACCTCTCGTTTGCCGTCAGCTCTTCGGAGTCGCACTGGCGTATCAGGTCATTGATTCTCAGTATGTACTCGCGGTCCCTGGCATAGTGCTCGCTGTGCGTTGCATAATAGTCGATATCGATAGGAGGGGAGAGGGACAATAGCTCGTCTAGGTGCTCTCTTGAGAGCGAGGCACCATCTTCTGCGATAGATTCTCTGGCTATGGTGTACCTGTTCGGAAGCCGCCCGTACTGTTGGAGAGGTATTGCATTCTTCAACGGCTTCAGGACGCCAAGGTCAATATACATCCGGATAACATCTATGAACTGTTTTTGCTGCTCAGGATCTGCAAAAAGGGATATTCCATCTGCTTTGAGAGCAGCGTCTATATCGCTGATATGAACCCTCTTATTCTTATGCCGGAGAAGAATCGTTCGTAATAATTCTTCCATGTCCTCAACGAGTCATATTCGTGTAGGTTTACATAACCCATTCGATTTGGCCACCGGAAAGTTAGAACATCATTATGGAGATTGCAATCATTCTTTCCTTAATACCCCCGCCTCTCCGGAATCACCCCTCGCACCCCGCCCCGCGGATCCTCCATATCCCCGGCATACCGTGGGATGACGTGCACGTGCAGGTGCATCACCGTCTGCCCGGCAGCCTCGCCGACGTTCACGCCGATGTTGTAGCCGTCGGGACGGAACCGCTCGTCGAGGAGCCGTTTCGCCTCCCGCACGAGCGCCAGCAGTGCGACCTGCTCTTCGTCCGTCGCCTCGAAGAAGCCGGCGACGTGCCGGAACGGGATGACCAGCAGGTGGCCGGGGCTCACCGGATACTTGTCATAGCGGGCGTAGCAGAGATCGCTCGCGAGCGCGATCTCCTCGGGGCGAGGATTGCAGAACGGACAGGTCAGATCGCCCATGCCGCGTACCCCCGGACATCGGTTAAGTAGGTGCAGGTCTCGACGAGGCGCTCGAACGCCGCATCCTGCCAGCCGCTTTGCAGCCCCTGCGTGCCGAGAAGCGAGACCCCGATCTCCCGCTCGAACGGGCGTGGTGCGTGGTCGTGGAGCAGGTCCCAGTAGTCGGTAATACATTCCCGCCGGGACTCCAGGAGTAAACGGCCGGGAATCCGGTCACGCTTGTCGGCGTTGACCGGCCCGAGGGCAGGGAGGAGGTTCCAGAGGTCGTTGTTCTTCCAGACCGAGAAGGGGAGGACGTGGTCGATATGCATCGCGTCCGGCGACTGTATTGATCTCCCCGACCAGACACAGGTCAGCCGCCCCTCCTCCGCGAAGACCGAGCGGTAGATGCCGCGTGCATCCGCGATCGCCCGCTCCGTCGTCGGCGTCCTCGCGAGCAGGGAGAGCATGCACTCCTCGGTGACGGTCCCGGTCTTGTCCGCCGCCGCGGTGAACGCCGCCCACTTCTTCAGCAGGCACTCTTCGCCGGAGATGAAACTTCCGAAGTACTCGAAGATCGTGCAGAGGTCGCGGGAGAGGGAGAACCGGCCGGCGTTCTCGATCAGGTAGAGCCGGTCGACCGGGCGGCCCTTCGGCAGCCGGTACAGCGGCCGGGGGCAGTCGAAGACCGAGTAGTGCTCCTTCGACTGCGAATACCCGAGGTGCTTCATCGGCATTGCGGTGATGGTGCTCCGGATCTCCTTCACCAGCGTCCGCAGCGCCGGCTGGATCTCCTCCGGGATCGAGCCGCGGGTATAGTCATTGTAGAAGACCGATACCCCGCCCCGGTCGCGGTAGTAATCGATGACCGGCATGAAGGACTTCCGGAACGAGACAACCTTCCCGGCGTTCTGGTCAGGCGTCTCCCCGTTCTTCTGCGGGATGAACGTCGCTGCCGCGAAGATCGGGTAGTAGTAGAGCAGCCACTTCTCGACGAGCAGCCCGAGGGGAACGAGACCGCATCGCCGTCATCCTCCCAGAGATGCGGGTACTGCTGGCAGACCTCGATGACGCCCCGGAGGAGGGCGTACTTGTAGGTCGCGTCGGCACTATCCCGCTCGATGATGGTATTGATCTTTCGGTATTCGGCGAGATCCATGCTGCTCCAGGAAGAGATCGGGGAATGGGAAGATATGGGTGCCGGCTTTCGTTCAGCAGCGCCACCAGGATAGGGTTATCCCGCCGGAATCGTTCCGTATAGAACGATCTCTGCTCCCCGGTTTCACCAGCACAAGCAGTCTCACGCTCAAGGAGTCACCGGCTATCTTCCATCCATACTGCCGCTCCCGCCCGAATGGAGAAGGGCAGCCATATCAGGTACCGGGCGGGAGGGTAATTTTCGCTACCGATAGTAGGCCGTATAGCAGTCGTTACAGATCGGCTTGATCTTCGTTGTGCCGCGTTTGGTTCCACACTTCTATCCTTTCAGCATGCCTTCCCGATAGGGTTCATACCAGTCGAATACAGTATTCTTTGTTGATTCGTACCCGCCGTCCAGGTACATCGCCCCGATGATCGCCTCGAGTGTCTCGGCGATGACCGTAGGCTCTTCGTTCTGCTTCTGAGCTTTGGCACCCAGTCCAACACAGATCTCGTTCTGCAGATCAAAACGTCTTCCCAATTCGGCAAGAAACGGTCGGCTTTCAATAGTGCTTTTCTCAATTGTGATATCGCCTTTGGTTTGGTACCCCGATCGCATAAGGAGATCGCACAGTATTGCTTTCAGCACCGCGTCACCCAGTGTCCGGAGAGCATCCTGATCTTTGCATGCTTTCTGTTGCTGCCTCTCTTCATTTGCTCGTGAAGGATGGAGTAAGGCACGACGCAACAGATCTTCGTCTCTGAAAGAGTAATTGATCTTTTTTTCGAGATCGGATTCCATATAGACCCAATATTGGGTAATAATACAATAAATATATCTATTTCCGAAACATAGCCCAGATATCCCTCGGTTCTCCGTTCATCACAAGCATTGCAGCATTCAGTACGTACCAGCCACACGTTTCTTCTCGTAGCCTTCAACCTGCTGCGACGCGTAGCTGAAAAGCGCCGTCTCCACATCCGCCGGCAGCCACATACCCTCCTCCCGAAGCCCGGACTCCGTATAGCATGGCGGATGCGGACAGGCAATCCCATCCCGGTTCAGCGTCTGAGCGATATGGTTGAGAATCGCAACCCAGGTGCCGTACTCTCTCGGCCAGCCCTCCTGGGAAGAAGGGATCGTCCAGCGGTTTCCGGATTGGCTAACAGAGAGGTCAAGGAGTTGGTAGCGGTGAAGAGTTCGATCGTCCCCTCTCCCAAACGTCCGGACGAGCCGCGTATCGAGGGCTCCGAAGACCTGCGGTACCGCAAAGTGGAGGATTTTACTACAGTACGTCGGTCCGAAACCGCGAATCTGGGACTCGAGGATACAGACCGCGTTCTCCGGCTCTCTCGATAGCCAGCACGCCGGCGTATCGTCGACGTAGAGCGTTACCTTAAGAGAACTCCGGCAGGAGATCCCTTTTTTATTCGGAAGTTTTCCCCACTCAGCCACCTGCAGCAGGTGATCCCGGTTGATTGCATACCGCTTTGCCGCAGCCGAGATCTCCCGCTCTAGGCGGAAGAGATCAGGGAACCCTTTCTTCCAGGTATCCCCTTCCCAGATGTATGACCGGTAGAGGTTGGGCATATCCTGTTCCTGAAGGAATGTGCTGATCACACTGTACTGAGATGACGAGAGGGGCATGTGAATGGTCTCAAGGTGAGTTTGGGCGCTGGAACAATAATAAGGGATGATATTCGGGTTCCGGTTCGCCACCAGACCATTCCGAGAGCACGCTTTGGTAAACCTGGTTTTTCAGGAGATCTCCAGGTGGCGGTGAGTGAATGAAACATGGCAGATTAATATAGTCGCAGCATCCTGATAGACAGTTAAGAGTTGCCGTAACGTGAAACCGGGGGCGAGACGCTCTCCATCGACCCTCCAAAACCCCACACACGAACAACGGCATTCAAGGAAAACCTTCCATGACGACCCCGTACCCTCCGTCCAAACGTGATGACCTCGCGAGGTTCTACGTCCTGATCGACGAACTCAAAGACCGTCTCGGAGGATATCGCTATCTGTCCCGATGCCACGATCGGATGGACTGGCCGAGACGAGGGGTCTACTTCTTCTTCGAGCCCGGTGAAGTCCGCTTCGATGGGACGGCGTTGCGGGTCGTCCGTGTAGGAACGCATGCCATAGCCACGAATACGGGTACCCGGCTCTGGCGGCGCCTCGCCACGCACCGTGGAACCAGGAGCGGCGGCGGAAATCATCGCGGTTCGGTCTTTCGAAAACTCGTCGGCGCTGCGCTGATACACCGGGGAGACTATCCCGCCTCTGCTACGGCACTGTGGGGAATCGGCAACACAACCCGGCGGGAGGCTCATGAGAGAGAGTGGATTGTCGAGCGGGACGTCAGCGAGTACATCGGGAGGATGCCGTTCCTCTGGCTCCCGGTTGATGACGAACCCGGACCGGAAAGCGATCGTAAGGTCATTGAAAAGAACGCGATCGCACTGCTCAGTGCGGTTCACGGAAGCCCAGACCATCCCTCCGAGACCTGGCTAGGACACGCATGCCCCCATCCGGACATGCGTGCATCCGCCCTCTGGAACTCGGATCACGTGCGGGAGCCCTACGACCCGGCATTCCTTGACCTATTTGAGGGATATGTCTCGTCCGTGGCATCCAGTGGATCTCCGCTTTCAGATGAGAGTCTTGAAATCGTCACGCAGCGACACCGAAGCATGGACGATGAACAGCACGCAGATCACCTCTGGCTTGCCACAGTCACCCTCCGCTCTGATACATTCAAGTACCCGAACAATGACCCCGAGAAGAACCGAGCGAAGAACGAAGACCGGTTCACCGCTCTCACCCGGATCATCACCGACCTCGCGGCGAGCTATTCCGGACCGGGAGTCGTCGTGTTTCCCGGCGGGTATTTCCATTCAGGCACTGATGAGGTCGATGCGCAGGAGAACTCTTACCTGCAGGCAATGGTGGACAGGGTTGCAGGCCTGCTGAATGCTCTGCCACATCATCCAGCCCCGATCTATGCAACTATTGGCATTGACGGCAAGGTTGACGTTCAAGAGGGAGACTCATACCGGTACGATCGGAACCAGGTGGGCATCGCCGTCACGCGGGACGGGCTTGTCGCATTTGCAAAGAAATTTTATCCAACGGATGATCGCGAAAAGAATCTGGTCGATCTTGCTGAAAGTTACTCCTCACGCGAAACGGCACTCGGGCAACGATGGGATCGCGTGTTTTCGATCGGCAAGCAGGGATTCTACCTTGCCATTTGTAACGATATCAAGGGACTGCCCGCGATAGAAAAGCCAGATGGTGTCGCGTATATCCTGAATCTGGTTCATGGCTGTTATCGACCGGGTGAAGGCCCTAAATGTACTTATTTCGTTCGAATGGGATTTGGGGGTGCATCCAGGTCCTGGAAATGCCCGGTCTTCGGTACAGTTGTCTTCTTCCAACGTGACATTGCAGAGAAGTGGCGACCAGGCATGTACTACCGGACATGGGACAAGATGCCCATACAATGCACAACCGATGAAAACAGCACCATGCCCGAGCATACTCTCGATTTGATAGCATTGGCGGACGGCTATGCCCGCGTTGATGTATACGATCTTGACACACTACCCGCACAGGCGGCCATCACATCCGAAATATGCAGAGAGAGATCGAAGATTCCGGTGAGGTCATCGACGCCGCAAGTCCGTGAACCCGATTCAATCCTCGATGAGCGCTATAACCGGCTTCTCTCGGCACTGACACAGGTCTTCGGAAACACTGTCATGGAACAGAAGACGAAGAACACTATCCGTGGAAAGAATGTGATCGGATATCCCGGAAAACAGCAGATCGACATGATATCGTTGTTTAAACCGGGAAAACAGAGCGGGAACGGCATAAGATTCCGTATGTACACCCATCTCATTGCGGCACATCTCAATACTGGTGAGAAAACAATTGCAGCTTTGCTCCCACAAAATTCAGTGTACGGAGAGGAGCGGGAGAACCCGCATATTGGAGAGATCTTCCAGGAAGGTTCTTTTAAAACTGAAGGCGAGGTAGAGGCATTTCTAACCGGCGTTCAAGAGCTGCATGGCAGAGGTTGATCCCTCACAGTAACCTATTCAACGGTGTCGCTCTCAAGCAGCCCGCTCACACAGGCAATGTACCTCCCGGCATCGGTTATGTGAACAGTGAATCGTCTGCCCATCCAGATGCGAGTGATGTAGCCTGCAGTTTCCAACTTGTGCAGGTACTTCCGGTTCGTCCTGTTGAGGAGCTCCCGGTTCAGCGAACTTGAAACATATTCGCCGCTCTTGTTCTCCTTATCGGGCAGATGCTTGTAGCCTTCGATCCCTTTCTTCTGGAAAAGGGTGAAGAGGTCTTTGCTGGTCATTCCTTGCTCCCGCCGGTAGAGTTCGACAAGCAGCAGCTGACACTCGGCGTCCGGCATCATGATAGAGAAGTTGTACAGCGGTTCGACCCGTCCGGTCTTCACAATACTCAGACCGTGATCTGCCTCGAGCGCGGCATCGTCGCCAGTTGCATAGCGGTCAGCATGCACATAGTACGCCGTAACCCCGTGCACCATCGCCGCCATGGTGACGGCCACCGATGTCATCCTGCCGCAGGCTGACATATTGATGAGGATCTCGTTCCCCTGCCGCTTCTCTTTCACAATCAGGGACGAGACGACCCGGAGCACGTCGAGGATGTCGAACATATTGCAGTAGGTGACTTCCGGATGGACGCCCGCCGCCAGCAACCCTTCACAGACTTTCTTCGTATAGTGACGCTGCTTCTCCAGCATCTGCTCGTCCAGATCGGCGGTGTCCGGGACAACAATGACGTACGCCCGCTCGGCCCGATAGGTATTGAACGGCTGTACTGCCCGGTCGATCTCATGCCCGAGCGGGATCAGGTGAACCCGCTCGTTCAGGCCGTCGGGCCGGGGAGGCTTGATCGGATCGGAAGTCTTCACAATAGTCACAATAGTCACGTGAATTTATTAAAGGTTCCCCTGTGCGTATACAGCAATGGGACAGGGCGATGGGGAGCTCTGCTCGCACGAGGAACCAGAAATGAACGGACATACCATCAAAGCACCGGTAAGAGAGCGGATCGACAACCTGATCAAGACCTGTGACTTCGCAGATCTCTACCGCACGTACGCATGGAAACGGGATCGCTGGCAGAATGGATTCCCGGATATCTGCCGGCTCGAGCATGAGATCGGCGACGCGGCCAGAGCAGGAACACTCTCCGAAGACCACCTGAAAGCGATCGCGCGGTGGGGCGGCCTGCCGAGCATCGAGCGGATTAAAGCGCCCACCCCGATCCAGATCGCGCTCTTTGAGGATGGAAACGTCGCCCGATGGGCAGAAGACAATCCAGAGAACGCCATCCGCATACTCGCCGGTCAGATCCGGGGGTTCGGCCCCACCTATACCAGCAAGCTCCTGCGGTTCGCAGCACCGGAACTCTTCGGGGCTATCGACACCCGGATCGTCCGGGTTTTCGGAATAGGAGACACCGCATCCGACGACCTGCGCCTTCTCGACCTGACTGCAACGCCCGTCGACGGACGCTGGGCGATCCTCTCCGGTCAGCAGGGCTGGCCGGATGAGTATAGAATGTGGATCGCCATTCTGACCTATGCAGCGGCGCAGCTCAATGCAGCAGGCAAACTGTGCCCCCACCCAGACGCTTGCGTCGATTCAGGACTTCGCGAGCGTGGGATCTGGCAGAACGCTGATGTGGAGATGGCATTCTTTAATTACGCTTCGGAGAATATCCAGAACATAAGGAGGAACTGAAATGAATACCCCTGAAGACCGCTCACGGGAAGCAAATGAGCTGAGGAAAACTGGGAGATGCAACGATGCCCTGGAGATCTATCGTGAGCTCTGGGACGGCCAGTATCACAACGGATATACTGCTGCAGGCCTGCTGCACTGTCTCCGAAAGCTACACCGTATCAACGAGGCGATGACTTTCGCCGACGAGATCGCCGCGCGGTACCCCGATCTCAACTGGGTAAACCTTGAGGTCGCGTGGGCATACGTCGACTACATCAAGGAGATCGCAGAGGACGGAGCTTCCGTCCCGGTGCTCCACGCCTGCGGAGAGAGGGTTCTCTCCAGAAACCCGCCCCCACAACCGGTGAACCATATCGCCTTCACCATTATGAAACCGGCAAAAGACGCCAAGGACTGGAATACACTGGCAGCATGGATGTCCCGGGTCGATCCGTCGCTGCTCAGCCCGGCGGGGATGAAGCTCCCCGACGGCAAAGAAGGCTGGAGTTACCTTGCCCGGTGGTATCACTACCGGAACATGGGTCTCATCGGCACCGGGCGAGCGCAAGAGGCCCTTCCCCTCTGCCGTGAAGCGATCGAGAAGTTTCCGAACCAGTACAAATTCTTTGCATACGACCTCGCCAGGGCGTATGCGGGCATCGGTGCGTACGAAAAGGCAGCAGAGACATTTGACGAACTCTGCCGGAATGTCCGGCCGGACTTCTACCACCTCTTTGATTATGGAAAGGTTGTCCACCAGCTCGGCCGCCCGGAAGAAGCATTGGGACTGATGGCCCGGGCTGCGAAGGCAGGGCAACGCCCGGAGTTCATGGTCGGATACTTCATGGATATGGGTGACATCTTCAAGCAGGTCGGCCGCCTGGACGCAGCTCGCGACCACTATACGCTGGCAACAGCCCTGCGGATGCGAAATTCGTGGTCCATCCCTGCTGAATTGCAGCAGCGCCTCGATGAGAACGCCATCGCTTCGATCGAGGATTCCGTCGAGGAACTCACCTATCGGTGCAGTCGCCACTGGAGCGACTGCGAAACCGAACCGAGTCCCATAACGACGCAGTATGAGCGGGAAAAACCACTTGAGGAGGGAATCACCGGCACGATCTATCTCGGCCATCCAGAGCGCGAGTATTTCTTCATCAACCCGCCGGGCACTGACGGATACATTGGATTCAAGAACGAGCTCACCTGGGCACCTGAAGACCGGAGCCAGGTTGTATTCGATGTGGTTCCATCGTTTAACCGGAAGAAGAACGAGTGGGCTGCAAAGGCGGCGAACGTCCGACCGACAGACAATACCCCAGCAAAGTGAGGAGAACACAATAACAGGAGGGCATTTGAGATGGAGATAACTGTCATCGCCAGATTTGGGGTAGGCGATATCGACACCTATGAGATCTCACCGGCAGTCTTGGAGATAGTCGTAGATCCAGAACGAGGCGGGGTTGTGGAAGACATACTCCTCCGTCACTCCACTTTAGGGAACTTTCGGTACGCTGCAGAACCACCTCTCGGAAGATTCCAAATTACAGTAGGTCAGCATAGCGACCTTGACCGCATCGAAGAGGCACTGGTGGAGATCGCAACGCTGGAAGGCGATGGAGTTCCCTTTAACTTCAGCAACACCTATGCCATACGGGATCTCATCCGGGAACTGCAGCAGCAGCGAGAGGAGATGATCGTGAGAAAAGAGACTGACACGATCGAAGACGAGATCGCGACAGGAATTTACGGCGACGAGTATTACTGAGTGCCGCTTTCAGGGTACTCAAAACAGAGTGCACCTATTTGATGTTTTTTCAGAACCGATCACAGTTTTTAGATCAGCGATATGGTCTGTAGTAAAATAAACTGTTACCCGCCCCTTTGCAAGAACGATCTCCAATGCATTTCCTTCCATCCTTTCAAACAATGCTCTCATCAAATCACGTGACGCATTCGCATATTGGAACATTGCACTATGGTTAGGGCACAGCGCCAGATAGTTCTCACGATGGCGTTTCTTCAGGTCAGTCAGAAATTCAACCTTCTCCACATAGTAAGTCCCATCGTCAAGCTGAAAGGGGAGCGGTTTTTTACAGATCTGACAGATCATCACCCCATCACGATCTGTATAGTGGTCGCGAAGATATTGCTCAGCCTCTAACTTGACCTCTTCTCGGCCAATAGAGACAGAACGTTCTCGTGTTTCAGTGATCCGATCTTGAGCCATAGTGGCCTGTTGCGCAACACGTGCGGCTCTGAAGTCCGGGTTACGGGACTCATGTTCAGGGAGCTCATTCGTCCAAGGAGAACGCTGCTCTGCCAGGGGCTGATCAACAGCCAATCCTGGGCTATAAACGGGTCTGGTAGTTCCTTTGAAATCCACTGCATCACTACTCTGGCCGAACTCACCAACGATCACTCCGTCGCTTGCGGCGTGATGTGTCTGAGCACCCCCTTCACTGGAAGGAGCTGTCGTGGGTACTCCCTTCAAAGGTGATGGACTGACAGGCGCTATATCCTCCGGAAATAAGCCAGGTTCCCTCGACAACTCAGGTTCGAGAGAGAGAGTGTTTCCGTCTTCTCCCAAGGAATCAATCCACTCCCTGACCTCATCCGGAACTTTTAGATTTTCTTTCTTAATTCTCCATTCCCAATCGTTTTCGCCAAGGACAACTTCAACCCGGTTAGATAATTCGATGTAAGCGTGATTTGGCATTAAGCAACGGGCAATAGCCCAGGCAACAGAGTTTTTGACGTGACCACCTGAGCTGTTTGAAATAAGCAGTCTGCCCGAATCTATATCCAAGTACGCATCACAGGGTTTTTCTATCGCGATTTCCCCTAGGCGATAAACCACATTTAGTTCATCAGTCAGACATTCAGTCGTTTTCAGGAATGACTTGAGTGTTTTCCTCTCCAGCAGTCTCTTGTAATCATCCGGAAACTTTTCAAAGATCCAGGTAGCGACGAGAATTTTTGCCGAATCGGTCAGAAAATCAGGTTCTTCTTTATTTCGACGTCCACTATTTCCCACCACTGAATAGGTTACTGCATCTGAGAGATATCGAAGTCCGAAAGCCTGAAAAAATACCCCCCAATCCGCAGAAGAACCTTTTGGAGGATGCCATATCAGGTGGACGCCACTGCTTTGAAATATTTCTTTCAGTTCCCCATCGCCCGGAATAAATACAGATTCTGGAGATTCAAAGGTAGAATTCTGCGTCAATATTTTCGCTTCATGTTTGAACCCATCCCACCACGCGGGACGTTTCTCTTCAGCCATTGCACAGACAGGACGCACTTCCCGGTAGATGTTGGTCAGAATCTTTTCGATCCTCTGCTTTTCACCATCTAATTCACCCTGAAGAGACAGCCACCGCCGAGCGAAACATTCGGTGTCAACATCCTTTTTAACTGAGAGCGCATCTACAAAAAAACCCTTAAGTTTTGGGTAATGTTTTTCGAGGTAGAAGAACTCATCACCCAGCATCTCGCTGCGATCACTCCAGATGACTTCATTGATCGAAGCCCAGCGGGGCGCTGTTGCTTCCGCAGGTATGAAAAAGAGATTGCCTACCTTGAACCGTTTGATTATATCAGAATCTAGATCCAAAGAGGCGAGATATCGGTACACTCTTTCCGCGAACTCCGGGGATCCAGATCCTTTTTGCGACTGTTCTTCTAGGATGGCGACTAATTCTCCGGCGTTTACTTGATCTCTGATACCCAGTAGCTTAATCACACTTTTAGGAAGAGTCCCTCTAAAATAGGGAACAGAATCGCTAAAAATTTCTCGAATGTTCTCGAAATGGAGAAACGCTTCATCGGGACGGGTATAGCCTTTTGCCGTAGGCAGCCAAGGAGTATTTTTTAGCGATACAAGGAGTTCTGAATCGTAATTTGATTTTCTCCGAGAATAGTAAAAGTACGTGACCGTGGCTTTTAACCAAGGCATCGTTTCATTTTGGTGATTTAGCCAATTGATTAAACCTTGTGAAAATTTGACTTTCCCTGCTTCGTCAAGCGTGTGGAAGCGATTTAATAATTCAAAAGGTCGCCAATTGGATATTTTTCTTCCACTTGTGGAATTATTATCACGTACACATTCTCTTTCGTATACTGTCAGTGGACTAGATTCAAGATCTTCATTTTTTCGAGCTGGAGGATAGCGCGTAACCCCCACTTTATCCCACAGTTTTTCAATCCCATCCGGTAGACCAGTTACATCGTCACTGCAAATATAACGGTTTGAAAGTGAGACAAGGTGTTGCCTATCCTCTGTTGTCGCAAAGACGTTTTGCCATCCAGTTTCAGGGTCTAATGCTTCTGGCGTTACTAGGACCTGGATCCCAGGCAGGGCTTTTGCTTCCGACAGCAGCATCTTCCTGTTATCCGAGAGCAATACCGGAATATCCTTGAAATCAATCTCCTCCACTTCGGCAAACTGTGAGAGAAAAATGGTTACAGATACGAGCTCATCTTCTGATAGATATTTATACCCTATTTTAAGCGAGTCCAGAATATCAACTGCGCAATTTGCTTTTGAGAAGGGCTTAATTCTCAAAATTTTGGTCATCCAGTCGCAGATCTGTTTGTCGTTTTTTATTTTGCTGTAAAAATCCTTATGCAGAAAGGCCAGTGTTACACAGGTGCACTCAGGGACATCCCTCAGTGCTTTCTCACAGTCCTCATCGCATTCGAAATAAATTGGTTGCTCCCTGTCACAGGACCAGCGTGTTCCATTTTCCATCTCTATCGGGACAATCGGACAACCTGCCAAACCGGCTTCTGAAATAGAGGTAGACGAGAGATACTGGTAACTCTCTAGTAGCCAATCTAGGCTGTGCTGCTCAACCCAACCCCTGTCCAGAAAGCACTGTCTGACAATACCAGACGTATAATGTCTGACGCCAATATGTTCCAGTTGTTTTTTGTACGCCTCAATACTCTCCAGGACAAGCCGGTTAGCTAATAGTGCATCTGGATACGCCTTTGCCGAAAGCAAAGAGCGAAAATTCTTTCCTGCGGTCAAGGTCTCGGATGGCTTACATCTCTTCCCATCAGGTTCGGTCAGGATGACTTCTCGATCTTTGAGCGTATCCTGAATCGATTCTACAACCGGTTTAAAGAACGCCACGTGTGACTCAAGGGGAATAAAACGATATATTATCTCACCAAATTCGGTGATGTCCAGACATTTCTCAAACGCTTCAACAAAAACTGCAGGAATGCAATCCCGAAGCCATTGGTTCCAGGGTTCATCCTCATGGATAGCCTCGCGGGAACTTGGCAGGAGGAAATCAGCGTTGAGTAGAAATGGCAGGCCTGTATCTTCACGTACAGGGAGGTAGGCAAAAACCTTGCCGGCACTTTTAGTCTCGCTGTTTAGCGGGAACGCAATCGAGACAGATCTATTTTCAATCCCTTTCCTCTTTTCCGGGTTAATATCTGCTGGTTTGTCAAAAGATTGGGTGTGTAAAATGAATTCTTGAGTATAAGCAAAAGACTCACCTTGATCTTTCCCTTCAACCAGAACTTGAACCAGTGGTGTATTGGTATCATCTTTCCGTATCGAGCGTTTGTAGCCAGATTCTGTTTCTATGACAATTTCTTTCAGTTTCGAAAGGAAAAGAATAGTTACCGGATCGATTTCTTGGAGCATTTTCGCGATATGCTCGTAGGAAAAGTGCGGTTTGCTGAGCGGCAGGATGATCGTAGTTCCTGATCCGCTGAGGTTTCTAGGAGCTTCGTCGATCCACCGGGGTACGATATATCCCAGTCCGGTTATCTCATTGTGCTCCGGTAAGCAGAATCTGTAGCCATTGGAGAAAATATGAGGGTTTGTTGTCACACGGAAGACGGACTTAAAGCCAATTCCCTTCTCGCCGATATACCCCTGAACTTTGGTTTTGGTTGACTCACCTACCTTGCAGATAGCATCGACATTTTCAGGGGAAAAGCCAACCTCGTTGTTTTGAATGATCATCGCCCCGTCTGATCCGGGAGTGCCCATTGGATCAGATCTTACCAATCGAAAGGAAAGGGATGGTTTCAGTGCAGTATATGCGTTATCTTCCGCATTCTGGATTAACTCAAAGATGAAATGAGTATCCTTGTTATACAGGTCTCCTGCAAGGATCTTGATCGAGTTATAGAGGCTATCCCTGACGCGCGGCACACTGCTTGCTGCCTCGAACTCCCCACGTATTTGTGCGATATGATTCCATGGATCTAAAACCATTCTCTCAACTCCCATTGTCCGCCAGATTATGAGTTCAACACGTTCGTTCCCAGAAACTGTTTTCCAACTCGAAGCTCCCGGTTGCGGTGCGGACGTTCTCACCCATGCAGCACATCACCTTACCAGAACAGTCCCGAACATCACCGGAGTTGCGTGAATATCACCACTGCTTGCAGTTTGTTGGAGACCTTTCATACGCCGGTTGAAATCAGCGTTAGCCCTCGCCAGCTCACTCCGTTTCATCAATAGGATCTTCTCGTTTGCGTTTCCCCGAATCTGATCCTCAATAGCCTTACATCGTGCCTGGTGGCTCACCATCAGGCTCTGGATGCGGTATTCAACCTGCTGACGGTTTTCAGCAATGTGATTCGACCGTGCGGCAGTCCACCGGGTGTAATGTCGGCCGTCCAGATCTTCAAATTCAGACGGATCAGGTAGTATAGCATTTTCGATGTCCGTTGCAGACTCCAAAATTGACAGCAGTACCTCTTCAATGGCTGGTTCAGAGGCGACCGGGACAAGTAACTCATCCGGGTTCACACCCTGCTTCTTCCAGCGATATAGTCCGAAAAGATAGTTCCCGGGTGGCACCTCTGCATTCTGCACGGAGAGAGCAGTGTAAACTACCTGATTAGGTTGTAGAAAATGGGCAGCCTGCCTCACCAGGGGATGCACTACTGATAGATACACAACCTTTGTCTGTTCTGCCGCTGCCTCCTGATCAAAGGTGACGGACAAGGTAGGCTGATCGCCCTTGAGCCACCCCTCCCATTCTCGAGCGACTGGTTCGGATGAGCGGGGTAGACGTTTGAAATCTTCGAGCAGTCGGCCTCTGGCTTCCATGTTGAGTCTTAAAGTCTTGATAGCCCTCTCTCCGAGCAGGTGTTCCGTTTCTGTGCCGAGGATGTCTGCAATATAGCAGGATACACACCGCTGAATCGCTTCCGGAGATAACCAGTAACTGTCAGCCTCCTCGATCTCCTGAAGCCAGGTATGGTTCGGTATATTCAGTCCAACCAGTTCGGCCTGCCTCGTTTCAAGTTCCTGTTCCTCCTCAATCCGGCGAATACTGTTATCTGCAAGCTGACGAAGTCTACTTTCGCGTTCCTCTAGAGTTAGGGTAAATCTCTCGGCAATTTCATGAATCTCCTGGGTTATCTCTCCAAGAATCTCTTCATTCCCGCCAACAGAATGCTGGAAAACACCGATGCGCCATAGGCAGCGCTCATAGATATCGGCATCAATAGTACCGGGTGTAACGAAGTTAACGATGGCAACAGTCTCGCTTTTCTGCCCGTAGCGATCGATGCGACCAATACGCTGTTCGATTCGCATGGGATTCCAGGGCAGGTCATAATTGATAAGGAAATCACAGAATTGGAAGTCGAGACCTTCACAGCCCACCTCAGAAGACAGGAGAAGATCGATGGCCAGGGGGTCTTCCTTGGGTAAAGCAAACCGACGGCGCAGATCGGCGCGTTCCTCATCTCGCACACTCCCATGAATAAGTCCGTAGCGCAGTTCCGTGCGTTCCACGTACTCGGCCAGGTAGGCCAATGTGTGGCGGAATGTGCTAAAAACGAGAATTTTGTTGTTGGATAACTTACTCTTCTCCGTAATAATTCTGACAAATGCTTCGACCTTTGGATCGGAAGGGTCTAAGTTATGAGATTTCTCCAGCAGAGCCTTGATGTCTGTCCGCAACTGATCGATGGAGCTGAAATCGGGCTCATCGTCGCTGTCACTCACCTCCATAAACTCAAGGCCGTTGAGGTGCCCGCTCAGCATGTCTTCGAGGAGTGGAGCCAATCCATAAAGGCAACTCGCTGCTTGCCGGCGAACTGTTGTCATCATAAATTTTACATTCTGCTGATCATGACTGAACGCCAGAGCCGTTTCGATTATGTCGAGGAAACTGTCGTGAAATTCCTTTTGTGCAGCAGTAAATTCGACCGTCACGGTTTCGGGCTTACGCGTGGTGAACTCTCCGATATCGCGCCGACGTGTTCGATTAATCAATGAACTAAATGTGTATAATTCTTCAATTGACCGGGTCAACTGGATTCTATCGATATCTGTGAGCGAATTTTCCCGCAGGCGATCATAAATGCCCTGAAATACCGCTGATTCTCGCAGGAACTGTCGACCCCATGGGGTCTGGGCCACCGCTTTAAGACTGATAAGGGCGTTATCCTGCCAACCGTCCGATCCTCTGCGGCAATGTTGCACCGCTTCTGTAATATAACGGTTCGGCTCCGCCATGCGGTCATAACTGACGGAGTCAATTATCAGATCAGGCCTCAGTACATTGAGCAGGGTATAAAGATCGCGGCTATTCAATTGAACCGGTGTTGCGGTGAGGAAAACAACAGCTTCGGCATGGTCACAGAAATAGCGTATTCCCTCATGCAGGTAAGTATCCGGGTTTCGAATATGGTGAGCCTCGTCAACAATAACCAGATCAAACTTCGGTGGCGGATCCAACGATAGCAAACTCTGATGCTTTCGCCGGCCAGGCTCCTGTGGGCCGGACAAAAGTTTTTGATCGAAAAGTGAAAATGGCAGAATGGCCTTAGCGTACTGTTCAGGCCATTCTCCCTCGAGGTGAGTTTCATGAAGACAGTGTCTGAGCAGTTTGCCATCTAACGCGGTGAAGCGTTCGTCAAAGCGCTTCATCTCCACATACCACTTCCGTTCAGCGACCAGAGCACGGGGACAGATGATCAGAACTGATGACAGGTCCATTCTTGCTTGCAGTTCCTTCATTATGAGTCCCGCTTCGATGGTCTTGCCGACACCCACTTCATCGGCGATCAATAGGCGTGGACGATCGGATCGGATCATCTTCAAAACCGGCCGATATTGGTAAGGGACAAACTGGACTCGACCTGAACGTAAGGAAAGGAGATGCGTGGTTGAGGGTGACAGAAGTTGAATACTTGTCAGATAAGCCTGCACTTCGTTGGATGTGAGCACCCTGCGTTCATCTGTAACCTCAGAGACCGCTTGTAACTGGCTTTCGTAGTAGGTGGCTGGGCTAGAATCTTGAAAAACACGATAACGACACTCACCAAACCCCGGGAGCACTTCAATCACCGGCATCACTTTTTCCGGGTTTGAACGCAGGGTAACAAGATCGCCCTTTTGGAACAGCGAAGCAGGGGAGGGAGGATTACTCACATTAGTAGCGTGAGTTTCGGAATGTTCACTTGGGCAGGACAACGCATGGGATGGCAGGCAATGTGCCTGGATAATGCCATCATTGGCTCTTGCCATCGAAGTAACCGCTGCCGCTTTCACTCCTTCTACAGCTTCCAGGGAAACATCCAAAGCCTCAACCATCATCAGAAGGCGACCAAGAGTATCTGCATCCCGATATCTTTCGCTGTCTGGCATCGCATCTGAAGACAGATGAGCCCATCTATTACGCACAGTCTGAAGTTCCTTTACCCAGGTTCGACCTTCACGGGGCAAGGAAAACATCCTGGAAAGTTCGTACCAGTTCTGATCCAGCACCCTCAGCAGTGCAGCAAAATCAAGCTGTCGGAGCGACGTATAACCCTGCTCCTGTATGAATCTCTGCTGCTGAAAACTTAGGCATTCCATAACATTCTGCTGCCACCAGTCTGGAGATAGATCCGGCAATCTCGAGTTGAGAAACCGGGATAACTCCACTGTTGCTATTTGGATGAGGTTGTTCAAAGTTTCCTCCCCTCTTAACCGATTATAGAGCATTTTCGCCTTTGATACAACTACCAATTGTGCAAAATACGAGATCTATCACCGGTAATCAACAAAGACCATGATCTACGCTAGACGCTTCCCTAGTATTTCCTCTGACCAATCCTCAAACCACTTTTCCATCCATGCTCTGGATCATCTGATTTTTGCCTAAGTTTATCAACCGTGTTGAGGATTGAAATGATCAAGCCGCTATATATCTCTAGTATTGATTGAAACTATCTAAATATTCCGGAAAGTAAAAAATCTCTTCTTAAAATTAAGATTCGATGTCAATCAGCTCGTTAGTGAAACCATCTGGATCTCTACGAGGGTCAGGAGGTGAAACATCGGAACTATCTCTCCAAAAGCACCACATACGACACCTGCTCGTGCCAGCTCAAGTGCCACGACCGTCCAGCGAGATCTACTACGTCACGTTCTTCCGCGATGCGGTCTGGATCACAAGCTACCAGGACAATGCTATCCGCCAACGGTCGAGACCAGGGCAGATGGCATCCCGGAGCTCAGGTGAGAGGGAGCGCCCTCTCTCCGCACTGGAAAATGGCTATTTTTGGTTATTGCCCAGTTTTGAGGCCAGTTTCAGAGGGTGGATCTCGGCGGAATTATAACCCGGAGCATAGCGCCCGGGTTCCTGAAATACAGAGGAAACATCGAGATATAATAGCCGTATGGGGGACAGTAATTTTGAGGAGGTGGAATCTACGCCTCGCCTCGAGATCGGCCATCTTTGAGCGCCTATAGGCGTCTGTGAGGGTGGTTCTTCCGGTGGATGCGGCTGGGAGTGCAGGTATATATGGATTGCTTAACCGGAACAGCCGCGAGCATGCCCGGCCCTGAGCCGGTGATGCGAGCGGCGGGCTGGAGCAGCCGTCACGCTGCGAGGCCGTGCCGAGCGAGTGGGGGCGTCCGAGATCCCGTACGCCGGGAAGAACCAGGGCGATGTTCTGCAGCGACCACTGGGAGCAAAGAAGCTCGCCCGGCTGCTCCCGCCCTCGAAAACGGAGAGGCCTCCTCCCCGCCCCGGTATTGGAGCACTCTAGAGATAGTCGCTGAGACACGTGCCCTCCGGCGCCCTCGGCTGCTGCATCCGATGCAGTGCACGCCGGGCAACGCACCGCACGCCCTCATCCGGTTCGGTCTCCAGAAGCGCTGTGATTGCCTCTTCGATAACCGGATGGCGTTCCGTGATGCACCACCCGCCGAGCCGGGAGACTGCGGCAGACCGCACAGCGGGGTCGGGATCCTGCAGCGCCTGCAGGATGCATGTCAGTGCCGCGGGCTGCCGAGTAAATTTGAGCCCGTAGAGCACTCTGATGCGATCGTCCGGATCGCCGCTCTGCAGCAGGCCGACGAGCGGCGCTACCGCCTGCTCACTGCGGGACGAGCCCAGGGTCATCGCCAGCTGCACCCGCACGCGGGCGCTGCTCTCGGTGGCCAGGGCGTCGGTGAGCGCCGCGATCACCTCCGGCCGGTTTTGGATCTTGCCGAACCGTGCTTTCGCCTCGGCATACCGCACCTCCGGATCGGGGTCGTGGAGGTTTTCGAGGGAGAACCGGTGGCGGCTCAGAATACTGCTGCTCGGGTACATCGACGCACGTCCTTGCACGGCCACGATCGATCGCCTGATCCGGCGGTGCGTTCGGGCTCGGCCGCCGGAGATCAATCGGATGGGTGCCTAGACTCTTCTCAGCCCGGGGGTATATCAATACTGCCTCATTGACCTGAAGAAACCCTTGCTGATGGCAGGCTCCCGGGGGGAGGCTGGGTGCTTGTACTCAGGTGAAGATTTCGCACGATCCATTCAACCTGATCACGCATCTTCGCATACGATTCAGCATATGGCAGACCCGTTGTGGATCTCTTCCCGGCGGTAGGATCCGGTTTCGGATTCAGGTTTTCTGCCGGAGTATTCACTGTACCTATTCACCTGTACCTATTCAAGTGAGTATTCACCCTGTTATGTGCCTGCCGAACACCTTAAAATATTCAGCATATGGCATACCTTTTTTCGGATCTTTTGGGGGGGTATGATTCAGGGTTCCATTCAGGTTTTTCAGCATGTATATTCAGGGTTCCATTCAGATTTTTCAGCATGTATATTCAGATTTTTCACGCTGGCAGGCACAGAGGGCGATGCCGACATGACCCGGGTGCGCATACCGGTTCTCACTCCGGCACACGGAATGTCCGTCGTTCGAGCATTGCAGCCGCCAGCGGGGACATCTGCAGGCCGAGACGCTCTTTTGGCGGGCTAAAAGGGTAACGTCGTCTCTCCGGGATACACCACTCCGGATCAGGTACACCCTGCCGTAGCCTGAACAAGAGAGTCCTTCTCCGGGCCGCTTTCGCGTCTGGTGCGGCACTGCTGGTAACGTTATCCGGGTTGCATCAGCTGCTCACTCGTGCTGTGCGCACGGCAGCGGTAACGTTACCGATAACGTTACCGATAACGTTACCCTTCGATTAATACCTATTAATCGAAACATTCCCGATAACGTTACCTTTAGATTAATACCCACTAATCAAAACATTCCCGGCCTGGAGCCGACCGAGAACCGACGGCCGGCGTCGTGACGGCATTTGCGAGGCTGTGGGGAACTGGGGCGATCTCAGGGAGATCGCGGATATGAATGCCTGCACCGGAGCAGACGATCGCCCCGTCACCGGGACGTTGGCTTCAGCTCGCCCCCTCTCGATCCCCCCTGCGGAGGCGGGCTCCTCTCTCGCCGGGATCACGGCAGGGGAGCCGCCGGCCCATACTGGGCGATGGCGGTCTCCCGGACTCGCCAGAACGAGGAACGCTTGCCTCGCTTCTGCTCCAGCCAGCCGTCGGAATAGAGCTTCCGGAAGGTGCCGACCGTAAACCCGGGGATCGCCCTCGCCTCCCTGAAGGTGAAGGGGAGGGTGCCGAATCGGGCGATCAGGTCGCGGAGGAACTCCACCTTGTAGGCACCCCCGCCCCGGAAGGCAGTCCGCATCAGCAGCCACCCCCGGGAGCGATCTTCGCGAGGTTGGCCGGATCGATCTCCACCAACCGCCATTTACCGGTTCTGATAAGCGTTTCAGCGACTTTTCTGTGCAGATCTGGCAGATGTTCCAGCTGCTCTCGAGTGATGATCTGGATACTCATACTCATCCATGAAACGTCACATTTTCCTCAGATAAATTCGATTTTGGACGATTCTTAGGCAGTTTTATCCAGAACGGGGCAGGATCCTGGACGAACGAATCCAGAGTCTTTATCAATCCGGACGATCAGATCCCTCTCCTGACACGGGAGCCCCTCCACCGTCCAGGTGGGGGTGCCCTCCCGGACGGCAGGAGAAGATCGATGCCCGGCGAAACCAGCCTCACGAATAATAGGATTGCAGTACAGAATGCTTCCCGAGCGCGCCGCCATGCGGCCAGGGAAATCGAAATCATCCGCCACCTGCTCGCCAACCCGGAGCTCACCACCCTCGAGATCGCCGCCCTCTGTGGGTTTGGCGCCCTCCCGGACGGTGGCCGCGACAACGTCCGGCGCCAGATGGATCAACTGGAGGGGGAGGGATATCTGGAGGTCGAGGAGCGGCTGCAGTCGGAGACCCGGCGGGTGGGCTACTACTGGATCCGACGCGATATCGGCGTCATCCGCGACCTCGCTGCCCGTAGAGAGTATCAGAACTACGCCGACGCGTTCCGGGAGAGCGGCTGGGTGCGGGACATGATACTCGATCAGGGGATCGATTTCGACCTCGGGGACTGCCGGGAGGACGCGAGGGAGATGCTCCGGGTCTCCCGCCGGTTCTTCGACTACTGCCTCCACAACCCGGTCAGAGACGACGATATTCTCGACTGGACAGCCCGGATCGAGTTCCCGGTTCCCTCGGCGCTCTGGTTCTCAGAACGATTCGACGTCGAGGAGGCACATCAGCCACGGCCGCACCTGATCTACGACCTCTTCACCTTCTGCATGTTCGCCGATCAGATCGAGACTCCCCTCGACCTGGAGTCCTACGTCTTTCTCACGACAATGGCGAGGAAAGCCGCCTGCTACCGGCAGACGGCGCGGGGGTACCGGACGTCCGTCGCGGTCATCGACGCGATCCTCGCCGTCCGGGACGCCTGCGATGAGAACGAGGGCGCCTTCCCCGAGGCCCTGGCCGAGAATCTCGACACGTACGAGGAGTTCCGACGGGTGTTTCTGCGCACGAAACAGCCCCTGCCCGAGCTGCGAGAGGAGCTGGATGAGACCTACAATGCGATCGCCGCCGACCTCGGTCTCGCGACCGTCCGGGGTGAATGCGAGATTGCATTCGAGGATTTCCGGATCGATGCCCCCGACGGTGTCGTCATCACCTACAAGGATATCCTGGCGATCGTCGAGCGGGAGTACGATGCGGTGTTTGACGAGATCGAGCGGGAGAATGCCGCTGCCGCCGACCAAAAAGAGAAACCGTGAGCGAGCAGGCGCTCACCGCGCCTCGCCCAGCCGCTGCTCGATCATGCTCCAGACCGCCTTGAACTCAGGGGTCTGCTCGATCTCGCGGCGGACGCCCTCCAGGCCGATCCGGACCTCGTCGGAGAGCGGCTGGCCGCACTGCATGCAGAACTGGTGCGTGGGGGCGTTGATCGTCATGCAGTTTGCGCACTGGTGGGCGGTCATCGACCCGGTCTGCCGCTCCTCCTCCCGCCGGATCCCCATCCGGGTCAGGATCTCGGTGTCGATGTCCCGGTTGGTCAGGTGCATGTAGGTGTCGAGCATCGTCGTGTTGACATCGCCCCACATCACCTGCTTGATGATCGACTCGTTGTAGTTGCTCCGGACCATCTCGGTGATCCGGGAGTGGCGGAAGAGGTGCGGGGTGACGTGCTTCGGCACCCCAGCCCGGTGAGCGATCTTCCGGAGTTGCGCCGCCACCCCGGCGTAGCGCAGCGGGCGCCGCTGCTGGGAGAGGAAGACCAGCGCCTCGCCGGCCGGCTCGAAGGGGTAGTCGTTCCGCCAGGTGGCCAGATAGGAGGCGGTGGCGATCAGCCGGACGTAGCGGGGTTTCTCAGTCTTGACGTCGACGTTGACCACCACCCCGTAGTTGTCGAAGAGGACCTGCTCCCAGGTGAGCTCTCCCACCTCCTTGACCCGGAACCCGCCCTCGTAGAGCAGCGAGACTATTGCCCGGTCACGGGACGACTGGCACACTCCGATCATCGCCAGGACGTGATCCTCGGTGAGGAGCTGCTCGGCGGTCTTGGTCATCTTGTCGGTGCGGGGGACTTTAATCTGCTTAACCTTGTCGCGGGGCACCCGGGAGAGGTCGTTCTCGATCAGCCAGAGGTAGAACCGCTTCAGGAAATTCAGAAAATCCCGCATCGTGTTCTGCCGGTAGGGGTGGCCGTCGACCCGGTGGTTCCGTAGGGCCTCGATCCCGCGGTAGAGATCGTAGATCGAGTTCTCGGCATAGGGGCCGATGAACTGCCGCAGGCTGACCAGAGTGTAGGTGATCTTGTTCGCCCGCGAGGTGCCGATGCCTTTCGATGCCCGGATCTCGGTGATAAAGTCCCGGATCAGGTCGGCATCTTGCGCCGTGAGGGTGCCCTGCTCCACTCCCCGGCGTAGGGAGTTCTCGGCGTATTCGGGCTTAATGTTGTGGAATGCGCGATCGTGGACAGTCGGTGCTTTTGATCGTGATTTTACTGGCATAAAACAGTCTTTTTGCCGCGTACTTATAAGCGTGACGGCAGGGCTTTTGACCTCAGGAAAGGATGCTGCTAAGGGGATTCGAACCCCTGTCGTAGGAGTGAGAGTCCTACATGATTGGCCGGTCTACACTATAGCAGCGCATGCACACCATTGTGCTCTAAATTATTAGAGCTCATTTTACTTAAACCTATTCCAGGCCGTCCTCTCTCCGCTCCTGCTGGGAACCGGCTAATTGGAGCCTGATCCGGGTTCGGATCTCCTCTCCGCTCCACGATTTCCATCACAGACACCAATAAGTAGCTTCCCAGCATACGTGTACCGGCAGCAATGAGCAGTGTCGAAGAGCAGATACGGGAACTTGAGGACGAGCTCAAAAACACCCCGTACAACAAGGCGACCTCCAAGCATATCGGCCGCCTCAAGGCGAAACTCGCGAAGATCCGTGACGACGCAGTAACCCGGGCCATGGCCTCCTCCGGAGGGGGTGAAGGGTACTCCGTAAAGAAGTCGGGAGACGCCACTGTTGTTCTGGTCGGCTTCCCGTCCGTTGGAAAAAGCACGCTGCTCAACCAGCTCACCGGCACTAACCTGAGTGAGACGGCGGCCTATGCCTTCACGACCGTCTCCGTGATCCCGGGCTCGATGGAGCACCGGGGTGCAAAGATCCAGATTCTGGATATCCCCGGCCTGATCGCCGGTGCTGCCATGGGCAAAGGGCGCGGAAAAGAGGTGATCGCCGTCGTGCGGAGCGCCGACCTGATCCTCATCCTGCTCGATGTCTTCAACGAGAGGCATGCGGATGTTCTCCTCCGCGAGCTCCACGACGCCGGTATCCGGATCAACCGACGAAAACCCGATATCACCATAAAAAAGGCCGCAAACGGTGGTATCCGGCTGAACACCGTCGGCGCCACCGACCTTGATATCGAGGATGTCCGCTCAATCCTCGCAGAGAGCAAGATCGTCAACGCCGATGTCCTGCTCCGCGGCGGAGCAACTCAGGACGACCTCATCGACGCCATGATCGGCAACCGTGTCTACGTTCCTGCGTTCATCGCGGTCAACAAGGTCGATCTGGTGAGCGAGAATACAAGGGCAGAGATCGAGGGTGAGTTGACCGGGCGGTTCGGCGAGCCGCCCATCATGATATCGGCGCACAGCGGGTACCATGTTGAAGACCTCAAAGACGCCATATTCGATAACCTGGAGTTCATGCGGGTCTATTTAAAGCCCCTCGGCGGACCTGCGGATATGGACGAGCCGCTGATCATCCGGAGCCCCGCCACGGTCGAGGATGTCTGCAACCGCCTTCACCGGGAATTCGCGGATAAGTTCCGGTACGCAAAAGTCTGGGGCGAATCAGCCAAGCATGACGCACAGCGTGTCGGAATAACCCACACGCTCGCGGACGGGGACGTCCTCTCCATCGTCACCCGCCGCTGATCACTTTTTCAAGGACCGGGAGAGGAGCATCGGTCTTTATGGCCGTTCCGGAGTAGTGCGCGCGGCTTGCCCGGTATCCGAGGGCCGAGAGGCGCTCGATGACGGTCCCGATGCCGCCGGGGGAGACCCGCAGCGATTTTGCGATGACGTGGTAGTCGTAGTGACTCGATGTCTCCAGTTCCAGGCGACAGGTCTCAAGCAGCCGCGCGATCCGTGAGCCCGTCCCGGCCGTGACCGCGGTGAGCGCCTCCTGCATCTCCAGAAGTGTGCGGTCGTCGTTGATGCCCCCTGTCCAGAGGGGGCCGACCGGCACGAGGTCCGCGCCGCAGAGTGCGCACTCCTCCGGTTCAGGGAGCATCCCCGCCTGCTCTGAGCGGTAAAAGCAGTGCGGGCACTGCATCACGTAGCCGAGCCGCGCAAGCGTCCGGTCGGCCGCCGCCGCCCCGTCCCGGAGTCTGAGGTGCAGGCGGTGAAAGTGCTCGTGCGCGTAACAGAAGAGGGGTTCGACGCCCCGGTCATACTTGATCACCTCGCGCACAACAAATCCTAGAAGCGTCCGGAGGCCGACCTCGGCGTGGTATTCGGTGTTTCGGGGACGGGAGAAGTAGCGGCGCATACCGGCTTTCAGGTGCGCTCCACAGAGGGGCGCGGTGTCGGTGGCGGTGACGAAGAGGTAGGGCCCGGCGCTCCGGGCCGCAGAATCGACGAACGGTGCCGGTGTCCCGAATGGGTCGAGGTCGACGGCATCGAACTTTCTGCTGCTCATAAGAGCGTTCGCGTCCTCCCTGGTGATCTCGGCGGTGAGGCCCAGCGCCTCCACGTTCTGCCGGATCAGGTTGACCGCCGTTGCGCTACGGTCGTTGATCGTCACCGGTATGCCGACTTCATGTGCCACCCGGAGTCCCCGGACACCGGATGCTCCCATAGCGTCAAGGTAACTCCCCGGCCGCAGGACGGAGAGCAGGAGGACGGTAGCGTCCCGGTTCAACTCCATGCGCGAGTTGTAAAAGACCGGGCCGCTTCCCGGCGGGAACTGGAGGTGAGGATCCTGCCTCGGCACAAAAAACCGGGTCTTTCCTTCAGTAACCTCAACAACGTCCATGCTTCTGGAAAAGGTGGATGCTCGATACCCTTATACCTTCTCATGAGTAATACTCTTACTCCGATGTATGGGCTTGTGGCCTAGCCCGGACATGGCGTCAGCCTCCTAAGCTGAATGTCGGGGGTTCGAATCCCCCCAAGCCCGTTGTTTTTCAAATGCCGCCTTTCGGCTGACCCTCTGGTTATTTATCTTCACCGCTTCAACCTACCTCTTCAAGAATGAGCGCCTCCGCCTTCGTCAGGATTACCCGCCCGCATAACGCCGTCGTTGCCGGCCTTACGGCGCTCCTCGGGTACCTCATCGCCACAGGAACCCTCACGCCGCCGTCGCTCCTGCTTGCCGTGGTCGTCGTGCTCATCACCGCCGGCGGGAACGTAATAAACGACATCTATGACGTCGAGATCGACCGGATCAACCGGCCGGACCGGCCCATACCGTCAGGAGAGATCAGCCTCTCCGGTGCAAAGATGTACACAGTGGCGCTCTTTGCCGGCGGGATTGCCTTTGCGACCCTGACGACGGCGCTCTGCCTTGCAATCGCCCTCATCAACTCGGTTATTCTGGTCGCCTACGCCATCTGGCTGAAACGGATCCCTGGCCTGGGCAACGTGGCTGTCGCTTACCTGGCTGCCAGCGTATTCCTCTTCGGCGGGGCGTTTGCGGGCATCGGAGGACTCGTCCAGAACATATCGCTTGCGGCGATTACGTTCCTTGCCACCGTCGCGAGGGAGGTCTTGAAAGACGCAGAGGATGTGGACGGGGATGCGGCAGGGGGGGCACGCACCCTCCCGATGATCATCGGTATCCGGCGGGCAGGAATGCTGGCGTTCGCCTGTGCCTGCGGTGCCGTGCTCGCAAGCATACTCCCCGTCGGCGACTGGTGGGGTCCCTTCTACCTGACCGCCATAGCCGTCGTGGATATCGTCATCCTCTTCGGGGCCTCCCGGGGCCTCTGGTGCACGACATCGGACTGTGTCCGGGGGTCCGGTGCGACGTCGATCCTGCGGACGGGAATGTTCGCCGCCCTCGCAGTGTTTGCGGTTGCCGCGGTAATATAACCGAAACTCCGCCTGCTGAAGTGTCCTATCGAGACCCCCGTGGCAGATCCAGATTCGCCCCTGTGTCCTCATCGGCCGGGGCAAATGACCAACACCGCCTCGCGGCATTGAAAAATGCCACTGATAATTTTATCTGGTTACGGGCCGAGCTGTTATCCCGGGAGATCTTCATGAAAATTTACCGGCACGGGGACACATACATAGCACCGAAAGGTTCCTTTTTTGACGGAAACGTGAAGATAGATGGGAACTTCATCACCCCTGCGGAGACGCACATCTGGGGCAACATAATAGTTGGCGGCTGCCTTGAACTCGGGCCACACTCAACGGTCGGCGGTTACGTCGAGGCGGAGAGCATCGTCATCGGCCACGATGTCAGGATCAAAGGGCCGCTTCATGTCCTGGAGACCGCCACCGTCTGCGATAACGCGTGCCTCCACTCCATCCGGGCGGGAGGGAACATCACCCTCCGGCCGGGCGTCAGGGTCGGTGATGTGAACAGCGCCGAGACGATCTTCGTCTATGGAAAGGTCACCAGTGAGCGGTTATTCGGCAGGGCCGTGAAAGTCTACGGGATCTGATGGCAGCTCGATGCCGAGCAGGGCGGCATCCCTCACCGCGGTCCAGTCCGCGATCGTCTCCACGCACCCGTCTTTTAAGTTCACAACACCGAGAGCAGTAAGCCCTATCCGGTCACCCATATCGATCCCGTCCTTCACCTCCATGAGGCAGCCGACGCCGATGATCGCCCGCGGGCGATACTTTTTGACCATCCGCTTTATGAACGTCGAGCCCGGGACGATGAAGACGCGATACCCGATACCCTCCAGCCACGCTGCATTCTCACCGACCGAACAGCGGCCGCATTTCCGGCATTTCAGGCCTTCCGGCGTCAGGTGTGCCGGACACTGCGCCGACCGCAGGCACTGGGGCAGGAAGACCGCTCGCTGCTCCACCGGTGTCTCGGCGAAGGCCTTTGAGTTCATGGTGTTCCTGAGCGTTATGAAGAACGTTATGAGATCCTTGTCATCCAGCCCGAGGAGTTTGCAGAATGCTTTCACCAGCCCCTCCAGGAGGACCATACCGGGTATCAGGATCCGCGGGAGGTAAAACTTTCCTCTCGTGATCGAGGCGGTGGCGATGATTGCGAGGGCTACCGCCGCAAGCAGCATACCGAGGATGAGGAAGAACGTAACCTCGCCGATGAGGGTCATCAGCCCGACCCAGATCCCGGAGTCGAAGAACGTCACGGTCAGGCCCCCTGCCCCCGGCGATGAGCCGGATTCCCGACCAGCCGGAACGATTCGCTATACGGCGGCCGGAGCACCCCGATCTCGGTGATGATCGCATCGACGAGGTCGAGGGGGGTGGCGTCGAAGGCGTAGTTGAGCACGTTCACGCTGTCGGGCGCGAGCTGCCGGTCGCCGCAGTACGCGAGTTCGGCCCGGTCCCGCTCCTCGACAGTGATCTCCGACTCCGTCCGGGCAAGGTCGAACGTGGAGAGGGGTGCCGCGACATAGAACGGTATCCCATGGTGGCGGGCGGCAACGGCGTGCATGTAGGTCCCGATCTTGTTGAAGACCGCGTCCTTTGTTATCCGGTCCGCGCCGACGATGACGAGGTCGATCGCTCCCTTCCGCATAAGGTATGCGGCCGAAGAGTCGGGGATGAGGGTCACGTCGATACCGTCCCGGGCGAGTTCCCAGCAGGTGAGCCGGGACCCCTGGTTCAGCGGCCGGGTCTCGCAGGCGATCACCCGTACGTCCTTTCCGGCCGCAACCGCCGACCGAATGACCCCGAGCGCCGTTCCCCAGCACCGGCAGGCGAGCGCTCCCGCGTTGCAGTGGGTGAGCGCCGTGCACGCGGTCGGGAAGAGTTCTTCGCCGAACGCACCGAGCCTCCGGCAGGTCAGTTCGTCCTCTTCGGCGACGGCGTTTGCTTCCGCGACCGCGAGCGCCTTCGCCTCCACGACCGATGCGGCCATTGCAACCTTCCTTGCCACGCGGTCGATCCCCCAGGCGAGGTTCACCGCGGTCGGGCGAGTGCTCCTGAGCAGGTCCGCGGCCCGCCCGACATCTGCGAGGAACCGGCCGAGATCCGCCTCGGTGCTCCGGACGGCCGCGAGCGCCACGCCCATCGCACCGGCGATGCCGAGCGCCGGTGCCCCCCGGACCTCAAGCCTCCTGATCGCCCGGGCGAGGTCCTCGACGGTGGTGCACCGCATCTGCTCGCACCTGCCGGGGAGGAGGGTCTGGTCGATGTAGACGATGCTCCCGGTCTCTCTCTCCCAGGCGATGGTGCAGAGTTCTTCTCTCTCCGGCATGCTCATCCCACCCTGACTGCGTCGAGATACGCCCGCATCGCCGCCGCCCCGCCCATGGCGACCGAGTCCGGTATATCCCTCGGCGCGGTGGCAGTCCCCGCCACGTAGATCCCGGGCTTCACCGTGAGAACGGGACCGGTCTTCTGGTCGGCAACGCTGAAGAACCCGGTCTCATCTTGCGGGATGCCGAGCATCCGGCCGATCGCCTCCGCTCCTCCGGCAGGTTCAAGCCCAACGGAGAGCACCACCAGGTCCGGGTGAAACGTCTCCACCTCGCGTGTCTCGGTGTTCTCCGCGATCATCATCAGGTGGTCGTTCTCCTCAAGCACCTCGCCCGGGAACCCGCGGACGAACCTGACCCCAAGACTCCTCGCCCGCTCGTAATACTCCTCGTAACCCTTGCCGTATGCCCGGACGTCGTTATAGAATATAGTGACCTCGATACCGGGATTCTTCTCGCGGATGAGCATGGCGTTCTTCATCGCATACATGCAGCAGACCCCCGAGCAGTAAGGGCGGCCGGCGGCGATGTCCCGGGAGCCGACGCACTGTACGAACGCTATGCTCCGGGGCTGTTTGCCGTTCGAGAGGCGCTTCAGGTTACCGCCCGTCGGGCCGCTTGCGTTGATCATCCGCTCAAACTCAAGGCTCGTGATCACGTCGGGGATGGTGAGGTAGCGGAAGTGCGCCTTGTTTCGGGCATCAAACGTCCGGTAGCCGGTCGCGACAATGATGCTTGCTGCCGGGATATCGATCACTCGCTCCTCATCTTCGGCGAGGATCGCCTCCTTGCCGCAGACGTCGTAGCAGAGGCCGCACTCGATGCAGTGCTCTTTGTCCTTGATGACGATATCCGGGACTGCCTGGGCATGGGGTTTATAGATCGCCTTCCGGACCCCGATGCCGGCATCGAACTGGTTGTAGACCTCCACCGGGCAGATCCCTGTGCAGTCCCCACACCCGTTGCACTCGCTCTCGATGATATACCGGGGATGCTTCCTGATCCGGATCCGGAAGTTCCCCACCTCTCCCTCGACCGACTCGACCTCTGAGCAGGTGTGGATCGTGACGTTTGGGTGCCGGGCCACCTCCACCATCTTCGGCGAGAGGATGCACATCGAGCAGTCGTTGGTCGGGAACGTCTTGTCGAGTTGGGCCATATGCCCGCCGATGGTCGGTTCGCGCTCGATGAGGTGCACGTGGATGTTGTGGTCGGCGAGGTCGAGCGCTGCCTGGATGCCGGCAACCCCGGCGCCGATGACCGCGACGTCAGCCATGGCGGTACCTGCCTGCGAGTTTGACGTATTCGCGCGCGTTGTGGGCGATGCCCTCCTGCTGCTCGGGTGTCGTCTCCCTGACCACTTTACCGGGCACGCCGAGGACCAGCGAGTGCGGCGGGATCTCCTTCCCTTCGGTGACCACGGCGCCGGCGCCGATGATGGAGCCTTCCCCCACCACCGCGCCGTTCAGGACGACGGCGCCCATCCCGACGAGCACCCGATCACGGATGGTGCAGCCGTGCAGTATGGCGCCGTGGCCGACCGAGACCTCCGACCCGATACTGACCGGGAACCCGGGCGTGGTGTGGACGACGGCGTTGTCCTGGATGTTTGAGCCCGCTCCCACCGTGATTGTATCCCTGTCGGCCCGGACAACGGCGCCGAACCATATGCTCACATCGTCGGCGAGCGTCACGTCTCCGATGACTGTTGCGTTCTCCGCAGTAAAGACGCGGTCCCCCACAACTGATCCGCTCTCCATAGTATGTCTACTATTAGTCACGGCGATACAAAATGCTCTCCCTTGATGGCAGGGGAGGGGCTATATGCTCCCGGTCAGCGGGCCGGTGGGGCCCCGGGGGGAAGGGGAGATCGCTCCGGAGCCGGGCACCGGGTGCGCGGGCGCCCAGACCGGGATGCCCGCGGCATCCCGGGCCGATCACTACCCATAAAACCCCCCACAGCAAACCCCTCCTGATGAGAGTCATGGTCGGGGGGACGTTCGATCCCCTCCATGCCGGGCACAGGAAACTCCTCTCCCGTTCCTTTGAACTGGCAGGGCCTGACGGTGAAGTGATCATCGGGCTGACGACCGATGAGTTTGCCGGAGCAAAGGTGCACCCCGTCCGCCCGTACCAGGAGCGGCTCGCAAACGTCGCGTCTTTCATCAGGGAACGCGGCTACACTGCAGCCTGGAAGGTCGAGCCGCTCTCCGACCGCTACGGCAGTGCTCTTGACACGGACTTCGACATACTCGTCGTCTCCGAGGAGACCTTCCCGGTCGCCGTAGAGATCAACGAACTCCGGCGGAAGCGGGGAAGAAGAAGAGTGGATCTCCACGAGATATCATGTGTCCTTGCCGAAGACGGCCGGCGGATATCGAGCACACGGATCTGCCGGGGAGAGATCGACCGGCACGGACGCCTGATCAGATGATGTAGTTTGCTATATCATCCTTGATCAGCCAGTCGCAGTAGAGGCAGTGCAGCCCTTTTTCGAGCACCTCGAAGGTGCTCTCCACCGGCTCGCTCGTGTTCGTGATGCAGCCGGGGTTCGGGCACCTGACAACGCCTTTGAGGACCTTCGGGATCTTCACACCCTTCTTCTCCACCACCTGGTAGTCCCGGATGATGTTGATCTTAGCCTGCGGTGCAATCAGGGCGATCCGATCAACCTCCTCTTTGCAGAGTTCCCGGTTCTCTATCTTGACAATATCCTTCTTCCCGAGCCTCTTACTCTCGACGTTTGTCGCAATGCTCAGGCACTCCCGGGTCGACCCGGTGATGCCGAGTATCCGCAGAACGTTGAGCGCCTCACCTGCCGTGATGTGGTCGATGACGGTGCCGTTCCTGATAGGGCTGACGAGCAGCCCCCCTGACGGGTCTTTTCTGCTCATTTCATCACCTCGTGGAGGAGCGCCATCCTGACGGGCACACCGTTCCTTGCCTGCTCAAAGTAGCGTGCATGCGGCGTGCGGTCCACCGCCGGGTCGATCTCCCCGGCGCGTGGGAGGGGGTGGAGGATCATCATGTGTTCCTTGACGCCGGTAAGAAGATCGGGCGTGATCCGGTAACTGGACGCGACGTTGTAGTAGGACGCCGAGTCCGGGAACCGTTCGCGCTGGATCCTCGTGACATAGAGGACGTCGAGATCCCGGATCACTTCCTCGACATCCGCATGCTCGATCACCTCCGTGCCGCGCTCCCGGAGTTCGAGGGTGATATTCGCCGGCATCTCGAGCCCTCCTGGCGCGATCGTGTGGAGCGTGACGCCGTAGAGGGAGAGTGCAAGCGCCAGCGAGTGTGCGGTCCTCCCATAGCGCAGGTCCCCGAGGAGCCCGACGCTGATTCCGTCGATCGGCATCGACTGCCTGATGGTGTAGAGGTCGAGCAGCGTCTGGCTCGGGTGCTGCCCCGCGCCGTCGCCGGCGTTGATGACCGGCACCGTGGCGAACTCGCTTGCCAGCCGCGCGGCCCCCTCCTTTGGGTGGCGGAGCACGATGGCGTCCGCATAACCGCTCAACACCCTGATGGTGTCTGCGAGCGTCTCTCCCTTGACAATGGAACTTGCCTCGACCGAATCGACGCTGATCCACCTTCCGCCGAGCCGCGCCATGGCCGTCGCAAACGACATCCGTGTCCGGGTGCTTGGTTCAAAGAAGAGGAGGGCTGCAAGTTTATCCTCAAGCATCCGGGGCCGGTACCCTCCGGTGTCAAACTCCCGTGCCCGGTCCAGCAGGTAATCGAGATCGCTCCTTTCAAAATCGCGGATAGAGATAATATGGTACATCGTGTGGCTACCTTCCGGGGTTTTTAGTTCTGCTGGCGGGAGCGGCTCCCGAATCACCCTCCTCCCGCCGTGGTACGGATAAAACCCCTCTTCTCTCCTGAATACTGGTTCGCCCCGCACCCACTAATACTTTTTTTCCGGACCCCCGGTCGACCCTCATGGGAACCTTTGTCTGGTTCGCCCGCCTCATACTACTTTGGGAGGAGATATCGTGTCCGAACCGAAGGAAGAGTATGCCCCGGAGGTTTGTTGCCACTGCGGGGGGCTTGGATGTCTGTACTGCAATAAAAAGGGCACCGTGATGGTGCCGCAACCCTCGCAGAAGTGCCATCACTGCGACGGTGATTGCTGCATCTACTGCGGGTACACCGGGTGGGAACGCCCGCTGCGGGAGTGACCCCCTCTATCTGGCGGGGCTCGTCGGCGGCATGATAAGGAGGACTCCCTCCGCACGGGGGAGGTGAGAGCGGCGCCCTTTCGTCAGGCTCACGTTCACCCCCCGCGGCGTACCCTCATGCCGGAGGCGGGTTAACATGACTGTATCGTATGCTGCGAGTCACTGTTACCGGCTGTACCCGACCGAGGGACAGAAGATTCTGATCGCCAGGGTTGGGGGAGGGTGAGCGCCCGGTCCCTGCAGCAGTCGATCGACCACCTTTCTCGTCTGTTCACGAATTACCTCAAGGGGTCTTCGCCGAAGAACGAATCCCATCATGTGCAATGGTATTATAAAGGATGATACTGTTCTGGGCTGTGGTGAAGATCATGATGTTTGTGGCTACTCTCGTACATTCGCCTGAACTCTGTCTTGCAAGGAAGGAATTTAGTCCTGAAACCAAGCTCTGGATTGATGGAATGGAGGATTCAGCGAAGAAACTCGGCGTAAAGGTTCACGGAGCGTATTCCTGTCCGACTGAGCATACATTCTACTTTTTACTTGAATCAGACGATTTCAAGTCCATTACTGAATTCTTCTCGGGCATAATGCTTACCAATAATAATGGACGAATATCCCCCGTAAATCCCATTAAAGTATCTGCTGAAATTCTTATCAAGTGAAGCAGGTTCTCCAGGTTGGAAAAAGAACGAATTTTATTTTTCACCCGCTTTCACTCTGTCCACACCCGGTCCCAATCACATTCTCCCGAATCAGCCCCGGTGATGGGTGATCTCTGGGTGCGGTGTCCCGATGCGGGTTCCGGTGGACCAAGAAGGAAAAATAGGAAGCCCCGCCCAGAAAGGGCGGGGCAGTTCACTTTCGTGCAATCGTGACGTAGCCGCTGTGGGCGACCCGGGTCGACGGGCGGGTTCCCCGGGCGGAGCGTGTCAGTTCCCGCTCCATGCACTCGTAGCAGTGGACGTCGCGGAAGAGCGGCGTTGCGGCATCGAGCGCGACGAACGTATGCTCGAGGAACGGTGTGTAGCATGCCAGGTAGCCGCCGGGCCGGAGGAGCGAGAAGGCGTGCTCCACGTGTGCCGGGGTTATCATCAGGTCCAGGTGGACGACGTCGAAGATACCGGTTGCCTCCAGTATATCGGCCGCGATCACCTCGACGTTCTCAAGGCGGGCGTTCCTGATGTTCCGCTCCGCGAGCCGGGCGAACTCCGGGCGCACCTCGTAGGTCTTCACCTCGCGGGCGATATTCCCGAAGTAGATTGCGGCAACGCCGCTCCCGGTACCGGCGTCGAGGACAACGTCCTCGCGGTTCATCCCCGTGTAGGCGATCACGATCCCGATATCCTTCGGGAGCATGGGTGCCCCGCTCCTCTTTGCGTGGACAAAGAAGTCGGTCGGCCGGGGGCGCAGGACCGTAAACGGGACGTCGAGGTGGGTCCTGATCTCGTCCCCGGGGTTCATACCTGCGAGCGCTCCACGGTCGATCATTCCCCGGTCGGTGGAGAACTGTCCCTCTTCTGCCTTCACGAAATACTCGCGGTCCTCACCGACGAGCAGGAGGTACTCACCGGTCTCGATCATTGTTGTGCGAGTCTCAGGATCGCTTCGGCGATGTCGCCGCGAGTCTCGATGAGGGTCGCCCTTGCAACCTCCCCGGCAACGCCGGTCTGGGATACGACGAGGGCAACGTCTTCGTCGGGGATCTCCGGGGCCGCCCCTTCAAACCGGGCCTCTCCGGTGAGCTGGTAGGTGGTGACCCCCTGCATGGTGGTTGCGACGACCTGGGCCTCGTCAAAGACGTAGTTGCCCGCGGGCGTGTAGATAACTACCTTCTCCACGCCCTCGATCTCCTCCATCTCCATGCCCATCTGCTTCATCATCTGTTTCATCTTTTTTGGGTTTACTTTGCCTGGAAACATTCGGATCCTCTCCCCTGTCGTACTTTTACCGCTACACCGTAATTAAATGCCAGCATCTCCCGGCCGGAGAGCAGGGCTGCGCCGGTGGCAAGGAGCACGTCGTCCCCGGTCACCACCAGCACCTCGTCCCCTGCACGGATGCCGTCATCGGCGGCGACGACATGCTTTGCCATCGCATTCTTCCCATCCGCAATGAACGCTGCTACGTCCTCCTGTACCGCCACCCGGTAGGCCGGGGGAGCAAGGACGGCCGCGAGACGCGCCGCTCCGGCGACCCCGAGGGTCAGGCGGCCATCCTGTGCTCTGACAGTGGCAAGCCTCTCTTTTCCGAGCCGCACCTGGCGGATGCGCCCTGTCGTGGAGAACTGGAAGGTGCATTCATCGGGGAATACCGCAACTCCTGCCCCGGCGCCGAACTGGAAGTCAGCTATGACCCGGATCCGCTGAAGCAAACTGTCTTTTGAGTATTCGGTTGACACTATCAACAAACTCCTCTTCTCTATCGTGGGGAATAAACGCACCGGCCGCAATCCGATGTCCGCCGCCTGCGCCGCCCACCTCTGCCGACGCCTCGACGAGCGCCTCCTGCAGGTCGACTCCCCGGGCGAGCGCCCACTCGTTGGTCCGCATCGAGACCTTGGTTACCTCCGGTTCGTCCACCATCGCGGCGAGCACCATGATCGGTTTTCTCCAGTTCAGTTTGGAGAGCGCCATGCCCGCCCCGATCCCGACGATAGTGTCGGGGAACCGGTCGCCGGTGTGGACGTACTGGAGGTGCGAGAGCTCGGTCACCCCGGTATCAAGGATGTACTGGAGCAGGTCCCGGATGACCGAGCGGTGGTGAGCGAGCATGTACTCCGCCTCGCGGTAGGCGTCCCCGCGGTCCCCGCGGCAGATGCTCCCCCCGACCCTGGGCTTTGCCCACCGGCCGCAGGCGTTGAGCAGGGTGGCGTACTCGGAGGCGTTCCGGAGCGGTGTCCGTTCCGGCTCGTCGGGGAAGATGTAGGTCTCGGCGAGGAGGCGGTCGGTCTCCCTCCCGTGTGCGATGAGTTGCTGGGCAAGGGCGCTGATGATCGTGCGTCTGTCGTCGAACGGGAGTTCTTCCCAGACGAGCCAGCCTCCCCGGGACGACTTCAACTCGACGCCGAGCCTCTCAAGGAACCTGAGCGCCCCGCTCGTGCTGTTCGAGATCCCGTCGATGTAAGGGTCGTCGCAGTAGCCGAGGCAGACGTGGACGGGGCGGGTGGACGTCCCATAGCAGTTCAGGTCCGGCTTCTGCACGATGATGTTGCCATACTCCACGCCGTCCTGGACGATATCGCGTGCCGGGCCGACCAGCCCGCAGTTCTCCCGGGCCATCATATCTCCGACGTTCCCGACCACGGCGAGCTTCGCGAGGTCGGTGCTCGCCGGATCGATCGCTTTTGCGACCAGGTATGCTATGCCTGCGGCGCTCATCCGGGTAACGCCGTGGTCCAGGCAGTTCACCTGGGGGTAGGCTGTGGGGCAGGGCTGGCTGACGTGGTGGTCGAGGATCAGGACGTCGTCCGCACAGAGACCGTGCTCCGCGAGAAGGTTCTGCTGGCCGGCCCCGAGATCGGTGAAGAGTTTTAAGGAGTCGTCCTTCGGGATGTGGCGCATCGCCATCGGCTCGAGCTGGCGGACGAAGACCGAGTCGACCGGTATGCCCTCACGGATGAGCGCCTGCGCAAGGATAGACTCCGTGCTGATGCCGTCGGCGTCGATGTGGGAGATGATCGTCACCGACTCCGCTTCGCAGATACTATCTGCCGCTCTCCGCAGATCGTTTTCGAGGCCCATCTCCATAGTAGTGCGTCGCGGATATCAATAAACCATGCGAGCGTGAGGGGAAACGGGGAGTAGTCGAATCCCCCTCCATCTATCCTGCACCTTTGAGTGTGTGTGCACCTTTGAATGTGTGGTTTGAGTCTTCGAGTGACGGATTGCATAGTCTCCACTCCTCGGCGCTCATATTCCCTTCTATCGCATGTACCTGTAAACAGATTTCAAGTGAATATCGCCCCGCAGGGGGGGTGGGGACAGGGGAGGAGGGTTGCTCCCCCCTCCGCGTCAGCCCCTTCCCCCAATGGCGATGTCTCCACGGTCCACCGTACCGGGCTTTTGCCGGTCCCAGCCATTCTATCTAACGCAACCTGCGCTCATTACCTCTCTGGTTAGAGAAGGTTGCCACCTTCGACCATTCAACCTCTGTCGATGATCGTGCACACATCCTGCCCACACGCTGGCTAACTCCCCGCAAATCCCCTTCAAAAACTATCTAAGAAAGAAACGCCATAGCACCCATCAGGCAACCTTCCGGGAGGGGGACAGATGACAGTAAACGAAATGCGGGAGTTTCTGGAGACCGGCGTGATCAGCGCCGGCCGGATGCGGGCGGTCGAAGAGAACGCAGCGGCGTTCGGTCTTTCCTCGCTTCTGATGATGGAGAGCGCCGGCCGGGCACTCGCGGATGCCGTCCTCGCCTATAACCCCTCCCGTGTCCTCGTCCTCTGCGGGAGGGGGAACAACGGCGGCGACGGAATGGTGGCAGCCCGGTACCTCCAGCACCTCGACGCGGTCGATGTCGTCTACCCGTACTGCGGCTCAATGACCCCGGAGGCCGCAGCCCAAGCATCCCTTCTCCGGCACTCCTCCGTTGCCCTCCATCCGGTCAGGTGCGCGGCCGACGTCGAGCCTCTCCGCCGCCTTTTTGAGGAAACAGAGATCATAATCGACGCTATGCTCGGGACCGGGGCCTCGGGCGCGGTGCGGGAACCGCTCGCGACCCTTGTTACCCGGGCAAACGCAAGCCCGGCGCCGGTCGTCGCCGTCGATATACCCACTCCCGGCATCCGGGCGAGCCGGGTCATATCGTTCCACCGGCCCAAGGCGGAGGGCGCAGACGTCGCCGATATCGGCATCCCGATCGAGGCGGAGGTCTACACCGGCCCCGGCGACCTCACGCTCGTCCCGGCCCGGGCGCCCGGGGCCCACAAGGGTGCCGGCGGAGAGGTGCTGGTGGTCGGGGGCGGGCCCTACCAGGGGGCGCCCTACATCGCGGCCATGGGAGCACTCCGCGCCGGGGCCGACATCGTGCGGATCGCCTCCCCCGCCTACATCCCTATGCCCGACCTGATCTACGAGCGCCTGGAAGGAGACGCGGTCACGAAAGATCACCTGGAGACGATCCTCCGCCTCGTCGATCGGGCTGACGTGGTCGTCTGCGGCATGGGCCTTGGGAAGGCGAGCCACGGTGTCGTGCTCGCCATCGCGGAGGCGGCAGAGAGAGCGGTCTTTGATGCCGATGCGCTCGCCAGCCCCCTGCCGGTAGCAAAGGAGACGATCTATACCCCACACGCCGGCGAGTTCGCCCGGATGACCGGGACCGAACCCCCGGCGGACCTCGTAGCGCGCGGCCGGTGCGTGAAGGCTGCCGCAACGACGGGGACCGTTCTGCTCAAAGGTCCGGTCGACGTCATCTCCGACGGGGCTCGGGTCAGGTTCAACCGGACCGGGACCCCGGCCATGACTGTCGGGGGGACGGGCGACCTGCTCGCCGGTGTCGCCGGAGCGCTCTTCTGCCACCTTCCGGCGTTCGAGACAGCCTGCGTAGCGGCGTACGCGAGCGGGAATGCCGGTATGCGGGCCGCAGAAGAGCGGGGGTGCGGTATGCTCGCCACCGATATGCTCGACTACATCCCGGAAGAACTCTTCCGGCGGAGAGCGCCGGAGTAGCCTGCCGGCCCGCCCCACGGTGGCCCGGAGGCGCCCTCTTTTATCCCCAAAAGAACAGAAGATCTCTTGATATACATGAACAAGTCCGGCGAACATGGTGAAAGCCCGGTCTTCACCCACATAGAGAACGACCGCGCGCAGATGGTGGATATCTCGGGAAAGACCGAGGTCATCCGCGAAGCAGTTGCGAGCGGTAGAATCTACCTGCGGAGCGCGACGCTCCGCGCCATCCGGGAAGGAACCGCGGTCAAGGGCAACGTGCTTGCGACCGCGCGGGTGGCGGCTACCCTCGCGGTGAAGGACACCCCACGCATCATTCCCATGTGCCACCCCATACCGCTCGGGGGCATCACCATTGATTTTGAGGAGGGAGACGGCTACATCGAGGCGACCGCCCGCGTGAAGTCCCACGGGAGGACGGGTGTCGAGATGGAAGCCCTCACCGGTGTCTCCGTTGCTCTTCTCACCGTCTGGGACATGGTCAAGTCGGCGGAGAAAGACGAGAACGGGCAGTATCCGGTCACCAGGATCGATGCCATCCACGTCGTAGAGAAGCGGAAGGGGATCTAGGTTCTCCTGCGGGCACGGCGCTGGGAAAAAGGAATTCTTTATTAACGCTCTCGTCAACCTGTTAGGAACCACGGGATACGTCCCGGAAAGGCATGTGGCGGAAACGCTGAACCTGAGGTGATCTGAAAAATGGCGAAATCAATGTATGCCTACGTTCGGGAGGCATGGAAGCGGCCTGATAGGTCGGAAGTGAAAGGTCTCCTCTGGGAGCGCCTCCAGAAGTGGCGGCGCGAGGGGAGTGTCGTGCGTGTGGAGCATCCGACCCGGATCGACCGGGCCCGCTCGCTTGGCTACAAGGCCAAACAGGGGATCGTCGTTGTGCGGGTCAAGGTCCGCCGCGGCGGCCGGAGGAAGCCCCGGTACATCCGCGGGCGCAGAACCGCACGCATGGGCATGCGCCGGATGACCCCGGCAAAGAGTCTGCAGCGTATGGCCGAAGAGCGTGCGTCCCGCAAGTTCCCGAACATGGAGGCCTTAAACTCCTACTGGGTCGGGGAGGACGGACGGTCCAGGTGGTTTGAGGTGATCCTGGTCGACGGTCATCACCCGTCGATCCGGAGCGACCGCAACCTCGCATGGCTGGCTGACCCCGTTCACCGGGGTCGGGCAGAGCGCGGCAAGACCTCTGCCGGCATGAAGGGCCGCGGCATGCGGACGCGTGGGCGTGGGACCGAGAAGACCCGCCCGAGCATCCGTTCCAATGCAAACCGCGGCAAATAAATACCCCTTTTTTGCATACGGCCTGCCCACGATGAAGATCACAGATGCCAGCGTATGTCCCTATCCTGACGGTGACTCTACGCTTGCGCGGATGGCGCTCGAAGCAGCAGAACTCGGGTTCGATAGCATCGTAGCCATCGGCGAGGGGGGGCACCGGGTCCCCGGACTGGAGGTTCTCCGGGGTACCGTGATCAGTGCCTCGTCCCAGAAGGACGTCATCAGGCAGGTGCGCGGGCCCGTCGCCCGGCGTGCCGACGTGGTCTTTGTCAACGCAGGGGATACCTCCTTCAACCGGGCCATCGTCTCGGTGAAAGAGGTGCACGTCGTCAGGAACATCCATAACGCCCGGAGGAACGCCTTCGACCATGTCGCTGCACGGTCGGCAGCAGAGCATAGCGTGGCGGTGGACGTCTCGATGGCTCCCATCATACAGTACCGGGGGACCAGACGCCAGAGGGTGCTCCAGCGGTATGCGGACATCCTTTCGCTCCAACGGCGCTATGGCTTTCCGCTGACGATATCGTCGGGCGCATGCTCGATACTTGGGCAGCGGCCCGTCCGCGACGTCCGGGGCCTCTGCGCGCTCTTCGGCATGACCGGGGGGGAAGTGAGTGAGGCCCTCGGATCCATTGGCCGGCTTATTGAACCCGAGCGGCCTGTGAGGGTGGTCAGATGAAGCCAAGGCCCCCGGCGATGCGGACAAAGCGACGTTACATCCTGGCGCGGATCCTCCCTTACGGGATGAAGGTGGACCAGAAACAGGTGTATCTCTCGGTCATCGAGGCCGCGACGTCCCTCTGGGGGGATGCGGCTACCGGTCTTGCGCAGCCGGCGGTGGTCTTCTGCGACGGCGGGTATGCGGTGGTCCGGTGCCGCCGGGGAACAGAGAAGGATATCGCCACCGCTCTTGCAACGGTCACCGCGATCGGGGACGAGCAGGCTGCACTCCGGACGGTCGCCACCTCCGGGACCATCCATGCACTACGGCGCCGGATAAAGCCGATCCGGCTCCTCTCCGAGACCGGGGAGATGAAGCTCGGGGAGAATTATTTTACGGTGTACCGCTATCCCCGTCAAAAGGTTGATTTGGTTGAAAAAGGTATTAAGCATCAGATGTCATTGTTTTTCACCGAAGCCGATTTGGAGGAACGATAATGCAACCACAATATCAAATGGGATATGACCGGGCGATCACGGTATTCAGCCCGGACGGAAGGCTCTATCAGGTTGAGTACGCCAGAGAAGCAGTGAAACGGGGCACAACGGCCGTCGGCATCAAGTGCAGCGAAGGCGTCGTGCTGATTGTTGACAAAAGGGTGACGTCCCGTCTCCTCGAACCGGTGTCCATCGAGAAGATCTTCAAGATCGACACGCACATCGGTGTGGCGTCCTCCGGTCTCGTCGGCGATGCGCGGTCCCTTGTGGATAGGGCACGGGTCGAGTCTCAGATCAACCGGGTCTCCTACAACGAGCCCATCAACGTCGAGACCCTGGCCAAGAAACTCTGCGACCACATGCAGACGTACACCCAGTTCGGCGGTGCGCGCCCCTACGGAACTGCTCTCCTGATTGCAGGGGTCAGCGACGGAGAGGCCCGGCTGTTTGAGACCGATCCAAGCGGCACGCTGCTCGAATACAAGGCGACCGGGATCGGCACAGGCCGGCCTGCGGTCATGAAGGTCTTCGAGGACGAGTACCAGGAAGAGGCGGACTTCACCGGCGCCATCAAACTCGGTATCAAGGCCCTGCACGCCGCAACAGAAGGCAAGCTGGATGTGAGCGCCATCGAGATCGGCGTTGTCTCCATCGCGACCCGGGAGTTCCGGAAGCTAGGGAAGGACGAAGTGAAGACCTACGTTGATCAGTTCGAAGAGTGAGCGTTACCATCCATGATACCCCTGGACCAGGCCGTTGTAGCGCGGCTTGAGAGTTACGGAGAACGGTTTGAGGTGCTTGTCGACCCTGATCAGGCTATGCGTATCCGTCAGGGGGATGACGTCGAACTGGAGGAGGCGGTTGCAGCCGACTACGTCTTCTCGAACGCCGCTCATGCTGAGCGGGCCTCAGACGAGGCCCTCCTGAAGGTCTTCAAGACGACCGAGTTCGAGCCGGTCGCACTCAGGATCATCCAGAAGGGCGAGATCCATCTCACCTCCGAACAGCGCCGCCACCTTATCGCCGAGAAGCGGAACCGTGTCGTCACGTTCATATCAAGGAACGCCGTCAACCCGCAGTCTGGTTTCCCTCACCCGCCGCAGCGTATCGAGCTTGCTATGGAAGAGGCGAGGGTGAACATCGACCCCTTCAAGTCCGTGGAGGAGCAGGTCAAAGAGGTAGTCAAGGCACTCCGCCCCCTTCTCCCCATACGGTTTGAGGAGGTCCGCATCGCTGTGAAGATCCCCGCGGATTATGCCGCGAAGGCCTACGGGGAGCTCCAGACAGCGGTGACGCTCGAGCAGAACGAGTGGCAGAAGGATGGTTCCTGGATTGCCGTCGTCAGAATTCCGGCGGGTATCCAGGAAGAGTTCTATGACCTGATCAATAAAATCTCCAAGGGGAATGCAGAGACCCGGATTGTCGAACGCAAGTCGTGAGTAACTATATTAATCGACAGCACAAAAATTAGAGGACATACAAGAGGTACGCGAAATGGCAAGTCGCAAACAGAGGGCCAAGGGCAGGGTAGTTGGAAGTGCCGGGCGTCTCGGCCCGAGGTACGGCCGGTTTATCCGGAAGAGAGTAAACCAGATTGAGCAGGTCTCCCGCGCACGTCACGCCTGCCCCCGCTGCGACCAGGAATCGGTCCGGCGTGAAGGAACAGGTATCTGGACATGCCGCAAGTGCGGGTTTAAGTTTGCAGGTGGCAGCTACGTCCCGGAGACTCCGGCGATGCGCGTGGCTGTGAGGAGCATCGAGCGCTCGCTGCAGAGGGAGGGCTAATCAGTCTTGGCTGCCTATAAGTGCGCTCGTTGTAAACAGAAAGTGGAGATCGATGTAAATATACGCTGTCCCTACTGCGGACACCGCATCCTCTTTAAGGAACGCGGAGCCGGAATAAAAGATCTGAAGGCTCGATGACGGTCGTCACGACGTCACGCAAACCGCTCCCCGAGGTGCGCTCCCTCTCCCGGGATCTGGCGTTCGCGATCGGCGGGGAGTATATCACCCGTGGCAAGGCGGGCATGGGTGATCTCTTCTCCCTTGATGAGTCGATTGTGATCGTCTCCAAATCAGGTCCTCTTTTTCTCATTCAGGTCTTCTCGGACGTAGAACCAGTGGCGGAGATCTCCGTCAAGTCGTTTGCCGTCGAGAAGCGTGCCGGAGAGATTACCCGGGGGCTTTTCGTCTCGGACCGCCCCGTATACGAGGCGCTCAAGGATCAGCTCAACGTCGTTTTTGCCGGTGAAACTCTCTCGGAGCACCGTATCGTCTTCGACGGGACACAGCGGAAACGCTACACCCTGAAGGTTGTCCCGTGAAGCATACGGCAGCGTTCCGGTTCACGACCGCCGATGCCCGTGCCCTCTACCTCTCCGTCTGTCAGGAGATGGGTGACGTGGGGGACCGGTCGTCCGCCCGAGTACGGCTCGCGGGGGACGATACGCTCATCCTCGAGGTGACTGCCGCCGACATACCGGCGCTCCGGGCGGCCCTCAACACCTGGCTGCGACTTATCAACATAGCAGTCGAGGTTCGGGAGATCGCCGTCCCATCCGGGTAATGCCGGGGCGAGCCGATGGCAACCGTCCCTTTCCTGGTACCGCGGGTTTCCCCGGGAGCGGATCGTTCTCCTTCCCCGGGCACATGATGGGCCGGGAATGGGCGTGACGAAGTTCTCTTTCCCGAACCCTCACATTTTATGGGTTCCACGCCCCTATCATGTAGAGAATGGACAGAGGGTCGGGAAGGCCCACTGTCCGCCACCCCAAATATTGTTACCCATCTCCGCCCCATTCAATGAGGATTGATGAATATGGAAAATATTCCACCGAAAGTCCAGAACCAGCTGGCGATGCTCCAGCAGATGCAGCAGCAGCTGCAGACTGTAGTCTCACAGAAAGCACAGTACGAACTGACGATCCGCGAAGCCAGGCGGGCGGTCGAGGATCTCGCTGACGTCTCTGAGGATGCGGCGGTCTTCATGAACGTCGGCAGCGTGATGATGCAGAAGAGCAGGGAACAGGTACTCGCCTCCTTAAACGAGCGCATCGAGACGCTCGAACTCCGGGTTAAGTCGCTCGAAAAGCAGGAGAAGGCCCTGCAGGGCAGGTTTGAGCAGTTGTCCTCACAGATCCGGGGAGCACTGGAAGGGAAACAGCAGCCTCCCGGCGCTACCTGAACCCCGAATTCATTTTTGCTGAGTGAAAAAGGGGTGAGGTGTTCACTCATCCCGCTTTCTGTCATTCTTTCGTGTCCGGCATACGAGGTTGATCGCGTTGATCACCGCCTCGACCGATGCGAGGATGATATCGTCGCTTGAGGCGCTGGCATCAAAGACCCGGCCCCGCTCATCCTCGACGGCGATGGTGACGTGCCCCAGGGCATCGGTGCCCCCGGAGATTGCCTCGATGTTGAACTCCTTGAGGTGAACCGGGGCCGGGATGATGCCGAGGATCGCTCGCACGGCCGCATCCACCGGCCCGTTGCCGACACTCGAGAAGATATGCTCAACTCCCTCGACGGTCGCCCTGACACTGGCTGTCGGGATAACGTGGTTGCCGGTCATAATGGCGACATCCTGGAGTATCAGGGTCTTCTCGTCGGGCGCAAGCTGCATGACGCTTCCGGCGATCTCGTAGAGGTCTGCATCCGTCACCCGCTTGCCCTTGCCGGCAATCCCCTTCACCCGCAGGACGATCTCGTCCAGCTGGGCATCGGCGGGCTCCATGTGCACCTCGGCGAGCATCTGCCTGACCGCATGCCTGCCGGCGTGTTTGCCGAGTTTCAGCCTGCGCCGGTGACCGACCATCTCCGGCGTCATGATCCCGGGTTCGAACGTATCCGATCGGGTGATCACGCCGTGGGAGTGGATCCCGCTCTCGTGAGCAAAGGCGTTCTCGCCGACGATCGGCTGTGTAGCGGGGATGCTCATTCCTGCGTAGCGCGAGACAAGCCTGGAGGTCTCGACAAGGCTCGTCGTCCTGATTCCGGTATCGATACCATAGATGGACGATAGGACCATTACAGTCTGCGCGAGGTCGGCGTTGCCCGCCCGCTCGCCGATGCCGTTCACCGTCACCTGCACCTGGGAGGCGCCGCTCTCGACCGCCGCGATGGTGTTTGCCACCGCAAGCCCGAAGTCGTTGTGACAGTGGACGTCGATAGGGCAGTTCACCTCCCGGTCGATCCGGGTGATGAGGTGTTTCATGGCCGTCGGTGTGATCACCCCGACCGTGTCGGGGACGTTGATGATCGTGGCCCCGGCGTCCACCGCAGTGCGGTATACCTCTATCAGGTAATCCGGATCTGTTCTCGTGGCGTCCATGGCGGAGAACATGCACTGGCCGATATGGTCCCGGGCATACGCGATGATGTCGCCGGTGGCCTCAAGGACCTGCTCGCGGGTCTTTCTGATGGTGTACTCGCGCTGGACATCGGACGTCGGGATGAAGACATGGACCATATCGACGTCGCAGTCGATACACGCATCCACATCGGCCGCGAGCGATCGCGCGAGGCCGCAGACCTGCGTATCCAGGCCAAGGCCCCTGATGGCCTTGACGATCTCACGCTCGGCATCGGAGGATGCGGGAAAGCCTGCTTCGATGGTGTGCACTCCGATCAGGGAGAGTTGCTCAGCAATACCGAGTTTCTCTTCACGCGTGAATGAGATGCCCGGTGTTTGTTCACCGTCGCGCAGTGTGGTGTCGAAAACAGTGACGTTACTTTTCGCACGGCTATCGGTGAAGAAGACAGTACGCTTCAGCGTTCCTGGGTGCATCAGCGTTTGTAGAGTTCATATTTACTCATTATCGGAGGTTGTATATAAAGAATAACACCTGGAGCGTGCAGTGCCCGGAGGATTAGGCGAAATCTATAATAACAACTCCCGCTAACATTATTAGAGCAGAGACCCGCCTTAACTCAGACTGGTAGAGTGCGCGGCTGTAGTATAGTCTTCGCTCTCGGGCGAACTGCGCGGCTACCGCGATGTCCCCGGTTCGAATCCGGGAGGCGGGATCCTCATCAACAAAGAGTGCCCAGGTAGTGTAGTGGCCTATCATGACGGCCTGTCACGCCGTCGACACGGATTCGAATTCCGTCCTGGGCGTAATTTCCTCCCATTTTCCCTGAATGCAGCGGAGCGTATCTCCATCGCTGATGGAGGAGAAATTACTCCCTGACGGCCAGGAATACGCCGGGAAGTGCCGTAGGTTTGCCATAATCTCTAACTGCTACAATCCAGTAATTGGGATAATTGAAAGTTATTATATACCGGATTTTAATTTTATTTCTCAGATAAAATATATATACCTGAATGCAGTATCCGGTGTCATGCACGATCTGGCAAAATGGATTGAGAGTGATCCCGTATTCCACACTCTGGGGACGCTCATCATCGGGACTGGTATTCTCGTTCTTGCAGGTTTGATACTATATACCTGCGGGTTTCTGATCTGACGGCGGATCGCGATCGCCGGGGTAGTGTGCTACGGCAGGCCCCGGCGGCCTGAAGTATTGTCATGCGACGGTGCCCTCTGCCCTTCTCCTGAAGTGTTATTCAGTCCTGTGCCACCGGGACCGGGGGTTCACCCTTGCGGCCCCTTACCTGCATGAGGTGCCGAGGGCACCCTGCCCGCTGCTCGCCGCCTGAAGGCGAATGATCAACTCTTATTATAAATCCCCCTTAACGTGTGATACGAGCAGTTATGCTGCGGATGTGACATAAGATGAACCACAATGTGCTACCAGAGGTTGGAGACGGTTGTTTGAACGGGCAGGTCCCTGACACTCTGCTGGCCGGGCTCTCCGATCCGGATAAGGCGGTGCGGGCGGAGGCTATGCACGGGCTCGCAGCGATTGGAAGACCGGCTGTACCTGCCTGTATTGCCTTACTACAGGACGGCGACTGGAAGGTGCGCTACCGGGCGGCGGAGGCCCTTGGCCTGATCGGTGACGGTGAGGCGTATGCACCCCTCACTGCAGCCCTCGGCGACGGAAAAGACCATGTCCGCTACATGGCGGCGAAGGGGCTCGGGCTGCTTGGCGATCCCCGGGCAGTTACGCGCCTTGGAGCCATGCAGCGCGACGAGAACGAGTTTGTGCGGCGGAGTGCTGCCGGTTCCCTCGGGAAGATCGGCGGCGAGGAGGCGATCGGGATGCTCCGTGCGGCTCTCAGGGACGAGGCGACCGAAGGCGTCCGTGCGGCGATCCATGCGGCGCTTCATGATGCGGGAGCGGATGGGGCTTAACACTCTCCCCATACCCATCCATCCGTCGCACTAAGGGCAGTCGTTTCTCACGACGATAACGGTGATGTTGTCGGTGCCTGCCGCGTTCCTGGCGGCATCGATCAGTCTCCGGCATGCCGCGTCGGGCTCGCTCGCCATCACGATCTCCCGAATCATGCTCTCCGGGACGTAGTCGTGGAGCCCGTCCGAGGTGATCACCAGGACCGCCCCGGCGATCTCCATGAGGTCGAGGTCGACCTGCACCCGTGTCTCAAGCCCGAGTGCCTGCGTCAGGATGTTCTTTCCCGGATAGAGCATCGCTTCGGCAGGGGAGAGTACTCCTGCGTCCACCAGACCCTGAACGTAACTCTGGTCGCGCGTATGCCAGACGGATGACGGTGTCACGATGTGAGTCCTGCTGTCGCCCACCGTGCCGATCCAGCACCTCCCTGACTCGCTGACGATCGCCGCCGAGAGCGTTGTTGCGGCGTTCAGGCGCATCTCCCGGTTGTAGGCGTACACTGCGGCGTTTACGCGCTGGAATGCATCTTCGAGCACTGCGGCAGGTCCGGCCTCAGAGAGGCCCTCGCCCGCAGCCTCTGCGAGGACCGCGACGGCCATCCTGCTCGCAACGTCTCCGCAGGCATGCCCACCGAGTCCGTCGGCGACGGCGAATACATGATATCCGTCCACCCGACCCGCAAAATATGCATCCTCATTCCGTTCCCGCCCCCCGAGGTCGCTCATCGCTGCGTACCGGAGTCCTGACTCTCCCCTCACCTGCTCTGCACCCAGGAATCCTGGGGCGCCTGATCGAATATTCTTTTGGTGGCGGAACTTCCCGCCCATTACTTAAGGAAACCCGCGATGCAGCCCGTTCTCCCTGGCGCAACCAATGGCATACCCGTACTCCCGCGCCGTGATCGGGCGCTGGAGCGCCGCAAGCACCGGGCTTCTCCCTCCCTCAGCCGCCCTCCACGCCGGATGGTACTGGGCCATGATGTTCACGTAGGAGTCCCGCGAGATCTCCTCGGCGATGAACTGCATCACGATCTCGCTGTTTGCGAGGTTCCCCGGGAGCACCAGGTGACGGATGATCATGCCCCGCACCGCAAGACCATCTCTGACCACCAGGTCCCCGACCTGCCGGTGCATCTCCGCGAGCGCGGCCTGCATGCGGGCGGTGTAGTCGGGGGCATGGGAGAGTTCCCACGCCACATCGTCCCGTCCGTACTTCGCGTCCGGCATGTAGATGTCGATGACGCCGTCAAGGAGCCGGAGAGTCTCCACGGAGTCGTAGCCCCCGCTGTTGTAGACCAACGGGATATTGAGGCCGCGATCGGCGGCGATGGCGACCGCACGGAGGATCTGGGGGACGATATGCGAGGGGGAGACAAAGTTGATGTTGTGACACCGGCGTTCCTGCAGGCGGAGCATGATCTCGGCGAGGTCTTCACACGGGACTCCAGAGCCGACCCCGCACTGGCTGACCCCAAAGTTCTGGCAAAACTCGCATCGCATGTTGCAGCCTCCGAAGAATATCGTCCCCGACCCGTAGTTCCCCACGAGCGGCGGCTCTTCACCGAAGTGCGGGCTGTAACTCGAGACCATTGGGAGGAGACCGGTCCGGCAGAACCCCAATTCGTCTTCAATACGGTTCACATGGCACTCCTGGGGGCAGACGACGCAGTCGCGGAGCATCTCATGCGCCCGCCGCGCCCGGTCCTCCAGTTCGCCGCTCCCGGACAAGCGTATGTATCCGGGCAGCTGGGTTTGTTCTGCTTCGACCATGATCCACCCTGGGCCTGAAGCAGAAGAAAGTTTACCCCCTCCCCCTGCAGGGCTCATCCCCCGGTGGAGGATACGACGGCGGGACACCTGTCCGGGGTGGCGGAAGGGTCGACGAAGAGTGCCGGGCGGACGCCTCGTGCTCACCCGGCGAGCCTCCTAGCAGGCTCCCGGCTACGGTGTCGAACATCGGCATCACGGTTCGCCTCGAATACTATTTCCCTTTACCCCCGCCCGGCAAAGAATGATTTTGACAACGTTTATATTCCGCGTGAATAATTCTTCATTATCGTATGCCCGGCGAACGTAACCGTGCGTGCAGTCGCACACCGCGCAGAACCCCTCCTGGCGGGGTGATCATCGTTCTCGTCATCATCGGCATAGCCGTCATATGGGGTGGAGACATCTATTCGTCGATCGGGGCGCTGGTCGCCGGGCCGTCGGGCACACCCGCCTCCCTTCAGGTCGCCCCAGAAGACCTGGAGACGGGAGAAAAAACCATCAATTACCCGTATGTTCTCCGCGGTAAGCCGGGCCTGATCCGGTTTGATGCCTACCGGGGCGTCAACGACTATCTCTCCACGAAGTACCCTGTCTCATACGATGATGAACGCGACTACTGGCTTCAGTTTGTCGACGAGAGCGTCCAGGACCGATACCTCAAGCAGCTGGCTGAGAACATCCGGGCGGCGGAGGAAAAGCCCGACGACCAGGTGCGGGCCGCGATCAGCATGGTGCAGAAGATCCCCTACATCGATTACTCGTTCGATACGCTCGCCAAGTACCCCTACCACGTGCTCTACCACCAGAACGGGGACTGTGACGAGAAGTCGCTCCTGCTTGCGCACCTCCTCCGGGAGCTGGGGTACGGCGTTGCGGTCTTGCACTTCGGGCAGGAGCAGCACATGGCCGTGGGCATCAAGGCTCCTGCCCGGTACTGTTACGGGAAGACGGGCTACGCGTTCATCGAGACCACCGTGCCGGCCATTCCGACCGATGCTGGAGGGGACTATGGCGGGGCCGGAAGGTTGAGGTCGGCCCCGGAGGTCTTCGTCGTGGCGGATGGGGACGCCTTTGAGGGGATCTGGCGGGAGCATACCGACGCTGCCGAGTGGAACAGGATCCGGGGCATGGGCAGAGAGTTAGACCAGTACACCTACGGGCGGTACCGGAACCTGGCCCAGTGGTACGGGATGCCGTATTAGGGGCCGGCCGCCGGGTGCCGTGAAGAGGGCACCGAAACTTCCTGCAGGGCGCTGGAACGTCTCTCCGGACGACCGCGGCCTCTCGCACACCCATGCCACGCTCCTGATGGTCGCCATCACGGTCATCCTCGCCATCCTCCTCCTCCTGATTCTGCTCGGGATGATCCCCTCCTGGTCGTGGGCGGAGCCTTCGCTGCCCCCGATCGTCATCACCGAGATCGTCCACACGAGCGGGGCTACCGGAGAACTGACCTATGCAAGCAGGGTCTACCTCCTCAACAACGGCAGCACAGTCTACGAGAACGATTGCCTGAGGGCGGTCTTCTACCGGGACGGCCAGAGGACCTGCACCGTCCATACCCTAAACGGCCACCTCCTCATACCGTCACACCATTACGGGGTGCGGTACCTCAAAGGCGCGGGTTGCCGCTCCCCTTACTGGAACCCGGGCGAGGAGATGGAGGTCGACCTTGCCGACGAGACGCTCGTTCCGGGTGTAGAGATCACCGTGGAGATCGTGGACAAACTGACGGGCAAGGTGGTATCGAAGCACACCGTCCGGGCATGACCGCAAAGACATGTATTTGTACCGGCACGCGTCTAAAGGAGAATTATGTTCAAGACGATACTTTCGGCGGTCGACGGGTCGGAGATCAGCCGCCGTGCGCTCGAAGAGGCACTGGACGTTGCCCGCGCGATGCAAGCCTCCGTACATGTCGTGCACGTCATTCAGGCCGGCACATATCCTGCACTGCCCCTCAACGAATTCGAACCTTCTGATATAGCAAGGCAGGCGCTCCTGGACTCGCTTGAGCGGGAGGCGGACGAGACCCTCGCTGACGCACAACAGCGTGCAGTCGTTGCCGGCCTCCAGATAATCGTCCACAAGTGCTGGGGCCACCCGGGAGCCGAGATCACCGCACTGGCCCGGGAACTCGGTGCCGACCTGACGGTGGTCGGGTCACACGGCAGGGGCCGGCTCGACCGCTTCTTCCTCGGGAGCGTCAGTTCCTACGTCGTCGATCACGCAACATCAACGGTCATGGTCGTCAGAGGCTGACGACCCCGCTACATTCGGACGACCGGACGATGCCCCGGGCGATGAGCCGCGCCACCCTGATGGGCTCGGGCACCCTCCCTTCATGCGTGAAGTCGTTGCAGAGCCTCGCAGCATCCTCAGGGGAGAGGCCGTAGGGGCGGATGAACAGATCATATCCGGTGTGCAGCCGAACAGGAATCCGGTCGCCGAGTCGCCGGTATGCTGCGAGCCTGCCGGCATCGTCCGGGAAATGACGACGGATATCCTCTGCGAGCCCCTCTGACTCCTCGTAGGTGGCAACGATGATGGGGAGATTGGTCGCCTCCTGCACCGCCGCCGGATCGATGATGTTGTACCAGGCGATGATGCTCCCGCCGACCATCAGGAGGTTGATGTCCCGGCGCCCGAGACTGCTGAAGAGCCGGATGACCGCATCGGTCGCATCCGACCCCCCGACGGTTACCCGGGCAAAGGCCACCCCATCAATCAGGAGGTCCTTTCGCATGACAGCGCCGGCAAGGGTGGATCGCTCCCGTCCGGAATAACTCTCGGCGATACCGAGAGCCCGGAGCCCCGATTTGGCTACGTGCATGCGAAGCCCTTATGATACTAAATTGGATATAGTACACCGATGAACATCGAGCGAGATGAGGTATGCATCTTCATCCCCACGTTAAACGAGGCCCCGACGATCGGCGAGTTGATTGAGGGGTTCCGGCAGCGCGGTTTTCAACATATCCTCGTCATGGACGGGAACAGCACCGATGGAACACCCGATATCGCACGATCTGCAGGAGCTGTTGTCCGGACACAGACGGGAAAGGGAAAAGGCAACGCCATCATCGAGGCCGTGGAGATCATCGATGAGCCCTACGTGCTTATGCTCGACGGTGACGGCACCTACTCACTGGACGACGCGGATAAGATGCTCAATCCCCTCAGCCTCGGGTTCGACCACGTCATCGGCGACCGCCTCGTCAACCCCGAGGGAGAGGCATTCACCCGGTTAAACCTCCTCGGCAACCAGCTCCTTAACCTCCTGTTCAAGATCGCGCACGGCCGGGATCTCTGTGATATCCTCTCCGGCTACCGCGCCTTTACCCTCCACTCGATCCGGCAGATGACCCTCAAAGAGTCGGGGTTCGAGATCGAGACGGAGATGGCGGTCGAGGCGGTGAGAAACGGGCAGCGAATCACGGTCGTCCCGGTCCGGTATATCGCGAGGCCCGGCACGGTCACCAAATTAAACCCCCTCCAGGACGGCGCGAGGATATTCTCGACCATATACCGGCTCGCAAAGATGAACAACCCTATCTTTTACTTCGGGATCATCGGTCTCTTCATATCGCTTGCAGGGGGCGTCACCGGCATCTACGTCATCCTCGAATGGTTCAGGAACGTCGAGCACCTGCCGCTCACCATCCTCACGGTCCTCCTGATCACCATAGGCTTTCAGATCTTCATGTTTGGGGTGATCAGCGACATGCTTCTTGGGTTCCATCGCGAGACCACCCGCCAGATCGAGCAGTTACAGAACCCTGCCGAGCCGCCCCGTTAAGAAGAGGATCCGGCAGGCGTACTCGGCGATCGAGGTGTAGATATACGCCTCGTCCAGCGTTTTTCCGGCGGCAAACGTCCCGTGACCGCGGACGATGACGATATGGCCGCCCCGGAGCGCCTCCGCAACGTTGTGCGCAATCTCGTCGGTCCCCGGATTCCCGGGAACAACCGGGATCTCCGGGCAGAGCATCCCGCCCTCGCTGTCGGCCGGCCGGACGATATCGGCGTCGAGCGATGCGGCGACGGCGTGGACCGGGTGGGCGTGGACGATGGTGCGGTGCGGCGTCTCCAGGTAGACCTCCCGGTGGACCCGGTACTCGCTTGATGCCTCACGCGGGACATCGCCTGCCTCAGGCACAAACGCCGGCATCTCCCGGGCGTCCAGGTAGGCGCCGGTCCGGGTGATGAAGAACCCGCCTTCAGTGCGCACACTCATGTTCCCAAAATTCGCTCCGACAAGGCCCTCGAGGAAGAGCCGCTTCCCTATCCGTTCAAATTCCTGGTCCAGCATCTTCTGCACCCAGACTTCCTTACAGAACACTTCGACATGCCCGGGGATATGTGCTGCCCCGGGGTTATGCCGGGGGCATGAGCGTCCGGATACATCGTGCCCTCCCGAAAAGAGCAACCTTGCCGGGCACCGGGGGAACCGGGCACGAGCCCCGGGAAGACGCAAACTGAAACCTGTGCGGAAGTGAACGCGCCGTCCCCCTACTCGCCTCCCGGAGGCGGTTTTCCGCCACCGGGCAAGCCCCCTCACTCCTCCACACGGATCCAGGAAAATAATGTGACCTTATACAAATTTGACGCCTACGTCCCTCATCCTGTTAAAGCGGGCGATGTTGAGGAGGAGGGGTGTGACGCTCTCGACGATGGATGCTGCCGCAAGCGGCCCCGCATCGTAGGCGCGGAGGCTTGATACGCTGTTGACGAGGTCCATGACCTTCTGTTTTGCACCGTCGTCATCACAGCAGACGGCGACGGAGTAGTCGAGTTCCTCATCGAGCATCTGCCACTTGTTTGCGGCGACGTTGTTGAACGCCGCACAGACGGTCGCGCTCGGAGGAAGCATCCCCTTGATCATCATCGCCGCGGAGCCCTCCGGCGGGGGGGCGTAGTAGAAGTAGGTCGTTCGTTCGATCGGGTTGACAGGGCTGACGACGATCTTATCCTCAAACCCGGTCAGGGCCTTCAGAGTCGGGGCCACATGCTTGAAGGGTATCGCAAGGACGACGATATCCGCCTCGTCGACCGCGTTCTGGTTGGTGACGCCGGCGAGGCTGCACTCCAGCCCCCGCACCTGCAAGGTCTCCCGGCAGGTATCACAGGTTGCGATCGCCTTTGTCTCCTCACGCGACCCCACAATCACGTCGTAGTTCGGAGAGAGCCGGAGCGCCATGCCCTCGCCGATATCGCCGGTTCCGCCAACGATGCCGATCTTCACTGCCCCACCAGCGGCTTTAAGATGCTCTCAAGGCTTTTGAGGTCCTGAACGCCCACCAGTTTCTGGACGAGCTTCCCGTCTTTCTCGATGATGAGCGTGGGTACGAACTGGATGTCGTATTTCGCGGCATACTGTCGTGTCTGTTCGGAGTCGACACCGACATCGATCTTTTTGATCTCGACCTGATCGCCCATTCTCATTTTGAGCTCATCGATGATCGGTGACTGCTGGTGGCACGGACCGCACCACTCGGCAAAGAAGTCCATTAAAATCGGTTTTCCCATAAGGCTGTACCCCATTCACACATTGTGTGTGAACGGGGCAATAAATGTTGTTGTAGGGTTGTTATTTTGAGAGGATCGCCATGATAACCTTCCCGTACGCGGGCCTTGTGACCAGGATACCGATCAGGACACCGAGCATGGTAATGATGGCAAAGCCTCTGAGGGTGGAGAGGTCCATCAGCGCCAGCGGGAGCATGGCAATGAAGACCGTCGCTGCAGACACGGCGATGATCCCGAGGGCTCGCCCATACCGCTTCATGTAGAGGTTCTGCGACGGGACACGCCCTTCGTGGAGAACCTCGTCCGTGATGATGACGAGCTGGTCGATGCCGGTGCCCACCACGGCTATCAGGCCGGCGATGGCGGCGAGATCAAGTTGCTGGATGAACCGGGCAATGCCGAGCAGGATGATGATCTCAGCGAGGTTGATGGCGAGCATCGGGAGTACGATCAACGGCTCGCGGTAGCGGTAGTAGACGACGACCCCGACGGTGAGCAGCGCGAGCAGCCCGGCAAGGACGACCGTTGTCTTGAAGTGCTCACCGAGCGCCGCCGGGACGGAACCGGACCCGACCACATCCACTTTCACCGGCAGAGCACCGGCCCGCAGGTGGATCTCGAGCGTCATTGCGTCATCAAGCCCGGCATCGCCGGTTCCGGTGGTGGCCGAGAGCGACCTGACCGGGCCCGACCGGAGCTGTGCTGCGAGGTCCCCGGCGAGGGGGGCGCTGTAGACGGTCTTGTTGTCGAGGAGCATCACGAGATGGTGGGCTCCCGGGTTATCGACTGCCCCCTGTTTGAGGGCAGCCTCACGGAACGCCTGGGCGCCCGCCTCAGTGAGCGCGAATCCGACGCCCCATGTCTGGTACTCGGGATCCCTCTGCGGCACGCCGACGCTGGTGATCTGGTCGCCGAAGAGGACATGCTCGGTCTCGTTTCCTGTTGTCTGGATCCGGATCTCGAACATACCCTGTTTGCCGACGATCTCCTGCGCTGTCTCCATATCCACGCCGGCAAGTTCTATCCGTACGTACTGCGGGTACTCGCTTCCCGTCGGGGTGAGCAGGTTGATCCTTGCATCCTGCATGCCGAGGGCGTTCACCTTATCGTTGAGGATCCGTTTCACCTCATCCGCGGTGAAGGAGGAAACGCCTTCCTGGTAGCCGACGATCTTCGCACCCGATGCCGCGAATAGCGGTTCGAGATCGGCACGCGAGACGCTCTTTCTGATCTCCAGATGGTTCTGGTCGATCTGGATGACATCTGCTTCCAGGCTCTTCTGCAGATTATCTACGAGGTCTCCGACCGGCTTATCGGTCGAATAGGCAACGATTACAGACTGGAACTCCATCTGCAGCCAGGAACCGCCCTGGAGGTCGAGGCCAAACTGGAGGTTCCCCTCAAGCCCCTTCTGCAGGTCCGGGGGGGTCAGGTAGATGCCTGCGAGGGAACCGATGACCAGCACGAGCAGCAGGGCAACCCGCCAGTCCTTGACGAGGTTTATGATGGCTTCTCTATTCATTTCTTACCGCCCCGGAGGATGTACTCCTTGAGAATCCCGGCGTTCAGCATCCAGGTGTTCATCATATCGACGAAGAGCCCGATGAGGAGGACGCTTGCGATCTCGCTGATGATCTGGACCTGCCCCGCCGTGGAGACGACCCACATGGCAGCGATAGCCGCAAGCGTCGTCGTTGTCATGATGATCCCGGTCCTGAAGGCCCCGGCGAGTTTCTCGTCAAGTTTCCCCTTGCGCTTCAGGAGGCGCGTGGTCAGCAGGATGTCGCTGTCCACGGAGTACCCTATCAGCATCAGCAGGGCTGCCGTTGTCCCGAGGGAGAGCGGAATGCCGATGACCTGCATGATCGCGGCGGTGACGGCAATGTCGGCGAAGGCCGCAAGGACGACCGCCCCCGCCGGCACCAGGTTCCTGAACGCTATGAGAACCACGATGGACATCCCGATGAACGAGAAGAGCAGGGCGAGGAAAGCCTGGCTCTGGAGCGTCTTTCCGAACGTCTCGCCGATCTGGTCCACCTTCGCATCAGGATACTTCTCGTTGATGAGCGCAACGAGGCTCTGGTACCGGGCGTCGTCCATGGGGCCGAACTGGATGTACTTCCCGCCGCCGATCCCCTCGCCCACCGATAAGAGTGGATACCCCGAGAAGGTCGCCTCTATTGTCTCTCTGCTGTCAGAGGTGAATGCGGTGACCGCCGTTCCTCCCACAAAGTCGATGCCCGGTTTTAAGGGCAGGCCGGTGGTGAGCGTGGTGTAGCCAAGCAGGATCCCGGCAAGGAGGAGAAGAACGAGGGGCAGCGCTACCATCTGCCGCGGAGAGTATTTGTTGATGTCATATCTGGCAAATTCCATGCTGTATCAGTGTACGATTGTGAAAGGTTAAAGGGTTACTCATGGATATTAAGCAGGAATTGGGTTTCTCCGGATAAAGTTGCAGCGTCCCGTGATCACCCCGCGGAGGAGCGAACTCGAAAGTCCCGGGTGCTCCAAAACTCCTGCCGTCAGTCCATCGCTCGTGGTAGGTGGGGGGGCAGCACTGCACGGGAAGTGTACCGGGGAGGGACCATAGAGGTGGGCATGTACTTCCTGTGCAGGAGATCACGCCCTGTAATAGTCCTTTCCAGGATAATGGAGTTTCAACGTCTGCCGATATCCCATTTCGTCAGACAATTGTCGTCCTCCTGGCATAATCTCCGATTAAATGACTGAAAAGAAAAGATATATATAAAATACCGAATCACAAGCACATATGAGATCACCCTATGAGCTCAAAAAAGAGATAGAAACTCGACTCAAAGGTTATCTCTCACGGGACCGGGACGGAATCCGGCATGAACTGCTCAACCTCTTCGTAAAAGTGAAATCTCTGACCATACCCCAGATCTACGAGAAGTTGCAGGAGCAGTTCTCCACCAGTTACCACTCCGTCGCATCCATGGTAGGCATCATCGCGTCCCGGATAGGCATCCTGCATGTGAGGCGAAACGCAGAGGGAACAAACACCATCTACGAGTTGAAAGACCAGTACGTGGACGTGGTGGCAAATATCCTGGGAACGACGTAAACTCAAAAACCATACCTCTTTTTTTACACCCAGAACCAATATGAAGGACTACCATGCAGAGCGATACAAGGGAGCCAGAACCATCACGGAGCATATATGTCACGGATGACGTCCGATCGTATGTTCTCCAGAGAAAACGCGACTTCAGGGTGAGCACAGCCTGCAGCGGCCCAATCCTCCTTCCGACATCAGTAAAACCGCCGAAGGCGACCGACCTGCAGGTTCCTGTCGGCGATTATACCGTCTATATATCGAAGTACCAGGCCCGCTACATCGACTCCATCCACAGGGGAATGATTCCCATATTCTATGAAGATTTCTAAACCATGAGTTTCGAAGAACTGGACCATACCGCCGACGTCCTCATGCGGGTGCGGGGCACAACCATAACCGAGGTCTTCTCCGATGCAGGCCGGGCCCTGTTCCATGTTATGTACGGCCCCTGCGAGGACCGGGGCATCGAGAGGCAGATCTCCCTCGCAGCGGAGGACCTGGAGTCCCTCCTCATCGACTACCTCTCGGAGCTGCTCTTCATCACCGACGTCGAGAACATCGTTTTCTGCACCTTTGACGTCGATATCCAGGGCACCCGGCTCTCCGCTGCCATCAGGGGCGAGCCCTTCGACCCCGCGCGGCACTCCGCGGGGGCGCTCATCAAGGGTGTATCCTACTTCGGGCTCGAAATCGTTAAAGAAGAAGAGGCCTATGTCGTGGACATTATCTTCGATATCTGAGGGATCGATATGCTTGAAGGAATCAACCAGATTGGAGATCTCGAATGGGAGGTCCCCGTTGGATATGTCCCCAATATGCGGGTACCGGGGCGTTTCTTCCTCTCCCGGGCCCTCGCGGAGACACTCGAAGAGGGGGCCGTCCGCCAGCTCGCTAACGTCGCAACCTTGCCCGGGATTGTGAAGCATTCACTTGCCATGCCCGATATCCACTGGGGATACGGGTTTCCCATCGGCGGTGTCGCCGCGTTTGACATGACCGAGGGGGTCATATCTCCCGGGGGGGTCGGGTTCGACATCAACTGCGGCGTCCGGTTGATCACGACACCCCTGACCGAGACCGATCTCGCCGGCAGGAAACGGGATCTGATCGAGAGGCTCTTTGCTGCCGTGCCGACGGGTGTGGGTGCAAAGAGCACCCTGCGGGTCTCGAATAAGGAGCTGGCTGATATCATGGTGAGCGGCGCGCGGTGGGCGGTTGAGCGCGGGCTCGGTACCGGGGCGGACCTCATCCGGTGTGAGGAAGAGGGCGCGATGCCGGGCGCAGACCCAGGAGCCGTCAGTGCCAAAGCGCGCCAGCGTGGCCTGCCGCAGCTCGGGACGCTCGGCGCGGGAAACCACTTCCTGGAGGTCCAGGTGGTGAGGGAGATCATCGATCCGGAAGCGGCAAAGGTCTATGGGATCACTGAGGGGCAGGTCTGTTTCATGGTCCATTGCGGCTCGCGGGGCCTCGGCCACCAGGTCGCCACCGACCATTTACGGCTACTCGAGCGCGCGCTCGGGAAGTACGGGATACTGCTCCCCGACCGGCAGCTTGCCTGCGCTCCGATCGACTCCCCGGAAGGCCGCGCCTACTACGGCGGCATGGTCTGCGCTGCAAATTATGCCTGGACAAACCGGCAGGTCATCATGCACGAGGCCCGGAAAGTGTTCGCGCAGATGTACGGGATCGACTACGACGAGATGCGGCTCATCTACGATGTCGCGCACAACGTCGCCAAGTTCGAGCGTCACGACGTCGACGGCGCGTCGATGGAGGTCTGCGTCCACCGCAAAGGCGCGACGCGGGCGTTCGGCCCGAATGCCCCGGGTATCCCCCACGAGTATGCCGCGGTCGGGCAGCCGGTGATCATCCCCGGGAGCATGGGGACGTCCTCCTACCTCCTCCACGGCACGACGATCGCAATGCAGAAAACCTGGGGGAGCACCTGCCATGGCGCCGGCAGGGTGCTCAGCCGGTCGCAGGCGAAGAAAGAGGTCAGGGGAAAAGAACTCCGGGAGCAACTCGCAAAAGAAGGTATCCTGGTACGCGCTTCCCACGACTCCGTCCTCGCGGAAGAGGCGCCCGAAGTCTATAAGCCGAGCCATGAAGTGGTGCGCGTCGTGCACGAAGCGGGCCTCTCGGGTATTGTCGCCCGGCTGGACCCGCTTGGGGTGATCAAGGGGTGACCTGCAGAATCGGGCTGCTCTGGGACAGCCCCCTCATGTTCTCGCGCCTCATCGAGGACTGCGGCGCCTGCTGCGAGACGGTCAACCCCTACATGCTCGCCTCCCCCTTCTGGCGCGGGAGGTTTGTTGCGCTCATCGTGCCGACGGGGTTTGCAAATCCGGCCTACTCGAACCTCCTCCCGGCGCTCCGGGCTGCAGAGAGGCGCATCCGCCGTTTCGTCGAGAACGGCGGGCGACTGCTGGTCTTCGGCGCGGGGTGCCCGCGAGAGGACGCCTACGACTGGCTCCCGTTCCCGGTAACCTACACGTTCGCGTATGGGCCGCGTGCCGTCCGGTTCACCAGAGAGAGTAACTATTCATCCCTCTTCGCCGGGTATGACCATACCGCTGTCGAGTGCGACGGCTCTTTCCCGGCCCACGGCGGGGAGACGCTTGCCGTCTCGGCTACCGGCGAGGCGCTCCTGATTGGAAAGGCGATCGGTGACGGCATGATTCTGGTCTCCAGCATCCATGAATACCCGTCACGCGAATTCCTCAAGGAGTTCTCCTGCGGCGAGAGGGAAACCTTATTCTAGCTATAACATGATGAAAAATATAGATATGACCATGGAGCAATACGTCATCTCTGCCTCCTCGACAGCGCGCGATCTCGCTCCCGTCATGATGTGCATCCATGATCTGCTCGGCCATCTGCCTGTCACGGCACGGTCCCGTGACCATCCGGGGATCAGGATCGAGGACGGAAAGGTTATCGACGAGGCCTACACGGGCCCCATTCTCGAAGAAGTCCTGGTTGAGAACGCCACATTGAGGGTCAGGCCTCCAGCGGGCCCTTACCAGGGTATCCCGGTGGTGGTAGCGCCGGTGAGAGACGGCAAAGGCGGGGCTATCGGTGCGATCGGCATCGTCGATGTGACCGGCATCTTTGATCTGGCGGGTTTCATGGAGCAGAGCGCGGAGATCCGAAGACAGGTATGCGGCAGGGATCCCTGCCCGCTCCCGACTGAGTCGCCTGCAGCGAAAAGGTAATGTACGTCAACTACCCCGCCCTGAAGTGCGGGGCTTCGCGAACGGCTCAGCGAGACCAAACAGTAGACTAGGAGGCAAGCAATTGCAGCAGCGTTACGGGCTACAAGAACGGCAGAGTGTCTCCCTAGCTCTGCCCTCTTCCGGGCACGCCGAACCCGACGTACCTCTCGGGGTACTAAGCCCGTCTCGCCCCTCCGAAGGGAAATGCAACCCCGGTTTGACCGGGAGGAGATAATCTCATGCGAGTACCAGTTATGGACACGCACAGGACGCCGTTGATGCCGACCACTCCCACACGAGCTCGCCTGCTCCTCAAGCAGGGGAAGGCGAAACCGTACTGGAACAAGCTCGGCATCTTCTGCATCATCCTGACTTACACGGTTGAGCCTGACAACCGGTCGCTGGTTGTCGGGATCGACCCCGGCAGTTCCTTCGAGGGCTGGTCGGTGGTCGGGACCAAAGAAACCGTCTTGAACGGGATGTCGGAGGCCCCCAAGCATGTCAAGAAAGCAGTTGAAGTACGGAGAACCATGCGTCGAGCCCGGCGGCACCGGAAGTGCTGGCGGCGCCCCGCCCGGTTCAACAACCGGTCGAGAAACAAGGAGGCTCTCCCCCCAAGTACATTCGCCCGGTGGAACGCCAAGATCCGGATCCTTGAGCAACTGCGCAAGGTCCTCCCGATCACCGATGTGGTCGTAGAGGATGTCGCTGCTGGAACAAAGAAGAACTGCACCTGGTGGAACACAAACTTCTCCCCGCTGGAGGTCGGGAAACAATGGTTCTATCGGACGATCCGAGATCGCGGACTCGATCTACACCTGCATGCAGGGTATGAGACAAAAGAACTCCGTGAACGGTTTGGCCTGAAGAAGACCCGGCAGAAGAGCAAGCAGGTTTTTGCCGCCCACGCGGTCGATGCGTGGGTGATGGCAGCCGACGTCTCGGGTGCGGAGCACCCAACTGAACGGGGATTGTACTACTGGGCACCGATCCGGTTCTTCCGCCGGCAGTTGCACCGGTTGCAGCCGGAGAAAGGAGGAAATCGTAAACCCTACGGGGGAACCAGATCTCTGGGGTTTTCCCGGGGAACGCTGGTCCGGCACATCAAACATGGGTTGACGTACCTTGGAGGAACCCTGAAAGGAAGGGTATCGTTGCATAGCGCGGTCACCGGGAAGCGGGTGACCCAGAACGCAAAGGTAGAGGATTGTACGATCCTGACTCGTATCGCCTGGAGAACACAACTGTATGCCGGGACAGGCAGACGGCATTCCTCCCCGGCCTGAAGACCGGGATCTCCTGCCTGAAAGAAGATGAAGGACACGGCAATCAACGTACTGAAGATTCTCGAAGAATCCCCCGGCCCGATCTCGGGCGAGCGGATTGCAGAGCAGCTGGGTGTCACCCGTTCGGCCGTCTGGAAACAGATACGCGAGCTCCGGAGATTAGGATACGGCATATCGTCGTCCCGGGCAGAAGGCTACCGCCTCGAGGTGACGACCAACAAACTCCTCCCATACGAAATCAATAAGCGGCTCCGCACCCGGTCCATCGGTAAGCAGATCCGCCACTTTGATCGCACTGCTTCCACGAGCTGGATCGCAAAGCAGCTCGCGAACGAGACCGATCCTGAGAAACTGCACGGCATGGTGATCGTCGCCGAAGAGCAGACCGGCGGGGTCGGAAGGCTCGGGCGCGCCTGGGTCTCACCTGCCGGCGGCATCTGGGTTACCATCATCTTAAAGCCGAAGATCCCGATGGATCACCTCTTCATGCTCACCATGGCCGGGTCGATCGCGATCGCCCGCGCCATCAGAAAGGAGTACAACATCAGTGCGCTCATCAAGTGGCCCAACGACATCTTCGCCGGGGATAAGAAGGTCGGCGGGCTACTCCTGGAACTCGCCGCGGAGGCGGATACCGTCCATTACGGCCTTCTTGGGATAGGGATCGACGCAAACATATCGCTTGTCGACCTCCCGCCGAATCTGAGAGGGACGGTGACCTCACTCCAGGCGGAGGTCGGTCACGAAGTCGACCGCGTGGCGCTTCTCGTCCGGATCCTGCGGGAGTTCGAACTGCGCTACCAGCAGCTCGAGGATGGAGAGTATGATTCCATCATCCGCGAGTGGAAGAGCCTCTCCCTGACGCTTGACCAGCGGGTGGCCATCAGGACAATCAACAAGACCTTTGAGGGGGAGGCTATCGATATCGATAGTCACGGCGCCCTGATCATCCGCAAGGACGACGGAAGAATAGAGCGGGTTATCGCCGGCGACTGCTTCCAGCTCTAGAGCGCCGGGAGTATGTACACCACCCCATAATTTTTGGTTGACAGGGTTTTTATCGTCAACCCGCCAATTTAAAAGGGTTGACATGAAACACCGCGCTCAGATTCTTGCCTACAGCGGCACATTCATCGCGCTGATCGCTGCCGGAAGCTGGATATCCATACCGCTACCTCCGGTCCCGCTCACGCTCCAGACCCTCTTTGTGCTTCTTGCCGGGATCGTCATGCATCGGTACGCCGTGATCCCTGTTGGCCTCTACGTGCTCCTTGGGGCGGCAAACCTCCCGATCTTCCATAACGGGACGGCGGGCCTCGGGGTGCTCCTCGGTCCCACGGGAGGGTTCCTGCTCGGCTTTGTCCCGGCCGCCCTCATCGCCGGGCTCGCCTACGAACAGCAATCGGCGAAGTGCCGGGCCGCAGGGCTGATCGCGGCGACCGGTGCGATCTACCTCTTCGGTGTCGTATGGCTTTCATACTCGGCGTCGCTTTCGCTCCTTCAGGCGGCCCTTCTCGGTGTCGCCCCGTTCATCATCGGTGATGCAGTGAAGGTCCTGGCGGCATACACCATAGGAAAACGGGTGGCATGATCCGTATCGTCAATCTCCGGCACCGTCTCATCGACATCCCCGACCTCACGGTAGATGCGCGTCATATCGCCGTGATCGGGCCGAACGGGAGTGGCAAGACGACGCTTCTTGCGGTCTGCTCCGGTATCGAGGAACCGCGGAGAGGAACGGTCCAGCTCCTCGGGAGGCCACCGTCCGCCGTGAGGATCGGGTGGGTGGGGGAGTTCCCCGACCGGACGCTCCTCTTCTCCCGGGTATACGACGAGATCGCGTCATCTCCCCGGTTCCATCATCGCTCCTGCCGGGAGACCGACGAGCGGGTCAGGGCGGCCGCCACACAGGTTGGAATATCGCACCTCCTCGAAAAGAAAGTCTCGGCCCTCTCGGGGGGCGAGAAGGCCCTCGTTGCGCTGGCTGCCGCCGGCGTCGATGACCCCGAGGTGCTCATCCTGGACGAGGCCGACTCGCACCTGGACGCCGGGACGGCAGCGTGCGTCCAGAGTGCCGTGCAGAAGAGCACGGCGGCCCACACACTCTGGTGCACACAGTCGATGGATACTGCGGCTCTCGCGGACTACGTCCTCTTTATGGCGGGAGGTGTGGTCCGGCACCACGGCACGCCCGAAGAGGTCTTCACGAGGCTCGAGGAGACGTGCTTCTACCCCACGATGTGGAGGATCCGCCGGTGAGGGTAGACCTCGAGGATCTTCTCTTCTCCCGGGGCCCGTTCACCCTCCGGGGCAGTGGAACCTTCGGTGAGGGCGTTCACCTGGTCAGCGGGCCGGTGGGGAGCGGGAAATCGACGCTGGCCCTTCTGCTCGCTGAACTGAGCCGTCCTGATAGCGGGGCGATCCGGCGGCAGGGGATAACGTCAGCCCTGCTCCTGCTGCAGTTCCCCGAATACCACATCACCTGCCCGACCGTTGCCGAAGAGGCCGGGTCCTGGGGATTCGCGCCGGACGACGTGCTCGCGCGGGCGGACCTTGCCGGGCGCGGGGACACCGATCCGTTCCACCTCTCCCGCGGCGAACTCAAAAGGCTGACCCTGGCCTGCACGGTCATGCGGAACCCGGACCTGCTGATGCTGGATGAGCCATTCAGTTCGCTCGACTGTGCCGCCAAACGGAAAGCCTGCAGGATGATCGATGAGAGAGATGAGGGTATCACCATCATCTTCTCGCACGAGCGCGCGGTCCTCCCCCGGGTGGACACCATCTGGGAGATGGAGGGCGGGACTCTGACCGCCCTCGGCAGCGTGCCCGGGGCGATTTCCCGGTGGCGGCACGCTCCGCCGTATCTTGCGTATGCTCTGGAGCAGGGCGCCCGCCCGGAGAACATCAGGCTTTCCGATGCACAGGAGGCGTTATGCAGGACCCAAGGCTGAGACTTCTATCCACGGCGGTCCTCTCGCTCGCTGCGTTTGCGAGCACGACGGGCGCCGTCGCCGCTCTGATCTGGTGGCTCGTCTTCACGCCGCGCACAAAGGCTCTCCCGCGGCCCGGCGTGCTTCTTTCCCTCATTGCGATGATCGCCGTCACAGCGCTCGTCTCCTGGTGGGGAGGCGGCCCGGGTGTCTCCTACCTGGTCAGGATGGTCGCGGTCCTGTTCCTTGCCGCGTGGGCGTATGCCGAGACTGAGGAAGGAGAGATGCTTGCCGTGGCTGTCTGGGCCCTCGGTGACCGGATCGGGTTCGAGATCGGGCTCATCGCAGAGATGGGGCTTACGGGGCTGGCGGTGATCCGGCAGGACATCGACCAGATACAAGTCGCACTTGCGCTGAAGGGGATCCGAATCGGCGCTCGCTCGATCGTGCCGATCGCTGCTCTGCTCATCGTCGCCCAGATCCGGAGGGCCGATGAAATGGCCAGACTGCTGGTGGTACGGGGATACACGCTCGGAGGGCGGATATGTCCCCTGTTCAGAACAGACTCGCGAGACATTCTGGCATCCCTATCGGCGGTGATACTCGGGCTTTTATCCTGCCTGCCAGTTCGAGACGTTTTTATATTATTACAGTGAATTTTTTAGAGGCTTTATTGCAATCTCCTCAGCCCTTCGAGGTGCAAAATTCGATGTGTGCTGCCAAATCTGATACACTCTATATCACCGATACCACGCTTAGGGACGCGCATCAGTCGCTCATCGCCACCAGGCTCCGGACTGAAGACATGCTCCCTCTTGCCCGCGCCATTGATAACGTGGGTTTTTTCTCCGTCGAAGCCTGGGGCGGGGCGACCTTTGACAGCTGCATCAGGTTCCTCAACGATGATCCCTGGGATCGCCTCCGGATGCTGAAGACCGAGCTTCGGCGAACTCCCATCCAGATGCTCCTGCGGGGCCAGAACCTCGTGGGCTACCGGCATTACCCCGACGACGTGGTGGAGAGGTTCGTAGATGCATCTGCGCGGAACGGGGTTGATATCTTCCGGGTCTTTGATGCGCTCAACGATATCCGGAACATGACCAAAGCGATGGAGGAGGTCAGGAACGTCGGGGCGCACCTGCAGGGTGCGATCTCCTATACGACAAGCCCGGTCCACTCCGTCGCGACGTTCATCGATATGGCGGAGGACCTCTACTCGCTCGGGTGCGACTCGATCTGCATCAAGGACATGGCGGGGCTGATCATGCCCCACGATGCCCGCGATCTGATTTCGGGGATCAAGAAGGCGGTAGACATCAAGGTCTGCCTCCACTCCCACTGCACGAGCGGCGTCGCGCCCCTGAGTTATCAGGCGGCGATCGATGCGGGTGTGGATATCCTCGATACGGCGATGTCGCCGTTCGCGCTCGGGACCTCCCAGCCCCCGACGGAGAGCGTTGTCGCAAGTGTCTCCCGAACGTCGCGCGATACCGGCATCGACCTGATAGCGCTCCGGGAGGTGCGCAACGTCTGCCGGGAGGTGCGGGAGAAGTACGAACCGCTCTTTTCCGCCATCGCAGACAGGGTCGACTCCGACGTGCTGATCTACCAGCTCCCGGGCGGCATGATATCCAACCTCATCTCCCAGTTAAAGGAGCAGGATGCGCTCGACCGCCTGGAAGAGGTGTTCCTGGAGATCCCCCGGGTGAGGAAGGACCTCGGTTACCCGCCGCTTGTGACACCGACGAGCCAGATCGTGGGCACCCAGGCGGTCTTTAACGTCCTCATGGGTGGGGAACGCTACCGGAACGTGACGACGGAGGTGAAGGACTACGTCCTCGGCCTCTACGGGCGCCCTCCCGCCCCGATCAGCCCCGAGGTGCGGAAGTTGATCATAGGCGACGAGGAGCCGGTCACGGTCCGCCCGGCGGACCTTCTCATGCCTATATACGAGCAGATGCGGGGGGAGGCTGTGGAGCAGGGCCTGGTCACCAGGGAGGAGGACGTCCTCACCTACATCCTCTACCCGAGCATCGCTCCGTCGTTCCTGAAGGGCGAGCGCCAGGCTGAAGTGATCTCGAAACCGTCAGCCGAATCGGCGAGGACTGCGGAGATTCCGAGTTCCATGGAGGTGGAGGTGGACGGCGAGATCTTCTCGGTCCGGATCGTCACCGTGGAGGGGAGTTCGGTCACGGTCCCGATGGCCGCCCCGGCCGCCAGGGAGAGGATCCCTCGAGGGGATGTCGCCGGCGGCGTTAAGAGCAACATGCAGGGCATGGTCCTGCAGGTGCTGACCCAGAAGGGGAACGCCGTCAGGAAGGGGGATACACTCATTGTCCTTGAGGCGATGAAGATGGAGAACCCCATCCGCAGTCCGCGTGACGGCACAGTCGAGGAGATCTTTGTGAATGCCGGGGACGTCGTGCAGAATGGCGACGTGCTGATGATTATTGAATGAGGCCCGCCCCGGGTTACCAGAAAGAGAACTTGCGTGATGAAGTATTTTGACAAGATCCTGATCGCCAACCGCGGCGAGGTCGCCATCCGGGTTATGCGCGCCTGCCGGGAGCTGGATATCGATACGGTTGCGATCTACTCCGAGCCTGATAAGAATGCGCTCCACGTCAAGTACGCCGATGAAGCCTTCTGCGTCGGTGAGGCACACCCGTCCAAAAGTTACCTCAACAAGGAGCGGATCTGCGATATCGCCCGGAAGTCCGGGGCTGAGGCGATCCACCCGGGATACGGGTTCCTCGCTGAGAACTATCGGTTTGCAAAACTTGTCGAGGATGAAGGGCTGACGTTCATCGGGCCTTCGTGGAAGACGATCGAGGCGCTGGGCTCGAAGATTGGGTCGAAGCGGATGATGCACGAGGCCGGTGTTCCGGTCCTTCCCGGCACGCCGGACGGTGTCACCTGTCTCGATGAGGCGAAGAAGGTCGCCGCCGAGATCGGCTACCCGGTGGTCGTGAAGGCGAGCGCGGGCGGCGGCGGTATCGGTATGCACATCGTCGAGTGCGAGGAGGAACTCGAGGAGGCGATCGACATGGGGATGCGGATCGCGGAGTCCGCCTTCGGGGACCCGACGGTCTTCGTGGAGAAGTACCTCGCGAAACCACGCCATATCGAGATCCAGGTCCTTGCCGACGCGAAGGGACACACCCTCCACCTCTACGACCGGGAGTGTTCCATCCAGCGCCGGCACCAGAAACTGCTCGAGGAGGCGCCCTGCCCCATCATGACGCCCGATCTCCGGGAGCGGATGACGGCGTCAGCCATCACTGCCGCAAAGGCGGCGAACTACAAGAACGCCGGCACGGTGGAGTTCCTCTACGCGAACGGCAACTACTACTTCATGGAGGTGAACACCCGGCTGCAGGTGGAGCACACCATCACGGAGTTCATCACGGGGATCGATATCGTGAAGCAGCAGATCGCTGTCGCCGCCGGTGAGGAACTCTCGATGGACCAGGAGGATGTCAGCATCCGGGGGCATGCGATCGAGTGCCGGATCAACGCGGAGGACCCGTTGAACAACTTCACCGCCGATCCGGGCAAGATTGTCCGCTACCGGTCTCCGGGAGGTCCGGGGATACGGGTCGACTCCGGCATCCACATGGGCTACACCATCCCTCCGCATTACGACTCGATGATATCCAAACTCTGCGCCTGGGGGTCCAACCGTGAGGAGACCATCCAGCGGATGCGCCGGGCCATCTACGAGTATGTCATCCTCGGCGTGAAGACGACGCTTCCGCTCCAGTACGCAATCATGCACAACGCCCACTTCATCGCCGGCGATACGCACACGCACTTCCTGCAGGAGGAGCACATCGGAGCGAGCCTGCGCCGCTACCTCCGCGAGGAGGAGACGCGCATGCAGACGCTGGCGGCATCGCTCCGGCAGGGGAAGGAAGTGGCGGCGATCGCCGCGGTGGTCGATGTGTATCTGCGGAAAAACATGAAGTGACCCCTCACTTCATGTTTCCGGGATGCATAAGGTTTATTTGCCAATACACCATTGTTATAATGCACTTTGTGTGCTGCGGTGGCCTAGTCGGTTAGGGCGCCAGACTCATAGGGTTTTCGAGAGAAACGGTGCGTCCAAGCCTGGGACATCTGGAAATCGTGGGTTCGGATCCCACCCGCAGCATCTTAACGGTTGATTTAAAATCCAATTCTGAAAGAACGTTTTTCTTTTGAGGTTGCTCTCTCACGGTCCTGCCCTGCTCCCGGGATAAAGAGTTTTTCAAGAGCGCGATACCGCGCTGATCGGGGCACCGTGTGTGGAGCATGATGGGATCTTTCTCCATCACGTGCCCACAAACAGATCAAAAAGATAGAACCTGAACTCCCGGCAACCTTAG
>DANY01000024.1:107790-123392 GCA_002501655.1 Methanoculleus sp. UBA303
CCTAATTTCCGCGGGAGTTCAGGATAGAAACTTCTCGTTTTCCCGATCCAGGAGAGATCCGGTACGATCGCGGTTCTGCACATGAGCGGGGAGTGAAATCACCATCAAGTACACCAGGATTAACAATTTTGATAAGGTTGGTGTATTAAATGAGGAATGCAGGGGAAAGCAGGTGACAATTGATATCCTGAAGGCCATCGTCCGCGAAGGGCAGGTATACTGACCCTCATGGCGCTGTGCTCGTATCCTGCCGAACATCACGCCCACTCCTCTTCGAGGCCCCCTGACTGCACATAGTGGTTGAGATACAACTCGATGCAATGGTGACTCTTCTCGCGGACACCGTCGCGGAAGAGCACTGCACGGGCAGCGTGGGATCATGCCATATACACCCCGATCAGGCTTATTCTTCTTGCACCGAGCCCGGCTACCTGCCGCGCCTCGTCAAGATAAGATTGGGCGAGGCTCAACGATTCTCTGGCTTTCTCCGCAGAAGACGTGACCCTGCGAAGCATCTTCTCTCTAAAGCAATTCTCAAGCGTTGTCAATGGGTGCACCCCCAAGAGTTAGACTCGACCGGACGAGGCTGATGTAAAACGGCTGATCGGTCTCTTTCAGGTCAGACAGTCTCTCCGGGGTGAGAATGAGCAGGTTTGCCTCAGTCCCGACCACCGCACCTGCCCTTCTCCCGACCCTTGCCGCATGGACCTCAAGATCGGGCGTATACTCATCAACGAGCACCCGGAGGTCGAGGTCACTGCCGGCCGTGTTCGCCCCCTCCGCATAGCTCCCGTAGATACCTATCCCCCGGGCCCATTCCGGGAGCGGAACCCCGGCCGCAAGGAGGTCGATGTAGCAGGCGTTTCACTGCCAGACTTCGGGCGTTCTCGCTCCAGGTGTATGCCCGGTCATGTTGCGTACAGAAACCGCCTTTGACAAGCAGGCGCAGGTAGCGTGAGACAAGAGGTTTTGAGGTCCCGGTTGCCCCGGCAACATACCGGAGGATGCATATCCTTTCCTCGGTCCTGAAGAGTTCGGTTAACACCGGTTTTCCCATGTTGTTTCTGCCTCTGAAGAGAATGTTTCCGGATCGGAAACACAAGGGCGCTGGGACAGAGCCACCCGCTCCCATGATTGTGATGCCGTCTCCGGCGGTTCTTGAGCCTTGCCCATCCAACGTCCCCGATCCTGCGCAGAAGGGGCCCACCCCTTCCATGCAACCGCCGGACCATACCTCTTGCCTGGCAACCGTTCAGCGTATTGAACGGCAATTCATTGTATTATATGCTCCGGAGGTTTTTGAGTGGTTCGTAGGGCACCAGATCCTTGCCCGGGAGATTGCAGTCGCTCGCTCCTGCTGATTGCCCGACACCGCTTTCAGTCCAGGATACTCCCCCTCGACGGAGGGCCTTCCGGCCTGTCTTATTTGCCACCGGCACCAGCCGGGCACCCCTCTCACAACGGGCTTTCTCTCCCAGAAAAGCCTTTTTATAGGGAGGCCGTGCTATCCGCCACAATCAGCACCGGGAGAGATCCAATGCTCCGTAGCCCCTCAACGAAGAGCCCTGCCACCCGGGGTGACGAGCCGTGACGCACCCCGATCCCCTCATGGATGCCGCAGCCGCCGCCCTCTTTCTCCTCCTCGTCACCGGGGCGGCGCTCCTCCTCAGCAGTTACATCCACCGGGTCTTCTCCGGGGGTGTATCCGCGGGCCTTCCCGGCGCGATCGAGCGGACTGTCTACCGGTTCATCGGGACCACCCCCGAAGAGGAGGAGGGATGGCGGGGCTACACCCGGGACCTGCTCATCTTCAACGGCATCGGATTTGTCGTCCTCTTTGCTCTCCTCCTCCTGCAGGGCGCCCTCCCGCTCAACCCTGGGGGTGTTGGCGCATTCGATCCCCTGACTGCGGTGAACGCCGCCGTCAGTTTCGTCACCAACACGAACTGGCAGGTCTACAGCGGAGAGGTCTCGGCGAGTTACCTCTCCCAGATGGCGGGGTTCACCGTCCAGAACTTCCTCTCGGCCGCCACCGGGATCTGCATTGCGATCGCGGTGATGCGGGGGCTCACCAGCCAGTCGACCGACCGGATAGGGAACTTCTGGGTGGATATGACCCGCTCTGTCCTCTACATACTGCTCCCGCTCGCCCTCACCGCCGCCCTCCTGCTCGCCTCCCAGGGGGTCATCCAGAATCTGGACGCGTCCGTCACAGCCGGGCCGCAGACGATCGCCATGGGGCCGGTCGCCTCTCAGGAGGCGATAAAACTCCTCGGCACAAACGGCGGCGGGTTCTTCGCCGCCAACTCCGCGCACCCCTACGAGAACCCAACCGCCATCAGCAACCTCATCGAGGCCTTCCTGATCCTGCTCGTTCCCGCCGCCCTCCCCTTCGTCTTCGGCCGGATGACCGGGGCCATGCGGCAGGGATGGGCCATCTATGCCGTTATGCTCACGATCTACGTCGCAGCCTTCGGCGGCCTTTACGCTGCGGAACTCGCCGGAAACCCGCTGATGGGCGAACTCGGTGTTTCGGGGATCTCCATGGAGGGCAAAGAGGTCCGGTTTGGCCTTCTGGGCACGGCGCTCTTTGCCACATCGACGACCGCGACGTCCTGCGGCGCAGTCGATGCCATGCACGACTCGCTCACCCCGCTTGGAGGTATGGTCCCTATGCTCCTGATCCTCCTCGGCGAGGTCGTCTTCGGCGGGGTAGGTTCGGGGTTCTACACCGTCACCGGTTTCGTGGTGGTCGCCGTCTTCATCGCCGGGCTGATGATCGGGCGGACCCCTGAGTTCCTCGGCAAGAAGATCGAGGCTGCGGAGATGCAGATGGCGGTTGTCACCGTCCTCGTCCCGGGTGTGCTCGTGCTCCTCCTCTCCGGCATCACGCTCGCCCTGCCCTGGGCGATGGGAAACCCGGGCCCGCACGGGCTCTCGGAGGTGGTCTACGCCTTCGCATCCATGTCCAACAACAACGGGAGCGCTTTTGCCGGGCTTGACGCCACCGGTCCCTTCTACGTGATCGCCGGCGCGCTCGCGATGGCCGTCGGGAGGTTCGCCCCGGCCATCGCCATGCTGGTCCTCGCGGGATCGATGGCAGAGAAGAAGGCCATTCCTCCCGGGCCGGGGACGCTCTCCACCGCCTCCCCGGCGTTTGTGGCCTGGACGACCCTTATCATCCTGCTCGTCGGCGGGCTCACGTTCTTTCCGCTCCTGGCGATGGGACCCGTTGCAGAATACCTGCTGATGGTGGGCGGGGTGTGAGCCGATGGCCCGGAAACGGTATCCCCGCATCGCTGCCTTCGAGCCGGACCTGATCCGTGGGGCCCTCATCGGTGCCATGCTGAGACTGGACCCCCGGAAACTGGTCGGAAATCCGGTGATGCTCCTCGTCGAGATCGGCGGCATTATAACAACCCTGATCGCCCTCGCCGGGCTCGCCGCCCCGACCGCCGGAGGAGTCTTCTTCCCCGGCATGGTCTCGCTCTGGCTCTGGCTGACTGTGCTCTTCGCGAACTTCGCCGAGTCGCTCTCAGAAGGCCGGGGGAAGGCGCGGGCTGCGTCGCTCCGGGAGTCGAGGGGCGGTGTGCCCGCCCACAAACTCCGGGAAGAGGCGTTCGGCGCCCCGACTGTCGAGGTGCCGTCCTCTGACCTCAGGCCCGGCGACCTCGTCCTGGTGCGGACAGGCGAGGTCGTCCCGGGCGACGGCGAGGTGGTGAAGGGCGCCGCCCTGGTCAACGAAGCGGCCATAACCGGGGAGTCCGCCCCGGTGGTGCGCGAATCGGGCGGCGACCGGAGCGCCGTGACCGGGGGGACCACAGTGATCGCAAACGAGATCATCGTCAGGATCACCGCCGAGCCCGGGCAGACGTTCCTCGATCGCATGATCGCCATGGTCGAGGGGGCAGAGCGGCGCAAGACCCCCAACGAGGTCGCGCTCGATATCCTGCTCCTCTCCCTGACCGCCGTCTTTCTTCTGGCCGTCGCGAACATCTATCCGGCCTCCGCCTACAGCGCGGCCGCAAGCGGCACGGGCGCCCCCGTCGGCCTCGTGGTGCTCGTCGCACTCTTCGTCTGCCTCGCCCCCACGACCATCGCGGCACTGCTGCCGGCGATCGGTATCGCGGGGATGGACCGGCTTTTCCAGCACAACGTCGTCGCCCTTTCAGGAAGGGCAATCGAGGCCGCAGGCGACGTGAACGTCCTGCTCCTCGACAAGACCGGGACGATCACCCTCGGCAACCGGCAGGCGACCGAGTTCGTCCCGGTGGAGGGGCAGGCCCGGGCCGACCTGATGGAAGCCGCTCTCCTCTCCTCTGCCGCCGACGAGACACCGGAGGGGAGGAGTATCGTCGCCCTCGTCCGGGAGAAGACCGGGACTACCATCACCTGTCCTCCCGGGACGAAGTTCATCCCCTTCTCGGCTGCAACCCGGGTGAGCGGCGCGGAGTGCCACGGAACGACCTACCTGAAGGGCGCTACCGACGCGATAGTGAAGGCGGTCCGGGATCGCAGCGGGGCCCCGCCCCCGGATCTCGCGGCGAAGGTGACCGGGATCGCATCGGCGGGCGGCACGCCGCTGGTTGTAGCCCGCGGCCCGACGATCCTCGGCGTCATATTCCTCAAGGATATACTGAAGACCGGGATCCGGGAGCGGTTCTCCGACCTGCGCCGGATCGGCATCCGGACGGTGATGATCACCGGCGACAATCCGCTCACCGCCGCTGCTATCGCGGCAGAAGCAGGCGTGGACGACTACCTGGCCGAGGCGAAGCCGGACGACAAACTCCGGCTGATCCGCGGCTACCAGGACGAGGGCTACATGGTTGCCATGACCGGCGACGGGACCAACGACGCACCCGCCCTGGCCCAGGCGGACGTGGCGGTTGCGATGAACAGCGGCACCCAGCCGGCCCGGGAAGCGGCCAACATCATCGACCTGGACAGCGACCCGACGAAACTCCTGGATATCGTCGAGGTCGGCAAGGAGATCCTGATGACCCGGGGCGCCCTGACCACCTTCTCGATAGCAAACGATATCGCCAAGTACTTTGCCATCATCCCCGCCGCGCTCGCCGGGGTCTACCCGCGCCTTGCGGTCCTGAACATCATGGGCCTGGCAACGCCCGGGTCGGCCATCCTCTCGGCAGTCATCTTCAACGCGCTGGTCATACCGCTCCTGATCCCGCTCGCACTCGCCGGGGTCCGGTTCAGGCCGATGCCGGCATCGCAACTCTTCGCCTACAACCTGACCATCTTCGGCCTCGGGGGCGTCGTCGCGCCGTTCATCGGCATCAAGGTGATCGACCTCGTGATCTCCGGCATCCTGCCGATATAGGAGAAAACGATGAAAGAACCTCTCAGGCGCGCCATACTCCTCTTTGCCCTGCTTGCGACCGTCACGGGGGTCGCCTACCCTCTCGCGGTGACGCTCATCGCCGGGGCCGTTTTCCCCTTCCAGGCACACGGGAGCCTTGTTACCGGCGACGACGGCCGGATTATCGGGTCGGTGCTCATCGGCCAGAACTTCACCGCACCGTTCTACTTCCAGGGCCGCCCGTCGGCGACGCCGCTGACCGCATACAACGCCTCGCACTCAGGCGGGTCAAACCTGGGACCGACGAACCCCGTCCTCCTCGAGCAGGTTACAGGAAGAGTGCAGGCGCTCAGGGAGGCCGGCGTGGCCGGCCTGATCCCTGCCGACCTGGTCATGACGTCAGGGAGCGGGCTTGACCCGCATATCAGCCTTGACGCGGCGCTGGTGCAGGTCCCGGCGGTTGCAAAGGCGCGCGGTCTCCCAAAAGATGAGGTCCGGGCGCTCGTCATGGCTGAGGCCGTCGATTCGCCGTTTGTAGGGACGTACGTCAATGTCCTCTCGCTTAACCGGGCGCTGGACCGCATGGAAGGAGAGGATGCATGAAGGCCGGTGAAGAGGAAGGGCGGCCCCTGCCCGAGGATCTGCTCGCCATCGCCCGCGGTTCGGAGGAGGGGAGAGGGCGGCTGATGATCTACCTCGGCTACGCAGCCGGTGTGGGGAAGACCTATACGATGCTCCAGGACGCCCTCCAGCGGCGGGGAGAGGGGGTCGATATCGTCATCGGCTACGTGGAGACGCACGGCCGGCCGGAGACCGAGGCCCTCGCCGCGCGGCTTGAGGTTGTTCCTCCAGCAATCATCGGCTACCAGGGCCTCGACCTCCGGGAGATGGACCTTGATGCCATCATCAGGCGGCACCCGGAGGTCGCCCTCGTCGACGAACTCGCCCACACCAACGCGCCGGGGAGCCGCCACGTCAAGCGCTACGAGGATATCGAGGAACTCCTCCGTGCCGGCATATCGGTCTATACGACCGTCAACATCCAGCATATCGAGAGCCAGAACGATGCCGTCGCCCAGATCACCGGCATCCGGGTTCTGGAGACCGTGCCGGATACGTTTCTCTCCGGCGCCGATGAGATCCGGCTCGTCGACGTCACCCCGGAGGAACTGCGGCTCCGCCTCAGGGCAGGGAAGGTCTACGTCAGGAATATGGCCGAAGCGGCCATAAACCGGTTCTTCAGCACCGGAAACCTTCTCGCTCTCCGACAACTTACCCTGCGCTATGTGGCGACCGCCACCGACCAGCAGATGATCGGCCATATGCGGGCCCGCGCTATCCCGGGCCCCTGGCCGGCAGCAGAACGACTCCTGGTCGGGATCCGGCCGGGCCCGACGGCCGGGCAGATGGTGCGGGCGGGATACCGGCTTGCCACCCGGTTCGACGCCGACTGGGTGGTGCTCACGGTGGATGTGGGGAGCGATCGCCCGCTCACGCTCAAGGAGCGCGCCTGGCTCACGGCGGCTCTGGAGGCCGGACGGAGGCTCGGGGGCCGGATCGTTCGTCTTCGCGGCGAGGATGCCGCCGACGAGATCCTCCGCTATGCCCGGCGGAACAATGTCACCATGATCATGCTCGGAAAGCCCAGGGGGGTCGATATCCTCTTCTCCCCGGTCTACAGAATGCTGCGGCGGTCCCGGGGCATCGATATCTTCCTCTATGAGCCCAAAGGTGACCTTGCGCGTATCCCCATCCGCTGGCAGGTCCCGCACCTCCTCTCCTGGGACTACGCCGCAAGCCTCGTCCTGATAGCCGCCGCCTGGGGTGCGAGCGTCCTCCTCCGGGGGGTTATCCAGCCGGAGTTCCTCCTGGTCATCCAGCTCCTGCCCGTTGTGGTGACCGCGCTCTTCTTCCGGCGGGGGGCCGCCCTGTTTGCAGCCATCGCAAGCATCCTTGCATTCGACCTCATCTTCGTCAAGCCTTACTACTCCCTGACGATAGAGGACTGGGGCTACTTTGCCGCGTTTGCCGGTTATGTCGTCATCGCTCTCGTGGTCAGCAGACTCGCTTACCGGCTCCGTCGCACCCTCCCCCGGATCAGGGAGAGCGAGGCTGAGGTTGAGGCGGTCGCCGGGCTCTCTCGTGACCTTGCCCGGGCCGCAACAAGGCAGGATGTCTTCGATACCCTTGCCCGCCACATGCAGGGGTTTGAACCCGGCTCGTCTGCGGTGCTCGTGCCCGGCCCCGCCGGGCTGCATGTCCAGGCAGGCGATGCTGCCTACCCTCTCCCCACAAAGGAGCGGTCGATCGCCCAGTGGGCCTACGACAACGGCGAGGCTGCTGGCCGGGGAACCGATAACCTCCCCTCCGGGACGGGACACTACGTCCCCGTCAGGGCGCACAGGCCCATCTTCGGCATCATGGCGTTCGCCTTCGACGACCCTGAGGGGGTGCTCACCCCGGAGAATAAAGAGGTCTTCCAGACGATGGCGCTCCTTGCGGCGCTGGCCCTGGAGCGAATGGGCTGACCGTGTACAGAAAAAAGGGGTGATACGTTAATCGATGGCGATGAAGGCCTGTTTCCCCACCCCGGCATAGGCGCCGCAGACAGGGCATATAGTTATCAGGCAGGTCTCTGAACGCGGTCCCGGCGGCTATGCCCCGTTTGGGCTCTCCCCGCTCCGGTTCGTAGATGTGCCCGCGGGCCACGCAGAGGTAGCGGCCGGCTCTCTCAGCCATGACCCGGAACGACCTCGGCCCCTGCTGATCCTGGGGTTCCAGGGAACGTGGAAGGACCGGAGAGAGTCTCCCCCGACCGGAGCCCACGACCTCCCTCATTGCAGCACCGCGCAAAGGTATTTCATGTATGACGACAGATTAAATGAGGTAAGCGGGGTGCGAAAGCGCAACCGATGCATCTTCCATCTCTGTTCATGCACAGAGGTGTAATTTCCTCATATCCGGGCGAGGGTTGCCAAGCCAGGTCAAAGGCGCAAGGTTGAGGGCCTTGTCTCGTAGGAGTTCGAGCGTTCGAATCGCTCCCCTCGCACTCATTTTCCAGGATTTTTGTAGAGTCTACAGCATCCACCCCCGGGCAGGGCGCGCCCCCTGCAACGCAGAGCAGCGCCGGCAGAGAACCCGCGGCCAATCTCGAGGCAGAAAGAAGAGATGATGTGTCCGGTTCGGGGAACTTACAGAATGGTGTCAAGGGGTGCAAGCAAGCCCCCGGCTTGAGCCGTGGGGATGAATTGCACCCCCTGGGCAGAACACTTTCACCCCGCACGGGAGACCTTATAGCCTGGTGACCGCCTATGGATCCATAGAGCCTGCAATGAGGCACGTCACCAGATACCGGATCTACCCCTCTCACGCCGTTGAACAGCGGCTGTTCACCGGGTTTGTGAGGTGTACCTTTGTCCGGAACTGGTGTCTTGAGAACAAGGTGTATCGCGACTCCTGCCTCCCGAAGCTGAAAGAAGAGTTTCCTGAGCTGAAGGAAGTCCACAGCAAGGTGCTGCAGAATGTCGTCCAGCAGATCGCCCACAACCTCCACGCTCTCAAGAGACTGAAGGCTACGGGAAGAAAGGTCGGCAAGCTCCGGAAGAAGTGGGTTCATTCGATGATCTACGAGCAGACCGGGTTCAAGCTCACGGGCAACCGCCTCTGGTTGAGCAAGATCGGAGAGCTGCCGATCGAACTCAGCCGCCCGGTGCCCGGACGGATCAAGCAGATCGTGATCAAGCACACCCCGGCCCACAAATGGTTCGTGGCGATCATCTCCGAGACCTCTGATGCCCCGGAGCCGACTGCTGGCACTCGAGCAGTCGGGATCGACCTGAACCTGGAGAACTTCTCCACCGATACTGATGGAGTGGTCTTCGAGCACCCGCACAACGTCAGGAAAACTGCGAAGCGGCTTCGCCGGGCTCAGAAGAAATTATCGCGGGCCGTGAAAGGCAGCAGGAACCGCCGCAAGCAGCGGGTCAGGGTTGCCCGGATCCACGAGCAGGTGGAGAACCGGAGGAACGACTTCCTGCACAAGTGGAGCCGGTACTATGTTGATCGATATGATCACATCGCCCTGGAACACCTGAACATCAGGCCGATGGTTGAGTCGCTGGATGCGAAACTCCGCGGCAGATCCAGATCTATTCTCGATGCCGCGTGGTATAAGGCCCGGGAGTTCATCCGCTACAAAGCTGCGAATGCTGGTACGTATGTGCATCTGGTCGATCCGGCCTACACGACCCAGGACTGTTTCCTCTGCGGGCACCGCGAAAAGAAGGATCTCGCGCAGCGGACCCATTGTTGTCCGGTCTGCGGATACACTGTCCCGCGAGATCTGAACGCCGCGCAGAATATTCTCAAACGAGCAGCCGTAGGGTGGGGCACACCCGAATCTACGCTTGTGGAGATCAGAACCACTACACCGCCAAGCCCGGCGGTGCAAGTTCCGGTCAACGAAGCAAGAATCTCCAGGCTTTAGCCCGGGGAGAGTGTCAAGCCAGCGCTTCATGGCGCCGCTGGCAGCGTATCTGCAACTCTTCCCACTCGTCCGGGTGCTCCTCGGCCCACTCCTGGATGACGTGAGCGACCCGATCCCGCGACTCGGGATCTCCCCGGTAGTTCACCAGGACGCGATCAACCACCACTCCAATCTGTTCTTCCGGATGCCGGCTATCATCTGCCATAATTCATACCTCCTGATACGCTCCGGGCGCTCACACGGAGTGAAGATTTGACACCATATAATCCTGATCCTCCTCCGGCAACGGTACCAGGCAGTCACGTATTGCCTGAAACGAGGCGCCGCACCCTTTTTTCGCTCATTCCATCCCGATCCTGCCACTGGGCGCATGTCCACGGCCACCGGGCGCATGTCCACGAAATGCGCATGCCTGTGTTCCGGGGGTGCCCGGGTTCTTGATCCCTTACTCCGGCCGGTGTGCCGGCACCGCGCCGCAGGGGTTATTGTGCCCAGGGAAGAAGAACATAGGAACAATCATGAGACTCGGCGTGCTCTTCTCCGGCGGGAAAGACTCCCTCTTCGCCTGCTGGAAGGCGATGCAGCAGGAGGAGGTAGCCTGCCTGATAACAGTCGTCTCCCAAAACCCGGAGAGTTACATGTTCCACACCCCGAACATCCGCCTCGCCGCACTGCAGGCCGAGGCGGCGGGGCTCCCCCTCGTGGAGGTGGAGACGGCAGGCGAGAAGGAGGCAGAACTCCTGGATCTCGCGCGGGCTCTCCTCCAGGCCAGGGAACAGTTCGGGATCGAGGGGGTCGTCACCGGGGCGATCCTCTCGGTCTACCAGGCGACACGGGTCCAGCGGATCTGCCGTGAGCTGGACCTCTGGTGCTTCAACCCGCTCTGGCACGCGGACCAGGAGGCCTACATGGAGGAACTCATCAACTCCAGGTTCCGGGTCATCATCGCGGGTGTCTTCTCCTGCCCTTTCGACGCATCCTGGCTAGGGAGGGAGATCGACCGTCGCGCCCTCGACGAACTCCGGGATGCCGCCCAAAAATACCAGATCACCCTCACCGGCGAAGGAGGGGAGTTTGAGACGTTCGTCGTCGACGCCCCCTTCTTCTCCCGGCGGATCGTGATCGAGGAGGCATCAAGGACTTACCGGAACTACAACGGTATCCTCCGGATCGAGCGTGCGGGGCTGGTGGAAAAATGATCCTGGTCATCGACCTCTGCTACCGGAATGACTCCCTCTCCCGTGCCGAGTTCGTCGGGCCGGTCGAACGAATTCTCCGGGAGGCCGGAGCAGAGTTCGCCGTCCGTCACTACATCGCTGCCGGCGCACCGGAGATCGAGGCCGCGGACGCGGTGATCCTCTGCGGGACGGCATTGAAGGACACCGGGTTTACAGAGCACCCCGAGATGTTCCGGTGGCTTCTTGCATTCGAGCGCCCGGTGCTCGGCATATCTTCCGGCATGCGGGCCCTCGCGGCGGCCTTCGGGGGCGGCACCGAGCCATGCTACGAGATAGGTATGATCGACGTCCAGGTGCTCGCGCCCGACCCCCTCTTCGCCGGGAGGGAGGGATTTAGAGCGTACGAACTGCATGAATCCGCTGTCCGGGTTCCTGAGGGGTTCATACCTCTCGCCGTCTCGGACCGGTGCGTCCAGGCTATCCGGCACCCCTCGCTCCCGCTCTACGGCCTCCTCTTCCACCCGGAGGTCAGGAACGAGTGGGCCATCGAGCAGTTCCTCCGGCTGGTGGAGACCGCTCAGTAACACTTATCCCCGGAACCCTTGGTTAAGGGGGTAGAGGTGCTCCGGACGCATCCTGGTGCACCTCGCACGAGGATGAAGTTGAAGCTACGCCGTATCCGGACCCTGCCGGCGGGGGTGTGAAGGGGTGCCCGACCCGTTCAGGCTGCTTGTCATCACCGGGAACCCGGGCGATGCCCCCCTGGTCAAGGAGATGCTCCGGGAGGCCGGGTTCCCGGCTGAGGCGGTCTCGCACCGGCAGTTTGCCGAAGGTCTCGACGCTCTCCGGCGAGAGCCGTTCGACCTTATCCTGCTCGACCCTGGCGGCCACGAACCTGCGGAGGTGGCGCGGCTGAGCGACGAAGCGCCCGGTGTTCCGGTCATCCTCCTTGTCTCGCGTGACGACCTCGATGCGGAGGTCAGGGCGCTCTGGCACGGTGCAGACGATTACCTGGTCCGGGAGGGGATCACCCCCGAACTCCTGGTCTGCACCATCCGGCACGCTCTCGCGCTGAAGCGTGCGGAGGTGGCGCTCAAAAGAGTGGAGGATGTGTGGCGCGAGATCACCGGGAGTCTGCACGAGGGGGTTCTGGTGGTCGACCGGGGAGGTACCACAGTCTTTGCCAGCGCCCGGATGGCGGAGATCCTCGGCTACGCCGAGGGCGAGATGCCGGGAACCTCCTTCCTCTCCTTCGTTGATCCCGCTGACGTTCCGCGGGCGAAGGCCCTGATCGGGCGGTGGGGGCAGGGCGGGCGGGAGGAGGCCGAGCTCCGGCTCCAGCGTTCCGATGGTGATGCGGTCGACGTCAGGTTCGTCACATCCCCGGTCGCCGGCGGAAGCGCCGGGTGTCTGGGTGTGGCCGTCGATGTCATGGATCTCGGGCGGCGACTCGCTGAGGAGAAGCCCGGGCGCAGGAACGCTCATTTTTACATCATCAACCAGGTGGTCAGGGCCGCAACAGCATCGACGGGCATGGACGAACTGCTGGCAGGCGTGCTTGAGAAGACCATGGAACTCCTTGGTTTTGAAGGAGGCGGGGTATACCTGATCGACCCCGGCCGGTCGAGGGCGGATCTTGTCGCCGAGATCGGGCTCCCGGACGAGAACTCGCTCCGGCGGCGGATCGTCGACCTGAACGCCCCGCCGTACGATGCGGTTCTCGGGCGGGGTATGGCACACCTTGTGGAGGATTACCCCCGCTGTTGCCCGCAGGATGCCGGGGCAGGAATCCAGGCGTTTGCGAGCATCCCCATCATCGCCGGGGACCGGGTTATCGGCGCCGTCAACCTGGTCAGCCGGGATGTGCACGTCTTCTCACAAGACGAGCGTGAACTGCTCACCTCCATCGGCCGGGAGATCGGGGGCGCCGTCGAGCGGATGCGGCTCCACGAGCAGGCGAACTTCTACCTGGATCTCATGACGCACGACATCAACAACGCAAACACCGCCGCCATCGGCTACGCGATGCTCCTTGCCGAGACACTCTCCGGGCCGGATAAGGGCCTTGCCCGGAAGCTCGCGGCCGCCGTCAGGCAGAGTGCCGAGATCATCGGGAACGTCTCGGCGATACGGCGGATCGCAGAAGAGGCGCCTGTGTCCGGGCCGGTGAACCTCGACCACGTCATGAGAAGCGTCATCTGCCTCTTTCCGGACGCCGATATCTGCTACGTGCCGCAGGGCCGGTTGGTCGCCGCCGACGACCTCCTCGCCGAAGTCTTCATAAACCTCATCGGCAACGCCGTCAAGTTCGGCGGCCCCGGTGTCTCGGTCCGGATCGTCGCCCGGGAGGAGGAGTGGGCCGTTCTGGTCTCGGTCGAGGATACCGGCCCGGGGATACCGGACGCCGAGAAACCCCGGGTATTTGAGAAGTTCAGGAAAAGTGGAACGAAGAGCGGCAAAGGGCTCGGCCTCTACATCACGCGCATTCTGATAGAGCGCTATGGGGGCCGGATACGGGTCGACGACCGGGTGCCGGGTTATCCGGAATCGGGCGCTGCCTTCCGGTTCACGCTCCCGGCGTGGCCTCCGGGGGAGGAGAGCGGTCAGCGGCCGTAGCGGTTGATCGTGTTGATCAGGGCCGCGAACCCTTCCATCTCCTTCTCGAGCACCTCTGTCCGGGTCATGCCCATACTCATCTCCGCATCGGCCGTCAGCATCTCGGGGCCGCGCACCACGTCGCGGTCGACGCCGTCGGCGGAGAGGATTGCCCGGGCCTCGGCATCATGGACAAACGCCCGGCCGGGGATGATCACGACATCCTCGAGCCTCTTTGGGTTTACCCCGGCGAGGTCGTCGCCGGTGATGAGACAGGCTATCTCTTTTCTGACCCTGACGACCCTTGAACGGTAGCCGCGGATAGAGAGGATCCGTTGGATGAAGGGTGCCGCGACGCTCCCGGTGATCACCGTCGCACGTTTCCTGACCCGGGGGAGCTTCTTCAAGAGGTCGGGCTCGTGGAGGATTGCAAACGGCGACCCGATCGTGGGGTCCCCGAGCGGGGTTCCGCTGATCTTCATCGAGAACCGCTGGTTGAGGTCGGTGACGATGTCGCGGAACTCGTCGACGGTCTGGACCTCCTGTCCCTCGATAAGCGGCGCGTTGCCGAGGATGAGCCCCTGATCCGTCCGGTTTGCAAACCGCATCAGGATCAGCCCTTTCGCGCCCCGCTCCTCCAGCCACGCGCAGGTCTGCTCGAGGGTTTCACCGTCGTTGACGCCCGGGATGACGACGGCGGCAGCATAAACGTCGATTGCGCCGCAGAGCCGGTCGAGGACCGCGAGCGAGGCTTCCGGCGTCGGGTCGTGCATCCACTGCCGCCGGAGGTCGGAGTCGGCGGCGAAGACGGTGTAGGAGACCTCGGAGAGACCGTTCTCGATGAGGAAATCGGCGATGGTCGGGTCATCGAATCCCTTGCCGCTGGTATAACCGATATGGAGCGGCGCCTCCATGCTGCCGAGCAGTTCAACGAGGTCGCGGAACTCCGGATAGCAGCTCGGATCCCCGCCGCCGCTGATGGTGATCCGGTCGATATCGTCGCCTATCACCTGGAGGTTCGCAAGCGTCTCGTCGGCGACGGTCCGGAGGTCCTTGAACCCCGTGTAACCCTCCCGCACGCCCCGGGTGCAGTAGTCGCAGCCTTTCTGAAAGGGGAGGCAGTACCTGCAGCCGAACGACGTCGTCCCCTGGACGTGTTTAAAGTAGCAGTACGAACAGAATCCCCGGCAGTCGAGGCCGGGCCGGCCCCCGAGATCGACGGTGAGATGCGACATCCTGTTGGTACTTCTGTGCTCCTCTGTTATGAACGTTGCAGACCCGCTCCTGCCGTCGTCCCGCGGCGCCGGTTCGCCGGCCGAACGGGCGTCGCCGTTGCGGCCGGTCCGCGAGGTTGGGGCTGCCGGGGCACCGTACGCCTTATGCTCCGGCGGGATGATGTAGCCAGGGAGGAGGAAGGGTATGCGAACGAGTCACCGGCTGCTGCTCCGGCTCTACCATGACCCCGGCTATGACTTCTCCCGGGTCTCGGTCGAGTATGTCGATCGGGGAGCCCCAAACGACCGCTCGACGGTGCAGGGCGACCGGGTCCTCGCGCTCGACGCGCAGTACCTGGAGGTCGACGCCGGAACCCATGTCGCCTGTATCCCCTATCACCGGATCCGCCGCATCCTCTACGACGGCGAGACTGTCTGGGAGCGCGACGCTCTGCCAGGAGCAGAGTGTGAGAAACCCGAAGGATTTCGAGTCGCGACTGGCGGTGAGAATCGCAACTGGCTGTAGGGCAGGAGCATGAGCACCGGAGGTGCGAGCCGTGACCGGTCGGAGGCTACCGGGGAACTATGAGAGATCCAGCGCCATCTTTTTTACTGCAGACGATCTATGATATAAGGTATGCCCCAGTGGCTTAGTGGTATAGCGGCTGACTTGTAATCAGCAGGTCCCGTGTTCAAATCACGGCTGGGGCTTAATCTCTTTTATCTCTGCGGGGTTGAAGGGGCAGAGCGGGAAGACCCCCTACGCAAGCTGGGGGATGGGAGCGGAGCCCCTTCGTCCGGCGATCCCC
>DANY01000026.1 GCA_002501655.1 Methanoculleus sp. UBA303
GCGCAAGCGGGGGGTAGTTCACTGCATGAAGGAAGGCCGGCAGGACCGCCATACCGGGTATGCGCTCACAAAGGAGCGCCTTCTCTCCTGCGGCATCCCCGTCTCGGCCCTGGTCGCGTTCGGTGCCACCGCGTACTGCCTTTCTGCAGGGATATTCGTCGTCTGCTCCCACCTCTTCTACGTCCCGATCGTCCTTGCGGCCTATCGCTACCCGGATCGAGGTGTTGCGTTCGCCGGCGTGCTTGCCACCGCCTACCTGGCAGAGGTGCTCCTCCTCTCCCCGGGCGGCGGGATCGAGGTCGCAAACGCCCTGCTCCGCGCCGGGATATTCTTCGTCGTCGCTGCCGTCGTAGCGCACCTCTCAAGCCGCCTGCAGGCACGGGAGAGCCGGTACCGGGGGATCTTCGAGACGTCCCCGGCAGGCATCTTCCTCTTCCGGCCGGGTGACGGGGGGGTCGAGGAGATGAACCAGCAGTGCGCCGGGATGCTCGGGTGCCCGGCCGGCGAGGTCCCGTTCCTCAATGTCCCGGCGTTCTGGCCCGATCATCCAGAGTGGGTCGGGGCCGGCCCCGGGATCGCCGGCCTCGACTGTGAACTTCTCCGTCGTGATGGGACTCGGTTCCCCGCACTCCTCTCTGCAAACCCGCTCCCCGATAGAAAGGTGGTCTGCGCGGTGGTCACCGAGACGACAGAGCGGAATCGGATGGAAGAACGGCTCCGGCGGTCGGAAGAGACGTTCCGGGTCATCCTCAACACTGTCGACGTCGGGATCGTCCTCACCGACCCCGGCAGGCGGATCGTCGAGGTGAACGAGGCGGCGGTTCGGCTCTTTGGCGGTGCCGGGCGGGAGGATCTGGTCGGGCGGAACCCACAGAGCCTGGTTGCTGAGAGAGACCGGGAGACCGTACGGGCTTACCGGGAGCGGGCCCTGCGCGGGGAAGCGCCTGTACCCCTGGTGTGCACGCTCTGCGGGCCTGGCGGGGCCGAATGGCCTGCGGAGGTATCGGTCACCCTCCTGAAGAAGAATGGGGATGCCCCGGAACGGCTGATCCTGGCCATCCGGGACATTACGGAGCGGTGCCGGGCGGAAGAGGAGATGCGGGAGGAGAACAGGCATCTCTCCATCATCAATGAGGTCATCGCCGCCGCAACTGCTTCCCGAGACCTGAACGACCTCCTCCCGGTCTCGCTGGCAAAAACCCTCACCTTGCTGGAGTTCGACCTGGGCGCGGCCTACCTGGCGTACCCGGGGATCGACCTCGCGCACCTGCGTGCCTGTGTGGGGGAGGGCTGCGCCCCGCCGCCCTGTGTGCACCGGGACGAACCACCCTACCGGTATGTGCTCATCGACGGGGAGGCGCGGTTCGTCGACCGGTTCCAGGAGAAGTATCCGGGGCATGAGGATCTCGCCGTCCGGTCGTTTGCGGCGGTGCCCATCCCGGGTGACGACGGACCGGTAGGGTGTATCGCCGTCGCGAGCAGGACCCGGGAGACGATCCCGGAGAGTGAACGCCGGATCCTTACGGCGATCGCCGAAGAACTCGGTAGCGCGGTCGAGAAGGGAATGCTCCAGGAGGAACTTGAGGCGGCGCTCGCGTCCGCCAACCGCTACCTTGACGAGGCGAATGCGGCGGCCGCGGAGGTCAACCTCTACGTAGACATCCTCACCCACGACATCAACAACGCAAACACCGCAGCGATGGGCTACCTGCAGATGTTCCTGGAGTCCGCCGACGAGTCAGACGGGGTGATCGTCGAAAAGTCGCTTGCGGCTGTCTACCAGAGCAACGACATAATCCGGAATGTCTCCACGCTCCGCAGGCTCAAAGCCGGATCCGCCGAACTTCGACCAGTAAGGCTTGAGCCCGTGATCCGGGGGATCTGCAACTACTACACCGATGCCCGCATCGCCTACGACGGGTCGGACGCAACGGTCCTCGCCGACGACCTCGTCGGTGAGATCTTTGCGAACCTGATCGGAAACGCAGTCAAGTTCGGGGGGCCGGCTGTTGAGATCACCATCAGTGTCAGGAAGGGGGAGGGTACGGTATCGGTGACGGTTGCCGATACCGGCCCCGGGATCCCCGACGACCTCAAGCCGCGTTTCTTCGAGCGTTACCGGCGCGGGGTGACGGCGAAGAACGGGAAGGGCCTCGGCCTCTACATCGTCCGGACGCTTGCGGAGCGCTACGGGGGGAGCGTCCGGGCAGGCGACCGGGTCCCCGACCGGCCGGAGGAGGGGGCCGCCGTCACGTTCACCCTGCCGCACTACCGCCCGGCAGCGGCAGGGGCGTGAGCCGAATGTTTATCTTCTCCCGGGCCAACATATGATGGTACCGGAGCGATAGTAGTCTAGCGGTAGGACAGGGGCTTCCCAAGCCTCTAGCCCGGGTTCGATTCCCGGCTATCGCATCGGCATTCTGGATCTCGGACCTTATTGTTCGCTTTTGCCCGGGAGCTGTCCTTCTACCGGTACACACCATGGTATCCGGAGTTGTCTTACGGGCAGAACACCATCTATGGTGTATTATAGGGTGGCTTAGGACACAAGCCCAATTCTAAGTCAACTTCTGTTGACACAAAACGCATCTTGTAGTGCTTCCGGACGAAGTGATCTCTGGAGTCTTTACGCCCTCACGTGCACCCACCCTTCTGGATCCAGGATGCGCGTGATACTATGTGGAAGGGGTTCCCTGCCCTCCCCGACCGTGCTCGCCCTGATGTTCTCAGCATCACCCGGCGTCGTTATGGCCGGTGACCGGCTGCCGTCGTCTCCTCCACTTCCTCCCCGCCATCCTCCGGCACCACCTCAAACCGGCAGTGGTCAAACCCCATCGAGTAGCACCGGGTCTCCAGCGCCTCTGTTGGTCGGCCGTAGTGGCCGGAGAAGAGCGCCCGGAGGATACCGGAGTCGAACGCGCACGCGGGCCTGCCGGTTACGGGCAGGTCGGCGCACTCGAAGCAGTCGTAGACGAGGAGCGCAAGCGGCTCTGTCCCGGCAACCTCGATCCTGCCGAGGCTATGGTCCTCCCAGAACCGGGCGATGTTGGCGCAGAAGGCTCCGGTCTCGGGAGCGGCCACCGCCGGGTAGAGAACCTCCCCTATCCGCTCGCCGGCCCGGGTGAGGAGCGGGTCGAGGAGAATCCCTTCCTGCATGAGGGAGACCCGGATCGTCCGGAAGGTCAACTTGTAGAACGCGAAGGGGTCGCCCGCCCCCGTCCGGTACGCCCCCGCATAGGCGGTGAGCGCATCGGCTACACGGTCCTCTGCCGAGACGCTCGCCACGAGGTCGCCGGTGAGGGAGAAGATCTTCTTCCTGGCATCCTCCGGGTCGGGCCGCGACCCGACCACGCCCGCCGCCGCCAGATCCTGCAGGTGCACCGAGACCGTCGACTTCACTCTCCCGGAGAGGGCGACAATCTCGTCAAACGAATGCTCGCGGTCGCGGAGCGCTGCAAGGATCGTACGCCGCACCGGGTTTTCGACCGCCCGCGCCCCGCCAGGCGTCGAATAGAGGTCGATCTCCCGGTTCGGCTTCGGCCGGCCGGCTCCACTCCTCCCGGTCATCCCCTGCTCCATAGAAGAAGATCGAAAGGAAGATATATCAAATGTTTGGATATTGTAGAATGTTCGCTACGTTACGAACTACGTGAGAGATACATATGATGGCTACAGAACTCGCCCCCGGCGTCCACTGGGTCGGGGCAATCGACTGGAACCTGAGGGAGTACCATGGCTACACCCTCCCGGGAACGACCTACAACGCATACCTCGTCCGTGGTGAGAAGACCGCACTCATCGACAGCGCCTACGCCGGGTTTGAAGGGCAGATCCTCGGCCGGGTGGCGTCCGTCTGCGACCCCGGCGAGATCGACTACATCGTCCTGAACCACATCGAGATGGACCACTCCGGCTGCCTGCCCACGCTCGTCCGGAAGATGCCGGATGTCCCGATATACTGCACTGAGCGGGCGAAGACCGGACTTGCCCGTCACTACGACACCAGCGGCTGGAATATCAGGGTCGTTAAGACCGGCGATACCCTCGACCTTGGCGGGAAGACGCTCACCTTCCTCGAAGCGCCGATGCTCCACTGGCCCGACTCGATGTTCACCTACCTCGCAGAGGATGCCATCCTCTTCCCGAACGACGCCTTCGGGCAGCACATCGCAAGCGCTGCCCGGTTCGACGACCAGCTTGGGAGGGGCGAGGCGCTCGCCCACGCGCAGAAGTTCTTCGCAAACCTGATCATACCGCTCGCGCCGAAGGTCTTAAAGAAACTCGACGAGGTCGGAAAACTCGGGATCGATATCCGGATGATCGCACCGAGCCACGGTGTCATCTGGCGGTCGTATGCCGGGGACATCCTCAAGGCCTACACCGACTGGAGCAGGGGCCTCTCGAAGGATAAGGTCACGATCGTCTACGATACCATGCACGGCTCGACCACGCTGATGGCTGAGACCATCGCCGAGGGCGTCATGGCCGAAGGCGCCGACGTCCGGGTCTGCCTCCTCCGCGACGGCCGCTACGAGGGAACGCACAGAAGCGACATCGTCACGGATATTCTCGACTCGAAAGCCATCCTCATCGGGTCGCCGACGCTCCAGGACGAGGTCCTCCCCACGGTGGCCGGATTCCTCAGTTACCTTCGCGGGCTCGCGCCTGGCCGCCTCGGTGCAAAGAAGATCGGGTGCGCGTTCGGGTCGCATGGCGGCATGGGCGGCGCGGTTGCCCAGGCGGAAGTTGCCCTGAAGACGGCCGGGATCGAGGTTATCGACGGCGGGTTCCATGTGAACTACCGCCCGGACAGCGACGAACTCGCGCGGGCGTACGAACTCGGGCGGAGGGTGGCGCGGGAGATCCGCGCCCGGTGATGCCGGAACTCCCGTCCATCTTCCAGCAATACCGGATACATCCTGCCGGTCTCCGGGAACACCCCGCCGGTGCGGCAAACCCACTGGATACCAGCTATACGCCAGACAGATCATCCAGACACCTCCCCGGGAAGGCACCCCGGGACTCATACCTTTTTTCAGTCCGCCGGTGCGGCAAACCCGCTCCTCACCCGGGCGAACGCCGCGACCTGCATCATCCCTCGTAGCTTTCTCAAAAGAGGCTCACGGTGCCAGAGAGGATGATAGCGATGCAGGTTGTCCAGTGTCGGCCGTCCATAGTGGGGATGTGGTATCCATTGGCCTGGTGGGGCGTTCCCGTGGGGTGGTCTTTGTGGTCACCCGGTTAGGAGTGCTCCCGAACCCCGCCCCGGGGAAACGTAATCATGACTGCCACCATCTATCCCCCGTGGTGCTCTCCAGGATAAGCGACCGGCGGGGAGGGAGATGGGCATGAAGACCTGGCGCTGGATCGCGCTCTCGCTTCTCCTCAGCGGCGCGGCTCTCGCAGGGCTCCTCGCGGTGACCTTCACCCCGGAGACACAGGCCTACCTCGGAGAGGTCAGCACCACCGCTCTCCTCCTCGCCCTTGGGTTCCGGGCCGCGGCAATCCTCTGCCGGGTGGTGCGGATCCGTGTCCTCTGTCACGGTCTCGGCTACACCGTGCCGTTCCGGAGTCTCACGGTCACCCTGTTCCTCTCGCTCTTCGCCGGCTCGCTCACCCCCGGTCAGGTGGGCGGCGAGCCCGTCCGGATCCACCGGCTCTCGCGTTCCGGGATCGCCGTCGGGGACGCCGTCGCCGTTGTCGTCGTGGAGCGGGTGCTCGACCTCATGGTCTTCATCTCTCTCACCCTCGCGGCCCTTCTTGCCCTCCGACACCTCTGGGGTTACCTCGCCGCCGTCGTCCTCTACCCGGTGGCGGCCTTCCTGCTCCTCGTTCTCGTTCTCCTGCTCGCGCTCCTTGTCCTGGTCCGCCGGCCGTCCTTCATGAAGCAGGTGGTGGGCGGCATCACCCTGTGGGTGCTGGACCGGTGCGGCCGGAGCCGGCGCTGGTTCCGGTTCAGCCCGGGTGCGGAGGGTGTGGGGGCCCTCGTGGAGAGGATCGACCGCGAAATCGAGACCTTTACTGAGGGGTCTTCCCGCTTTGCGAGGGCCGGCCGGCGGGCCGTCGTCGGCGCGCTCGCTCTCACCGTCCTTGAGTGGACCTTCTACTACTCCACGGTATCGGCCCTGCTCGTCGCTCTCGGGCTGCCCCCGTCCCTCCCGGAGTCGTTCCTCTTCCAGGGGGTTCTCCAGATGGTCGCAACCATTCCGCTCATCCCGAGCGCGGCCGGGATCGCCGAGATAAGCGCCGCCACGCTTTATCGCCGGGTTGTGCCCACCTACCTCCTCGGCCTCTTCGTCGTCCTCTGGCGGCTGTTCCTCTACTACATCAATATCCCTCTCGGCCTTCTTGCGACTACTCTTGCCGCGAGGGAGAGGGTCGGCGAGGACGATGCCGTTTCCCGCCGCACCGAAAACCTATAACCCTTATGAGACCAAAATCTATCAATTAGCGCGGATATGACGAAAAATACCCTGTTCCTGAAACGATCGGAGAGCATCCGGATCTCCGGCGGGGGAGGACCATGACCACCGATAGCGACATGTATGCCCTGAGTATCATCACCGAGAACAGGGCCGGCGTGCTGCGCGATGTGGCCACGGTGATGGCAAATTACCAGGCCAATATCCAGATGATCCAGCAGTCGATCATCACCAGCGGCTCAAATATCGGGAAGGCTTACCTCTACTTCGAGTTTCAGGAATGCGGGAACCACCCGGAGCTCATCGCTGACCTCGCACGGGTGCCGTCCGTCGTCGACGTCACATTTTATCCCCCGTTCTCCCGGATATTCGGGTCGCGGGTCATCATCATCGGCGGCGGTGCGCAGGTGGCGCAGGTGGCGATGGGAGCCGTGAACGAGGCGGACCGTCACAACATCCGCGGTGAGAGGATATCGGTGGACACGATCCCCCTCGTCGGGGAGCAGACCCTCGCGCTCGCCGTGGACGCGGTGGCCCGGCTTCCCCGGGCGTCCATCCTGGTCCTCGCCGGGTCGCTGATGGGCGGCGAGGTCTCGCGGGCCGTTGACCGGGTCCGGCAGGCGGGCATCCCGGTGATCGCCCTCAAGATGGCGGGGAGCGTCCCGCAGCACGCCGATCTGATCGTGACCGATCCCATCCAGGCCGGCGTCTTTGCCGTGATGCACGTCAGCGGCAAGGCAGTCTTCGATATCAACCGCGTGCGTGGGCGTGAATTCTGATATGGATCCCATCGATATGGCAGTCAGGGTGCTACAGAGAGACGGGCTCATCGTCTACCCCACCGAGACGGTCTACGGCCTCGGGGCGGATGCTCTCTCCGAGGATGCTGTGATGCGGGTCTACGAAGCCAAGAACCGCCCGCTCTCGCAACCGATATCGGTTGCGGTCTCGGATATGGATATGCTCAGTGCCATTGCGGTGGTGGACGACGCCGCCCGGGCCTTCATCGAGCGGTTCCTGCCCGGCCCGGTGACGGTGGCCCTCCCGGCAAAGTCCTGCCTGCCGGCAATCCTCACCGGCGGCACCGGCCTTATCGGGATCCGGTGGCCCGACAATGAAATCGCACTCGCGATCATTGCCCGGTTCGACTCTCCCATCACCGCTACCAGCGCGAACATATCGGGAGAAGCCCCGCCGACCCGGCCCGGTGAGGTCTACGTCCCGAACGACTACCTGGTCGACGGCGGGGAACTCCCCGGGACGCCGAGTACGGTGGTGGACCTGACCGCCCGGTGTATCCTGCGGAAGGGTGCGGAATGGGAGACAGTGGAAGCCTTTCTGGAGACTATACGGTGATCCATGAGATCGATACGACTCCGTGATTTCATCGAGGACCCGGATGGCTGCATCTATGCGGTCTCGAACTACGACAACAGCGATCGGATCGGGTGCATCCTCCGGTACGTCCCCGACCCGGACGGGGAGCGGACGAACCTCTCCGGTCGGCGGTACCGGAAGTATGATTTTGCCGAATCCTTCGCCTGGATACGGGAGCATAAGCCCGAGTACCTGGATATAGTCCACCGGGTGCCCCACAGCGACGTGGTCCGGGTGTATAAGCCGGAGGAGGAGATCGGGAAGGTGATGGCCCGGAACGTCCGGGTGAGGAGGCTCCTCTCCCACTTCAGCCTCCCGTCGGGATCGTTCGGGTGCACGGGTTCACTCCTCTGCGGCCTGGAGAACGCCGCCTCCGATATCGATATGGTGGTCTACGGCGACGCCTGGTTCTCGGCCCAGCGCCAGCTCCGGCACCTGGTGGGGACCGGGGTGATCCCGGTGATGAGCGCCGGGATGTGGCGGAAGGTCTACGAAAAGCGGGTGCCGGAGATATCGTTTGACGCTTTTGTCCTGCACGAGCAGCGGAAGTGGAACCGGGGAGAGTTTGAGGGAACCTACTTCGACCTCCTCTACACACGGGACTACGGGAACCTGGATGCGGTCCCCCCCGGTGCAGGCAGGGTGCTCGGCCGGGCGACGATCGAGGCCACGGTCACCGACGCTTCCCTCTCTTTCGATAGTCCTGCGGTCTACGCCGTGGATCACGACGAGATCTCCCGGGTGCTCTCCTTCACTCACACCTACTCGGGGCAGGCGCTGGCCGGAGAGGTCATCGAGGCCCGGGGCGTCGTGGAGCAGCACGGCGATGAGCGGTGGCTGATCGTCGGCACGACCCGGGAGGCGAAGAGCGAGTATATCGTCTCGAAGACCCTGCTCGAGAACGCAGGGTAGTTAGAAGAGATCCGAGAGCCGCCGGGGGCCGGCCATGCACCGCTCGAGGTGCGGGCAGCCCTCGCAGGGGGCTCGAAGAGGGCGGAGCGGGATATCGCCCGCAACGACCCGTTTTGCCGCCCGGATCGCCTTGATCATCTCCCGCCGGTCGCGGGGCTGTGGCTCGACGAACCGGCAGACTCCGCTAGCGACATACTCAACGTAGCCGCCGGCGACGGCACGCCCAAGGGTCTCCCGGAGGCAGGCGACATAGCAGGCGACCCGGAGGCGGTCGGTGCCGTATACACCGGCCTTCGGGGCGGTGCTTGACCGGGCGACGGCGAACGTGCCGTCCTCGAAGACCTTGTCGACCCGGCCCCGGATGCCGAGCAGGTCGGACTCGACGGCGAGGTCGGTCTGGACCGGCGTCTGCCAGGCCGTCTCCCGGCAGGCACCGACGCACTCATTGAGGAGTTCCCGGAACTCGGGGGGAGCGTCGGGGAGGACACAGAGGACCTCCTGCCATATCTGCTCCGCTTCGAGCAGGTCGCCGAGGTGCGTGGAGACCTGTTTGCAGACGGTGTAGCGGGGCGACTCTTCACGATCTTCCGACCGCTCAAAGTAGTAGCGCCGCGGACAGATGTGGCAGGCGACGACGCCGGATACCGGTATGTAGTCGGTCATGTGCAGGGAGTCCCGTTTGAGAAGACGTATGCCCTCCCACTATAAAGCGGGATGCACTCTATGCCGGCGCATGGTCCCGGCCGCCGTGATGATCTTCCCCCCTGGCCGGAGCGAGAGATGTGGCCAGAACCAACCCTTATGCCGGAGCAGATCACAGAAGAAGGGTATGGCTAACCGAGAGATATCGGTCAACATCCCCGGCGACCTCGACCCGGTCTACTCCAACCGGATCCAGATCGCCTACAAGGAGGACGAGTTCACGTTCCTCTTCCTGCACGAGATCCCCGGCACGAACCAGGCGAGGGCGAAGGCGATCGTCTCGATAAGTCCCCGGCACGCGAAGAACCTGGTTGAGGTGCTCGCAAAGAGCGTCGCCGACTACGAGCAGAAGTTCGGCAAGATCGCCGCCCCGGAGGCCGCCCCGCACCAGGAGAGCAACGTCACCATCCGGGGTTACTCCTGAGGGGGCCGGGCCGGCGGGTCCCCGGCAGGTGATACCTTTTTAATTCCGGACGTGCAATATTGTAGGGCAGTTGCCGCTGTGGCTTAGTGGTATAGCGGCTGATTCGTAATCAGCAGGTCGGGGGTTCAAATCCCTCCAGCGGCTTCCTTCTTTTCGCGATATCGTGAAAATAACCGGCTCAATCCTGTTTTAGCATTTATGATAAGAGATTCGACGAATCGAGGCGCATTCATGACAGATTCTTGTAAGAATTCATGGGCTTCATCTGACAGTGTAAACTTATATCTTTTGCGTTTACGCTCGTATTGCTTCCCTTTCTTTTTTCTGCTCATATTTTTCTTCTCCTTTCTACTGTCATGATACTTTCGGTATACCTAACTTTCCGTGCGGGCGGATATAACGGGGTGACAACAAAAAAGGGGTTGCCGTAGGGGCGCGGCTGAGATAACCTCCTTAACACACTCTTCCGCAGAAGGTGAGAAAAAGCAAATAGGAAGGCTTATTTCCTCAGTATTAGATTCAGAATCTAATATTATCCTTGCAAACAGGGTGATTATACTGTGGATCTCATATATGACGTCTTTTTGCTTATTCTCCGGTTCTACCCTATTTTAGCGATTGGAGTTGCAGCCTTTGTTGGACTGTGGAATAGATATCACCACAAAAAAGAATTCTGGGTGTCGTATCAGCTCGCAACTGCAGTATTCACGCTTTTTGCAATAGGATATTTATCAATCCCTATAGTCCTGTCATATCAACTATCTCAAGATATACTCACAGAATTTGCAATTGTAAGCCTGATTCTCGCTCTCGCAGCTATTACGACCAGTAATCTTAGGGACATAAGCGCCAATCATAACTTCATAGATTTGAACTCGAAGATTGAGGCCATTCAAGAAAATATGGATCGATTTGATCAGACTACACAATCGATCTTTGATAAAGTAAAATCAATAGATCAGGCACTCAGTGAGTCAAAACAACACCAATATCAACAGGTCAATAACCTGACATCTGAAACATCGGCGTCGCATAATGGGGATGGTGCGGTGGCCATTTCCACCAATTAAAGGTAGTATTTTCAGGCCGGAACGGCGGCCACTACCTCTTCCACACACTCTTCTGGAATGCCGTACAGCGCAGAAGTTTCTTCGACGACCTTTTAGGCGGAACGCCGTCACGGAGCATGGTTGAGGAGGGATCATACACTCAAGTTATTGCTGGGTCCCCAGTAACATGTAAATTTAGACAAATTATTCAATTACTGCCGTAAAAGACTAGGGTATATTACTTTTCCTAATTAGGCCCCTATATGCCGTTATTGATATTAATTAAGGACTTATAGAGTAACGAGAGTTTAATCTGGATCATGTGAGTATTCTCTTTCATGTCTGATGATCTAGAACCATTTGAGACAACCTCTTTCGAAGTTGAGGGGCCGAATTTCCTAGAATGGTTAGCAAAGAATCAACCAGAAGTAACTAAATTGATTGAATCATTGACAGAGAACTATGTCGTATATCGTAAAAGCCTACTAGAGGCCGAGCAGAATCTCTACGAAAGACATATTGAACTTCAAAAAACTGCTGTACATGATAGACAATCGATATCTAAACTTTTTATCGGCGCAATAGTGGTGGTTTTCGCTCTTACTGCGGTTTTGACGGTTTTAGATATATTTGAGGGTACAACCCTTTCTTTTCTGTTAGGCACAAGTGTGGGTTCACTCCTGACCATTCTAGGAAAGGTGTTTGTTCCGAACGGGCGTAATTGGGTAATGACATGAATCCAATCGTAAAACTTGCGGCAAGTGCCCTGCCTGGGGAAAAGAAATACATTCTCTTTGCCGGGGCTGGGGTATCCAAAGATGCTGGAGTTCCCACTGCGTGGGATCTGATGCTCAAAACAGCAGGCATGCTCTATGCTGCGGGTCACCCTGAGACTGATCAAAAGATTGATCTTGAGAGATGGTTTACTGTAAGTGATTATTCTAAAATGCAGTATGCTGATCTGATTGGAGCCCTTTACCCACACTACCCAGATCAGCAGCAGTTCCTTGAAGGTTATCTCAATGGACATGATATCGGTGAGGCACATGCGGCCATTGCAGAACTGGCGAGAAGAGGAGTTATCCGCGCCATTATAACAACAAATTTTGATCACTATATCGAAAGAGCCCTTGAGGCGATAAACAGAGATATCCAAGTAATCTCAACGGAAGAAGATCTGGAAAATTCAGAGCCATTGATCCATTGCAAAAGGATTCGTGTATACAAGCCTCATGGGACACTTGGAAAGGGGGCGTTAAAAAATACTCCGGCAGATCTTGAACGTTTATCACCCTTAATGAGGGAAGAACTGATTAGAATATTAAGCGAACACGGTGTTATTGTTCTCGGTTACTCTGGTTGTGACAAGGGGATTGTTGATATTTTTAAATCGAGAGAAACTAGTCATTACCCTCTCTTTTGGGTGGATCCCAGATATCCGAAAGGAGATATTGAAGAGATCTTCAAAGATGACCGAAATATTTTCATTCCGTGTGAAGGCGCAAGCCAGTTTATCAATGACTTCTTGCACCTACAGGAGAGGATAGATGAGTTGGCACCGGTGATCGGACAAGGTCCTACGATCTCAGACTTAAAGGTTGCATTTTCTTCGGGAAAGGATCCCGTTGCGCCATTGTATCTGGAATATCTCAGCCGGATAAAAGCCGATATTGAAAGAAATTATCCTGACTTTTCAGCGCACAATGAATATGATGATGCCATTGTCAAGCAAATTAATGCAAGCATCCCTATAACCTATCGTTTTATTGAGGCTGTTCTCTTGGCAAGTAGGTACAAGGATAAAGAAACTTTGAAGACAGTATACGACTATTTCGGAAAGTTGTTGGAACTATATGATACTCCAGATGGTTTTGTAGGATCTTACCGTGATTCTGACTTTGATGGAAATAAATTCCTGGTGTATGAGATGTTCGTTTTGTTTATAGCGGCACTCATAAAATATGATAATTGGAGTATAGTTGGGCAGTTACTGTCCGAGGATTTATTCGTGGATAAGACATTTTCAGGAGGGTATAGATCGTTTGACAGAATAAGTGCATACCTCTCCTCTTTAGACGATCTTCGTAACCAACGACTTCATCCCAGCAGAAGAAGGACAAGTATCACGGCGGATCTTATCAAAGAGAGATATGAAGGGACGCAGTTGGGGCAGCTTGTCACCCACAGAGGGTTTTTAGACGCGGATTATTTCCTATTCTTGAAAACCCTCTGTGATAGGGACGAATTAAAACTCAATAGAGTCTGGCGCCCACAAAGTTGTGTTTATCTTAATCACGTTCCCAATTACGTTCAAAAAATGGAGAGTAGAATGTTCCTTGAGCGGTTTACTCCGATTATTGGTTTAAGTGACGGAGATGTCCTCGTTCAAAGAATACGGGGGCGTCACGAGGCTTTTGAGAAGTTTTACCCGAGGAGTTGGGTAGATAATCCATTGGATTATTACAATCTTAACAAACTTGGAACGAGAAAATAAGATGTCCTTTTGGTGTTTTTTATTTTTGATATGAAGAGGGCGTCCCAAAACCCCTCAACCGGGAGGGGGACACCCCCTCCCAGTCTCTCCCCCGCGTACCGATATCCAATGGGAAGCCGTATCCGCGATTTGGCGCGGGATATTGCTCAATTCTTCGCGAACGCGTGTAATGCATTCTGAACCATGTGGATCTTCGGTCATTTGATACTTTTAGGACGACTTCGAATATACATCTCGCTTTTTAATATTCTCTCTCCTAAATCGTTGAAAACGTCGATTCGCCCCAGTGAGCTGAATGAGGAGGAAGCCGCGAGAGAATCTGCATGATATTAGATGGGGAGAACATACTACTAAAACTCCTTCCAGAAAACTCATAAGGTTTTCTCGATTCATCTCTCTTCTTGTCTTTCTCCTGCAGTTCGATATTCATTTGCAGTTTTGAAGCCACCATCTTCAGCAAGTGGGTTGCACTCATATTTAGGAATCCAGTACGTCGTAGCAAGTGAAATGGTATCTCGGTTTGCTCTCTCAATCACCCTACAGACTTGTGGTGTTTTTGGTATGAACCGCAGCATTTTCGTAAGATGTTCATTTATGCAGACCATATACAACATGATCTGCTCCAAATCTGGATTCATACCAAGTATTCTCTTGGGAACCGTTTCAAAAAACTTCTCTGGAGTCATTCTTAATAACTTCTCTGGATCCAGACTCGTGGTCGCAATTTTTGATCTTCGTTGTGCCATTAGGTGTGCATAGATGCGTATTTGCGCTCCCATTGCCGCTGCAATGTGATACGCAACCCAACAACTCACCTCTGATGGCTGTTGCCCTTTGGTTTTGTGCATAAAAGTCCTCTAAAAATGATGGGTATTCGCGGCCATATTTAATTTTTGGCTGCAATAATCAACCCATTTAATTTAATCTGTGTTCGGTTTGATCTGAGGTGATCCTATAATTATAAGGCCCCTCGGATAAAACTTGGGATCATGGCATTCCGGGAAATTGACGATGATCTCTGGGAGATTGTTCAGAAATACCTCCCCCCAACAAAGCCGCATATCGGTCGACCCCGATGTGATCCCCGCGGGCTGATCAACGGCATCCTGTACGTTCTGACCACCGGATGCTCCTGGCTCGATGTACCGGCGAAATACGGCACCAAATCAACGGTTCACCGGTACCATCTCGAACTCTGTGAGAAGGGAGTGTATCAGACGATCTTCCTCAACCTTCTCCGATCCGGATACGAGATCAAGAAAATCGATCTCTCGCATTGTGCGACAGATACCAAGGACATTCAGGCTAAAAAAGGGGATCAACCGGCTATGATGGCTATAAAAAGGTAAACGGGAATAAACTGAGTGCTCTGGTCGATCGGCACGGCCTCCCGCTTGCCTGCACGGTTGCACCGGCAAATACCCATGATTCCCGGCTCTACGAGCCAACTCTCGAAGCATTTGAGATTCCCGAGGTGCAAGTTCGTCTCAGGATCATCTCCGCAGATGCAGCCTACGATGCACGGGAGATCCGACAATACAACCGGAAACGAGGGATCAAGAGCAATATCCCGGCCAATCGAAGATCCCGGAAACATCCGAAACGCGGAAGACCGTTCTGGTTCGATTCGGAACTCTACAAGAAACGCAGTGCCGTTGAACGGTTCTTCAGCTGGATTGAAGCATTTAAGAAGATTGTCCCACGATACGAGCGGTATGAGCACTCATTCATGGGACTGATTCACCTGGCATGCAGCGTCATGATCGCGAGAGTATTGGGATGACCTCTCTGTTTATACAAATGGGATTTATACCAAAGAGATATTGCCTTGAAGTTGTCCCAAAACACCTTTATCGGGAGGGGGACACCCCCTCCCGGTCCCTCCCCCACGTGGCGATACCCGGTGGAAAGCCGTTTCAACACCCTGGCCTCTGATATTGTCCAGAGGGAAGAAACCTTGAACGTAAGTGCTCCGATCAGAGTGTACCGGAGGTTAGCAGACCCTTTTGGGACGACCTCCTCGTTTGGGATGCTTCCCACAAAGATACTCCTCGCCACGTTTATGCTCCCATGCCTTTGGCTCAGTGTAGCCCCGCACAGTGCAACATCCTCCTGTGCTTCTGGATTCGAACATAGTTGCCAATATCCGGGACGATGTTCATGCCATACGCCCTCATGTAGGCAGAAATGTCATCTGGTCATATGCTGGCGGTTTGATCCCCTTGACCCTGGCGAGCGGAATCGACAAATATTCGTTCTCAATAAGCCAGAGGTAGAACCGTTTCAAAAACCGCACGTAGTCGCTGATGGTGTTCTACTTGTATGGGCTCCCGCCCTCTTTTGTCGCCGAAGATAGGGTTATTATCGCATCATACAGATCGCCCACGTTCGCCTCGGCAAAAGGTCCGATAAATAGCCGGCTTTGCCGCCGCGAGAAAGGAGTGAACCCGATAAAAAATGAGAGAGTTATTGTGCCGGTGCCACCATCGGCTTCTTCTCCTCTTCCTCCGCAGCCTCGACCGCCTCCTCGAGTGCCGCTCCGGCCATCACGAGCGCTTCCGGGGTGACTATGCCCTCGGCGATGAGGTACGCGTTGGCATCCCGGAGCGCCTCTTTGAGCTCCTTTGCCCAGAGGTGCTCGATGAGGAAGACCGCGGCAGCGCTGTTGTTCGGGATAATTTCGGAGATCCGCCGGACGTTCTCCTCGGTCATACCGAAGGTCCGCTGGGCAGCCGCCATCGCGCCGGCCTCAGCGCCTCTCCGTGCTGCTTCTTCCCCGCCGGCGCCGAGGCCCATGAGCGCTCCGACGGCGGCGCCGAAGCGCTGCCGTTCCTCGTCGCTCAGTTGCGAGGCCTCCATGGAACTGACGTTCCCGTCCGCATCCTTGTACACGAACCGGAGATCGATCAGCCTGACGGTACCCGCCTCCATCGCCGACCCGAGCGCCTGCCGGATCTGGCCGTGGAAGTCCGGATTCTTGAATCCGACGACCAGGAGGTGCATCGGTCCATACATAACTTCAGCCATTTTCTGTTATCCCCCTGACAATATACATTGGTTGCCTGCCCGCACCCCGTGATCCATTGCCCCAAGCTTGCGAATACGAGTACATCGGCACAGAGTGCCTCTGCCTGCGATCTTTTCTGTCTCTGATGAGAGTGTGCACACCGGAGCCGGGTCAGACACAGTGAGTGGCAAAATATAAAAGTATATTTATATAATCCTGAGTTTGCCACTTCACTCAAATCTCTCAGATTGTGGCGGAATACAATTTGACAGTTCCAAGTATTTGGAAAAATATCTCCCGAAATCTCCTCATTTTGACCTTAAATTTCAGACAGACCTGGCATTCTGATAATAAAACGTGCATTTTCCTCACAAATTTAACTCAACTGTCAAATTCTATTCTGACGATCTTGGACATTTTTGGGGCATGAAGCACCTCCAGAAGCCAAATGGCAAACTTGGGATAATCATCATAATCTCCGCCGTCCGGACAAGCACCGATTTCAGGATCTTGGGCCGAGGAGCCCCCCTTCTTTTCGTCGGGGGAGGAATCGGCCCTCCGCATATCACGATCCACTTTCGCCCCGCAGGGATATTCTTTATGCCGGGTGAACACCAACCGAAACGGTGTATGCAATCGGTGACGAAGTTGCGGTTGGTTGCGTCTCCTGAGGAACGGCAGATGCTGTTCGCCACGATGGAGCGGTACAATGCAGCCTGCAACGCGGTTTCGCCGGTTGCCTTTTCTGAACGACAGTTCTCCAACATCGGTCTGCAGAAGCGGCTGTACCGCCACGTCCGGGAGACCTTCGGGCTCTCGGCGCAGATGGCCCAGCTTGCCATCCGCAAGGTTGCCGGGAGTTACCGGAGCACCAAAGAGGCGATCAAGGAGCAGAACAAGGTTCTGGCCGCCCTCGGCAACCCCCTGAAGACTCTCCCCGAGCTCTCGTTCCGGGAGCACGGGGCCATCTGCTACGATGCCCGGGTACTCTCCCTCGGCCGGAACCGGGTGAGTATCTGGACACTGAGGGGTCGGATCAAACCCCGGTACAGCAAACCCGATCATTTCCCGGCAGTCACGATCGTCAAGCAGACGGACCTCGTCTACCGGGATGGGGCGTTCTGGCTCTACGCGACCGTGGAGACCCCGGATGCCGAGCCTGCCGAACCATCCGAGTACCTCGGGGTCGATCTCGGGGTGGTGAAGATCGCCACCACGAGCGACGGAGCAACCTTCTCCAGCGACGCCACCGAGAAGGTGCGGAAGCGGTACGGCAGACTCAAGGGTGTTCTCCAGAAGGTCGGAACCAAGTCGGCCAAGCGGAAACCGCAAAAGATCTCCGGCAGAGAGCGCCGGTTTAAGACCGATACCAACCACGTCATCAGCAAGCAGATCGTTTGCGCGGCAGAAGGCACGAAGCAGGGGATTGCCCTGGAAGGCCTGAAGGGCATCCTCCTGCGGACTACGGTTAGACATGACCAGCGCGAGCGACACCATAAATGGGCGTTCCATCAACTTCGATCCTTCATCGAGTACAAGGCCCGCAGGGCCGGGGTTCTGGTGACGGTGATCGACGGGGCATACACGAGCCAGCAGTGCAGTGCCTGCGGGTTCGTTCACTCCGACAACCGCCAGACCCAGGCAGCGTTCCGCTGCCTCGCGTGCGGACATACGGAGAACGCCGATCTGAATGCAGCCAGGAACATTGCTGCCAGGGCCGCCGTCAACCGGCCTATTGCGGTCTGCTCCCCTGACACCAGGAGAGAGGTGGAATCGCAAGCCTGTAAAGAGCGTGGTACCACCTACGGTATCATGCCCCCGACTTCAGTCGGGGGTAGTTGACTGCCCTACCTCCCCAATCAGGCTGTCCGCGCCCGTCCGGCACTTCTGTAGACGTTGTCTGCATTGAAGCGCCGATCCCCCTCGCTCGTTTCTTCTCCCCTAGCGGCCAATCAATGCGCCATCTGGTCGATCGCCGCCGTAACGGCGAGGATGAGCGCGTCGTCATGTCCCGGCTCCACCTCCACGCCGTAGGTGTCCCGGATCCGGAACCATTTTCTTGAGGCCTCGGCAACCCGCTCCCGACCGGCACTGATCCGGTACTCGTGGTCGAGGATGTTGCCCTGCACATCCCAGTCTTCCTCTCCGGGGATACTAACCGTCCACCGGTCCCGGAGCGGCGCGATCAGGGCCTTCTTGATCGTGGCTGCCGTGCCGCCTCCGCCCTTCTCGATCTCCATGGTGTCCTTGATACGGAGCATCCTCTCCTGGATCTTGTAGAGGTCCTGACCCTCCTTGCTCTGGATGATCAGGGTGTTCCTGACGCGGAGCGCTTTTCCGTCCACCTTGAACGCCCGCTCCCCCACTGCGTTCTCGATCCAGTAATCGTCTCCGATATCGATGAGCCGTTCTTTCATTTTGTACCGGTGTGTGCCACCGGCCTCTTCGCGAGCCTGCGGGCCGCCTGCTGCTCTTCTTCGCATCATGGACATCACCTCATATACCTTTGAGCCGTCGTCGCCCTGTCCTGTGTTCGGATACCCGTGCGTTTCTCCGATGAGATCGCACGCTCCCGGTGATACGGCAGTGAGAGTCGCCAGGGCAACCAGCTGCCGGCGCCAATTATATTAATTATTTTATATAACTGTCGGTAAAAATACATGCCTGCGGTTGTGGGTGTAAGATTGGCAAACCCCACCTGAACGAACGGTTTATTTGAGCCATGGAGATACAGGCGAGGCTATCTGAATGGAAGCCCGATCCATTTCTATACCTCTTTGTGATGTCGCAATAGACTCCCGATACTGGAGAGAAGAGAGGTGTCAGTGATCAATCTCTCTGGATACCGGTTCTTCTGATGCTTCCTCCGGGTCCGGCCCCGTCGTCGGATGCCCCTCACCAGAAGAGAAAACCATATCCCCTCTCCCCACCGAGACCTCTTATCGGAAGGTCTCCCGGCGGAACCTGCACTATGGAAATAACTGGGGGCGCCGTCACAACCCGGAGAGGACACCCCATGGAGATCCCGCAAAGCATCTTTGATCGGATGGCCAGGAGCATGGCCGACCGCGAACTCCTCCTCTCGCCCCGGGCAACCAGGAACGCCGAGTACCTCCGGCGATCCGGCCACAGGCCCGAGGAGCCGGTGATCCGGCCGCCGTTCTCCCGGGACGCCGACCGGATCATCCACTCGAAGGCCTACTCGCGCTACATCGACAAGACCCAGGTCTTCTACCTCGTCGAGAACGACCACATCACCCACCGCGTCCTCCACGTCCAGCTTGTCTCGAAGATCGGGAGAACTATAGGACGAGCACTCGGCCTGAACGAGGACCTGATCGAGGCGATAGCCCTCGGCCACGACATCGGCCACGTCCCCTACGGGCACCTCGGGGAGAAGTTCCTCGACGAACTCTGCAGGGGGCACGGGATTGGGGGGTTCCAGCACAACGTCCAGAGCGTCCGGTTCCTCGACGATGTCGAGGACTGCAACCTTACCCTGCAGGTGCTCGACGGGATCCTCTGCCACAACGGCGAAGCCCACGACCGGAGCCTCATGGTCGAGGGCGAGGCTGATTGGGACTCGTTTGCGGAGAAACTGGGGAAGATCAAGAGCGGGGGCGATGCCCTCCCCCTCACCGCCGAAGGGTGTGTCGTCAGGTGCGCCGACAGCATCTCCTACCTAGGCCGCGACCTCCAGGACGCCCTCGAGGTTGAGGTCATCGGTGAGCGGGACCTGCAGGATTTCCCGGAGAACTGCATGGCCCTCTTCGGGATCGCCGGGAGGAGAAAGGTGGATTTTTCGGGAATCAACCGCACAGTGCTCGACGTCCTCATCAAGGACATCATCACGATGAGTTACGACGCCGACTGCATAGCCTTCTCTGGTGAGGCGTCGGCGTGTGTTGCGGCCTTCAAGGACTTCAACATGCACCACATCTACGAGAATGAGAGGCTCCTGAAGAACGAAGAAAAGATCCGGTTCATGTTCCGGTACCTCTTCGACCGCATCCTTGAGGATATCAAGGGGAAGCGCGAGGATTCCTTGGTGTATGAAGATCTCATCAATGCGCCGTGGGTATCCCCGCGATATATCGCCGCCGCCGCGCCGGAGGAGCGCGTGAGAGATTTCATTGCCGGGATGACGGACCGCTACTTCGAGCAGGTCTTCCGGCAGAGCATTCTCCCGGCAAGGGTCCGGTCGAGGTACCGGGGGTGAATCCCCGGTAGTGCCCTACGAAACAACTGATACTCAACTTTGTTGAGATCTCATCTGGGTGTTTCCGATTGATTGCAATCCGGGGCACGGCTTTCACCTGGGTATCGCCATAACTGCCCCCGCCCCTTGAGGGGCGGG
>DANY01000025.1 GCA_002501655.1 Methanoculleus sp. UBA303
GAATCTCCTCGTGCACTGGACCGTGGTGGCTATCGCCATGGGGTGGGGCAGTACGTGGGGATACCGGGGACAAGCCATCTCCCGAGAGGCAACCCCCCGGATAGTGTGAAAAAGATCAATACTTCTCCTCCGTTGAGAGTGCCGGTAATTGGGAATCGTTGCACTAGTACACGGAGTGCGTACATCCTGTTGCCTCCGGGCATGCGGGGCTCTTCATCCGGGGCATCAACCGGGGATGGGGGGACCCCGCGCATCTCGAGATACCGATTCCGGTATCCACGCATGAGAAATCAACGTTCCTCTATATGCCTTTTCTGTGACACACATCTAAACGTTGGGCCTTCCAGATAACTTCTTTACTCAAACCGGCCTCTATGAGCACGAAAACGGTGCCGCGCCGGCTGGTGAGAACCGTAGCCGGAGGGGTGGCACCGCCTCATACCTCTTCGCGGGTCGCTCCAGAGTGGGTGAGGTTAGGTCCGCCGGCGGCAAAACGCAATACATAAGAAGGTTATACGAGTTATCCTCAATAGTGTGGGCATGGTGCAGGAGACGGGGAGAGAGGTAGCGATAGAGAGGCTTGCCGCCGTCATCGACGAGTGCCGGAAGTGCCCTCTCTGGGAGAACACCCACCATGCTGTCCCCGGGGAGGGGGATGCCGGGGCCGACCTCATGCTCATCGGCGAAGCGCCGGGTAAGCAGGAAGACCTCACCGGGAGGCCGTTTGTGGGACGGGCAGGAAAACTCCTCGATGGCCTCCTCTCGGGTATCGGTCTCGTTCGAGGTGACATCTTCATCGCCAACATTGTAAAGCACCGGCCGCCTGAGAACCGTGACCCCAGGGATGAGGAGATCCGGGCCTGCACCCCGTACCTGGAAGAGCAGATCCGGGTCGTCAGGCCGAAGGTGATCGTGATGCTGGGCCGGCATTCGAGCAGGTACATCCTCTCCTCCCTGCCGGTTGAATTTGACCGGATCACGGAGATCCGGGGGACCGTCTACCCCGCGGTCCTCTTCGGCCACCCGGTTCGCCTCATCCCCACCCTCCACCCCGCCGCCGCGCTCTACAACCCGGCATACCGGGAGGCCCTGGAAGAGGACTTCCGGGTCATCGGGCGTGAACTCGCAGGGGCAGGAGGATCTGCTATACGGGACTGAAAAGGCCATGGCAAAAGAGAAGTCATACGGGGCTGTCGTCGTCCGCCGGGATACGGATCTCCAGTACCTCATCCTGCAGTACGGGGCCGGGCACTGGGACCTGGTGAAGGGGCACGGCATGCGCGGCGAGAGCGAGGAGGAGACGGTGCTCCGCGAACTGGAGGAAGAGACCGGGATCACCCGGGCCACGTTCATACCCGGGTTCCGGGAGGAGATTCACTATTTCTTCCAGCGCCGGGGGCACACGGTCTACAAGGAGGTCGCCTACTACCTGATCGAGACCCCGGAAGAGGCGGTGACGCTCTCGGACGAGCATATCGCCTACCAGTGGCTCCCGTATGATGAGGCGCTCCGGGCGATCACCTTCGGGAACTCGAAACGGGTGGTCGGGAAGGCTCACGAGCACTTAACGGCCCCGCGGAGCCCGAAGAGCGGGTGACCGCGAGCCCCGGCCCCCACTCTTCCTCAGACTTTTTTGTCCTCGGGGAGTTCGCTCACCTCCTTCCCGAGGAAATAACTTATGACGGTCCTGATAGTGACGAGCGACCCGAGGACGATCAGGTCCTGGAGCGTCGGTTCAAGGATTGTCTTCAAGACATCGGCGGCAACGAAGAACTCGAGGCCGATCAGGATGCGCGTGGTGAACACCCACCGGATGTCGTGGTAACTCCGCTCCCGAAGGCGCGTCTCCCGCGCCAGGAGCTCGATGATCGCAATCACCGCTCCGTAGACGATGAAGAGCCCCCCGAACGTCCCGAGGACCGTTTCGGTGATCCCGATGAGCATCTCGAGCACCATGCCTGGCGCGCATATCGATGACGGTGGACTTATACGTTACCCGGGCTCTCGGGGAACCCACCTTCCGGGCAGGCACTCTCCGGTGCCAGAGGGACGACGACGGAGAACCCGTTGTAGCGCTCGAGCGTCACGGGGACGCCGTAGACCGCCTCGATGATCTCCGGCGTCACCACATCGGGTCCGCCCGCGGCATGAATGACGCCGTCCTTTAAGAGAATGAACCGGTCAGCATAGCGGAGCGCCATGTTCAGGTCGTGCATCGTCATCACCGCGGCAACGTCGTGGTCCGCCGTCACGCGCCGGACGATCTCGAGGATCTCAAGCTGGTTTTTGAGATCGAGGCTGCTTGTCGGTTCGTCCAGGAGGAGCACCCGGGGTTCCTGCACGAGCGCCCGGGCAATGCTCACCTTCTGGAGTTCCCCGCCGCTCATCTCATCGATGTACCGGAGCGAGAGATCTTCGAGGCGGAGCATCCGGACTGCTGCCTCGACGATCCGGAGGTCCGCCTCCGTTACGTCCCACCGGATGTGCGGCCGGCGGCCGAGGAGGATAGCGTCGAATGCGGTCATCCGACCGACCTCACACCGTTGCGGGACGTAGCCTACCTTCCGGGCGATCGCCATCCGGTCCGCGGTGAGGAGGTCCGTCCCCTCGACGAGGACAGACCCGGTTTTCGGCCGCAGGATGGCGTTCATGCACTTTAAGAGCGTCGTCTTTCCAACACCATTCGGCCCGAGAATTGCGAGAACCTGGTGTGGGCTGAGGCTGAACGTTATATCCCGGATGACCGGGGAACTCCGGTAGGTGAACGCCACACCGTCAACGTCGAGAATCATCGCCGATACCCCACGAGAAGCAGGTAGATGAAGATCGGTGCGCCGAGAAAGGCCGTGAGCACGGCTACCGGGAGGATATACGGTGCCACAATGACCCGTGCGACGGTGTCCGAGGCGAGGAGGAGAACCCCGCCTATGACGCAGGAGCCCGGGATCAGGTATCGCTGGTCGTCGCCGATGATTCTCCTCACCATGTGCGGGCAGACGAGCCCCACAAACCCGATGACCCCCAGAAACGAGACGATCACGGCGGATACGAGCGCTGCGACGACCATCCCAATATCCCGAACCCGCTCGACGCTGACACCGAGTCCTTTTGCGGTCTCGTCACCGGCGTCGATCGCGTTGTAGTTCCAGCGGTTCGCGACGAAGAAGAGACAGGCCGCTATAACGACGAGCGTCATGATTCCGAGTTCCTGCCAGCCGGCCCGGCTGACGTCGCCGAAGGTCCAGAAGACGACCGCGGCGAGCTGGGTGTCGTCGGCGAAGTACTGGAGGAACATCGTCCCCGCCGTGAAGAGGGAGGAGAGGGCAACGCCGGCGAGTACCATCACCTCAGGGGATGCCCCGCGTATACGGGATATGAGCAGGATCACAGTGGTGGCAAGGAGACAGAAGGCGAATGCTACGATCGTCGTCAGGTAGGGGTTGCTCAAGGTGACGGCGTCGGCAACCGTCGAGTGCATCTGGCCTGTGCCGAGGAGGATGACCGAGACGGCCGCCCCAAAGGCACCGGCGTTCGATATGCCGAGTGTAAACGGGGATCCGAGCGGGTTACGGAGGATCGACTGCATGGCGACACCTGCCACCGAGAGCCCGACCCCGGCGACGATCGCGGCGAGCGCCTGCGGGAGGCGGATGTTCCAGACGATCCGGTCTGCGTTGGAGACGCTCATAGCGGCGTCGGGGTGAAGAAACAGATAAATCCGGTCGATGGTGCCGTTCACGAGGGAGAGAAAGACGTCATACGGGGGGAGACCGGCCGCACCGACCGATATGGATACGATCAGGAGGATGAAGAGGAGGATGATCCCGCCGAGGATCCAGAGGTACTTGCGCCGCACGTATCCCAGGTAGTCTCTCGGGATGGTCCCGTCTGCAAAGTGCATCTTTTCACATCCTCCTTCTCGACCCGGCGCTACAGCGGGATCTCCGCGAATCCGAAGTTCCTGTACTGGCTGTTCAGGTCGCCAAAGACCGGTTTGCCGAGGAAGAAGGTGTAGATCTCGTCTGCCTTCTTGATGGGGTCGACATCGGCGAACCGGTCGGGATACAGGGTCTTCCCGACGAAGTAGGCGTCGGCAAGCACGGTCTCGTAGTTCGTGTTGTAGAAGTTGTACGGGAGGACGCCGTAGATCCGGCCTTCCTTCGCGGCGGAGAGGCCCGCGAGCGCCGCGTCGTTCTTCAGTTCATCGATCGCCCCGCCGCCCTCCATCTGGATGGTGCCGACGTCGATGAAGATGTATCCGGGGTCCCAGTCGACGAGCGCCTCTTTCGCGACATCGGCATGCGCCGTGCCGAGACCTGCGGCAACGTTTTTCGCGTGCACCCAAGAAAACGGCGGGTAGGCCGGTTCGGTGGAGATGATACCGTGAGCGCCTGCTGAAGAGACGCCGCCGACGTAGACCTCCTTCTGTTCAGCCTCAGGGATCTCGCCGGTCCGGCGCTCGAGGTCGGCCATCGTCGCCTCGATGTAGGCGATCACCTCTTCGGCCCGGTCTTCTCTCCCGAGAACCTGACCCATCGCGCGGAGACCGCCGTACATCTCGGCCTTCTCGGCGTCGTTTCTGAGCGAGCCGTACGGGAACGCCACGACCGGGATGCCTGTCTTCTCCTGGAGTTTCTCAGCCTCGGCGGCACTTGTCCCGTATGCCGTTCCGCTCGAACCGGTCTTGAAGATGACTTGCGGGCTGATCGCGAGAATCTTCTCAGGGTCGTCCTTACCCCGGAACTCACCGATCAGCGGGAGCCCTTTGAACTGCGACCCGTAGGCGAGGGCGTAGGGACGGCCTTCTATCGTCTGTTCCTTCTTCTCGATGTCGTCGACACCGACGACGAGGTCCTGGTCCTGCAGGTAGACGAGGTAGCGGAGACACCCTGAGCCTGAGCAGACGACACTCTCCGGAGGCGACGGGACGGTGACGGTCCGGCCGAATCCATCGGTTATCGTGGCCGTCTGGCCGCTCTGGGCGACGGTCGGACCGGTCTCGGTGCCGGTGCACCCGGTGGCGAGCATAAGCACAACGAGGGCCGCAAGCACCGCGGCGGTGAGGATTCCTGTAGATCGAAACGGCGACATACTATCATCAATTGTCGTAACACAGTTTATTATAGTTACCGAATAGGGATCTACTCGGTATGATTCAGCTCCGGTTCGTAGTACCATGTGCCGGTGCAGAGACCCCGGATGCCGACCGGCTTCTCCCGTCTCGTGGAACCCGGACCCTCTGTATGCCTCCTCTGCCGCGCCCTCCGGCGGGGACCGGACCCGCTCCCGGGAGCTGGATAACTATTATGGGCGGCCGGCCCAATCCCTGGAATGGAGACACCGGTCATGCAGCCCGGGCACGACCGCATACGATTGAGGGATATCCATGCCGGAGAGAATGTTAACCGAATCTGAAGGATACCGCCTGCTGGAGACGTGCGGGATACCCGTGCCGCCCCATCACCTCGCCACCAGCGCCGGCGATGCCCGGGCGGCCGCCGGGCGGATAGGCTACCCTGTCGTCATGAAGGTCGTATCGCCGCAGATCGTCCACAAAAGCGATGTCGGCGGAGTCATCACCGGGATCGAGGGGCCGGACGACGCTGAAGAAGCATACCATACGATCATGCAAAACAGCGCCTCCCGTGCCCCGGATGCGGTGGTCACCGGCATCATCGTGGAGAAGCAGATGCCCGGAGGGCTCGAGGTGCTGATCGGCGGGAAGACCGACCCGTCGTTCGGGAAGGTCGTCACGTTCGGCCTCGGTGGGAAGCTCGTGGAACTCCTTGAGGACATCTCCATCCGTGTGCTGCCCGTCACCGACGACGATATCCGTGCAATGGTCCGGGAGATTGAAGGCTATCGGCTCATCCGGGGATACCGGGGGGAGTCCCCGAAGGACGAGGAGGCGCTCGTCCGGGTCATCGCAACGATGGCGCGCCAGTTCACCGAGAACCCGCAGATCCGGGAGTTCGATCTCAACCCGGTCATCGTCTCTGAAGAAGGAGCCAGCGTCGTCGATGCGAGGATCATCGTTGGGGATACTGCCGGGGGCGAGGCCGCCCGCCTCAGCATCCGGGCACCCCCGGATATCCTCTACCCGGAATCCATCGCCGTGATCGGCGCATCCGCGAGCCCGAACAAGGTGGGCTACTCCGTCCTCCGGAACCTGCTCTCCTTCCCGGGGAACCTCTACCCGGTCAACCCGGCCCGGAAAGAACTCTTCGGGAAAACGGCCTACCCCTCTGTTGCGGATATCCCGGGCCCGGTCGACTGGGCGGTCATCGCCGTGCCGGCCCACCTCGTCCCGGGGGTGATGGAGGAGTGCGGGGAGAAAGGCGTCCGGCTCGCCGTCATCGTTACTGCCGGGTTCCGCGAGATCGGTGGCGCTGGCGCGGCACTCGAAGAGGTGGTTGTGAAGATCGCACGCAGGCACGGTATCCGGATCATCGGCCCGAACTGCCTCGGGATCATGATGCCGCATCAGGGGATCAACGCCACGTTCGACCCGGTCTCACCGAGGCCCGGGGATGTGGCCTTCATCTCCCAGAGCGGCGCGATCATCACCACCGTCGTCGACTGGAGCCTCCCGGAGGAGTTTGGGTTTTCGAGCGTGATCAGCGTCGGCAACCAGGCGGACCTCGGGTTTGAGCACTATCTCCGGTTCGCCGAGCAGGACCCAAAGACCCGATCGGTCACCCTCTACATCGAGGAGATCCAGGATGGGCGCGGTTTCATGCATGTCATGCGCGAGGTCGCCGGGAAAAAACCGGTGGTGGCGGTGAAGTCCGGGTCGTCCCGGAAGGGCAAGGCCGCGGCGTCATCCCATACCGGATCGCTTGCCGGGAGTTACGATGTCTACATCGCGGCGTTCAGGCAGGCGGGGGTGATCCCAGCCCGGGGCCTGCGGGACGCCTTTCACCTGGCGGAGCTCCTGGCGTCCGAAGGCTACCCGCAGGGGAAACGCGCGATCGCCGTCACCAGTGCGGGAGGGTTCGCCGTCCTCGCATCCGACTACGCCGAGACGCACGGGATCGATATGGTCGACCTCCCCGACGATGTGGTCCGTGAACTCAACGCGTTCCTCCCTCAGTTCTGGAACCACGCAAACCCCATGGATATCGTCGGAGACGCCGACGCGGCCCGGTTCGCCGCTCTCTTTGATGTTCTGATCCGACACCAGGACTTCTGGGACATAGCGTTTGTTATCGCCGTGCCAACCACGCTCGCCGATCCGGCGCACGTTGCAAACGAGATCGTCCGGCTCTCCCGGAACACGGAGAAGATGGTGGTGGGCTGCATGCTTGGCGGCGATAGTATCAGGAGCGGCCTGCGTATCCTGCGGAGTTGCCGGATCCCGAACTTCTCGGAGCTTGAGGATGCGTTCAAGGCTGTGGGAAGCATTCTTTCGGTCAGGACCGCACGGTTGGGTGAGCAGTCCCGCCTGCCTCGTGACGACCGGTGTCCGGGCGGTGGGCAGTAGCGTCTGCCTTTCTCTCCGTATTCCCAGAAACCTTTTTATACACTTCTTCCGTATTCCGGCGCATCGGAACGGGCGGCGGAACCCCGCCGGGGAGATGCACACGGATGCTGTTTGAGAAGATCAAGTCTGATATCCTTGCTCACAACTCATATATCATAGGGGCGGGCGGCGAGGCGGTGGTCATCGATCCGAGGCGTGACTGCCTGGCCTACACGACCATCGCCGAACGCCAGAACATGAAGATCACCAGAATCTTTGAGACGCATAAGAACGAGGATTACGTCAGCGGCTCCCGGGAACTCGCCTGCCCGACTGGAGCGGAGATCTTCCACGGGGCACGGGAAGAGTTTGGGTTCGGCACCGGCGTCGAGGAAGGGGAGACATTCAGACTCGGACCGTTCGAGGTTGAGGTCCTGGAGACGCCCGGCCACACTGTAGAGAGCATATCCCTCCTGATGCGGGACCTGTCGGTCTCCGACGACCCGCTGATGGTCTTTACGGGCGATGCGCTCTTCGCTGGTGATGTCGGGAGGACCGACCTTGCCGGCGAAGACCAGCGGCGGGAGATGTCGGAGATGCTGTATGCAAGCCTGCACGATAAGATCCTCCCGCTCGCTGACGGCGTGATCGTCTGCCCCGCCCACGGCGCCGGTTCGGTCTGCGGCGGGAATATCAGCGACCGGGAGTACACGACCATAGGTTTTGAGGCGGCGACGAACCCGCTGCTCTCCATGGGGGAGGAAGAGTTTGTCGATTATAAGGTGAACGAGCGGCTCTATGAGCCGCCGTATTTTACGATGATGCGAAAACTCAACAAAGACGGTCCCCCTCTGATCTACAACCTGCCACACCTGCGAGCCTATACGGCCCGGGAGATACGCTCTCTCCTGGGCCGGAAGGCGCAGGTCGTCGACATCCGGTCGCCGACGAGCTTCGCCGGGGGGCATATCCCGGGAACCACCAACATCTGGCGGGAGGGCCTTCCCCTCTACATGGGCTACTACCTGAACTACGAGAACCCGATCGTCCTCGTGGACGACTTCAACCTGGAGATGGGTCGTGTGGTGCGCCACTTCGTGCGGCTTGGCTACGACAATATTGCCGGATACCTCGCCGGTGGATTTCCGGCCTGGTTCAAGCAGGGCGAGAGGATCGAGAGGACCGGCACCTGGTCCCCCTCCGACCTCGCGGAGCACCTGGACGACCCGGCGATCTACATCCTCGACGTGCGGGATATCAAGCACCGGGAGGAGAACGGCCACATCCGGGGCTCCCACCACATCTACGTCGGGCACCTCGAAGAGCATCTGGAGGAAGTCCCGGAGGAGAAACAGATCGTCGTCCACTGCGATGTCGGGTTCAAGGGGAGCCTTGCGGCAAGCATCCTCCAGAAGCACGGGTTCCGGCATGTTATCAACCTGCTCGGCGGCACCATCGGCTGGGAGGCGGCGAACTACCCGTTGGTTAAGGATTGAACCCCATTCCCTTCCTTTTATTGCAGCGTTTTCCTCAAAAAATGGTTCCGGGCTATCCAGAGACAGTCGTCTTTTTCCGGGCGAGCAGTCACATCGCCCCCGTATACTCCTGTGCGAGAGAGACCCTGACCGGCACCCTCTCCTCGAGCGAGTCCGCGACCGGCGAGCGCCGGTAGCCGCGGCTCACGAGTTCCTCGATCTTCTCCCGCGGTGCATCGGCACCCATCCGGACGGTCACCCGAACTTCCTCAAAACCCGGCCGAACATCGCCGGAGACCTCAAAGAGCCCCCTGAGGTCGAGGTCGCCCTCGACATCGATATCGATGGAACGGACCTCAACCTCATCTTCAGCCGCGCTGTAGGCGATAGAGATCGCGATGCAGGCGGAAAGTGCGGTGAGCACCAGCTCCATCGGGCTCGCTCCCCGGTCGGTCCCGCCGAGGGCGGCCGGTTCGTCGGCCGGAATGGCGAAGTTCCGGACGATCGTGGTGGAGTGCGCACCGCCGTTCCAGCTGGTGATGCCGGAGAGGGTTCTTTTGCCCTCTGCCGGGTCCTTCTGCATGGCTTCAACACGGGCGTTCACCTTCGCCATATCAACTCCGTTTCGCATCATCATATCTGACTCCTCGCGGGAACTTGCGCCCGCGGGGTATCACTCCGTCAAATGATACTATAATCCTGCCGTCAGATGACCGGCTCCGGCGGCCTTTGGGTCGTTTTCATGAGCCGGAGCATCTCGTCGGGATCGGTTGTCGGGATGTCGCAGGCGTAGTTGGTGCAGACATACGCTGTCGCTCTCCCCTCGATCGTCACGATATCCCGGGTAAATCCGGCTATTCTTGTAATCTCCGGCTCTTCCTCATCAGTGGGGCGGAAGATGACGACGGTGTCGGGCGTATAGTGCAACCGGATAACGCTGACCATTGCTCTCGTATCCTCTGCACCAGGAACGCCGGCTATGATCACCTCGAAGTTCGGCCCCAGCATGAACTCAAGGCCGGTGAGGAAGTAGGAGTAGGCGGTAGGGGTATCGCGGACGGCGTCGGCAAAGACGTGCCGTATCCGGTTCGCCGTCTCTTCGAGTTCGAGGTTCGCCGTCATCCGACCGAGGACGAAGAGGGCATACATGGCCGTGCTGTTCCCGGAGGGAATCGCCGCGTCATAGGCCGTTTTCTGGCGGACGGGGGTGTCTCCGTCGTCCGGCGCAAAGAAGAACCCCCCATGGCTGCAGTCCCAGTAGTGGGCGACCAGGTCCCGGGAGAGTTCGGTGGCCGTTTTGAGGTAGCCCGGGGAGAACGAAGCCTCGTAGACCTCGATGAGGGCCCAGAGCATGAACGCGTAATCATCGAGGGTCGCGGCGAGGCCGGCCTCCCCGTTCCGGTAGCGGTGGAGGAGCCGCCCGTCCGGCAGGCGCAGGCTCTTGAGGACGAACGCGGCTGCCCTCTCCGCCGCCGCCAGGTACTCCGGGTCGTCGAAGACCCGGGCGGCCCTGGCGAGAGCGGCTATCATGAGGGCGTTCCAGTCGGTGAGGATTTTGTCGTCCTTTGCCGGGCGGCCCCGCTCTTCCCGGGCCGCAAAGAGCTTCCGCCGGGCCCCTTCCACAAACCACGCCAGGTCCTCCTCCGAGGTCGAGAACTCGTGAGCCCATGACGCCAGCGGGCGCCGCAGGCGGAGGACGTTTTTGCCCGTTCTCCTCCCACCCGGCTGCTCCCGGTAGTTGCCCGGCTCCGTGACGCCGAAGATGCGGGAGAATCGCTCACCGTCCTCCTCCCCGAGAACCTGCAGGATCTCGGCCTTCGTCCAGAGGTAGAACTTCCCCTCCTCGCCTTCGCTGTCCGCGTCCTCCGCTGAGTAGAAGCCGCCGCCCGGATCGGTCATCTCCCGCAGGACATAGGCAATCACCTCCCGGGCGGTCCTGGCAAACTCCTCCCTCCCTGTCGCGAGGTAGGTCTCCGTATGCGCCAGAACGAGGAGCGCCTGGTCGTAGAGCATCTTCTCGAAGTGCGGGACGATCCACTCTGCGTCCGTCGAGTAGCGATGGAACCCGTAGCCGATCTGGTCGAAGATCCCGCCCCGCCGCATGGCATGCAGCGTCTTCTCGACCATCGTGTATGCCGGCTCCTTGCCGGTCCGATTCCAGTACCGGAGCAGGAATATGAGGTTGTGTGGTGCCGGAAACTTGGGCGCGTCCCCGAACCCGCCGTTCTCCCCGTCGAAGATCCGGAAGAAGGTCTCGTAGGCCTCATCGAGGATCGCCTCCGAGAGTTCGCTCCCCCCTGGAGGGGTGTGGGCCGCGCTCTGCAACGCTTCCAGCACCTGATCGCCGGCGTGCTCGAGTTCCTGCCGCTGACCCTGCCAGATCTTGCTGATCCGTGGGATGAGGTCCAAGAGGCCGGTCATCCCGTACCGGCTCTCTTTGGGTATGTAACTCGCTGCAAAGAACGGTTTTAGGTCCGGGGTCATGAAGATGGTGAGCGGCCATCCCCCGGCCCCGGTCAGCGCATGAGCAGCTGCCATGTAGACCTGGTCGATATCCGGCCGCTCTTCGCGGTCCACCTTGATGCAGATGAAGACGGCGTTTAAGAGTTTTGCGACCTGCGGATCTGCAAACGACTCCTCCTCCATGACGTGGCACCAGTGGCAGGCCGAGTAGCCGATAGAGAGGAATATCGGTTTGCCTTCCTCCCGTGCCTTTAAAAAAGCTTCTTTGCCCCAGGGGTACCAGTCGACGGGGTTGTGGGCATGCTGGAGCAGGTATGGGCTCTGTTCGTGGATCAGCCGGTTCGGTGGTGCTTCTTCCCGCACCGGTGCTTCTGGCGCTTTCGGGTCATGTCCGCGTGCCGGGTTCATACTCTGACGTGAGGATGCAGGCTAATAAAGATGACTCTTCCCGGTGGAAGGGGCGCTCCCGGTATGGAACCACCCATCCACCGCCGGGACGAAGGGTATCCGACGATACCCCGGGATAAAAAAGAGAACTCCGGCCTGGCCCGGCCCCCGCCCTCCTCACTCCGCGATGGGGATCTCCTTCGTCTCCTCCGCGACCGGTTGTATGTAGGGAACATCCACGGTCAGCAGGCCGTTCCTGAAGGTCGCCTTTGCCCTGTCAGTATCGACGGGACAGCCGACCGCGTAGGTGCCGACGTAGCGGACGTCGCCGCGGGATGCATCTATGGAGAAACTGGTCTCCTGCATCTTAAATGTGATGTCCTTCTTCTCGACGCCCGGTAATTCGATCTCGATATGAAGATTCTCCTCGTTCTCATCCGAGTAAGCACAGACATACGGTGCGACTCTCAACGCTGCCATCTCATAAACCTCCTCGATGGCGACAGAAGTGCGGGAGTGCTATTTAACGTTTGCCCTCCTCCCGACCCCCGCCGAAAACTCCTGATCTTCTCGCGTTCCTGCCCTGCTGCCAGTCGCGCTCGCACCTGCCGGTGCTCATGCTCGCCATCAGTCGCATTCCCGGACGGCAGATCCCGGACAGCGCGGCATGCAGAGCGGGAGACAGAGGTTTTATCTGGAGGCCATCAAGTCTCATGCATGAGTGAGCGGTTCATCTTCACCCGGCACCGCACCCGCTGCTACCACTGCGGCGAGGATGTCGACCAGATCATAAAAGCAGTCTCCGCGCAGGCGCAGGTTGTCTGTTCGAACTGCGGAGCGACACGGGTCTTCATTCCCAGGTTTGAGGATACCGACGCGATCGGGACCTGCACCCTGATCGGGCGTTACGATGTCTGGAATATCGAGGCTGGTGCACGGTGTAAAAACTGTGGGGTCGCGAGGCCGCACGACCTCGTTGTCGGGAGCAACCATATGACGACCCGATGCCGGGGCTGCGGCTACATGCACTTCTACCGGTTCAAGACAATGGGCCGAGGATTCCCGCGACTTGAGTCGTGGGAGGAATCGGCCCTCCACATATCACGATACACTTTCACCCCGCGGGGTATTCTTTATGCCGGGCGAGCGCCAATCGAGACGGTGTATGCAATCGGTGACGAAGTTGCGGTTGTTTGCGTCTCCCGGCGAACGGCTGCTGTTGTTCGCCACGATGGAGCGGTACAATGCCGCCTGCAACGCGGTTTCGCCGGTTGCCTTTTCTGAACGCCAGTTCTCCAATATCGGCCTGCAGAAGCGGCTGTACCGCCACGTCCGGGAGACCTTTGGGCTCTCGGCCCAGATGACCCTTCTTGCCATCCGCAAGGTTGCCGGGAGTTACCGGAGCACCCGGGAGGCGATCAAGGAGCAGAACAAGGTGCTCGCGGTTCTCGGCAAACCCTTGAAGACCCTCACTGAGATCTCGTTCCGGGAGCACGGGGCCATCTGCTACGATGCCCGGGTACTCTCCATTGGGCGGAATCGAGTGAGCATCTGGACGCTGGACGGCCGGATCAACCTCCGGTACAGCAAGCCCGCGTACTTCCCGGCGGTCGCGACCGTCACGCAGACGGACCTCGTCTACCGGGACGGGGCGTTCTGGCTCTACGCGACCGTGGAGATCCCGGACGTCGAGCCTGCCGACCCCTCCGAGTACCTCGGGGTCGATCTCGGGGTGGTGACGATCGCCACCACGAGCGACGGAGCAACCTTCTCCAGCGACGCCACCGAGAAAGTACGGCAGCGGTACGGCAGACTCCGGGGGATACTCCAGAAGACGGGCACCAGGTCGGCCAAGCGGAGACTGCAGAAGATCGCCGGCAGAGAGCGCCGGTTTAAGACCGACACGAACCACATCATCAGCAAGCAGATCGTTTGCGCGGCAGAAGGCACGAAGCGAGGGATCGCCCTGGAAGACCTGAAGGGTATCCTCCTGCGGACCACGGTTAGACATGACCAGCGCGAACGACACCACAAGTGGGCGTTCCACCAGCTCCGATCTTTCATCGAGTACAAGGCACGCCGAACCGGGGTCCGGGTGCAGGTGATCGACGGGGCGTATACGAGCCAGCAGTGCAGTGCCTGCGGGTTTGTTCACCCCGATAATCGCTCAAGCCAGGCAGCGTTCTGCTGCCTCGCGTGCGGGCATACCGAGAACGCCGACATCAACGCAGCCAGGAACATCGCTGCCAGGGCCGCTGTCAACCGGCCTATTGCGGTCTGCTCCCCCGACACCGGGGGAGAGGTGGAATCGCAAGCCTGTAAAGAGCATGGTGCCACCTACGGTATCATGCCCCCGACTGAAGTCGGGGGTAGTTGACCCTGGAGTATATGGCGAGATGTCCCATCGATGGGGAGGAGGTCAGCGCTCCTCGCGCACCATAGCGATGGCCTGTTTCGGGCACTCGTTTGCGCAGATGCCGCACCCCTTGCAGTAGTCGAGGTCGATATCGAGTTCCTCGTCGATGACCCCGTCCGGGCAGTACTGGGCGCAGAGCCCGCAGGCGTTGCACGCTTCGTGGTCCACGACAGGCCGGAACGTCCGCCACGATCCCGTCTTCCCCGAAGAGGCCTCCGTGGGCCTGCTGAGCGCAAGTCTCTCTCTCATACCTTCAACTCCTCATATGCTGCTTCTGCAGCCTTCACGTTCCGTTCGTCGGCAAACATCTCCCGGATCGCCTTCTCGACCGAGGGGAGGGTGACGACGCCCATCTTCGCGAGCGCCCCGAGCACCGGGGTGTTGAGGATGGGGCTCCCGGCGATCACAAGGTTCTCGGCGAGCGCGATCCCGGTCAGGTCGACGTGACGGCAGGTCCCGTTACATCCGGCGAGCGGATGGGCACTGTTCAGGAGGACTGTCCCGTCGCCCTTGAGACCCTGCAGGACGTCCACGACGTCCATGATGCTTGTGTCGAGCACGATCACGAGATCCGGCTCATGGATCTGGCTGTAGATCTTGATCGGTTTGTCATCGATCCTGACGAACGAGACGACCGGCGCCCCGCGCCGCTCTGCCCCGTAGAATGGGCAGGCTGTTGCGTATTTCCCGTCCCTGAACGCTGCGAGGGCGAGAAGCTTGGCGGCGGTGACGCCGCCCTGCCCGCCCCGGGAGTGAATCCTGATCTCATACATGGTCGCTCACCCCGAACCAGGTCTCCTCACCGGGATGCCGGTTCCTGACGAAGTCCGCGATATCGTTGTAGGTGACTTCCTGGCCGCCGAGGCCGGCGATCACGCTGTAGGGCGCGATGCCCGTCTTCGACCTGACGGCATGCGCCAGCACACCACCAAAGCCGAAGGAGTAGTCGCGGTCGATCACCACGACCTCCCGCCTGGCAAGGTCGAGGTCCGGGAAGGGGCGGAACCAGCGCAGGCGCATGGACCCGGCCTTTATCCCCTCATCGCGGAGGCGGTCGACCGCCACCTCCGCCTCTTTCCCGAGCGTTCCCATGGCGATGACGATGACGTCGGCGTCCTCGCACCGGTAATCCTCGGTGGGGCCGTAGGAGCGGCCGAACCGTTCCGCAAACTCACGCTCGACGTCCGCGATCACGCCTCTCGCGTCGCGCATCGACCGCTCGATATCCCAGCGGAACCGGAAGTAATCGGCCGGCCCGGTCATGGGGCCGTAGACGAGAGGGTTCTCTGTATCGATGGCGTGCGGGAGGTGGTAGGCGGGCAGGAAGTCGCCGATCTCCACCGTCTCGAGCGACTGCATGATGTGGCTCAGCGCGAACCCGTCCAGGTTGACCATCACCGGGAGGAGGACATCCTCGTGCTCGGCGATCTTGAACGCCATCAGGGTGGCGTCGTAGGCCTCCTGGACCGTGCTCACGAAGACCTGCAACCAGCCCGTGTCGCGCTGGGAGAAGGCATCGGAGTGCTCCGCCCAGGTGTTCCACCCGGGCCCGAGGGCGCGGTTGACGTTCGCCATGACGATCGGGAGGCGCGCGCCCGCCGCCCAGTGGACCATCTCGTGCATGTAGAGGAGACCGTGCGAGCTCGTCGCCGTGAACGTCCGCACGCCGCCCGCGCTCGCCCCGATACAGGCGGCCATGGCCGAGTGCTCGCTCTCCACCGGGATGTACTGACTTTTGAGGTCGCCGGCGGTGACATACTCAGCGATCTGCTCGACGATCTCGGTCTGGGGGGTGATCGGGTATGCGGCAATGACACCTGGTTTTGCGGCCTTCACCGCGGCTGCTACCGCCTTGTTGCCGGTCGCGATCGTCAGCATACGCCGGCCTCCTCGCGGGAAAGGCGCTGAATGTTCTGTTCTACCTGCTGCCGCATCTCGTCCATGATCTCGGGGCTCAGGTTCTTGAACCGGCCCTGGCCGTTGATGTACTCCTCCAGGGGCGCGGGCCGCTTCATCGCGGCCTTTGACGGACCGTTGATCGTGAGTTTCCCGAACTCACGCTCGTAGAGGATCCACGTCCCGGTCTTCACCGCCAGTTTCCCCATCTCGACCGTCTTCTCCGTAGGGTAGCGCCACCCCGGCGGGCACGGTGCCAGGATATGGATGAACTTCGGCCCCGGTATCGAGAGCGCCTTCTTCACCTTCTTGTAGAGGTCAAGAGGGTAAGCGCTGCAGGCGGTCGCCATGTAGGGGGGGTTATGCGCCTCGACGATCCGGTCGAGGTCCTTCTTGGCCGTGGGCTTGCCGCCGGGGGTTGTAGTGGTGCGTGCCCCGAGCGGTGTTGCGCCCGACCGCTGCATGCCGGTGTTGCCGTATGCCTCGTTGTCGTAGCAGATGTAGAGGAAATCAGTTCCACGCTCAAAAGCGCCGGAGAGTGCCTGAATCCCGATATCAACCGTTCCGCCGTCACCCGCATAGACGATGACGTTGGTCTCTTTCCCAAGCGCCGCGAGAGCGTTGCTCAAGCCGGAAGCGCAGGCGGCGGCTGCGGCAAATGCTATATTATATACGGGCACGTTCATCGCCGTGCCGGGGTATATCCCCTGGATGACGCTGGTGCAGCAGGCAGGCACGACCAGAACGGAATCCGGGCCGGCCGCCTTCAGCACGTAACGCAGACACAGGGAAGAGCTGCACCCCGCACAGGCCGAGGTGCACTTGAACAGATACTCCTCCTTCGGAATCGCGGACAAATTGTTTACACTCCTCTCCTCAATATTTGTCACTAATTATAATGAGTGTTTTGTGGTCTGAGCCCCGGGCACCCGGCGGCTTTCCAGGGAAAAAGGGTTATGGGTACTGCAGAGGATCTTCAGACGTGGAATATTTCTTCATGTCTGCCGGATCCGTATGCTCAAAGTGGGTCCACGCTCAGTTGCCGGCATCTTTCCTGGGAGCGCGCCTCTCCTGCACCGACAACGGGCGGAGAGACCGGCGGATCAGCCCGCCGTAACACTTCAGGCAGAAAGGTGTGCAGAGCCAGACACCCATCTCCAGGAGGGGAAGGAGGCCTCTCTCGCGTATCCGGTAACGGTAACTCTCGAGGTTCATCGTCATGTAGGCCGGCGCGATCTCCTCAAACCACCGTGCCCAGGTGATCCCGCCTCCGGCGACCGGTTTCGAGATCTCAGTGATGAAGGCCCGGATCTCCTCACTCCGTACCTCCTCCGCAGGGCGAGGCACAAAATCGTCGTCGACGGTGAGCGGTATCACCTCATGCTTCCCGACGACACCGCCCTCCTGCAGGTCGACCGAGAGGATGAATGCCTCCTGCGAGAGGTTGTGAGGCCAGTTCGGGTCGAACTGGAACATGCCGAGCGAGTAGGCGATGAGCCCGCTATGGTAGCGTTCGATCGCCTGCATGGTATGGGAGTGGTGCCCGAGGATCAGGGTGGCCCCCGCGTCGATGAGCCGGTGAGCGAGGTCGATCTGCCCCGGCGACGGATAGTAGGCCATCTCCGTCCCCCAGTGCAGTGAGACCGCTATATGGTCGCACTTGCCCGCAAGGGATGCGATATCCGCAACGATATCCTCCTCAATCAGCCGGTTGACCGATGCGCCGCCGGAAAAGACGGTCCTGCCCGTCGTGTAGCCGGCAAACCCTATTGCTATGCCGTTCTTCTCGAGGATAATCGGTTCCTGCCGGTTCGGTGACGCCGACGCCCCGATGGGGAGGATACCCCGGCTCTCGAGTGTACGCAGGGTGTTGTTGAGGCCCTCGGCACCGAGGTCGACGGAGTGATTGTTTGCCACGCTGAGGAGATCAAAGCCGGCATCCACCAGGTATCGGGCCGCTTCCGGGGGTGAAGCGATCACATGATGCTTCTGCGCCCGCTCCCCCGTCTCGGAGAGGGCGGTCTCGAGGTTCCCGAAGAGGAGGTCCTTATCCTGGAGGAGGTGCCGGACCTCCCTGAACGGGTGCCGGTTCCTCCCCGTCTGCAGCCATATGTCGCCTGCTGCCATCAACCTGACTTGTTTCTGCATTCTGCCTCATGTCGACCGGGTTCCTGCTGGTCCAGCGGCAGGTCCTGTATCAGGAACTGGTATTTGCCGCGCCTGGTGCGGGGGATCTTCCCGACGAAGCGGATGGTCACATCCACGTCGCCTTCGAACTTTCTATCGAGTTCCCGGAGAACGCGCTCCGTATCCCGGTCGTTGTACGCTGGTTTCTTCACGATTCGCATCAGCACTTCTCCTTCTCTCTTCTGGTAGAATTGGAACTGTGCAACGTTGTCAAAGACGTCGGAGTGCATGTTCACCGCGGTCATCGATATGAACCGGCGATCCTTTGTCACGATGAACTCCTGGAGCCTCCCCTCCACCCTCTCGAGGAGCGGGTA
>DANY01000040.1 GCA_002501655.1 Methanoculleus sp. UBA303
CGGCTTTGCCATGAACGACGCATGCAGGCCGCGCATCAACGCCATCGTCTTGACCGCGAACTTGAAGGTGATGACGTTATCTGCGGTGTGGAGGGCGTCGCTGTACTTGAAGTCGATCTCGTGCTGACTCTCGGCGACCTCGTGGTGCGACGCCTCGATCTCGAACCCCATCTCGGTGAGGGCGATGATGATCTCGCGCCGGACGTCCTCCGCGAGATCGGTCGGCGCGAGGTCGAAGTAGCCGCCGACGTCCTGAAACTGCGTGGTCGGTTTGCCGTCGATCATCCTAAAGAGGAAGAACTCGAGTTCCGGGCCGGTGTTGAAGGTATATCCATCCTTCGCCGCATCTTCCATCGTCTTCCGGAGCACGTAGCGCGGGTCGCCCTCGAACGGCTCCCCGTTCGCCTTGTAGACGTCGCAGACGAAGCGCGCAACCGTGTACTCCTGGGGACGCCAGGGCAGGAGGGTGTAGGTCGAGAGGTCGGGCCGGAGCACCATATCGGACTCCTCGATACGGACGAACCCCTCGATCGACGATCCGTCAAACCCGATACCCCCGGTCAGCGCCTTCTCCGCCTGCTTCACCGGGATAGCGACGTTCTTGGGCATGCCGAGGAGGTCGGTGAACTGGAGCCGAAGGAATCGGACGTTATCCTGTTCGATGCGCTCAAGCATTGCAGAAGTGGCATCACGGGACATGTGGAAGTCTACTTCTATCCGATGGAATAAATATCTACTGACACAAATATACCCGGGCAGACTTATAGGAAACGGCAGCAGAACGTTATTCACCGAGGTTACAATGTGCGGCATATTTGGTGTAATGGATAAGAGGCGTCAGATGATGGATGGTTCAGGCATCCGGCAGGCCCTCTCCATAATGAACGAGCGCGGCAGCGGCGAGGGGGCGGGGTACGCGGCCTACGGTATATACCCCGACTACCGGGATTGCTACGCGCTCCATGTCTTCCTCGACAACGCTTGCGAGAGCAAAGCGGTTGTCGACGCAACACTGGAGCAGTGGGGAGCGATCGAGCACGACGAGGCGATCCCGACCTACGACCAGCCGAACCTTCGGGCGCCCTGCACCCCCTGGCGCTACTTCTTCAGGCCCGACCCCTCTCTCGCGCCCGGGAGCGCAACGCCCGAGAAGGATGTCATCACGAACCTTGTGATGCAGATCAACAGAGCGTCGAACGGCGCCGAGGTCTTCTCGTCCGGCAAGAACGTCGGCGTCTTCAAGGCCGGAGGAGCCGGCAGCTGGCCGGAAGCCGTGGCGGACTACTACCGGATCGAGGACTACGAGGGCTACATCTGGCTCGCGCACAACCGGTATGCGACGAATAACCCCGGCAGATGGGAACGCCCCGACCCGTTCAACCTGCACGACTGGAGCGTCGTGGAGAACGGGAAGATCACCACCTACGGGACCAACCGGCGCTACGTTGAGAGTTTCGGCTACACGTGCTCGAACTTTACCGACAGCGAGGTCATCACCTACTTAATCGACCTCCTGGTGCGGCGGCACGGCCTTGACATCAATCTCGCCATCCGGGCGCTTGCCCCGCCCTACTGGGAGGATATCGACCAGATGCCGAAAACCGAGCAGGACCTGAACCGCGCCCTCCGGTTCGCCTACGGCTCTGCGACGATGAACGGGCCGTTCACCATCGTGGCCGCGAACCCCGACATGATGGTCGGGTTCACCGACCGGGGCAAACTCCGGCCGATGGTCGTCGGCGAGTGCGGAGACTGCCTCTACATATCGAGCGAAGAGGCGGCGATCCGGGCCATGGAGCCCAACGTCGAATCGATCATGATGCCGGCCGCAGGCGAGCCGGTGATCGGGAGGGTTGCCCCATGAGTAACAACCTCGGCAGCATGCCGCTGCGGTACCGGGTCACGATCGACCGCGAACAGTGCATGGAATGCGAGCGGTGCATCGAGAACTGTTCTTACGGCGTCTTCCGGCGGGACGGCGACCGGATCCTGATCAACTCCCGGAAGTGCACCGCCTGCCACCGGTGCCTCGCCTACTGTCCCCGGGACGCCATCATGCTCGAAGAGCAGCCCTGCGACTACCGGAGCCACCCGGTGTGGACCAGGGCGACCCGGGAAGCGATATACAACCAGGCACGGACCGGCAAGATCATCCTCGCCGGAATGGGCAGCGTCGCGAACCTCCCGATCATATTCGACCACCTGATGCTGGACGCCTGCCAGGTCACCACGCCCCCCACCGACCCGCTTCGCGAGCCCGTCGAGCTCCGGACCTACCTCGGGAAGAAGCCGTCACGCCTGGATCTCCGCCGGAACCCGGACGGGGACATCGAACTCGCCACGGAACTCGCCCCGAACCTCATGGTCGAGACCCCGGTCATGCTCGGTCACATGAGTTACGGGGCGATCAGCCTCAACGCCCAGATCTCCATGGCCCGGGCCGCGAAGGAGACCGGAACGTTCATGGGTACCGGGGAGGGCGGACTGCACGCCGGTCTCTACCCTTACCAGGACCGCATGATCGTCCAGGTCGCCTCGGGAAGGTTCGGTGTGAACATCGATTACCTGGAGCGCGGCGCCGCCATCGAGATCAAACTCGGGCAGGGCGCAAAACCGGGTATCGGCGGCCACCTCACGGGCGAGAAGGTCAGCAAGGACGTCTCCCGCACCAGGATGATCCCGCAGGGAAGTGATGCGATCAGCCCCGCGCCGCACCACGACATCTACGGCATCGAGGACCTCTCCCAGCTCGTCCGGTCCATCAAGGAGGCTACGGAGTGGAAGAAGCCGGTCTTTGCCAAGATTGCAGCCGTCAACAACACAGCCGAGAACGTGGCGGCCGTTGCCCGGTCCTCGGTGGACGCTGTCGTCATCGACGGGTTCCGGGGCGGCACCGGCGCGGCGCCGCGGGTCTTCCGCGACCACGTCGGCATACCGATCGAGGTCGCCGTCGCAAGCGCCGACCGGGAACTCCGCAAGCAGGGGCTCAGGAACGAGGTCTCCCTCATCGCCTGCGGCAGCATACGGGAGAGCGCGGACGTTGTGAAAGCAATCGCCCTCGGCGCGGACGCGGTCTACATCGGCACCGCAGCGCTCGCGGCGATGGGCTGCCGGGTCTGCGGGAACTGTTACCAGGGCCTCTGTCCCTGGGGGATTGCCACCCAGCGTCCGGACCTCGTCGAGCGCCTGGACCCCGACGTGGCATCGAAGCAGGTGGCGAACCTTATCCACGCATGGACGCTCGAGATCACTGAACTGATGGGTGCGGCAGGGATCAACAGCATCGAGAGCCTGCGGGGCAACCGCGACCGGCTCCGGGGCTATATGCTGGACGAGGGTCTCCTTGACGTTCTCGACGTCAAGCCGGTGGGAGCGTGAGCATGATGGTAAAACTGGTCACAATCGATGCGAAGGGGATGCACTACACTCCCCTGAACCAGCAGGTCCGGAGAGCTGTTGAGGACGGTGCCGACGAGGTCGTCGTCCAGAACGTCCTCGGGCAGCGGTTCATCGGCGACGGACTCAAGGGCGACGCCACCATCCACGTCTACGGCGTCCCGGGCGGCGACCTCGCCATGTTCATGAGCGGGCCGACGGTCATCGTCCACGGTAACGCGGAGCACGCACCCGGCAACACGATGGATGCCGGGAAGGTGGTGATCCATGGGAGCGCCGGCGATGCGGTAGCGCACAGCATGCGGGGCGGAAAGGTCTTTATACGCGGCAACATCGGCTACCGGGGCGGGATCCACATGAAACAGTATGAGGCGCAGCGCCCCATACTGGTCGTCGGAGGGTCTGCCCAGACGTTCCTCGGCGAATACATGGCGGGCGGCCTCCTGATCGTTCTCGACCTTGACGGGGCCATGAAAGCCCGCGGTATCGGGAGCGGTATCCACGGCGGGGAGATCATCATCCGCGGGGATGTGGACGACGCCTGCCTTGCCGCCGGGGCAAAGAAGGTGCCGCTCACCGATGAGGACCGGAGAAGGATCGCCCCGGTGATCCGGGAGTTTGCAGGCGATTTCGGGCTTGATCCGGAACCGCTCCTGAACGCGGACTACACCCGGATTGTGCCCGCGAGCGCACGGCCCTTTGCCGGGAAGTATACGTGGGAGTGATTGGGATGGATATGAAGACATTCAAAGATCTGGAGGCCGAGGTCTGGGCTACGGACCTCTGTTCCGGGTGCGGGGCATGCGTGGCGGTCTGCCCGGCAGACGCCCTCCGATTTATGCCGGGGAACACCGATGCACCGGTGAACATCGGCTACTGCAAGGCCGAGAACGACAGTGTGCCCTGCGGGGCATGCTACGCGGCCTGCCCGCGAGTCGACCTCGCAGGGCAGGGGGAGATGCTCGGGTCGTACAAGGAGATCGTTGCGGCCCGGTCGGTCTTCCCGGTTGAGCGAAAACAGAGCGGCGGTGCGGTGACGGCGATCCTCGTCAACGCCCTCGATGAGGGGCTGATCGACGCGGTCGTCACGGTGACGAGGGATCCCTGGACGCTGAAACCGTCGTCGGCGGTGATCACATCGTCGGATGCCCTCATCCAGCATGCCGGGAGCCGCTACTCCTGGTGGGTGCCGCTTCTTGCCTCCCTCAAGGAGGCAGTGGTCACCCGGAAGTACCGGCGGGTCGCCGTCGTGGGCGTGCCCTGTGTGGCACGGGCGACGCAGGCGATCCGGGCGAGCGACCATGAACTCCTCCGGCCGTACGCGAAGGCGATCCGGCTCGTCGTCGGCCTCTTCTGCACGGAGACCTTCGATTACGCGAAACTGGTCGAGGGGAAACTGCAGGCCGAGCGCCAGATCGAGCCCTGGGAGATCCGCCACCTGGACATCAAGGGGAAACTGGACGTCTACCTGCAGGACGAGCGGCATATCTCCATCCCGCTCGCCGAACTCCAGGAGTCCGTCCGGCCCGGGTGCCGGGTCTGCACCGACTTTACGGCGGTTGAGGCCGACGTCTCGGCCGGGGCCGTCGGGTCGCCGGAAGGCTACACGACGCTTGTGATCAGGAACGATATCGGCAGGGGGTTCGTCGACCGGGCGGTCTGGCAGGGGAAACTTGCGACCGGCGGGAGCGTCGACCTCACCCTCGTCGAGCGTCTGGCCGCGAAGAAAGCAGAGCGGCGGCCGGAATAATACTTTTTTCGCGGGGTTCCCGGCGCAGACGGCAGGCCGGAGGCTGATCCCGAACTCCGCGATACCGAGAATATCCTGCTGAAGGAGTCCATCTACGATTACTTCGAACGCGAGGTGCTGCCCCGGTCGCTTGATGAGGGCGAGGCGAACATGAAGAGCCTTGCGGTGGAGATCCCTGGTATGGTGAGGAAGATAGTGGGATGACGGTCGCGCCCTACGTGCCGGAGCCGCTGCCCCCGGCAGGTATCGACTGGGAGGCCCACATCCCCCAAATTGCGTCGGCGAACCGTGCTCTCGCCCGATACGCCGGCATCATTCAGGCTATCCCGAACCCGAGATCCTGCTCATCCCTACCTCCCCCGTAAGCCCAACAACGCTGCCATCTGCCACGATATCCGGGTATTTCACGCCGTTTCACCATCGAACCGACAGGAGGAGAACAGCCGGCTCGCGTAGATTTAAGCGTATCGCGCAACATCGCCGGGTGAGAAGAAATGTTTTTGATATCCTCAAAGAGAGAGGCGTCTCGTGAACATCCATGGATGCAAAAAAGATCATTGCAGGGGGGTTCATCGGCGGTATAACCCTCCTCATCGTGAACTTCGTCATCTCGGCGCTCATAATGCTTGTCGCCCCCTACGATGCCCTCACCCTAGGGGGTATGCGCCCGGCGGAAGATCCGCTGATACTGTTCCTCTTCGCCTACCCCTTTGTCCTGTCGTTTGCGGCGGCCATCGTATTCGATCTGGTGAAAGACGCATTGCATGGCCCGCCGGGCAGCAAGGGAGCAGCCTTCGGTGCGGCACTCTTCCTGATCTACACGGTGCCCAGCGTCTTCATCACCTTCACGTCGATGAACTATCCGGCCGGGTTCTACTTTGAAAACCTCCTCTTCGGTGCTGTGGGCTTTCCCCTCATCGGCGCCATATATGCCCTGATCTGGGAGCAACTGTAGCCGGTTCTCACCCCGGGCCCGGCGGGAGAGACCCAAAACAACGAGCGGCAAGGGTATCGGAAGCCCGGGCCGACCGCGGCGCCGGAGCGGGGAACCCGGCGAACGACGCAGGCCGGGCAGGACTTTCCAACCGCCACCCGGGGGCCGGGTCCCCCTACCTTCCCGTCGTCCTCTTGATCCTCGCAAGCGGCGACGAACGTTCCAGGAACGCCGAGAGGAACCCGGCAAACTCATCGTCCCAGCACTCCGCACCGGCCTTCACCGTCCAGCCCTGCTTCATTGAGCGGCGGACGTGTTTGCCGAGCGCCACATCAAAGAGGCTTTTTGACCGCAGCAGGTCGACGGCGCGGGTGAACGGGCGGGGGATTTCCACGACGTAGCGGCCGTCCTCGATGTAGGGGCCGGCGAAGACGTCCTCCTGGACGTACTTCAGAAGGAATTTCTCTGCGTTCTCCCTCGATGAGACCGGCGGCCCGATATGCCGGCGCATGACCGGGACAGACCCGGCCATCAGCTCGAAGAGGAGCATGCACCGTTCCTCCTGCATGCAGACGTCGATGCGGTTGGCCAAAAACCCGCTCCGCTCGAGGAGTTCCCGAACCGATTCGGCGGACTTCCGGAGCTGGGGGACCACCGTGTCGGGCGTGTACTCCGGTGTCGCGAAGGTGAGAGAGAAGAGGTGTGTCCCCCGGGCGGAGAGGAGACGGGCGAAGACCTCCCGGGTGAGCGGCGGGGACGGCGGCCGGCAGAAGAACGTCTCCGACGGCTCTGCGAGGTAGCCGCGGGCGAGCTCCGCGAACTCAAACATCCGCGAGAGCGAGAGCGCCGCCGCCACGTTCCTCTCCGGGTCGACCGGATCGATGACGACGAGCGGTTCATCGAACTGCTTTGTCCTGTGCTCCTCGATATCGATCACCTCCCCCGGCTTCCAGCGGGCGGCGGCCTCGATGAGCGGGTGGAACCCACCGTAGTAGATCGTCAGGATCTCGCAGAGGTAGCCGGAGAACCCCTCGGTCATGTGGTCCGACCCGTAGACCCCGCCGGCCTTCGCGAACTGCTTTACGAGGAGGACGTCGTCGGCGTAATCATTGATGTGGGCGAGTATGTACCGGGTGTGAAACGGGGTCCGGTCCACGGCGCTCTTGATCTCAGTGGCGCTCGATACAGCGTAGCAAGGGACGAGATCGATGTCCAGCGAGTTGATCGTCGCGTTGACGTAGGGGTGCTCCGCGTACTTCTCGCGCCAGGTCGCGCCGAACTCCTCCGCGATCCGGTGTGCGAGGCCAAGCCCCTGCTCTTGCAGTTCCTCCCTGGGGAGGGCGGGGTCGAAGAGCATGAAGACGTCGAGGTCCCGGTCGCCCCGGACGAATGTATCGCGGGCGACCGAGCCCACCATCATCGCCTTCGCCACCCCTGACTTCTCCACCGCCTCGATCAGGCGCTCTCCCATCGCCCGGATGTAGGTTCGCTCTTCGGGTGTGGGACGGATCCTCCTGAGCACCTCCTCCTCACAGGGGCACCGGGTCAAAGTGGAACCTCCCGGAGATCCTCGTAGACCGATCCGCGGGGTGTAAGCGTGCTCTTCTTGAGTTTGATGCTCTCCACACGGAACTTCCCGAGCGGTTCGCGGGGCGTGCACGCCACCTGCGGGATGAGCGAGGGATGGAACTCCTTTACCCGTGCAAGGGTCACGTGGGGGCGGAAGGGGCGGCTCTCCCGGGGGAACCCAAGCGGCAGAAGGAGGTCGTCCACCTGCCGGGCGAGGGCGGCGCTCTCCCCGGCGTCCGTGACGTCGCACCAGACCACCCGCGGCCTCCGCGGGGGGTTGCAGACCGGGTGCCCGACCGTCATTTCGAAGGGGGCGGCCCTGACAGCCAGGAGCGCCTCGATGACCGGCTCGATCCTCTCGGGCTCGACCTCCCCGAGAAACTTGAGCGTAATGTGGAGGTTCGCAGGGTCGACGATGGCGAGCCTTCCTTCGGACCGTGCCAGGATCTCCTGGGACTCAAGGGCCCTCTCACGGATCTCCTGCGGCAGATCGATTGCAACGAACGTCCTGACCATATCATCGTACTATCGTGCCTCACCCTACAAAATGGTGATTGTGCAGCAGAGGCGCACCCGGCGGAACGCGGCCGATGGCGGCGGAGGAGCGAATCCGACGGGACTTTTCTCCGGGGTCCGCACACAGATGCAGGAATGCGCGCCAGGCGATAACCAGGATCCTCGCACGAATGAGATTTTTTATAAGAGTACAGAACGAAAACATAACGACCGACTCCGGGGGTATTATCATTTCAGATACAACGCAATTCATCGTATATACACTTGAATTTTGCCCGAATTGCGAAATTCTCAAAGAGTTCCTGGCCTCCAGGGGTGTTCCCTTCGTCGAGTGCGACATGGCATCTGCTGAGGCGCTGACGGAACTCCGCATGAACGGCATATTCGTCCAGGAAGCACCGGTGCTGCAGAAAGGCGACGCATTCTATACGTCCGCCGATCTTTTTGCCGGCGGCGCGTTCCGGGAAGACCTTGTCGCTGACCTGATCGCGGAGGCATGAGGTTGGCGCGCAAGTCAACACAGACGACCATATTCGGGGAGTTCATCCCCACCTTCCCTAAAGTCCGAACATCGCGGGGCTACCTCCTCGACTGGAACCGCGACCGAATCGTCAGGCAGATCATAGAGGAGAGCCGCCTCGTCGAGGTCTTCTACGGCTACAAAGGGGCCGACGAGGAGACAGCGCAGGATATCGCCCGGCGGGTCGAGAAGAAGATCCAGATGCTCGGACTGCAGTCGCTCTCCGGCCCCCTGATCCGCGAGATCGTCAACATGACGCTCCTTGAGCGCGGCCTCACATCCTACCGCAACGTCTGCACCCGGGTGGGAACCCCGGTCTTCGATGCGCACCTCATCGATGTCGGGCGGGGATTTGAGGCCCACGACAACGCAAACCTCCAGGAGAACGCCGAGACATCGCACAAGAAGAAGGCTGACAAGATCAGTAAAGAGCAGTACCTCCTGCAGCTCCCTCCCGACCTTGCGGACCACCACCTCCGCGGTGACCTCCATATCCATGACCTGGAATACTTTGGGACAAGGCCGTTCTGTATCGACGGGAGCACGGCCATACCTGTGCGGATGGAGAACCGCGTTCGGAGCATCCTCCCTGCCGAACTCCCGATCGAGGGAGGCGAGTGGCGCCCGGAAGACCTCTCCGCGCTCACCCCGAAGGGCTGGCGGCGGGTCCTGAAGGTTACCCGCCGGAAGGTGAAGTCGGGCGAGATGACCCGGATCCGGACATCGGGCGGACGGTCGCTCTCGGTCACCGGCGAGCACCGGATTCCGGTGCGGACAAAAGAGGGCATGACCATCCGCCGCGCCGACGAGATCCGCCCGGGGGACGCCCTCTACAGGATCTCCCGGACCGATGCCATCCGCGGGGAGGCAGTCGAGACGATCGATCTCGTCCGGGAACTCGCAACATCGGTGCCGGCCCACCTCCTTCGAGACGTCCACGTCCGCGGTGCCGGGGATATCTTTGCCGATGTGGTGCGAACCGGACGGGCCGCCTCGTACGTGGATATCTCGCGGGCGCTCGGCGTCGAGCACCAGAAGCAGTGGTATACGCGCGGGACCATGCCGGTCGCTCTCTTCGGAGCCTTCTCTCGCCTTTACGGCGTCGAAGACTACGGTCGGGTCACTATCGGGGTCACCGGGAGCGAACACGAACTGCCCGCTCTTCTCACGCTTACGCCGGAACTCGTCCGCCTCCTGGGATTCTTCGTCTCTGAAGGCAACTACAACGTCTCGTTAGAGGCCGGGCAGTATAACCTCGCAACCACCGAGAACGCCCGGGCACCCGCCATCCAGGCGGCGGCACAGATGGCCCTGAACACCTATGCAACAGTTGCTGGCGGCACCCCCGGCACCACGACCATCTACGGGGTCGAAGTGGAACGTAACCGGGCCCCGCAGGTCTATTTCGGCGGGAAGATGGGATACCTGCTCTTCCGCTACGTCTTCGGCATCCCGGAGGGAGCGGCGGGAAAACGTCTCCCCTGGATAGTATACCACGTAAGTGACGTGCTCCTGCACGAATTCCTCTCCGCCCTCTTCACCGGGGACGGTTCTGCGTACTACCGCCCGGAGAAATCCGACTGCATCGTTAACTACACCACCACCTCACCGGCGCTCCGGCAGGAACTCTCGCTCCTGCTCACCGCGCTCGGGATGGTCCCCCAGATCGTCGAACTCTACGGGGAGGAAGACCGCCCGACTCTTTACCAGCTCCAGCTCAACGGGCGGAAGAATATCGAGACATTTGCCCGGTATGCCACCTTCCTCGATGAGCGGCAGGACCACATCGACAATTTCCTCTCTGCGGTGAAGGGAGGACGAACCGTGGAACGGGAGGAGACAGTCATCGAGGTCGCTCCGGCAGAGCCGACCGGCGAGTACGTCTACGACCTCTTCCTCGACGGCGACGGGACCGAGGAGAGCCATACGTTCTTCGCCTCCGACGGCCTGCTCATCCATAACTGCCAGGATTGGGACCTGCGCTACTTCTTTTACTACGGCCTGATGCCCGACGGCAACGGGACGAAGGCGTCGGTCGCCGGCCCCGCAATGAGGGCCGAGGTAGCGGTCCTCCACGCGGTCAAGGCGCTCGGCTCCGCCCAGACGAACTTCGCCGGCGGTCAGGGTTACTACAACTTCCTCACGTTCATGGCGCCCTTCCTCGAGGGGATGGACTATAAGGAGATCAAGCAGCTGATGCAGATGTTCGTCTACGAGATGACCCAGATGATGGTCGCCCGGGGCGGCCAGGTGGTCTTCTCGTCGGTCCAGCTCTCCCCGGGCGTTCCCGCCCTCTGGAAGGACAAGCCCTGCGTCTACCGCGGCAAGGTCTGGGACGGGACGCAGGCGCCGCTCCGGACCTACGGCGAGTTTGAGCGGGAGGTCCGGCTCCTCTTCAAGGCGCTGATGGAGGTTATGCTCGAGGGGGACTACTGGGGCAAGCCCTTCTCCTTCCCGAAACCCGAGATCAGCATCGAGCCCGACTTCCTCACCGAGAACGAGGAGTTCAACGGCGAGCACCCGGATCTTCCCACCTACCACGACCTTTACCTGATGACCTTTGAGCTGGCATCCAAGTTCGGCACCCCTTACTACGACAACCAGATCCCTGGATACCGGGGCGCCGGGGAGGGGATATCGTGTTACCAGTGCCTTGCAGGCGACGAACTGGTCCCGGTTGCCGATAAGGACGGTAAGGTCGCCGTCAGGACTATCAAAAGCCTCTTTGATGCTGCAGCGAAGAACGGGCGGCGGGTCGACTCGTTCGGCACAGAACTCGCCTACTATGACGGAAAAGCCCCGAGCGTCGACTTCACCACCCTGGAGGCGTCGCTTCGCCCGTTCCGCGGCGTGATGCGCCAGCGGTATACCGGGAACCTCCTCCGGATTACCCTGGAGTCGGGCCGGCAGATCACCGTCACACCCGACCACCCGGTCTATGTTCTCAATGGGGGCGGGTTCGTCAGAGAGACGGCAGGAGACCTCGAGATCGACGATTACCTGCCGGTGCTCAAGGCGGGCGGGTTCTGCGAGGGCACGGTTGCGGAGATCGACGTTGCAGAGGTCCTCACGGAGGCAGGCCACGCCGATGCAATCCGCGCCACGGAAGAAGCGGTGAAGATTCCGGGCACCCGGCATCCCGGCCTGCCCCGCACCCTCCCGGTCAGCCGCGACCTCGCCAGGTTCCTCGGCTACTACCTGGCGGCAGGGTCGAGCGAGCGTTCCGGACGGCGCTATACGGTCCGGCTCTCGTTTTCGGGGCACGAGACAGGCCTTGCGGCGGACGCCGCAGCCTGCATCCGCGCCGGCCTCGGGTACGAGCCCCGGGTCCGCGAGTCTGCAATGGGGGCCGACGTCATCGTCAACAGCAAACTCATCTACCTCCTGGTCGGCGCCCTCGGGTGCGGCTCCTCTGCCGGCGATAGAACGGTGCCCGACCTCCTCTTCAACCTCGACCACACCCTGGTGGGCGACTACCTCGGTGCGGCCTTCCGCTCAGCCGGGACGAGAGCCTCCGGGCGCCGCGCCCGGAGCATCAGGCTGAAGGCGGCCTCCCGGGATGCCGTCCGGAAACTGGTCTGGCTGGCGGGGCAGATCGGCGTCCAGATGGGCTACGCTGAGCGTGAGGCTGTGGTCCGGCAACCCGGGGATGAGGTCCCGCACAAGACCTACACCTGCAGGATCACGGCTCAGGACCAGATCGACCGGTTCCACGCGGAGACCGGGTGCTCTGGAGAGGTGCCCGCGGGAAGAGAGACCGGCGGGGCCTTCACCCACCTCCCGGAGAGCAGACACGCTCCCGGATACACCGCCGTCGCCTGCGCAGGCAGGTACAGTGCCGACGGGATAGAGGGGCTTCAGGTGTCGCTCTTCATCCCGCCCATCACCCGGCCGGCCGGGATAGGCCGGCTCGCCCGGGGCGACGTCCACCCGCTCCGCATCCGCTCGATCGAACCGGTGGAGTACGACGGCTACGTCTACGACCTCGTCGATGTCGCCGGTACCCACACCTTCGTAAACGCGCTCGGTATCGTGACCGGGAACTGTTGTGCCTACCAGTTCTCCTCGCTCGCCGACGAAGACGACGAATTCGAGGATAAACTCTACTTCCGGGAGGGGAAGCACTTCTCGATGGGCTCCTGGCAGGTGATGTCCATCAACTGCCCGCGGGCGGCGTATAAGGCGGAAGGCAACCAGGAACGACTCTTTGCCGAACTGAAGGCGCTCATGGACACCGCCGTTGAACTCTACCGGATCAAGCGGCGGTGGATGTCCCTGATCCGGACGAACGGGCGGATGCCGTTTGCCATGCAGCGCCCGAAGGACCCGAACACCGGCGAGCGCGGTGCGGTTGCCGTGGACCTCGAAGGGCTCGTCTACACCATCGGTGTGGTCGGCGTCAACGAGATGGTGCAGCACTTCACCGGCCACCAGCTCCACGAGTCAAAGGAGGCGTTCCGTCTCGCTGTCCGGGCCATGACCGAACTCGAGATGTATGCCCGCGAGCTCTCGAAGAAGCACAACATGACGATCGCCCTCGCCCGCACCCCGGCAGAGACGACCGGCCAGAGGTTTGCGGTCGCCGACCTCCTCGACGAGCGGTTCCGGGAGCACGCGCTCAAGGTCATCAAGGGCGACGCGGAGAAAGCAGTCGAGATGCTCGGCACGACGCTCGATCTCCCCATCTACTACACGAACGGCACCCACGTCACACCGGCAGCCCCGGTCCCGCTCACAAAAAGAATCGAGATCGAGCATATCTTCTTCCCCATCGTGGACGGTGGGAACATCTTCCACGTATGGCTCGGGGAAGCGCGCCCCGATCCCCGGGGGTTGATGGAGATGGCGATGAATCTCTGCCGGACGACCCAGATAGGCTACTTCGCCTTCACCCGGGACCTGACGGTCTCCCTCAAGGAGTACCGGGAGTTAAAACCGGTGCACCCGGACCCGGGGAAGACAGCAGGGGTCTCCCCGGCGGCAGACCGGGCGGATGCCTGACCACGATCACACCTTTTTTAGGTCCAGCGGGGAGACTCTGATAGGAACCGCCTGCCGTGAGGTTACAGCGGTGCGTGAGGCCATAATGATCGATCTGACGACTCCACTTCTCGCTATCGATGTCGGCAGGGGCACCCAGGACATCCTGATTTACGAGCCCGGCCGGCCGATCGAGAACAGCATAAAACTGGTCCTTCCCTCCCCGACCGTGGTGGTGGCGGAGAAGGTCCGGCAGGCCACCAGAGCCGGGCGCCCGGTATTCCTCGACGGATTCCTGATGGGCGGCGGTGCGAACACCGGCGCGATACGGGAGCACCTGGCGGCAGGCCTCCCCGTCTACGCCACCCCCGAGGCCGCCGGGACCCTCCACGACGACCTCGAGAGGGTGCGGGCGATGGGCATCGAGATCCGCGCCGCCCCTCCGGGAGACGCGGTGAGGGTCCGCACCACCGACTACATGGAGCCAGAGCTCCAAAAGGCGCTCTCCCTCTTCGGTGTTGGGTATCCGGAGGATGTCGCGGTCGCTGTCCAGGACCACGGCTACTCCCCGCACCGCAGCAACCGCATCCACCGGTTCGAACTCATGCGGGACCGGCTGGATGCCGGAGACTGGGACCTCCTCTCGCTCGCCGCGGACCCAGCCCTCCCCGATATGACAAGGATGCAGGCGGTCCGGAGGCAGGCGCCGGGCGCGCTCGTCACCGATACCGGACCGGTCGCGCTCATCGGGGCGCTCTGCGACCCCGTGGTGCGGCAGCGGGCGAAGGAGGGAGTCATCCTCGTCAACGCCGGGAACGGGCATACCCTCTGCTTTGCCCTGAAAGGACGGGAGATCTACGGGCTCTTCGAGCACCATACCGGCGCGCTCGATCCTGCAAAACTCCAGCACTACATCCGGCGGCTCGCCGACGGCACGCTGACGTCGGAAGAGGTCTTTGACGACGGCGGCCATGGGGCGGCGGTCAGAAAACCCCTCGTCACCGATACCGTGGTTGTCACGGGCCCGAACCGGCTCCGGCTACTTCCGGAGGCCTACCAGGCGGCACCCTTCGGGGATATGATGCTCTCGGGGTGCTTCGGGCTTATGTATCTCTGGAGGAGACTCCGGGAGAGGTAGGGCTGGAGGGCGCGGTTTTGCGATGCGTGGTGCCCGGGATCACGGAGAGGCGAGATGCAGAGTCTCACCGAACCACCCGAACAGCCCGCTGAAGAACCCCGCGATCAGGTCGAGGGGCGACGACGAGGAACCGGCCGGCTCCCCCGCCCCGCCCTTCCCCTCCCCGGCATAGATGGCCGCTACCTCCTCCTTCCCGAGGTTCCTGAGGGCATCAAGGTATCCGGCCGCCCCGGCAGTGATCGCATCGTAGTCGACGCCCCGTCTCCACGCATCGGTCATCGTCTCCGACGGACGGAGTGTCGAGTCCTGACCGCCGAGAAGCGCGTAGAGGGCGGGGAGGGATGACTCCTCCGCCACGCCCGTGCCCTCATCGGACCGGACGGCGATCACCGGGTCGGAGAGCGCTGTCGAGGGATGCTCCTGATTGCCGGCGAAGGCGTATGCCCGGAAGGCGAAGAGATCCGGGTTCGACGTCAGGTTGGTGACCAGCCGCTCCTCGGGAAGGGTGAGGTTTTCAAGCGTCAGCCTCCCGGTCCGGGTGACGACCGAGAACTCCCAGACGCCGCGCTCCCCGTCCCGGAGGCTCCGGGGTTCTTTGGTCCGCACGATCTCGTAGACCCCGATCTCACCCGGCGGTGGTACCAGGACGACACAGGCCGGGTCCTCCCCTGTGAGCGTCAGGTTCCTGGCCTCGACCGTCACCGTGACAGTGAACGTCTCCCCCTCAAAGGCCGCCCGCGGATGCCGACCGCCGAGACGCATGGCCGGATCGAGCAGCCAGTCAAGATTCGCTATCTCCACCCCACTCCGGGTGAGGGCGACGTCCTCCGGAGTCCGGTCGAGAAGGATCCCGACACCCTTGACGATCAGGCCGTCGCGCGGCACGACGACTTCAGGCGGTGTCCCGGTCTCGTTCTCAACAGGAGTGAACGGCGATGCAGGATTGACGAGCTGGTGATCACTCTGGACCAGCGGGCGGTCGTGGGACTGGTGGGCTTTCGCCATCGTCGCGCCCGGCCGCGGCGGGGCCTCCCGCTCCAGGGTCGGTATCGGCGCCACAGTCTCCTCCGGCTCCTCATCGTCATCAGAGCCGTCAGCGTATACAGTACCCGTCGCGGTAGGTTCCAGCGAGGCCGTTGCAGTCGGGGAGGTCGTCACTGTCGAGGTCGGTTCCGTTGTCTCAGTCGACGTTATCGCCAGGGCCGCAGGCTTCGTCTCTACGGCCTTTTCCGTCGGTTTCTGATGATCCGTGGTCGCTTTGGCCGTTGAATCCGGCGATCCCTGTGAGATGACATCTCCCCCGGAAACCGGGAGGGCGGCAGCGAGAGGGGCAATCATACCGATACAGAGCACCGCTATCACGGACACCATGAGAAGGCGCCTCAACGCCATCCCCTCCAGCACCCGGGAACACCATGCACCCGCCTCACCGGTTCTGCCGCAGGCTCCACCATCCGCCCGGATCCACCGTTCATGAGAGTCTCATGGAGCGCACACCGATATAAATAATTTCCGGATAGGAGCCCGCTGGAGACCCCCCGCGCGGATCAGCCCCGCCAGAACTTCGGAGGAACCAGGCAGATCGTCCCGGGCAAGGGAGCACAGACCCGGAAGATCCGGAGTCCAGGAAGGATTGAACCGCTCTATCCGGCAGGGCAGGAGCGCCACCGGGGATGATGGAACCCCAACAGGAAAATTGCAGGAGACCTGCGACAAAAAAAGGAGAAAATTCAGGCCAGATCGTTCTGCATCAGCTGGACATCGGCGATGTCGTGCTGCCGCTGTGCAAGAACCTTTGCCTTGAATATATTCTTCCCCGCTTTGCCGATGGCAAGACCCCGGTCCTCGTCCCGCACCTCGACAAGGGCGACCTGCTGGTCCTCCTCATCGGTGTCGAAGTCAATATCAGTGACCTGGGCAGGAAGGAAGCAGTTCCGGAGGAACTGACCCGGGTCTGCGGAGTATTCCACGACCTCGATCCTTTTGCCCATCACATCGGAAGCCTTCTTGATGCTCGATCCGCTCTTGCCGATGGCAAGTCCCATGTCGCCGGGATTGATCACGAAGATGATACGCTCATTGCGGTTATCAACGATACAATCGCGACTGCTTGCGCCGGTGAGGCTCTCAAATTGGGAGATGAGGCGCATGCACTCTTCAGTCAGCACGACCTGTGGCATTGTCTACACTCTCGCAGCATTCAGGATATCGGATTCACCCGGCTCGACCACAGCAAGCGTACTGACGACGTACGGCCTACCGCAGGCTTTCCCGAGCTGGACACTCGATCCATCGTAGACGAAGACAGGGATATCGGTCTCATTTACGAGAGTTTTGACGGATTCTGGGCTGTTTTTGGCCACCACGACAAGTTTAGCCTTGCCTTCCTCGATGCATTCCCGGGTCTTATTCTGGCCGAGGAACACTGTACCAGTCTTCACGGCTTTACGTAGTGAAGCATTAAAGTCCATAGATGATTCTCCTAGATTTTCAGGTTTACGGGTTTCGCGATGAGTTTCACATCACCGGTGCCGAGCTGGATAGGCTGGCCCACGATCACGTTCTCGGTGACGCCGTTCAATTCGTCCACTTCGTTGGCGATTGCCGCATCCAGCAGATGGTTGACCGTTACTTCGAATGCAGCCCGGGAGAGGACACTCTCCTTCTCACCAGCGATACCGTGCCGGCCGATCTGCTTGACCTCGCCATCCATGCACATCATGTCAGCGACGAGCATGATATGGCGGACATCAACGCCGATACCCTGTTCGTTCAGGGTACTTAAGGCTTCATGGATGATCGCGTTCCGGCCTGCCTCAATACCGAGCACATCGGCGATCTCGCTTATGTTGTTGCTCCGGGTGCGAGCGGTATCAACTCCCTCGACTTCGAAGACATCTTTTAGGTTGGAGCCTTCAGTATAAAGGATATACTCTCCGCCCTCCTTTCTGACGACCACCCGCTCGATATCATCGATACCCTGAACGATGACGTTCCTGACATGCTCTGCGAGCTGGAAGAGGTTCTGGTAACTCTCCCGGTTCTTCGGGATGAAAGTGATCGTCGCCTTCTTCGGGTCCCCTTCGACATCGAAGTCGCGGAAGTGCCGTTTTTCCCGGATCTTCCTTGGGGCCGCCTCGAAGATCTCATCCACCGTGATCTTCCGTCGGTCGCAGACCGACTTGTTCAGCAGGACAAGAACCTGCATGTTCTCCATGTCGATGGTGATATCCCCGAACTCGTGGAGCGGCGCGGCCTCGATCTGCCAGCTCACCTCACGGGCGCGGTCACGGTTGAACGTCCAGTCATCCAGCAGGTAGACCGCCATCGTGGGAGTGCTCGGCTCACGCCGGGCATCCATGATCTCGATGAGACGGGGGAGACCGAGGGTAACGTTGATTTCAGCCACACCTGCGTAGTGGAAGGTCCGCATTGTCATCTGGGTGCCGGGCTCGCCGATCGACTGCGCCGCCACGACGCCGACCGCCTCACAGGGCTCGATCCGGCTCTTCTCATACTCGGAGAAGACCATATCGAGGATCCGGTCGAACTCTTCATCGGTGATATCCCGGCCTGTGAGACTCGTCTTCAGGTCTTCCCGGGTCCGGTAGGGCAGATCGAGGGTATCGATCCGCTGTTCCATATCGTTGTTCACTTGACCTCCTCCTTTAACACGCTCTCCACGATACCCTTCACGTCTACCGGAGCGCCATAACTGCTCTTTCCGGGATCGGTCCCATCCTCGCCGTAGCAGAACTGGATGATCCGGCCGCCTGTTGTCCGGACGGTACCGTCGTACGCCACCTTGAGGTCCTGCAGGGCGTTGATCATCCGTCGCTGCAGGTATCCGCTCTGTGACGTCCGGACCGCAGTGTCCACAAGACCTTCACGCCCACCGATAGCGTGGAAGAAGAACTCAGTGGGGGAGAGACCGCTCTTGTAACTGCTGGCGATGAACCCGTGCGCCTCCGCACCGCGCTCGTTGCGCCGGAAATGCGGCAGAGTCCGGTCCTCGTAGCCACGCATGATCCGCTCACCACGAACCGACTGCTGCCCGAGACACCCGGCCATCTGCGTCAGGTTCAGCATCGACCCACGGGCGCCGGAGACCGCCATCACAACAGCGCTGTTGTCCATACCGAGATGCCGGCCGGCGATCTCACCGGTGCGGTCACGGGCCTTGCCGAGCACCTGCATGATCTGCATCTCGAGCGTCTCCTCGAGCGTCCGGCCGGGCATCGGTTCAAGTTGCCCCTCGTTGAAGATCTTGATCCGGCGCTCGACGTCACCGATAGCGCCCTTCAGCGCCTCGTCGATCTGACCATACTCATTCCGGGTCAGGTCTTCGTCGTCGATACCGAACGAGAACCCTTCGAGCATGATGCCACGGATCGAGAGTTTGGTCACATCATCGATGAACTGAGCGGCCTGCTTCATGCCGTGCTGCCGTATGATCCGGTGCAGGATCTGGCCGTCGAACGCACCTATTCCCTTTTTGTCGATGGTACCGGTGATCAGGTTCCCGTCGACGATCTGGACGAAAGCATCGTTCTCGCACATCTCCCGCCGACAGGTCTCACAGTTCTGGCACGACGAGGCGTGGAAGAGCATGTTCAGGTCCTCGGGAAGGATGAGCGAGAAGACCTGCTTGTTGGTCCAGAAGGGGTTCCCGGCAGCGTCTATCTTATCCGGCTCGGGCAGGTGATCGAGGGGCAGGTGCTGGGTGAGGTAGAGCGTCTCCTCCTTGCTGAAGTGGCGGATCCTGTGCGTCAGGAGGAAGATGCCCGATATGTGGTCGTGGATACCGCCGATGATCGGGCCGCCGGTCCTCGGCGAGAGGATGTTTGCCTGCACCGAGACCAGAATCTCGGCCTCGGCCCGTGCCTCCTCGGTCTGCGGTATGTGCAGGTTCATCTCGTCGCCGTCGAAGTCTGCGTTGTAGGGCGGACAGACGGCCGGGTTCAGCCGGAAGGTCTTCCCGTCCATCACGATGACCCGGTGGGCCATGATGCTCATCCGGTGCAACGAAGGCTGCCGGTTGAAGAGGACGATATCTGCGTCTTTCAGCTGCCGTTCCACGGTCCAGCCCGGCTCGATCATCTCTGCGACCGTCTCCAGGTTCGCGTCTGATAGGCGCATCCTCCGGTTGTCGGGCCGAATAGCGTAGTTTGCACCGCAGGGCGACCGGGTGGTGGGACGCTCGGGGCCGTTTAAGACGTACTGCCGCATCTCCTCAAGGTTGAACTGAGTTACCCTGATCGGGAGCGTCATCTCGTTTGCGATGGCAAGCGGGATCCCGACCTCACCGATGGAGAGGTTCGGGTCGGGAGAGATCACCGTACGGGCGGAGAAGTTCACACGCTTACCGGAGAGCGAGCCACGGAATCGCCCTTCCTTCCCCTTGAGACGCTGCGAGAGGGTCTTTAGGGGCCGGCCGCTCCGGTGCCGGGCGGGCGGGCATCCCGCCACCTCGTTGTCGAGGTAGGTGGTCACATGGTACTGCAGGAGTTCCCAGAGATCCTCGATGATCAGCTGGGGCGCACCGGCGTCCTGGTTCTCCTTGAACCGCTGGTTGATCCGGATGATATCCACGAGTTTGTGGGTCAGGTCGTCCTCGGATCGCTGCCCGTTCTCGAGGATGATCGAGGGGCGCATGGTGACCGGCGGAACCGGGAGGACGGTGAGGATCGTCCATTCCGGACGCGCGACGTCCGGGTTGACCCCCATAACCCGCAGGTCGTCGTCCGGGATCTTCTCGAGGCGCGCCCGGATGTCGGCCGGAGTCAGTTTGTGCTCGGTCTTCCTCCCGTCTTCCACAAAGACCTCAGAGAAGGTGGTGGGTTTCTCGAAGTTGATCTTGAGTTGCTGCTCCCCGCAGTGGGGGCAGACCCGCTCTTTCTTGATGTCCTTCTCAGAGACGATATCCCCGGCAAGTTCGCTGTCCTCGGGCCCGACGACCTTCTCGACCTCTTCGGCCGTCATCAGCAGCCGGGAACAGGACCGGCAGGTCACCCGCAGGAGTTTCCGGATCAGCCGGGTATACCCGACGTGGATGACGGGCTTTGCGAGTTCGATATGCCCGAAATGGCCCGGGCAATCTGCTGCCTTCTGGTCGCAGGTCTTGCACCGGAGACCCGGATCGATGACACCCAGGTTCAGGTCCATCAAACCCTGAGGGTAAGGGAACCCATCATCGTCATAGGTGTCTGCCCAGATGATCTTCCGGACGCTCATTTTGCGGATCTCCTTCGGGGAGAAGAGCCCGAATTCGATCCTTCCAACACGTTTTGGACTGGTCATAGTTTGAAACTGCCCCCTCTCTTATACCATATCATCGAGTCTCAGGCGGGGTGCAATGCCCATACTCTTCATCTCGTCAAGGAGGAGCTTGAAGGCGTAGCTCATCTCGACGGGGTAGATATCGGTCTCGCCGCCGCAGGCAAGGCACCGCGTGACCTTCCTCTTCCGGTCGAGCATCGCCACCATGCCGCACTTCGCGCAGACCCACTGGGTCACCTTATCCGACTCGTCAAGCAACCGCTCTTTGAGGGCCATGGCCGCGCCGTGACCGATCATTACGTCCCGTTCCATCTCACCGAACCGGAGGCCACCCTCACGAGCACGCCCTTCGGTCGGCTGGCGAGTAAGCACCTGGACGGGGCCGCGCGACCGCGCGTGCATCTTACTCGAGACCATGTGGTAGAGTTTCTGGTAGTAGATGACGCCGATGTAGATGTCGGCCGCAAACTGCCGGCCGGTGATGCCGTCGTACATCACCTCACGGCCGTTGTGGGCAAAGCCGAGCTCCTTGAGCGAACCCCGAAGGTCCGCCTCGCGCTCGCCGCGGAACGCCGTCGCGTTGATCCGGCGGCCTTCGAGGGAGCCGACCTTGCCGCCGAGCATCTCGAGCATATGCCCGACAGTCATACGACTCGGGATCGCATGGGGGTTGATGATCAGGTCGGGTGTCATGCCCGACTCGGTGAACGGCATATCCGCCGAAGGCTGGATGAGCCCGATAACGCCCTTCTGGCCGTGCCGGGATGCAAACTTGTCGCCCACCTCCGGGACCCTGAGATCTCGGGTCCGGACCTTCACGAGACGCGAGGAGTTCTCGCCCTCGGTGATGATGACGGTATCCACGATGCCGTGCTCGTTGCTCCGCATCGTGACCGACGTGTCGCGCCGCTTCTCGACGGCGATCAGTTCGCTCGTAGGCTCCTCGAGGAATCTCGGCGGGGAGGTCTTACCTATCAGCACATCCTTCTCACGGACAACCGTCTCGGGGCTGATGACGCCGTCGACATCAAGGTTCGCGTAGAACTCGGTGCCGTGCGCTCCGGAGACCTCTTCGTCCGGAACCTGGATCCGGTCGACCTGACCGCCGGGGTAGCGCCGCTCCTCACCGTCGTAGGTGCGGAAGAAGTGCGACCGTCCAAGGCCCCGGTCGATGGCGGCCTTGTTGATGATCAGTGCGTCCTCAATGTTGAACCCCTCGTAGGATATGATCGCGACGACGAAGTTCTGGCCTGCAGGCCGGTCGTCGGAACCGATCGCGTCGGAGGTCTGGGTGAAGGTGAGGGGCTTCTGGACGTAGTGGAGCATGTGCCCCCGGGTGTCGGGGCGGAGTTTCATGTTCGCCGCACCGAACCCGAGCGCCTGCTTGACCATCCCTGCCCCCATGGTGACACGGGGGCTGGCGTTGTGCTCGGGAAACGGAACGTGCGCCGCACCGATCCCCAGTATGAGCGAGGGGTCGATCTCAAGATGCGTGTGCTCCACCGTGAGATCCGCTTCGTTGATGGCGATGAAGAGGTCTTCCTCCTCTTCGGCATCGACAAACTCGATCGCGCCCTTCTTCACCACGTCCTCGAAGGTCATCTCACCTTTTCGGAGGAGTTCGATCTCATCCGTGGTCACCTCCGGTTTGCCGTTCCGGACCACGATCAGGGGCCGGCGGGCTCTCCCGCGATCGGTGTGGACGATGACGTCTTTGTTGAACTCCTTGTAGGAGACGTTAACCTCGGCAGGGATCTCGCCGCGCCGGCGCATATCGCGCATCCGGGCGACCAGGTCCTGAGGGTCATTCACAAGCCCGATCAGGGCACCGTCAACGAAGACACGTGACTGTCTCATGCCGTCTCCCTCCGGAGGGCGATGACACCCATATCATACAGAATGTTCTTCACTTCCTCTTCGTCGATAACGCCCTTACTGATCTCGACCATCTGGGCGAAGTTCTTCACCAGCCCACAGTTCGGACCCTCAGGAGTCTCGCTCGGACAGATCCGACCCCACTGGGTTGGGTGCAGGTCACGGGCTTCGAAGTGAGGCTGCGAACGGGAGAGCGGGGAGATAACACGCCGGAGGTGCGAGAGCACCGCCATGTGGTCCACCCGATCCAGAAGCTGCGAAACACCGGTGCGCCCGCCCACCCAGTTGCCGGTGGCAAGCGGATGCAACAGCCGTTCGGTCAGGACGTCAGCGCGCACGGCGGTGCCGATCGAGAGGTCGCGGTGGCGCATGCTGGCCCGTTCGAGCTGGTACTTCACGTCCCTTGTCAGGCGGTTGAGCGAGATCCGGAAGAGATCTTCCATCAGGTCGCCGGCGAGTTTCAGGCGCTTGTTCGCGTAGTGGTCCTTGTCGTCGATCCGGCGCCGGTCGAGCACCAGATCGAAACAGGCCTCGGCCATGCGGCCGAGGAAGTGCGCCTTTGCGAGGCGGACACCCTCGACTGCAGGTCGGTAGCCAGGATCTTCCTCTTTTAAGCCCACCGGCATCAGGTAGTTTAAATGAGGGAGGAGGTAGTTGTCAAGGACGAACTCCGCCCGCTTCCGCTGATAGTCCCGGGTCTGGTTGGGAGCGAGTTTCTTCCCGACATACATGACGCCATCGTCGACGGTGTCGCAATCGCTCTCCTCCAGGTTCTGCATCATGAAGGTGAGGATCTCTTCATCGGTAGAGACCGCCTCCACGATGTCGTGGTCACCCTGGAGCCCCAGCGCCCGCATCAGGTCGACGAAACGGAGGTGCCCGGCGACCGAGGGGAACGAGACCTCAAGCAGGTTCTTCCGATTGCGCTCGACGATCACGAGCGCCCGGTAGCCCCGGTACTGCGAGAAGACCTTGGCAACGTAGATCCGCTCGTTGTAGCGCTCGGTGAACTCGGTCATGATCTTGTTCGAGGCGAGGTCTTCGAGGGTCATCAGCACCCGTTCCGTGCCGTTGACGATGAAGTAGCCGCCGGGATCAAGGGGGTCTTCACCTTGCGCGGTCCGCTCGGCGTCGTTCATGGCGTAGAGGTTGCAGGCAGCCGATCCTACCATAACCGGCAATTGTCCGATGATGGTGACGATCGGATCCTGCGGCTCTTCGCCCTGGACGAGCGTCATGTCGAGTTGAATGGGTGCCGCGTACGTGAGGTTCCGGAGGCGCGCCTCGCTCGGGAAGAGTTCGGACTGCGACCCGTCAGCCTCACGGACCCGGGGTTTCTTCACCTCGATCTTGCCCAGTTCAACCCATACGGCCTCTTTGCCTTTTCCACGGGTCTCAATATCAGTCTCAATAACACGTTGTTCGTCGACAACTTTCTGGAGATTGTGCAGGAGGAAGTTATTATAAGAGTCTAACTGGTGACGTGCTACATGCTCCCGCGAAAAATATGCTCTCGACAAAACACTTCTATCTAACAGATGGATCAGCTCCCGGCCTCTGATTTATTTCTTTGGTCTCTTCATGACGAGGCGGTAGGCTTCAGCTCTGCCCGCCGTGCGACTGTCACGGGTAATCCGGATGACGTTCCCGACATCGCCCCCAATAGCCCTTACTGCAGGATCATCATGGTAAACTTTTGGCAGTTGTTCTAAAGAGATATGGTACGTCGCAAGAAGGTCCGCGACCTCTTCTTCGTCCATAATCTGATGGTCCGGAACCATCTCATGTTTGAGTACGTCAAGCGAAGTGCCCATCGCCTTACACCCCGCCGACGAAAGAGTTGCGTATCAGATGCATCACCTTTTTAAAACCCATAGACATCGCCCATGGCAACGGGCCCAAGGGGATTTGAACCCCCGACCACCTGGTTAAAAGCCAGGCGCTCTACCTAACTGAGCTATAGACCCCGCGCGTACTGCCATCCAGCATTATTACAATGCGAGAATAGTATAAATAATTTACTTGCAGGCGTATCATATCATTCGCAGTCAAACGATATAAACTTTTCAATACTCCACCCGCTACAGGCCTACCGGAATGTTTAATGCCCGAGGACGGCCTTTTTTTATATATTCTCCCTACCCGGGGCTCCCGCATGACTCCACTCAAAACCCGTGCTGATACAGCCATATCCACCATATCCGGGGTGACACTGGGCATATACCTGCTCATCGCCGTCTCGCTCTCCCTGCTCGCGCTCGTCTCATTCTACGATGTTGCCCTGCAGGTAGCGACGCTCATCCATGCCGAAGACATGACGCAGGGCGTGCTCCGGGTGCTGCACGCGCTCCTCCTGACCCTCATCATCGCAGAGATCCTGGAGACGGTGACAGCATACTTCAGGACAAACCGGGTGCAGGTGACGCCGATCCTGATAGCGGGCATCACGGCGATGGTGCGGCGGGTGCTGACCTTCGGGGTCGAGCCTGTCGAACCCCTCGATATCGGCATGACGCTTGCCGCGATCCTCGTACTGACGGCCGCGATCGTCTTTATCGGGCGGCAGGAACGTGCAGACTACTATTAGAGGGGGGTCGCTCCTACCGGCGCGCAAGGAAGGTCCCGCTTCAAGCCGGGGGAGTGAGGCCGATCAACGCATCTCGAATATATCTGCAAACTGAGCCCGGACCTGGTTCAGACGCTCTTCCTGGAGGTTGATGCTCGCCGCCATACTCTTTATGGCCCTCGTTATGTTCTCACCCATGCCCGCCCGGGCATCCTTGATGTTGTAGGTGGTCTCCAGGATCTTCAGGAGGCGCCTGTTGATATCGACGCTCTTTGAGAGGCGTTCATACTCGTCGATGATATGGGGATCCACACCGGCCTTGCGCGCCCGTTCGATGTCGGCAGCGATAGAGTGTCGGCGTGCCAGAACGTGTGCGATGGCTTCGTAGAGCTGGTGGTGGGTGGTTGGTTTGAGGATATAGTCCTCGATGTAGGCGCCGTATTCGTTCGCCTCCTCGGGCGTGAGGGGCTTGGCCGTCAGCATGAGGACGGGGATATCCCGCGTTTCAGGGTTGGCCTTGATCTTCCCGAGCGTCTCCCAGCCATCCATCGGCTCCATCATGATATCCAGAAGAACCAGATCCGGGGGGGTCGCCTTCAAGACCTCCAGGCTCTCTTCGCCGCTAAAGGCGGTGATCGGCCTATATCCACCACGCTCCAGCATGGTCACAAAGACGTCGACGATCATGGGGCTATCATCGACAACCAGTATTGTATACATCACGCCTCCTCTCCGATCCTGACTGCTATAACTGATAATCGTCTCTGTACTGATGGGAGATTCCCAGACTTATCTATTACCGCTGTGATCAGGGCATCCTCTCCCGCACCCACGATAAGAATTGTAGCGTCGGCTGCGGTGATGGTGACCATGGACGGTCGCTGCACACGAACGCTGCCGCAAGCTGCATCCGCCGATGCAAGGACCGTGGCACACATGGCTGCAAAAAGGGACGATGACGGGTTACCTTCCCGGAAGTGCTTACCCAGAACCACGCCCTCACAGGATACGAGAGCGCATCCGACGACGCCGACGACAGACCGGATCTCATCGATGCATCGTTGGGCATTCTCTTCCATGATAGGATTGTGACTCATATGGTTAAACCCCGGTATATCTTTATGGACATGTCTGCGTTACATCATATATGAATATCGAATTACTATTACTCCGGACTTTGCATTATCCCAGATTTGACCCAGAATAAAGGTAGTTTCAGTCGCCGGAAGGATAAGATGCTGTTGCAACACCCAATAGAACCCCGGGGCCGGTCCAGAGCAACAATATCATCGTAGAGGCAGGACCCGGGGCAGCACAGCACCTCCATAGAATAGAGTGCGAAAGACATATCCAGGCGCTTATTGTCCCCGTCTGCCGGGGAGAGAGTGCCCCCTCGCGCAGAATAGTCATTGTAGTCCCTCTGATGAAAGAATCAAACGAATAAGTTTAAATTTGACAACTACGATCTATCCTTGAGACGGTTTCGGATGATCAGGGCCTACACCATCGCCTCCGGAAAAGGGGGTACAGGGAAGACGACTGTGACCGCGAACCTCGGGACAGCGCTGGCCCAGTATGGCAGGGAGACCTGCATCATAGATACGGATATGGGTATGGCCAACCTCGGGCTGGTGCTGGGGCTCACAGAGACGCCGGTCACGCTCCACGAGGTTCTGGCAGGGAAGGCGCCGATCCAGGACGCGATGTATGAGGGGCCCTACGGCCTCAAGGTCGTGCCGAGTGGTCTCTCACTCCAGGGGTTTCAGAACGCGGACCCCGAGCGGCTCAAAGACGTCCTGTGCGACCTCACCGACCGCTGCGATTTCCTGCTCCTCGACGCGCCTGCCGGTATCGGCGCTGATGCAGTCATACCGCTCACCGTAGCAGACGAGGTGCTGCTGGTTGTGAATCCCGAGATCTCTTCGCTCGTGGATGCCCTGAAGATCAAGATCCTGACAGAGATGATCGGCGGGACGGTCGGGGGGGCTATCCTCAACCGGGTGACACCGGAGAGTATCGATATGAGCCGGAGAGAGATCGAGAAGGCTCTCGATGTGCCGATCATCGATACGATCCCCGAAGATGCGGATGTGCGGAGGGCAGCAGCGGCGAGGACACCGGTCGTCGTTAGATCACCAGGATCCGAATCATCAAAAGCGTTCCGAAGGATCGCAGCCCGGATAGCGGGTTTCCCTGTTGGAGAGGAGCCGGAAGAGGTCCAGGAAGGGTTTATCGAGCGGCTCGCCCGCGCACTATTCAGGAGAGAACCATGATGACTGATATCAACGCAATCATGATAGTCCTGCTCTCGGTGACCATCATCTGTCTGCTGTTTATTATGTACGTTATGTACGTGCGCATCCAGCAGCTCCTCACCGAGGTCAACACACTGGCAGGCAGGATGGAGATCACCGGCAGCGAACTGGAACAGCTGACACGGAATGTCGAGGATTACAAGAGAATGCGGGGGTGAACTACCCCGCCCTTACTGATGGAGTTTCCCGGCTATCATCCCCTTCCCATCCCTCCAAAAAGCGAAGATATATGTGTCGTTCAAGCACATAGTATGAGGAGGGGCCATAGGGTAGCCTGGCCATCCTAGGAGACTGGGGGTCTTCTGACCTGCGTTCAAATCGCAGTGGCCCCATCATACCATTTTTCACTTCCCCGGACCTAAGTACCTGCAACATGAGACTTCACCAGGGCTGCACGGATTGCCTGCTCTCCCGTGTCGAGTATGAGAGCCGGCTCTGCACCGACGATGAGGCGCTCGTCCTGAAGATCGCCGGGGCGTGCCGGGACCTCCTCCAGTGCTCTCTCGCTGACCCGGTGCCCGCACCCGTCATCGCGAGCCGGGTGCACCGCCTCGCCTACCGGATGATCGGCGACGCCGACCCCTACCGGTCCTTGAAGCGGGCCAACAACGAGGATGCAATGGCGGTCTCTCTGGCGGTGCGCCGCGACCTTGTGACATTCCGCGACCTTGTGCTCGCGTCGGTCATCGGCAACACGCTGGACTACGGCTCGGAGGCCCATACCGTCACCGACAACTTCGTCGAGTTCTTCCGCCGGGAGTTTGCGGCGGGATTGACCGTTGATGATACCGACGCGATGGAAACCCTCACCTCCCGGGTGGTCTACATCGCCGACAACTGCGGTGAGATCGTCTTTGACGCTCTCCTCGCCGGCCACCTCAGGAAGAGCGGGTCACACGTCACGTTTGCCGTCCGGGGCGCACCGATCTTGAACGACGCGACGATCGAGGATGCAGTGGCGCTCGGGCTCGACCGCAGGGTGGATGTGCTCACCACCACCACGGACGGCATCGCCGAACTCGGCCTCAACCGGGATATTGCCCCACCGGCCCTCACGGACGCCCTTGACCGTGCGACACTCATCATCGCCAAGGGCATGGCCAACTACGAGTCGCTCTCCGATGAGCGTGACCTCCCGCCGGTGGCCTACCTGATGTCGGTGAAGTGCAGCCCGATCGGCGCGGATATCGGTATCCCGGTAGGCTCCCGGGTCGCCCTCCTCCGTGAGTGACCCGCCGTGGAGTCCGGAAACGAGTGCGAGAGGCGACCCCAGGGCAGCGCGGGCCCGGGGATCTCTCCCACCCTACCCCGCCGGGTACATGGGTGTATATAAGAGATTGTGGTCGGAAATTAACTGCGTTTAAACAATCCCTATGATTAAAGGATACATCTTAAGGCCCTGATTATTATTTTAATAGATATATTTGCCCAGATAATTATTGAAAAATATTATATATCTAGTATTATAGACACTGGATCGGGGAAATACCACACCCAGTGATCATCAGTCGTTCAATTCCATCAGCAATTACCACAATTAACAACATACCTACCACACCAACCAGCATACAAGGATTCGGTGAGGGGCGATTCCGCAGCATACGGCGCTCCTGCACCAGCATTCAGCGACCACGAGGGATTACACCAGGCCACGACATCTCGGGTGTGGCCCCCCACCTCATTCCGTGAGGCTAGACCTCACTTCATTCTTTTTATCGGCTTTGTTGAACCCCTACCTGCTGGCTCTCGATGGTCGCACTCCCGGGGCACCCCGGTACGCGGCTCTCCACCGGACATCCCCATGACCGCCCCCGCTCTGAGAGAGGCGGGGAACGACTGCCGGAACGTGCGACGGTTCACAGAACCGGAGCATGAGCGCCAGGGAGACATGCCGAGGGAGAAAGCCGATCCGGGGGACAGGCCGGGCCTGGCGCCCCCCTCATCGGGGCAGGGAGAGACCCGAACAGGATTTCAACGGAGCCGCTTTGTCACAAGCCTTTCCGCCGGCCCGCCCCCCTTGACGCGCAAACGCCGTCCACGACACGTTGACGTATGGCATAGAGAGGATGCAACAGTTAGAAAGGTGAACTGCCCCGCGTCGCCAGGAAACCTGACCGCGCCGGAGAAGAGGTGAGGGCGCGGTGCCGCTCACCCGAAGATCTTCCGGGACATCTCCAGCGCCTCGATGGCAGGCATCTTCTTCCCGGTCAGGAACTCGATCGCCGCCCCGCCACCGGTGGAGATGTGCGTGAACTTCTCCTCGAGGCCGAGCCGTTCGATGGCCGCGCCGGAGTGCCCGCCGCCCACCACCGAGAACTCCACGGTGGAGGCCGCCCTCAGCAACTCAAAGGTGCCGACGGCAAACTGCTCCTCCTCGAAGAGCCCGGCAGGACCGTTCACCACAACCGTCCCCGACCCGGTGATCTCCCTTGAGAGGAGGTCGATCGATTCGCTCCCGAGGTCCAGCACCTGGGCATCCTCCGGAACAGCATCCACCGGATACTCCACCCGCTCGCCGTCCTCACGGACCGCGACCGAGTGCGGCATCAGGAGCCTGTCCCGGTATGTCTCGATGAGGTCTTTTGCCGTATCGATCTCGCCCCGATAGCCCAGGTGGTCGATCAGCTGGATCGAAGGCCGCCCGATATCGTAGCCTGCCGCAAGCAGGAAGACGTTCGCCACCACCCCGACAACGATGACGCGGTCGGCCGTCCCCCGCGCGAGGACGTTCTCTGCGACAGCGATCGAGTCGTCCACCTTCGTCCCGCCGAGCACGAAGGTGACGGGGCGCGGGGCACCGGTAAAGACCCGGGAGAGGTTCGCAACCTCCTTCTCCATCAGGAGGCCGGCCACCGACGGGAGCGCGAGCGGCAACCCCACGATCGACGGCTGCGACCGGTGCGCCGTGCCGAAGGCGTCGTTGACATAGAAGTCGGCCATCGACGCCAGCCTCCGGACAAGGAGGGTCTTCTTCGCCTCCTCGGGCTTCAGGGTCAGGTTCTCCTCGGCGGCAAACCGGAGGTTCTCAAGCATCAGGACGTCCCCCCGCTTTGCGTTCCGGATCGCCTCCCGGGCGCACCGCCCGAAGATATCGTCCACGTAGGTCACCGGGCGGCCGAGCAGACGCTCCAGCTTCGCCGCGTGTGCCTCAAGCGTCGTGTAGTCCTTCTTGCCGGGCCTGCTCTGGTGCGTGAGGACGACAAGCCGCGCATCCTCGAGTGCCTGCACCGTCGGCAGGTGCTCCCGGAACCGCTTATCGTCCAGGATCTGGTTTGACGAGGGATCGATGGGGGAGTTGAAATCCACCCGTAGCATCACCGTTCCCGTCAACTTCCCTGCATCAGCGAGCGTACCGATCTCCACCGGGTATCACCTGACCCCTGATCAGGCGCTCCGCGCCTTAATCTTTTTCAGGCGGAAGAGCTCCTCACGTTCCATCTCATCGAGCCGCATCTTGATGAAGTCTCTGCCCTCGGTGAGTTCAGGGATCACCTTAAACTCGAGCGCGTTCACGCGCCGCTTGGTGCCCTCGATCTCATCGAGCAGCCGCTTCATGGTCGTCTCGATCTCGGCGGCCTCGATGATAGCCTCGAGCAGGTCCTCGAACGCCTCCGCGGTCTCGTCGATGACGGCAGATGTGCCGAGCATCCCGTAGCCGCGGTCGAGCACACCCTTCCGGACCGAAGACGCCTCGATCTCCGGGACGACGACGCCCATGATGTTCTTGCTTTTGAGGGAGATGGCCGGGATGTCCGCCGTCGATAATGCGGCAGCCTTCACTCCGATAGCACCCTCGACCGTCTCGGCGAGTGCGATCATCTCCATTGCGTGTGTGTAGCGCTCCAGCAGTGCACCGCGGCTGTCTTTCGCCTGCTGCAGCACCTTGAAGAACTCCAGGATCAGCCCATCGCGCTTCATCTTTAAGATGTTGTAGCCGCGCTCCGAGAGCTTGATCCGTCGCTTGATGTTGATCAGTTCAGATCGGGTCGGCTTGATATCTCGTAGCGCCATTGGACACTTACCCCTGCGCCTTCTTCCGGTACTTCGGGTGGTACTTCTGGATCAGTTCGCGGTCGATACGCACGAGTTGCTCCTCCGGCAGCGTCGAGAGGAGATCCCAGCTGAGGTCGAGCGTCTCCTCGATCGACCGGTCCTCGTAGAGGCCCTGCCTGACGAACCGGTCCTCGAAGAGGTCGGCGAACTCGAGGAACATCCGATCGCGCTCCGAGAGCGCGTCCTTCCCGACGATGGCCACAAGGCCCCGGAGGTCGTTCCCCTCCGCATATGCCGCGTAGAGCTGGTCCGAGACCTTCTTGTGGTCTTCGCGGGTGTGCCCCTTCCCGATACCGAGGTTCATCAGACGGGAGAGCGAGGGCAGAACGTTGATCGGCGCGTAGATACCCTTTCGGTGCAGATCACGGTTGACCACGATCTGCCCTTCGGTGATGTAGCCGGTCAGGTCCGGGATCGGGTGAGTGATATCGTCACCCGGCATCGTCAGGATTGGGATCTGGGTCACCGAGCCCTTGGTGCCCTTGATGATACCGGCACGCTCGTAGATGCTTGCAAGGTCCGTGTACATGTAACCCGGGTAGCCACGCCGGCCGGGCACTTCTTCACGGGCCGCACCGATCTGACGGAGCGCCTCGCAGTAGTTGGTCATATCCGTCAGGATGACCAGCACATGGTAGCCGAGTTCGAACGCCAGGTACTCGGCCGTGGTGAGCGCGAGACGCGGCGTGATGATCCGCTCGACGGCCGGGTCGTCTGCAAGGTTCAGGAAGACGACAGCCCGCTCGAGAGCGCCCGTCTTCTCGAAGTCGGCCATGAAGTAGTTGGCCTCTTCCCGGGTGATGCCCATGGCCGCGAAGACCACGGCGAACTCTTCCGTCGAGCCGGGCACCTTGGCCTGCCGGGCGATCTGGAGTGCCACATCGTTGTGGGGCAGACCGGAACTCGAGAAGATCGGGAGTTTCTGGCCGCGGACAAGGGTGTTCGTCCCGTCGATGGTCGATATACCCGTCTGGATGAAGTCCGCCGGGGACGCCCGGGCGTAGGGGTTGATGGCCGCGCCGGTGATCTCGAGCCGCTTTTCGGGCACGATCTCCGGGCCGCCATCGATCGGCTTGCCGCCGCCGGAGAGGATACGCCCAAGCATATCCTTTCCTACCGGCATCTTGATCGTCTCCCCGGTGAAGCGGATGCCTGAATCCCTGCCGATCCCTGCGGTGGTCTCGAAGACCTGGATAACCACAATCTCGTCGCTCGTATCCAGCACCTGGCCGCGCTTGACCGTGCCGTCGGCGGTCACGATGTTGACGAGCTCGCTGTAGCCCACCGGCTCCGTCTTCTCGACGAAGACCAGAGGGCCCGCAATCTGTGTTACCGTTCTGTACTCCTTCATGGTCACGCCGCCCTCATGGCATCAAATTCAGCTTCCATGTCCTTTTGGATCTTCGCGAGCATGGGTTCGTAGTCCTTGGTGAACTTGATCTGCACAAGCTCGTTCTTGCTCTTTATGCTGATGACCTGCTGCGGGGTCGCTCCTACCGTCTGGGCAGTACGCGCGAGGTCGGCGTAGTGTTTGATCGCCTTCATCATGTCGTACTGCTTGGTCATCGAGCAGTAGGTGTCCACGGGGTCGTAGGCGTTCTGCTGCAGGAAGATCTCCCGGATCATCCGTGCCACCTCGATGGTGACCTGCTCCTCGTCGGGGAGAGCGTCGGAACCGACCAGCTGGACGATCTCCTGGAGTTCGGCTTCCTTCTGGAGGACGCCCATCGCCCAGGCCCGGAGAGGGTTCCACTCGGGGGAGACCTCGCGGTCGTACCACTCGTTGAGCGCGTCCAGGTAGAGCGAGTAGGAGTTCAACCAGTTGATGGCCGGGAAGTGACGGCGCTGGGAGAGTTTCGCGTCCAGTGCCCAGAAGACCTTGACGATACGCAGGGTGTTCTGGGTGACCGGCTCCGAGAAGTCACCGCCGGGCGGCGATACCGCACCGATGACCGAGACCGAACCGCCCGTCTCGTTTAAGTTGATGACGCGGCCTGCACGCTCGTAGAACTCCGAGAGGCGTGCCGCAAGGTATGCAGGGTACCCCTCTTCGCCGGGCATCTCCTCAAGACGGCTCGATATCTCCCGCATGGCTTCGGCCCACCGGGAGGTGGAATCGGCCATCAGGGAGACGTCGTAGCCCATGTCCCGGAAGTACTCGGCGATCGTGATGCCCGTATATACGGACGCTTCACGCGCTGCGACAGGCATGTTCGAGGTGTTGGCAATCAAAACCGTCCGCTCCATCAGCGGGCGGCCGGTCTTCGGGTCCTCAAGATCCGGGAACTCGGTCAGCACCTCAGTCATCTCGTTGCCGCGTTCGCCGCAGCCGATGTAGACGACGATCTCGGCGTCGGACCACTTCGCGAGCTGCTGCTGGGTGACCGTCTTGCCGCTCCCGAACGGTCCGGGGATAGCCGCCGTTCCGCCCTTGGCGATGGGGAAGAGACCGTCCAGAATCCGCTGACCGGTGATCAGCGGGATGTCGGGGTTCAGCTTCTGCTTCACGGGACGGGGCACACGGACCGGCCAGCGCTGGAGCATAACGATCTCGGTGCCGTCCTCAAGGACGCAGACGGTCTCGTCGACCGTGAAACTGCCGGCCGCGATCTTTTTGATCTTGCCGCCCTTCGAGCGGGGCGGGACCATGACCTTATGGACGATGTTCGTCTCCTGGACCGTGCCGAGGATATCGCCGGCCTTGACGACGTCGCCCACCTTCATCGTGGGCACGAACTCCCACTTCTTCTCGTGGGAGAGGCCGGGAGCCGAGACGCCACGCTCGATGAAGTTGCCCATCTTGTTCACGAGCACCTCGAGCGGCCGCTGGATCCCATCGTAGATACTGGTCAGCAGACCGGGCCCGAGCTCCACTGCGAGCGAGAGACCGGTATTCGTCACCGGCTCACCGGGCCTGATGCCGGCGGTATCCTCATAGACCTGGATGATGACGTTCTCACCCTGGATCTTGATGACCTCCCCCATCAGTTCCTCATTGCCGACCTTCACCACGTCGTACATGTGTGCGTTGAGACCAACAGCAGTGACGACCGGCCCTGAAATCCGTTTCAAGGCTCCTTGAGCCTCGTTCTCTTTACCTTTCTTCATTACTTCCACAGATCAACACCCACCGATCTCTTGATTCTCTCTCTCATCGACAGGCCGCCCTCGTCTCCGCCGACAGCGATCACCGTCGGCTTAACGGAGTTCTCGAGGACGGTGCGGAGCCGCAGAGGGACCCGCTCCATGTCACTGCCCTTCAGCACGAGGATGCCGACGTCTTTGTCCTGGAGCACCCGGTTGATCTGCTCGACCAGGTGCTCGTCGGTCTCGGCCGCGTAGGTCTTCCTGACGCCCGCAAGCCGAAAACCAAGGATGAATTCACCGGTACCGACAACTGCGATCTCCATTCTACATCACCAGGTAGCCCTGTAACCGCTCACCGGGGAGGTCGGCCTCCTTGCCCCGGGCGAGAGCGCGAAGGTTCGCGACCTCGTACTTCTTCTCCTCCAGGTAAACCAGAATGGGAAGGATCGAGAACGGATACCGTTTCGACATCCGCTCCATCTGGTCCAGCTGGACCCGCGTCAGCGCAACCTCGATCTCATGGAGGACACTCTTGCCCCGGATAGCCTCGAGCGTGTTCAGGAGCGGGGCAGCCCTCACCTGCCTCTTTAAGGCGTCGATGAACTCGTCCCGGTCCTCAAGCCCGGAGAGCCGTTGCAGTTCTTCCACCGAGAACGAGCCGCCGGGGATCATCAGTTCCCGCACGTCCTCACGGACGTGCCCGGCCCGGAGGCGGAAGAGGTTCTGTATGTTCCGGGTATCGATCTCGAGCTCGATGTACTTCAGGAATATCTTCCCGCCCTTGACGCCTTCCGTGGCGTCGAGGATGAGCCGTGCGTAGTAACTCTTGTAGAGTTCGTTCTCCAGGTGGGCAAACGACCCGGTCTCTATCGCACGAGGGAGTTCCGTCTCGAGGATCGGGTAGAATCGCTCGCCCTTGAGCGCCTCGACGACCCGTTCCGGCGAGTCTTCGGTGAGAAGACGGTCGAGGGCGACCTTGTCCAGCCTGCCGGCCGGGACCAGGACCTCCTTGATCTTGCCGGGCCGCATCCCCTGCATCTTCCCGCGCAGGATGGTGACGACGTTCTGGATATCCCAACGGCGCAGGTAACTGGCGGTGAAGTACTTCAGTTCCCCGGGCACAAGCCCCAGTATGCTCTGATACTCCTTGGCGAGATTCCAGCTCAAGGCCTCCTCGACGAGGTTGATACCGGAGAAGGAGGTGCCGAGTTCATCGATCTCGGACCGGTAGTTGGTCTCGCCGATGAACCGGGTGATCTCAGGCAGGCTCATATTCAGCATCCGGAGATAATCTTCGCGCGGTATCAGCAGCGATCGCCGTACCCGCATGCGGGTGCAGGCGTAGATGTAGTTGGTTGCCAATCCGCTACTACTTATCCCTGCCATGTATGAACCTCCTCATGCAAACAGTATATCCGACGCATCCTTCAGGGCGGATTCCCAGATCTCATCCAGGAACGTGCCGTAGCTGTAGTCGATCTGCAGCTCGCCGTCGTTGCTCTCGACGATGATGCCGCCGGGAATAGTAACCGGATCACCCACGGTATAGCCCGAGAGGGACTTTGTCTCGCCGAGGATCTTCTCGACAACCGGGATATCCCGCTTGTTTGCGTGCACGGTACCCTTCTTGATCTCCTTTGCCGCTCTCTTCAACAGGTCTGTGAGCGCCTTCTCGTGGAACTCAGCAGGCAGGTCACCGACAGCAGCGAGCGAGGCCGAGTAGACCTGATCCAGGAGCGTCTTCTGGGCGTTTAAGACCTGCCGTTTGACAACGAGGTTCGCTGCCGAGGCTTCCTGGTTGGCGATGTGGGCGGCAGCCCGGTCCGCTTCCTCTTCAGCCGAGACCTTGATCGCGGCAGCCCGGGCCTGTGCGTCCTTCAGGATCTCCTCGACATCGGCCCGGGCAGAGACCCGGGCCGCCTCAACCTCTCTTCGCCCTTTCTCCCGGATCTCGTTGACGACTGCTTCGAGTCCCATGGTTCACTCCATCAGAACAGAAGCAGCAGTGCAACCACAAGACCGAAGATGACGATGGTTTCGGGAATAACGGTAAGCAGCAGCACCAGACCGAATACGTCGCGGTTCTCCGCCGTCGCCCCGACCGCAGCAGAACCGATCGCCATCTCCGCGACACCGGCACCGATGCCGGTAAGGCCGACAGCGAGGCCTGCGCCGAGTGCTTTCATTCCCAACTGCGATGCCTGTACCATTTCAAGAGTCATGCCAACATCTACCATTTTTATTCCTCCGTAAACTTTGATTTCATACCGAATGGGTTGTACTTCTTTCCTCCACCTTTGTAGAACTTGGTGAAGAATTCAACATAGTGAAGACGAATCGAGTGCAGACCGCCTCCAAGGAGGCCGAGTGCTGTGTTCAGCGCGTGCCCCATGAAGAGGACGAGAATGCCGAAGATGATGATGATCACGCCGACCGGTGTGATCGCTTCAAGCTGGGGCTGTATCATCATACCGATCGCGATGAAGTTGATCACCATCGCGATAGCGACCGAGGATAAGCCCACAGCCACAAGACGGGCGTACGACAATACGTGGCTGATGATCGACGGGAGTTCGACCAGTTCGAGCGGGTTCTCCTGAGCGATCGCAAGGATGCCTGCCACCAGAAGGACGGCTCCTGCCACGGCGGCAACGTTGAGCCCCATGACGACAACAGGGAGACCCGTCAGGTCGGGCATCAACGGGATGGCGTAGAACGCCCAGATCATGATGATGATCCCCCACATCGTCCCGAGCCACCCGGCATTGGCGATTGCCGCCTTTGTCGCGTGCTTTCCATGGTGGAACTTCCGGGCATTGACCATGCCGAGGATGCGCCCGAGCGTGATGTGCAGGATACCGATCCAGATCGCAAGGACCATGAGCTCGGCTACCTGGGGGCCGTGACCGCCCGCGGCAACCCCTATGTTGAGGTGCCGGGAGAAGATCAGCGCCGGCCATGGGAGCGCAGCCCCGAAGAATTCGCTGTAGAGTATGCCGAATACGATGCTTGAGATGCTTGCGTAACTGAGCACCTTGAGGAGCATTCTCCCCTCGTCACCCTTCAGAAACTTCCGGAGCCCGAGGCTCAGGGCAAGCAGGATCGCTCCGTAACCCACGTCACCGAGGATCAGCCCGAAGAAGATGGGGAACACAATGGCTACCATCAGCGTCGGGTCGATCTCGGAGTACCGGGGCCGCGCGTAGATATCCATGAGCACCTGTGTCGGTGAGGCGAACGACGGGTTCTCATACTCCACCGGGACCCGGGCATCGTCTTCGATATCCAGTTCTCCGATGTATATCCGGCCGTTGGTCGCCTTCTCCAGTGCTTCCCGGATCCTGTCCGCCTGATCGCCAGGCACCCACCCTTCGGTGATGAAGGTCTCCTCTGTGGTAGCAAACCGCAACGGGGCTTCCGCCCGCTCTACGTCAGCCGTGAGTAGTTCATCGCATGCTACCAGGAGGTCAGTGTGCCTATCCCGGACCTCCGCGATCTCTTCGTTGATCGCAGTGAGTTCAGCAGCGGTCCGCTGGATCTCGTCGGCATGGGCCTTCAGGCGGTCAGCCGGAGCCCCTGTCTCCTCCGGGACGGGAATCACCTGGAACCCGGCATCGAGAAGAGTCCGCTCGACCTGCTCGCGGTGCTCGTTCTGCACGACGACGGCGATCATGTTGCCGTCCACCCTGTCGGAAAAATATTTCTCGTGGGGAACGTCAATGGATACGTCGTGCGCGATATGTCCGGTAAAGACAGTAAACCGCGTATACCCACGGTAGAGTTCCAGATCCAGAGGGAGCGCAGTAAACGGCTCGAGTTCTCGCGCGCGCTGCTCGTGCTCCTTCTGCCGCGCCTCCAGTCTCGAACGTGTTGCGACGAGGTCTTCCACCCTCTTCTGGATGGCAGGAAGATCCGTCCGGATCATCTCCCTGACCTTCGGTGCAGGGATCTTCTCTCTGACTTCTACGTTATCGGGGTTAATCCCGCACGCATTCTCTATAGCCCTGACCTTAATGAGCGCCGAGGCGGCATCGCTCGCTCCCGGGAGCGGGTGGCCGATCGATAACGCCTCAAGAGACTCGCTCTCCGGCACAAAGTCTTCGATATGGTAGACGTTGTAGCGGTAGAGTACCCTGATGACGGTATCAATCTCACCCTTCGGGACCGCGATGAGCAGCCGGCGCATCTGTTCAGGCCTTAACATGCAGCTGCTCCTTAAACTGTGAAACAATAAAGTCTACAGCTTTTGCGAGGTTTTTGTTTCCCTGTGCTTTGAGCGTCTCTGCGCGCGCTTCACCCTCCTTGACGATCTCTGTATACCTGTTCTGCGCCTGGGCTCGTGCCTCTGCAAGGCGCTGATTCCTGTAATCCCCGGCATCCTTCTGTGCCTTCTGGACCAGATTATCAGCTTCCTGCTCGGCATCCGAGAGGCTCTTCTTCCTCCCGGCCTGCGCATCACGGATCATTGCCTGGTACTCTTCTTCAGTTTCCCTGATGCTTTTCAGGACATCGGTCTTCATCAAACCCTCCTTCTCACGGCTCATGAATATTTGATGAAAATAAGCATATATTTATTGTTGTTTGTCCGCTGAGTAATTCTCCGGATTCAGATGCCTCACCACCACCCCGGAGGGCAGTTGTTTCATCGTAACACCTCCGGGAATCCCGGCAAGCGAGAGCCCGGAGAGTTCCGCTGATGAGCAGAGCAGGTGCTGCTCGGGGTGGGTCCCACGCCGGATATCGCAGGCGAGGAGGATCTCCGGAGCGACCGAGACGACCATCGATAACCGTCTCGACCCGGGATGGTCTTTTGGAAGGACGACAAGCGGAATATGGTATTGCCGGACCAGCTCGAGCATCATGCGTGCCTGCCCGACCGGGCCGCCTTCCGGCATGGAGACGGCAACCAGGTCGTCGGGGTCGATGGCCTGACAGTACTCGTCGTCCGGGGTCTCGATGCAGAGCGTAAACCGGGAACCGGCTTTCCCCACGAGCAGAAAAGAGCGTTCTCCCTGGATGAGCAGGGGTTCCCCGCCGAGGGAAACGGTCATCCCATCCGGCCCGGCGGAGGGTCTCCCGGACGCGCCGTCTTCAGACTTCTTCGACATCTTCCGACTGGCAGCTCGGGCACATGGGCCGCTTTCCGATACCCTTGAATCGCTCGCCGCACTCTTTGCAGCGGTAACTCTTGCCCTTCACCCGCTCATTGAACTCTATATCGACAGGTCCACCGACTGTACACATATGCCATCACCAGGAGAGAGATGGGGGGCGGAGGATATAAAATTCTATCGTGGCCACCCCGGGCGGGGCCTACAGAACGACGGTGAAGACCACGAACGCGATGATGACCATCACGGCTGCGTGTTTGACTCCCGCCCGGAGCGACCCTTCCCCCATCTCCCCGGCAATCAGGCCCGAGAAGAATGCCTGGATGAGACACGCATGGAAGAGGAGACGCTCGAACGTGGCGATGGAGGTGCTCCCGAACGACATCCCGCCGGGCATGCTGCCGGGCGTGAGCGTATCGACCCCGGCCAGCACGGAGAGGAACTGGGTATCGATGACAGCCACGACGAAGATGAAGACGATGAAGACCAGGTAGACGATGGTAGTGTAGATGAACATCTCGGCCCGCCTCTCGCGCTTGAGAGTCTCCGCGATCGCGGCGTCGCGGGCTGCTATATCCAGGACTTCGCCGATATCCCCGGTCATCCGGCTCGCCGTCGTGATCAGGGTGACCGCCCGCGCGATGGTGGGGGTGCGTATCCGCTCCTCGAACCGTACAAGCGCGTCCTGGACGCTCGCGCCCCACTCGATGTCGCGCTTGACCTTTTTGATCTCGTAGGAGAGCACCCCGAGGTCCGCCTTCACCACGATCGTGATCGCCTGCGCAAGTGTGAGGCCCACCTGGTTTATCCCGGAGAGGCGGTTGAGGAACTCGGGGATTGCCGCCTCGAGTCCCATCACCGTCTTCTGCCAGGACCAGTGGAAGATACCGAAGGGAAGGAGAAGGATCAGCAGCGCAACGATCAGGTGGTCGTCGAGAACGTCGATAAGCACCTCGACGTCGGTGTAGGCCGGGGTCGCGAGGAAGGCGAGGAGGACGTAGGCAAGCGCGACCGGTACCGTCACGTAGAATGTCCGGTTCGGCTCGACGAGGAACGCCTGGAGGGGATGGCGCAGGAAGGCCCGGATATTCCGGACCCGGTCGTAGTGCTGCAACTGCTCGACAAGCGGTTCGTCGCCGGTCCGCTCTTCGACCCGGACGTCGCCGAACTCGTTAAGCCATCGCAGCTCGGTATGCCGCTCGATCCCCTCGGTCTTGAGCGAGACCGCGTCAAGAAAGAGGATGAAGAAGAGCGACCCGACCGGGATCAGGAGGTAGATGACGACCGCGAGCTGTGCAACCGGCGTGCTGCTCATAAAACCCATGACGACCATGACGATGATGATGAAGAGCGGGCCGGCGACAAAAAGCGTCACGTAGGCTTCGGCCACGAGCTGGAGCGTGGAGAGGAATATCTTCTGCTCGAACCGGGCCTCCTCCTGGTAGGTGCGCACCCGGGTCTCGAGGAAGGCGAGCACGTCTCCCCCGCTCTCGACCACGGAGACGAGATCCTGGACGAACTCACGCAGTTTCTCCGACGGGGTCGTCTCCTGCAGGTGCCGGAGCGCCGTGATCACGTCGTAGCCGAAGTAGTCGGCGTCCCGGACGACGCGCCGGAACTCGTGGGCCGCTTCGCCGTAGACCGCCGAACTCCCGCTGATCGCCCGGAAGATCGCCATCATCTCGGCCCCGCCCTGGCGCATGGCATACATGTAGGCGACGGCGTGGTGGAGCAGCAGGTTGATCCGGGTCGCCCGGTTCTTCTTTGCAAGGGACGGGTACTGCAGGAAGAAGACGGCGGCCGCATAGGCGGTAAGGGCGAAGACAACCGCGCTCGCGAGGGCCTGCAGGACGCCGATCACGGGGTCCGCCGGCATGAACGCCGGCAGCCGGATGGCAAACACGTTGTAGATCCTGATGCTCACCTGCGGGAGAACTGCAAACCGCATCACGAGGAATGCTATAACTGCCCAGAAAGCACCGAAGAGGCCGGAAATGAGGAATGTCCGCAGGAGATAGCGGTCGAGGGTGACCCCCAGGTTCGCCGCAACGAGGTCTTCATGGAGGCTCCGGTAGCGCATGGGGTCGCGCTCCACCCACCAACGGACGAGGCGGCGACCCCATGTGCAGGCGGGCATCATCACCGGATCAACCTGCCGAGGTCGTCAAGGGAGGCGAGCACCCGGTCACGGTCGATCGTGAAAGCCTGGACGATCCGGGCAACCGCCCTGTAGTCCCTGATACCCTGTTCGTGCATCGCAAGGAGGACGGAACGCCGGATCCGCAGCTCTTCGTCGAGCCGGGTCCGGCTCCAGCCGCGGTACTCCATGATCTCGCCGAGGATCCTGGATCGCCCAGAATAAGAGAAGGTGTCGGGCACGGCGTTGTACTCGTAGACCGTGTTCACCTGGAGGCTGCCGGTGACGGGGTCGATCCCGGCGAGCTCGACGATCTCCCGGCACCTTCTCACGCGGTCGCGCCCCCGGTGGGTGAGGGCCTGGACGGATATGACGTCGAGCGCCTGGAGCATATTTCTCGGCACGTTGAGCGGTTCGTTCTCCAGGCGGTGGATCGCCGCGTCGACGCCGCCGGCGTGCATGGTGGAGAACGTCGTATGCCCGGTGCTCATCGCCTGAAAGAGGGTCTGGGCTTCGCTTCCTCTGACCTCGCCGACCAGGATGTACTCGGGGCGCTGCCGCATCGCGGCCTTGAGGAGATCGAACATACCGATGGTGGCGCCGAGCCCCTCGGATACCGTGTCGCGCGTGACGTTCGCGACCCAGTTCTCGTGGTAGAGCGTGATCTCCCGGGTATCCTCGATGGAGACGACCTTTGCAAGCGGCGGGATGAAGAGGGCGACCGCGTTGAGCGACGTGGTCTTTCCTGACGCGGTGCCGCCGACGAAGAGCAGGCTTTTGTTGTTCTCGATCGCCATCCAGAAGTAGACGAGCTGGTTGACGTCGAAGGTGTTGGCCTCTATCAGTTCGACCGGCGTAAACGGCGCTTCGCGGAACTTCCGGATCGTGAACGATGTGCCATGGGTTGTGATTTCGTTGCCGAAGGTGAGCTGCAGCCGTGAGCCGTCGGGGAGGGTCGCGTCCACGAGCGGGCTCCCGATGGAGACGTGTTTGCCCGAGCGCTGGGCGAGGGTGATCGCGAGCGAATTCAGGGTCAATTCGTCAAAGAGGATGTTCGTCTTGATGTTCTGGTGCTGCCGGTGATAGAGGAAGAGCGGAATCCGGGTGCCGTCACAGGATATATCCTCGATCCGGGGGTCTTTCATCAGCGCATCGATGCGTGACCAGCCGAGAAAGTTGCGCTCGAGGTAGTAGCGGAGTTTGAAGGTCGTTGTGTCGTCGAGGGGGAGGCCGTACTCGACGAGCAGTACCTGTGCCTTCCTGGAGAGGACCACCCGGGGGTCGGCGATGATATCGTGGTCGTCGAGGATCAGGACGTCGCGGAGGTCGTCGAAGAGCCGTTCCAGGAGTTCGTACTCGAACTCCGAGAGCACCGGCTCGAAGAGGAGGTATTCGGCCTGATTCGTCTGCGTGTTCCGGGCTATCACGGCGAGCGAGAGGCCCTCGACGATCCAGTAGCGGTCAAGCTCCTCGTAGGGCAACGAGACTGCCGCCTCCACAAGGGGGGCGTGCACCGCGGGGTCATACTCGCCCACGGCCTGGCCGCCGTTCCGGAAGAAGCAGGCCCGGTCCAGGAGCCGGGCCAGGCCGGACCTCTTCCGGGTGGAGGAGGGCTCAGGAGTCGCCGGAGATTCTCGCTCCGGTGTCATCGCGGCACCCACAGGAGAGGTGCATCGGTATACGCCTTCTTGATCACCGGGTCCCTGACTGTTGCCTGCATGGTTGCTGTGACCTACGTCGTTGTCCATATCGGGTCCCTGCCGCCTTCCACCCGGGTTCTGGGGGCGGACGAACAGCGCACGGGAGGCTGTGTGAGACTATACGTGGTGTGGAGCAGCACCCATATAAATCTGCTTTTTTTGCAGGGACGTTTCGGGTGGCCGTAATTTTCTCTCAGACCACACAGGACCAGAACGCTTTAATCGTTCTCCTCATATACATGGAATATCTATGCACGACCGCCTCCGACAACGGATGCCGACGGGCATCGCCTCGCTCGACCCCGTGCTGGACGGCGGCGTCCCGGCGGGATCGGTGGTGCTGCTCCTCGGGGAGCACGGTGCCGGCAACGTCGAGTTTGTGCAGACCTCGATCATGCATCTTTCCCTGCTGAGACGGAGCGGGACGGCCGGCGAGCACCTTCTGCTCCCGGGCGGGATCGTGTACGTGACGCTCACCCGGATGCGAGAGGATATCCTCAAGGAGATGGCCCTCTCGTTCAACCCGGATTTCTATAATCAACTCGGGGAGGAGATCGTCTTCCATGACCTCTCGGAGCTCTACTTCGACGCAAGTATCGTTCCCCCGGACTGGTACGGGGAGGGGAGTGCCATCGAACGTCTACGGAAGAAGCAGCGCAGGGAAGACGGCAATATCCTTGCAGAACTCGCCCGGGTGCTCGGCGGATGCCCGGAGAACAGCCTGATTGTCCTTGATTCACTGACCGGGATCACTCCGTCGCTTACGAGGGGTCCCGAGTGGCATGAATTCATCGCCTTCCTGCGGGGGCTGCAGCAGGTGGCAAAACGCCGGAACATCACGATCTATCTCCTGCTCACCTCCGGCATCCTGGACCGGTCGCGGGAACTCGAGATCGCCGACTGTGTCGACGCCACACTCCTCTTCCGCTGGGAGGAGACCGGCGCACAGCGCCGGCAGCGGGTTATGTACTTCGAGAAGTTCCGGGGCGTGATGCCCCGCCTCGAGGATAAGGATCTCGTGAAGTTCGCGGTGAAGATCTCCGCGGCGGAAGGGTTTGAGGTGCGCAACATCAGGATGGTGATATAAACGGCAAACCGGGTGAAGTTCGGCGTTGTGGGCCTGGATGCGATGCTCTCGGGAGGGGTTCTTGAGAAGAGCGTCTGCGCGATCGTCGGCACCTACGGCACCGGGAAGACGATGTTTGCCCTCCAGTTCGCGTACGAGGGGCTCTCGCGGGGCGAGAAGGTAATCTACATCAGCCTCGATGAGCGGGAGGAACTCCTCCGCGCCACTATTGCCCAGAAAGGGTGGGATACGGAGAGGTTCGGTGATCGGTTCTATCTGCTCAGGCTGGACCCGACCGACTTCAACCTTGCTATCAGCAGCATCAAGAGCGAGCTTCCCGCCCTCATCAGGAGCACCGGGGCCTCAAGGGTGATCATCGACCCGATATCGCTCTTCGAGGGGCTTTTCGTGGACGAGGCCGTCCGACGGCAGGAGATGTTCCGGTTCGTCGAGGTGATGCGGGACGAGGCCTGCACGCTCGTGCTGACGAGCGAGACCGATGCAGCGAACCCGGACGGGAGCAGGTACGGCCTTGCGGAGTACCTGGCGGATACAGTGGTCCTCCTCCGCTACATCCGGTCTCCCGGCCTCACCGAGGTGCACCTGGCCCTTGAGGTCGTGAAGATGCGCCGGTCAGCCCATTCCCGGGAGATCAAGCCGTTTGAGATCCACGAGGACGAGATCACGGTCTACTCGGAGGCGAGTCTGTTTTAGTGCATCGATTTTCAATAACCAGTACAGTGAACTACCACGCCCTTTAGGGCGGGATAGTTCACAGGAACCGGCAAGCAATGTTCATATTACCGATTAGAATTCCTCTGAGGATTATCCTTCTGTGGTTATCGCAGAAAAAATGCCCATCATCTGTCGGGCTGACCGTCGACGTACCCAACCTTCCTGGAACACGGGGGAGGGAGCGGGTGATCCCCGCCGACCCCCCCTGCAGGGCCCGGCAGACTCGTTGGTCACCAGTATCTGAGTGACCGGCGCCGCCCGGTGCAAAAACATTAACATTCATGCAGTTTGAATTGAATCTATAGTTCCTGGCGATACCCTCTTGAACCTTGAACCCCCCCTGCCCGCATGACTGGCCGTGAACAGATCGCGATTGTCCGACACGTTTCCCTGTCCACTTTGACGAAACGGATCAAGCATCACCAAGGCTTGCCTGAAGTGGTCCCGCGCCTGGTGTTTATTCAGTTGCGGTATATGGGCATGAGTGTCGTCAAAGCGGCCGAGTCTATCGGTGTTTCCGGTCAAACGGGCTACAACTGGCAAGAACGCTGGAATGCTGATGGGTTGGAGGGACTGGCTCCGCGGTATGCCGGTGGTCGCCCCGCCAAACTCACTGCCGACCAGAAGGCCGCACTGCTCGAGCGGTTGCGCGAAAACGATCATTGGACGACCGTCGAGGCACAGCAGCTGATTCAGTCTCAATTCGGTGTCACCTACAGTCTGGATCAGGTCCGGCGGATCCTGAAGTCATTTGGCATGCATTTTGGCAAACCCTACCCGCGGGATTACCGCAGACCGGGGGATGCAGAGGCGCAGTTCAAAAAAAACTTCCGCGGATGAGCAAGCATACGGTGCTTGGGTTCCTGGATGAGTGCTCTCCACAAACCACGGCCAATACCCGGCGGATGTGGTCGTTCGACCGCACCCCGCTGGTGAAGAACACCACAAAGATCCGGGCCAATACCTTCGCCATTCTCGCCGTCAATGGCACCTCCATCGCCACGTTTCGGGAACGCTCCAAGCAAGAAGATATCCGGGAGGTATTGAGAGAGTACAAGCGAGCAAACCCCAGTAAACGACTTGTTATCGTCCTTGATAACTTCAGCTCACATCATGCGATTCTTGTCAGGCAGTACGCCGCCGGCAACAATAGCCGTCTTGCATATCTGCCGCCATATTCTCCGGATCTCAATCCCATCGAGCAGATCTGGCGAGCGATCAAGCGGGAGGTCTCAGCGACATTCATCAGGGATGACGAACACCTTACAGCCACGATTATAGCGGCATTTGAGAGACTGGCAGGGAAAAGAACCTATTGGGAGAAATGGGTGGTGAAATTCTTGATTCCAAAGTATGCTTCAAAGATGTTGGCCCAGTGACTATATACGCATCTTCAACCGACTTCAGAGTCTGCTGAGCAGCGTCACTGTGC
>DANY01000011.1 GCA_002501655.1 Methanoculleus sp. UBA303
CCCAAGATGGGCCGGTAACCCCCCCCCCGCCCGGCCCCCCCCCCCGTCCCCGGGGCGGGGGCAGTCAAGGTGATAGCCGGGAGGAAGCCGTGCCCGGGCGTACCCCGGAGTATGACCTCCTGGAGCAGGTGTGCGAGATCCGATGGTGCTCTCTGGTTGTACTACATATTGAGAATCGATGCACTAGTGCATCGATTCCAAACCAACAGACCATATCTGGCCTTCGTTCCATCCCACACATAGCGCTCCTCTCCATCCCCCACCCCACCCGGCCTCCGGTTCTCCTCCCCACGGTCCACTGTACTGGGCTTTACTCTCCTCCTTTTACTGTTCTGAGAGTTTGCAGTCGAAGACCCTGATCTGGATGAGGGGATGGGTTCCCTCCCAATGACTGCCGCCGCAGGCAGTGCCCCGGCAGGCGCTGCCAGGCCCCCACAGGCTGGTGGCGTTGCCGCTACCGACCGCATGCCCCGGAAGGGGCGTGGGGAAGCGCCTGTCCCCCCGCACCCCCGCCAAAAACTACGCAGCCCCTCCGCCTGCCCGTTCCGTGCAGGCACCCCTGAGTGCGTAGAGCAGCCCACCGTAGCCGAGGCTGACAGCGACGACATAAATGATCGTCCCGAGCAGGGGGATGAAGATGAGGATCTGCAGGATCACAAACCCCAGGATGAAGATTCCCGCACGCCCCGGCCTCCACCCTGTCCGTGAAGTGATGACATCCCCAAGGGCGTATGCGACAAAGAGCGACGAGAGCATCAGGGCAACGATGAAGAGCAGCCCGCCGACGAGGGCGAGAGGGAGACCGATGATGGTGACGGCGACGATGAGGAGGATGATCGCCGATATGATGATCGCAAAGAACCCTACAACCGCGAGGACGACTGGGCTCCCCTCAACCTGCCGGACCACCGCTGCGAACGGGTCGGGAAAGAACCTGATGAGGAGGAGCCCGAGGATGAGGAACCCGATCGCGGCGAGCACCGAGAAGAGACCGGGGACCGGCGATGTCGGTTCCCGCTCTTCGTAGGTCACGTTCCCGGCCGTGCCGGTGTTGTTGAAGGTCTCGCTCGATACTGTCAGGTTGCGCAGGACCGATCCCGCGTTGGTGACGTCTCCTGCACTGATCACGGCATCCCGCCGGATGACAGTATCTCTTCCGATCCGGACCGTGCCCCCGGTGATGAGGGCATTCGTCGCGTTCCCGTTCAGTTCGATATCGCCCCCGGCGGCGATCACCTTCCCACCGACATCGCCGTTGATGATCAGGGTGCCTCCCGCGGCGATGACGTCGCCGCGGACCGGCGCATTCACCGTCACCACGCCCCCGGCGACCGTCAGGCTATCAACGGGGGCACTGACGGTCACGGATCCCCCCGACGCTATCACGTCGTCGGGAATGGGGGTCTCGATCCGTGGCTGGTCCCCACCGAGGAATGTGAGTGCCTGGGCTCCGGATGGGATGAGCAGCAGACCGAGGATGATCACTGCCAGATGCTTCATGGGGGGAGAGAGAACGCTCTCCCTCAAAAAGGTTCGTGCGGGGGAGAATGGTGATAGAGAGACGTTGCTCTGCGGCCGGTAAGAAGGCTTACGGGCCAGGTTCGCCCGGGTAGCATCCAGACTCATTCCAGAACGGTAGCCGCAGCCCGGATGCTGGAGATTTCAGACCCTTCCCGTGCGCCGGTGAGGCGGTATCAGGGATTGGCCTGCCTGCCTTCCCGGCCCTTCAGCCGGAGAGACCTCTTCTACCATTCAAGAGGCGTAGTGGGCCTTGTACCCGTTACACCAGTTTCGCAAGGCGGCTCTTGAGTTCCGAGATTGCCTCGGCCTTTCCGGGAAGATCCGACTCCTGGATCGAACGGATATTCTCCTCGACCGACGTTGCGAGCCACTCATTCGGGACGCCGGATGCCGGAAAGAGTTCCTGCCACTCGTCGGACCCGAAGGGGATGACCTTGACCAGTTTTCCAAGTATGTTCCACTCGACAACCCGATAGTCCTCTCCGGTACTGGTATCCTCGACCTGTATCGATCGGTCCTCGTTGCACCTGAGAACCCGACCGTGGATGACGTAGACACTCACCTCATTCTTGTCGGTGAAGGTGATCTGGACCACGTCACCCGGCTGCGGACTCTCGGGCACCATATAGAGGGTGATATCACCCGGGTACATCAGGTCAGGCTCGTACCTATCTGCAATACCTATGTACCCGGTGTCGGAGACGTAGAGCCGGAGGTACTCCTGGTAGAACTTCCGGACGATCCAGTAGACTGCTCCCGGATGCGTCTCGGCCAGTTTCAGGAGGAGATTGTGGATAGCGCTCGGGATGCTCTCCGGCCGCTCCAGCACCTCACGCGCCAGCCTCTCGTACGCTTCTACAACCCCGGTTTCGGTCTGCGTTGCCTCTGCCATACTAACAACCCCGCCGCATAGTACCGGTGGTAGGATAAAAGTGTTCCTCCGTTTTTTCCTGGTGAGTCGTCCGGCCCGGCCTCCATGTCCAACCCCCGCACCGGCCCGAGAGAGAAGAAACCGCCGATCACCGGCTCCCGGGTGCGTGCGGGACGCCGGGAGGAGAGATCTATAAATGCTTATATTCGACCGTGACCATACAGTAAAGCAGAGGATATTGATATGGGTGGCATAAAGAATTCTACGTATCTTGATGTCAAGAAGGCCCTTGCCCGGCGGTTTTCTCCCCTGGACGGGTGGCAGTTTGCATGGTATCCCACCTACGGCAGTGTGCAGCCGGAATGTATGCTCTCCCGCCGGGTCGCCGGCAGGACCGAGCGGGTGCTCGTGAGCGTAAAGATGGCCTCCGAGGTCCCGAAGGATACCGTCGAGGAACTTCAGGGCCAGTGCCGGACGCTTGCCGCAAGTGACGTTAACGTTGATAAGGCAGTTCTGGTCGTGCCCGGCGGGGCGAACGTCTCCAGAGTCCCTGATGGGATCGATATCCTGGAGATGGGCAACTGGCAGGTCGTCGACGGCCGCATTGCCTGGTCGAAGAACATCGAGCGCAGCGAGTTCATTCAGGAAGAACGTGCAAAGAGGGGTCTGGCGTAAAACGCCGGCACCCTTCATAACGTTTTTACAGCAACCTTTTTGTGGGCTCTCAACCGGAGAGTGAGAGGACCTCACACCTTTGGGACTTGAACTCCCGCCTGGCCGGCCTGCTCCCGGCAATCCTGGATATTTCAGGCGGATTAGGCGGCGCTCTCATAGATGAGAGATTTTACCGGGAGCCGGACCCACATCCGCCGTGCAGGATCTTCACCGTCCGGCGCGGCCTTTATTCCCGGGCCCGTAGCGTCTGTTTTCAGGCAAAGGGTCGATCCGGTAGATCCAATGTGTAGATGCGTGACACAGAAAAGGTATATAGGAGAACGTTGACGTCTCCAGCGTGGATACCTGGATCGGTATTCCGTGATGCGCAGGGGCCACCCATCCTCGGTTCACAGCCGGATGACGCACCCCACGTGCCCGGAGACATGACGATCCGGGCTTTGGGACTGTAAATGCGTTGCGTTGTGCCTTCGGTCTTCAACAGGGAGGTGAAGGGAAGAAGCAGGCGACTCCGGCACCCGGGACCGGGGCACGCCGTTTCCCGGATGTAGAAAGAGCCGGCACGAACCGGGAGCGCAGAGGCCCCGGTCGGGTCACATCCCGAAGTCGAAGAGCGTCGTCCGTGTCGGATCGACGTCGTGCCAGTCCCACCCGAGCGGCTCGATGATCCTTGAAATGGGACTCTTGAGCGTCTTTTCAAGCATCGTCTCCCAGTCGACGACGAACTCGGGCGGCACCTGGTCGGCGTACTCGAAACAGACCACGTCCGTCCTCGGGTACTTCGCCGTGACGGTCTTTATGTAGACACGCTTCGGCTTGCTGCCCCGCTTGAAGTCGGTCCCGAGGTATTCGTTTGAATACTTGGCGCCCCGGATATGGGCGTCGTCGTTCTCGTAACTGTCCAGGTTCTTCCCGATACCGCCCGGGATGCCGGTCTCGTCGAGAGAGTACTCCCCGCGGCGGTACTGCCTGATGACGTTGCGCAGGTAGGCCTGCACGTCCTCGAACGCATCCCCGCGGAGGATCATCTCGATGACGTCGCGTTGCACCTCCCGGGTGATCTGCGGCGAGTCGCTCCGCCGGATCTCGAACCCGACGACGTCGACTTCGTCGACGTCCTTGCCCTCCTTCCAGACCAGGTGCCCCGCGTAGCGCTTCTTCTTGCCTGCCTGGAAGAAGCGGCGGTAGACCTTCTCGAACTTGATGGAGAAGTAATGCGTATCGGCGCCGAGTTCGCTCCTGGCAAAGTCGCCGTAACTCGCGTTCAGCCGGGCCTCGATCGCCCTTGCCTTTGCGATGGTCTCCTCAAGGTTCCCGGGTGGGACCTGGACCATGCAGGAGTCGGTGTCGCCGTAGAGGACCGTGTAGCCGAGATCGGTGATGATATCGCGGGTGTGCCTGATGATCGCCCGCCCGACCGACGTGACGGCCGACCCGATCTCGCGGTCGTAGAGCCTGAACCGGGTGTAGCCCGAGACCCCGTAGTAGGAGTTCATGATCACCTTCAGGACGTTCTGCTGGAGGTCATAGAGGACGTACTCCGGCGACCCGAAGGGATACTGGTTGCGGAGGCGTTTGCGGTCGTCCCGCTCCACGAGGAGTTCCGAGATGATGCTCCGCGTCAGCCCGTCCGGCTCCCGGGAGAACCGGATGCCGTTTGGCGCCCGCAGTTCGCCGTCCGGGTTCTTCGTCTCGGGCGATGCGTTGATCGTCATCATCGCCATCGGGTAGAGCGATTTGAGGTCCAGGACCACAATGTTCTCCCGGAGGCCGGTGGCGGGCTCAAAGACAGTCGCCCCCTCGAACTCGTCCCCGGCAGAGAACCCCTTCGAGGGGAGGACAAACATGCCCGACGCCTTCCGCAGAACGTATATATCGATGACGTTGGATGAGTTCAGCGTCCGATCGAGCGGGCACCCGACATACCGGGCGATCTCCCGGTAGAACTCAATGATGTTGTTCTTTTTGTCGATCCCGACGCAGAGCTCGACGTCCCGGCAGTTGTACGCCACGAGCCGTGCCGGGTCCGACCGCCAGAGTTCGGTGATCGTGCCGCTGTAGCGGACCTTCGTCTCGCCGAGTTCATCCTCGGCGACGGCATCGAGCCGGTAGGACTCCTTCTGGGCCTGGTGCATCTTCCGGTAGGCGCCGAGGAGGTCGAAGATCGACCTTCCTCTGACTGCGTTTCGCGTGGTCTGCCCCGGGAGGCGCGCGAGATCCTCGCCCCGGAGGCCGAGCGCTGCCATCCGCTGCAGGATGTAGGGGATATCGAACTCCACGAAGTTCCAGCCCGAGAGGATGTCCGGGTCACGCTCCCTGATGTAGCCGACGAGCCCCCGGAGCATCGCCACCTCGTCCGGGTACCGGATGACCCGGTGCTGCTCGTGGATACGAAGTCCTGGGTCATCGACGGGCGCATCGCCCGGCACCCCGCCGGGCTGCCAGAGGAGAGTCGTATAGTCCCCGTCAAACGAGTCCCAGCAGGTGACGCATACGATTGGATCCCGCTCGGGCTCAGGGAAACCCTGCTCGTCCACGCACTCGATATCCATGATGCAGGTGCGCGCGGGAGCTGCGATCTCGGACGGCGCGAGTTCGCGGTAATCGATCACGGTGGTGCCGGCGGGAAGTTCCATGCCAGCACGGAGACCGCAGTCTATCATGAACCGGGTGGCGAACGGGATGTCCGCCTCGAAATGCTGGTAGCGGTCGCGGACGTCGCGAACGTCGCCGGGGCGCCGGGTGTAGAGGCGCCGGAGTGCCTCGCCCTGGATGGAGCGGTAGGTCGTGCCGGGCTCCAGATCGACCTCCGGTGGGACATGTTTTTCATCGACCTGGCTCGCGGGCGCGTAGAAGTAGGGGCGAAAGCCGGTCACATCGACCCGGACAGCCCTTCCGGTGACGTCCCGGCCGAAGATGTGGATGACCGGTATATCAACACCGACGCTGTACTCCACCTGGTGGATGCCGATCCGGACCCTCCCGAAGTCTTCCAGGGTGGTCGGAGCGCTCATGCGGGACTCCAGAACTCGATCAGCCATCGAATCTCCTGCAGAGGCCCTGCACAAACGCTCCTGCCTCTGCCATCTTCGCATCCTCCCACGGGTCGAGGTCCCACTCCTCGATGCTGAGGATACCCTCACGGCCGATCCGGGCAGGGACACCGAGCGAGCAGCCGGAGAGGCCGTATTCGCCGTCAAGCACGCATGAGCAGGAGAGCACATCGCGCCGGTCGTCGAGGATCGCCCGTATCAGCATGACGATGTGATACGCAGGGCCAAAGACCGTGCCGCCCTTGCCGCGGATCACCTCCATGCTCGCCCCGCGCATACGGGAGAGGATCGCTTCCCGCTCCTCGACGCCGACATCGGCGCCGGTCTTCGAGAAGAGCGGCACCTGATGCTCGCCGTGCTCGCCGAGCACCCAGGCGGGGCCCGGGATCCCCGCCTCGCGGAGGAGGCAGGCAAGCCGGCCGCTATCGAGCTGGCCGCCAAAACCGATGCACCGCTGCCGGTCGATACCCATCATCTTCCAGAGGCCGTAGTTGTTCGCGTCCATCGGGTTCGTAATAGTGATGACGACACCCCCAAATCCACGCAGGTGTCTGCCGCAACGCTTTACCACCGGGACATTGGCATCGAGGAGGTCGGCCCGGGTCTTGATATCAGGCGTCCTCGGTGTCCCTGCCGCAAAGATGAAGATATCGGCATTCCGCATCGCCGCCGTATCGGTGGAGACCGTGACATCGATACCCGTGTGCTGCAGGTCGAGCACCTGTGCCCGGAGGACGGGCTCATACGCGTCGTAGAGGATGATCTCATCAGCGAGGCCAAGCGCGGCGGAGAGGAATGCCGTCTCGCCCCCCACCTTTCCTACGCCTAAGATTGCGAGCGAGGTCATAGTATATCGGTCCTGTGTGTGGATAGCGGTAAAAGACTGTGCGCGTGAATGGCCCTGCTGCACGGAGAATAACGGTCCGGCAGGAAAAAGGGACGTCATGCCGTCTTCCGTTCCGGTATCCGGGCTCCGAAGAGCGGAGCATATCTTCCTTCTTTATTATACTTGGCGCGAGGGTATAATAATACCTCACTCCCACCTCTTTTCAATGGTTACGCTTTATCCAGGCCCAATCGATCTCGGCGGCATCCGGCTGAAGAACCATCTCTTGCTGGCGGCCGGCATCCTTGGAACCACCGGGGCGTCGCTCGCCCGTCTCCTGCACAACGGTGCAGGCGGTGTAGTCACGAAATCCATCGGCCCGAGCCCGAAGGAGGGCCATCCCGGACCCTGCCTGATCGTCGTCGACGGCGGCATCATCAACGCCATGGGCCTCCCGAACCCCTCGGCCGCGTTCGTGGACGAACTGGCCGGTCTCGCGGGCGAGCCGGTGATCGTCAGTATATTTGGGGGTTCCCCCGAAGAGTTCCGGACGGTCGCCGGATGGTTTGCCGGCACGGCGTCCGGGCTCGAGTTGAACCTCTCCTGCCCCCACGCGGAGGGCTATGGGGCGGCTATCGGGAGCGACCCGGTCCTGGTGGAGGAGTGCACGAGGGCGGTTGCCTCCCTCGGTCTCCCGACCTGGGTGAAACTCACCCCGAACGTCGCCGATATCGCCGATATCGGGGCAGCCGCGGAACGCGGTGGGGCGGATGCGATCGTTGCGGTCAACACGCTGAAGGCGATGCGGATATCGACGGCTCTCCGCCGGCCGGTGCTCGGGAACCGCTTCGGCGGGCTCTCCGGGAAGGCTATCTTCCCGGTCGCCGTCCGATGCGTCTACGACCTCTACGAAGCGTGCTCCATCCCGATCATCGGGTGCGGCGGTGTCTCCACCGCCGATAACGTCGTCGAGATGATGATGGCGGGAGCAAGCGCCGTCGAGATCGGGAGCGCTGTCATCGACGATATCGGTATATTTAGCGCGATCGCAAAGGACCTCTACAGCCGCGACGGCATCGATGCTCGCGACATCGTGGGGTGTGCTCATGAATGAACAGATGCCCTTTGGGGTTACATTAAAAGAAATAATCCAGGAGACGCCGTCGATCAGGACGTTCGTCTTCGACCGCGAGATCGAAGCCCGACCGGGCCAGTTCGTGATGGTCTGGGTGCCGGGCGTGGACGAGATCCCTATGGCCCTCTCCTCCCCGTCCTCGATCACCGTCCTCGAAGTCGGGGACGCGACCGCCGCTCTCTTTGCCATGCATGAGGGCGACAGGATAGGTATTCGGGGCCCGTATGGGAACGGATTTACGGTCTCGGGGAGGACCCTTGCTATCGCCGGCGGTGTCGGCGCCTCACCGTTGCTGCCGCTCGTCGAGACCAGGCAGGTGGATACATTCCTCCTCGGCGCGCGGACGGCTTCCGAACTCCTCTTCGCCGGTCGGATACAGGATGCAGCGACGCTGATGGTCGCGACCGATGACGGTACCGCCGGCCACCACGGGTTCGTGACGCACCTCATATCAAGGGTGGACCTCGCCGACTTCAACCACATCTGCGTCTGCGGGCCTGAGGTCATGATGGCGGCGGTGCTTGCCGTCCTCGACAGGGAAGGGTGTGCGGAGCGGGGGCAGTTCTCCCTGCACCGCTATATGAAGTGCGGGGTCGGCCTCTGCGGCTCGTGCTGTACCGACCCGCATGGCCTGCGGGTCTGCAGGGACGGGCCTGTCTTCACCGGCAACACCCTCCTCGGGAGCGAGTTCGGGCACTACGCGCGCGACGCGAGCGGGAGCAGGCACAGGGTCTAGTGCATCGATTCCAAAATAATAGACCATATCCGGCCTTCGTCCCCGGGGATGAGCCGTATCCGGTTCTCCTCCGGGATCTCTCCATGGAGTGGACCGTGGTGGATATCGCCCTGGGGGCGGGGACCGGGGAGGGAGACCCCCTCTCCCCGGGCAAAATGTCACCCGACAGTTCCTCTCCGGCAACCCCCTCCCCGCCCGCGCTTCGCGCTCCTCCCCCGCCCCCTCCCGGGGGCGAGGGCAGTCATGGCGATATCCCCCACGAAAGCCGTGCCCGGGGAGCGGCGCTGACGCCGGTTTCCCGGGAGAAGGAGAGAGTGGGCCCGAATCCGGTTCTTCCCCGGGATCTCCCCGTGCACTGGACCGTGGTGGCTATCGCCATGGGGCGGGGGCAGTACGTGGGGATACGGGGGACAAGCCGTCTCCCGGGATGCAAACCCCCGGATAGTGTGAAAAAAGATCAATACTTCTCCTCCGGTGAGAGTGCCGGTAATTGAGAATCGATGCAGTGGTGCACCAGTCAGATAAAGGAGGAGATCAGGCGAGGAAGTCTTCCTGGGGCCTGAAGAGGAGAGATACGATGTTCTCCACCCAGCCGAGCACCTGCGAGGTGATGGAAACTTCTTCATCCTGAGTCCGGGCGCTGGCTCCCAGCGCCGTATTCGCGTTGTCGTCTGCAGGTGTCGGGGGGACGGTCACGTTGCCCGCCCTCTGGTCCGGGACTTCGGTCCCGTTTACCAGAGCCTCCGTTGAATTCTTCTCCTTCATCAGGGCCGCGTCTCTCGTGAAGAGGTGGATGGACCTGTCGCCGTCGCCGCCCCCAACGACGAGGAACGAACCGTCAGGAGTCACAGCAATCGACTCAACACGGCCGTCGAGGGTTATCTTCTGGAGCTCGGCCCCCGCCCGGTCGAGGATATAGACCGTCATGCCTGATGCGGCAAGGACCTCGCGTGCCTCATCGGTCAGGGCTGTTGAGAGGACGGCGCCTTCCGTGGGATACTTCCAGAGGTGCTCACCCTCCCCCGTGGAGAGGTAGACGCACCGGTCAAGAGAGCCGGCGGCCACGAACCGCCCATCGCGGGTAAGGGCAATACTCTTCACGCGTTTGCCGGTCCCGTAACTCCAGGACTCTCCTTCTCTGCTGTTGAGGTAGTAGACCCCCTGGTTGTCGCACCCGACCGCAATCTTCCTGCCATTCTCCGATATCGCTATGCCGTAGCTGTCGGTGCCCATATCGTAGTCCCAGAGCACCTTCTTATTCCGGTCGAATATAAAGATAGCACCGTTGTCGCATGCGGCGGCAACGTACGTGCCATTTGACGAGAGTGCCACACCCAGGTAGACATACGTCGTCTTCTCGGCCCAGAGCAGGTTTCCGTCTCTGTCAAAAAGGTAGAGTTTGTCTGCAGCGACGCCGATGCGTGACCCTTCCGGCGATATCCCGACGCCGTTCACCCGGGAACCGACAGCGGTCTTCCAGAGAACATTTCCTTCCCTGTCCAGGAGGTATACCGTTGAGCCCGAGCCGGCAACGACTGCGGAGCCGTCCCGGGTGACTGCCACAGAACTGACGACATCGTTGGCCCCCTTATCCCAGAGAGGAGCATAGTCCCCATCAGCAGCGGAGACGGGCCCGCACAGGGCGACAACAAGACAGCAGAGCAGAAAGAGCGGCGCAAGGAACCGGCCGGCAGCTGACCCGCGGCTCCTGTAAACGGAGTGTACGGCTCGCTCCGTTCCTGGATCGAGCCGCCCTCCTTCAGTAAAAATGGTTGAAGTCACTTTCCCCGATGACATTAGGGCCTGACTACTCGGATAACCTATATATGTCTTGTGGGAGGGGCCACTCTCCCGGGTGGTGCACCGGCATCGGCTTAACCCCGGCCAGGATGGCGCGGTGCCTCTCGGGGGCCGGGAATGCCCTTTAGAGAGCCCGGGAAAACCCGGGTTTCGGGCCGCAGGAAGTCAGGAGTTGGAAGGCTCCGCAAAGACCTGATGATACTGGGCACGTTCTTCAAAGCAGTTTGCCGGGGTGTAGAGAAATGGGAGGTTTCAAGAAACTAAATAGTCGTCCGCCTGCAATAGATACGCTTACGATGGCTCCTGACCGGACCCACATGCATCATCCAGGCTGTGCTCCGCCGACGGGTCGATCAACTTCAGATCTTCGAGATTGTTGATGTTCGTAAACGTCAGCAGGTCAGGGTCGATCTCCCGGATCTTCTCCACGTCAACATACCGGGTGTTGAGGTTCCTCACCATCGAGCGGAGCGAGAGCGACTCGTGCTCCTCCAGGTAGTCAAGCAGTGCGCTACGCCGGTAGACTGCGTGGAGCGGTTCGAGCATATCGGCGTTCCAGCAGGGGATGGCGGCATCGTACCCCGTAGCGGCGTCAAAGAGCATTCTCACCACCCCGGGGTGGATGCAGGGCATATCGCAGGCAACAACGAAGACACACTCACCGTGCACCGCGAGCGCCCCCGCGTGCAGGCCGCCGATAGGCCCAAGATCTCTCCTGATATCCGGTATGCACCTGACGTCACCGAGGTGGCCGAACCGTTCGCACTGTCCGGGGTCCCGTGCGACCACGACAATCTCATCTACTACCCCCCGCAGGGTATCGATGAGGCGGTCGATGAACGTTTTGCCCTGGAAGGTGAAGAAGTACTTCTCCCGCCCTCCGGCACGCCGTGCTGCTCCACCAACGAGGATAACCGCCGACCGCATACTCCTCTCTCCCGACCGTCAGAGCCGCTCCCGAAAACGGATCAATTCTGCGATGCATGTGTTATAGGGCGCGTCGATACCATGGTTCCGGGCGAGCGCCGCCACGGCGCCGTTCATGAAGTCGATCTCGGTCTTCCTTCCTGCGGTAAGATCCTGGAGCATCGACGAGTGGTGAGCGGCGGTCGCCGGGAGCTGGGTGGTCCGGAGGTACTCGAGGTATGCCTCCGGCGTCTCCCGGGGGAGGGTGATGCCTTCGGCCTCCATCACCCGGTAGGCCTCCTGGACGATCGCGGTGACGATCGCCCAGGCATGCGGATCGGCGAGTGCACCGTAGGGGACGTTCGTGATGGCGCCGAGCGGGTTTAACGCACAGTTGTAGAGGGTCTTCGCCCAGAGGTCGGCCTTGATCCCATCGGTCGCCTCTGCACGGATACCGGCCTCCCGGATGAGGTCAGCGAGATGCCCGACCGCGTCGTCCATGCCGGACGGGAACCTGCCGATCTTCATGGGCGACGTCTCCACCGAGACATGGACCGATGCGTCGCCCCGCCACTCGAACCCGGTGATGATCATGGCGCCGATTACCCGGTCGGTGAACCGGCTGATGATCTCCTCGTTCCCGATGCCGTTCTGGAGGCTCACCACCTCGCGCCCCCTGATCGCGCCCGCGAACTGGCGGCAGACCGCCTCCGTGTCGGTGGACTTTGCGGCGATGATGTAGTAATCGGCGTCCTGCCATGCGCGGGGGAGATCCTCAGAGCAGCTGAACCGGTATGCGCCTTCTCCCCATATGCCGGTCATCAGGAAACCCCGCTCCCGCACCGCATCTGCATGTCGCTTCCTGGCAACGGCATGGACATCCACGACAGAGGACAACTTTGCGGCAACGGTCAGGCCGACAGCTCCCGCACCCAGGACCACGATCTTCATATCTGTTATTGTTTGGCAGGGTTACCAGTTAATCTCTCTCATTTTCCGGCGTGCAAGGCCCGGGCTTCCGGCGCTCCATGGCGAGCAGGGCCTCCTTGATAGTCGGGTCCGGGGAGAACCCACCCAGGCCCGCCTTCGCAACGACCCGGTGGCAGGGCACGACGATCGGAGTCGGATTCCGGGCCATCGCTGAGCCGACCGCCCGTGGTGCGGTCCCGACCTTCCGGGCGATCTCACCGTAGGTGGCGGTCTCCCCACAGGGGATCTCGCGGACCGCGCGGTAGATCCTGGCAAAGGTTGATTTTCCCTCGGTAGCGACGCTCCGGAGGGTGGAGAGGTCTCCTCGCCGCCCGGAACAGTAGCGCAGGATCTCCTCCGGGACCGGGCCGACGAGCCCGACACGGGCGAAACGCACACGGTAGACGATGTCGTCCTGCCACGCCACATGGACGTGCCAGAGGCCGAACCGGCACGACCCGGTCAGGACCGCCATCTTTTGGCCTCCTTCCGGAAGAGGTCGATGGTGCAGGTCGTCATCTCCTCCTGCATCCACGGGGGCAGCCCGGCATGGACCCGGGATTCCAGGAATCGCCGCTCCCCGAGGACGAGCATCCCTCGGTCCTCGGGTGTCCGGAGCACCCGTCCGAGTGCCTGCAGGGCGCGGTTGATCGCCGGGAGGGTATAACTGATGAACTCGCCCTCCGCCCCGAACTTCATACGGAAGTACTCGATCACCATCCGGCGGACGCGGTTGAACGGCGCAAGCGGGAGGCCGATGACCAGTGCGCCCGCGAGCATCTCGCCCCGGTAGTCCAGGCCTTCGCTCCATTTGCCGCCGCAGACCGCAAAGAGGATGCCGGACCGGCCCGTCCCCGGGAGGGCCATAAACTCCCGGAGGATGACGGCGGCGGCCGCGGTGTCTTTCGGCTCGATGTAGATCTGCTTCTTCCGGACAGTGGGGGCACATCGCTCCGCAAATGTGTTGAGCAGATCGTAGGAAGGGAAGTATATCGCGAGGTTCCCGGGGAGGGCGGCAAACGTGGCGATGTAGTCCTCGGTTCGCGCGAGATTCTGTGCGTCCCGGCGCATCGAGTAGGCGGTGGTGATGTCGTCGGCGCAGAAGATGCGGCGGTTCTCCGGGGGGAAGGAGTTCGGGAGCGATACCGTGGTGACGTCAAGATCGCCGAAGTAGTAGCGGCGGTAACTCTCTATGGGGGAGAGCGTCCCGGAGATCAGGACAGCGCAGGCGTGCGCCCGGGCGATATCCTGGAGTTTGGTGCTCGGGTCGATGTTCCTCACCTCGAGCGCCACCGTGCCGTCGTCTCCCTTCCGGTAAATCGTCAGGTAGGCCGGGTCTGCTGCGGACCGGAAGATCCGGTAGAAGAACTCGGTCAGCCGTTCGATCGCGCTCTCCCTGAACTCGCCCGCCTGCATGTTCTTCTCGCGGATCCCCTCGCTGATCTTGAGGAGATCGTCCACGACCCCTTCCAGGTTCTGGTAGAGCGTGCCCGAGAGGATCATTCGCTGGAAGATGGTGGGGTCGAACCAGTCCTCAACCTCATGCGAGGCCTTGAGCGCCTCCATGAACCGGGTGATCTGCGGCAGGATCTGGGTGATGGCGTCCGCCTGCTGCTGCGACCGCCGGCGTCCGGCGAGTTCGTGCCCGGCCTGGATGATATCGCGCTCCTCGATCGTCACGCTCTCAATGCTCTGGACGACGTCGCCGCAGTTGTGGGCCTCGTCGATGAGCAGCAGAGTGTCGTGCCCCTCGATCCCGAGCGACTGGTAGAGCTGCTCGCGGATGACGTCGTCGAAGAGATGGTAGAAGTTCACGAGCACCACGTCGGCGTCTCGGGCGGCGTGCATCATCGTATCGTAGGGACAGATGTCGCCGCAGAACCCGGCGAGCTGGTCGGGCCAGATCAACTCGGTGCTCACCCGCTCCGCCCTGACGCGCAGGGCCGCCGACGGGATCATCTTCAGCCCCGCGTCCTCGGGCTCCACAAAGGACTTGCCGTGGATGAAGTAGGGGCAGATGAGCGGATGATCCGGGTCCATCTTCCGGATCTGCTGCCGGATCTGGCGATCGTTTGCCGGGACGAGCGCTCCCTTCTGCGCCCGTTCGCGCATTAGCGCCGTTGAAAAGGCCTTGACACCCTCGCACCGCCGGTAGACGTCCCCCTCGCCGCCGAGCGGGCACATGCTGGACTTGCCGATGAGGTAGGCGAACTTCAGGCCGCCGCGCTTCTTCCGGATGAGATCGAGCTCGCGCATGAACGTGGCAAGCTGGCTGATGGTGCGGACAGCGACGAGCACCTTGCGTCCCCGACTCTCTGCGAGGAGCGCGGAGACCACGCTCGACTTACCGCTCCCGGTCGGCGCATCGATCATGGCGATACCGCCGTCGCGTGCGACAGATGCGGCCAGTTCAAGCATCTCCCGCTGATGGGGCCGGTACTCCCGGTAGGGGAACCAGTCATCGAGGGTATCCATTGCTTATAGGTCGACGGCTGACGTCAATGTAGTTTGGGTCTCCGGGGTGAAAGTGAAGGGAGGCCGGAAGGCTCCTGTACAGCCATGCATGCCTCCGCACCCGGCCCCTCACAGGACGGCACACACCCAGAACCTTCTCCTCATAGGGGGCCGCGCCTGCAACCCCTGCCACCCTGCCTGCGGGAACGTTGACGCAATCGAGAGCACCGGAACCCGTTTCAGAAACAAATATATGTTGCCCCACAACACCGCTCACTGGTGAATACTATATGTCCTTCAAGACAGAGGTTATCGAAAAGATAGCAGCCCTTATCACGGCCGCATTTGGCCTGGTCGCCGCTCTCGCATGGAACGGTGCTATCCAGGAACTCTTCAAGCTCATATTCGGGGATCAGAGCACGCTCGTTGCAATGCTCGTGTATGCCATCGTCGTGACGATCATCGCTGTGATCGCGGTTATCCTGATCGGCCGTGCCGCAGCGAAGGCGAAAGGAGAGGATGAGGCGGCAAAACAGTGAGCCACGAGAGCCCACTACATTTTTGGCAAATCTCTCTGGACGAGAACTTTCGACCCGATCTCCTATGAGCAGACAGGGGGGCAGGACTTGATGGCGAGCGGGCAGAATACTGATCCGGGAGAACTCATTTATACCGGCATTGCCCGCGACCGGCCGGTCACCGTCACGGTCATCGACTACAACGAGTCCCGCCTCGAAGAACGGACCCTTACCCGGCCCGAAGAGATCCGGGGTCTTGCCCTCCGCCCGAAGGTCACCTGGGTCAACGTCGACGGCGTCCACGATACCGGGGTTATCCAGGCGATCGGCGACGTCGCCGCGATCCACCCGCTGACCCGGGAAGACATCGCGAACACCCGCCAGCGGCCGAAGATCGAGGACTACGGGGACTACCTCTACGTTGCAATCCGGATGCTCTCCCCCGACGGCGACGGTGAGTTCCGGAGCGAGCAGGTGAGCCTTGTGCTCGGGACCTGCTACGTCGTATCGTTCCAGGAGCAGCCGGGTGACGTCTTCGAGCGCATCCGGGAGCACCTGCGTGCAGGGGCCGGACGGCTCCGGAACGAGGGGGCGGATTACCTCTTCTACGCCCTGCTGGACGCGATCGTCGACGGCTACTTTGCCGTGATCGAGGTGTTCGGAGAGCGTATCGAGGCGGTCGAGGAGGAGGTGGTGACTGAGCCCGACCGCGAGACCCTGCAGGCAATCTACGCCTTAAAGCGGTCCCTGGTTGCGCTCCGGCGGTCAGTCTGGCCACTCCGCGACGTGGTGGCGGAACTCGAACGAGGCGACTCGCCCCTGATCCGCGAGTCGACGCTCGTCTACTTTCGGGATGTCTATGACCACATCATCCAGGCCGCCGAGACCGTGGAGACCTACCGGGATATGATGTCCGGGACCCTTGATGTCTACCTCTCAAGCCAGAGCAGCCGGATGAACGAGATCATGAAGGTCCTCACTATCATCGCCACCATCTTCATCCCGCTCACCTTCATCGCCGGGGTCTACGGCATGAACTTCGCGTACATGCCGGAGATCAGCCATCCCTGGGGCTACCCTCTAGCCCTCGCCTCGATGGCGGCCGTCGCGGGGGTGATGCTCCTCTACTTCAGGAAGAGAGGCTGGATCTGATCCGCAGAGGCCTCGGGGAGGGGCTCCCGGTGAGACGGGAGCCTCTCTTCCCCTCCTGTCTCGTTCATCGGGGGAGAGCGGGGGGATCGGCCCGGCGGTGGCGTTTTATACCATGGGGCGAATGCTCCCTCCCGGAAGTCACCCCGGATCCGGCGGAGCAGGCGCTCGCGTATCGGGATATCCCGATCGAATGCGAGAGGGCGGATCAGCCCCGGGTGGCCCCCATCTCCGGGGCAAACAGTCCGGAGGTGAAGATGCAGCCGGAAGAATCCTGTCAGATACTACCGATCCGGGTGATGGACTACACGGAGGACCGTATTGAGGAGCACGAATGCATCGAACTCACGAAGGCCTGGTCGTGGATCAGCCGGGAGACGGTCACCTGGATCGACGTCGTCGGGGTGCCGGAGCATGACGAACTCGTGGTGCTGGGAGAACAGGCAGGCATCCACCCGCTCACGATGGAGGATATCACAGTCCCTGACCAGCGGCCGAAGGTAGAAGAGTTCGGAACCTACGTCGCCGTCATCGCGAGGATGCTCTCGGAGAGAGACGGCAGGGTCGCAAGCGAGCAGGTCAGCCTGATCTTCGGGGAGAACTACGTCATAACGTTCCGCGAGCAGCCCTTCCAGGTCTTCGAACTGGTCAGGGGACGGCTCAGGAACGAACTGAGCGTCCTCCGGGGCATGGGACCGGATTATCTCACCTACGCGCTCCTTGACGCCATCGTGAGTGTTTACCTCGCCATCCTCGACACAGTCGACGACCGGGTGGAAGACCTCCAGGGCAGGGTTCTGGCTTCCGCGGACCCGCTTGCCTTAAAACAGATCTACGAACTCAAGGAAGACCTCCTGACCATCCGGAGAGCGGCCGTTCCGGCACGCGAGGTTCTTGGGTCGCTCGCAAGCCGGGAGTTGAGCCTTGTCCGGAGGGAGACGATCCCGTACTTCAGGGACACATACGACCGGTGCATCCAGGCGGCAGAAGTTGCGGAGTATACCAGAGATACCCTCTCCGGCGTGATGGATCTCCACACCTCGAACCAGAACAACCGGCTCGCCGAGATCACGACGATCCTCACCATCGTCGCGAGCATCTTCATCCCTTTAAGTTTCATCACCGGGTTTTATGGGATGAATCTCAGGAACATACCGCTCGAAGACTCGCCCCTGGGGTATCCTCTCGTCCTCCTCCTCATGCTGGGTGTCGCGTTCGCGATGCTCCTCTACTTCAGGAAGAAAGAGTGGATCTGACGCTGATCCCGGACGGTTCCCGGCAACCGGCAGCGCGTGTTGCCGGAGAAACCCCAGGACCGCGGTGGCCGCCGCTTTGCACGGAAACAATCATTTATGACCGTGCGCAGAGTATCACCTGCTGATAGCATCATGAAGGATAGACTCACGGACTCTCTTGCTACGGCGATAGAGCACGGCCGCACCGGCCTCGATGCGAGGATGCAGGCACTCTCCGGGAAGCTCGCCTACGCGGACACGGCATATGCCCTCCCCGTGACCTACGCCGTCACCGGCATCGCCGTGCGGGACGCGGACGGAGCGCGCGAGGCATACCGGCAGTCCGGCAGCAACCTCCTCGTCGCCTGCGAGTGCCTGATGGCCGGCGAAGGCGGCGTGGAGATCCCCTACACAGGTTTCATCCCGGACGCAGTCCTCCGGAGGCTCGGTTACACCCTGGTCGACGGGAGCGTCACGGGCCTCGGCCTCCTGGTCGGGACGCCGGAGAGCCCCGACGCCGCCGCGGCGATCTGCCGGGAGATGCAGGAGAAGTACCTGCTCACCTTCCTTGCCGGCGGGGTCGTGGAGGCGCTCTCCGGCGCCGGCGTCCGCCTGGGGCTGGATTACCGCCTGGTGCCGCTCGGTCCGGAGAGCGCCCGGGGCATCCACTTCGCCGACATCCTCGCCCGGGTCGCGATGATGTTTGGGGGGGTGCAGCCGGGAGACGTTCACTCCCTGCTCGGCTACGCCGCCGAACGGGCGAAGGCGTTCGTGATCGCATTTCCGGGCCTCACCGACGAAGAGGCCGCGTTCGTCGACGCCCTGCGGGTGCTCGGGATACCGATCCTCGCGGCCGGCAAGGGCTACGAGGGAGGGGAGTGGATACCGGTCGCTCCCGCAACGGCGGTCCGGACCGGCATGGACCTCCGGGGGATCCGGGTCACGGTCACGGCGATCCCGATACCCATGGCCTGCTCCCCCGCGTTCGAGGGGAAGAGCATCCGCAAAGAGGAGATGTACGTGGAGTTCGGCGGCGGGAGGACCCCTGCCTTCGAGCTCCTCCGGATGCGGCCCCGCGAGGAGGTGAAGGACGGGAAGGTCACCGTCGTCGGACCGGAGGTCGACGCCGTCCCGGCAGGCGCCGCCCTCCCGCTCGCGATCCTGGTGGACGTCGCCGGCGCGAGGATGAGAGCGGACTACGAACCGGTGCTCGAGCGGCGGATCCATACCTTCGTCAACTACGGCGAGGGGTCCTGGCACGTTGCGCAGCGGGACCTCATCTGGGTCAGGCTCTCGAAAGAGGCAGTGGCGAAAGGCGTCAGGATCCGGGACATCGGGACGTTGCTTGCCCACAAACTCAAGGCGGAGTTTCCGGACCACATCGACGCGGTCCAGGTGACGCTGGTCACCGACAGGCAGAAGGTCGAGGGGATGCTTTCGGAGGCGCGGGAGGCCTACGCACGGCGCGACGAGCGGATTAGCGGCATGAAGGATGAGGATGTGGAGACCTTCTACTCCTGCACCCTCTGCCAGACGTTCGCCCCGAACCATGTCTGCGTCATCACGCCGGAACGGCCGGCGCTCTGCGGGGCAATCACCTGGCTCGACGCCCGGGTTGCCCACGAGATCGCTCCCGCCGGGGCGAACCAGCCGGTCCCGAAGGGGGAGACGGTCGATGCCGTCTGCGGTGAGTTTGCGGGGGTGAACCGGTTCGTAAAGAAGGCATCCCACGGTGAGGTCGACCGGATCTCCCTCTACAGCATGATCGAGAACCCGATGACCGCCTGCGGGTGCTTCGAGTGCATCGCGGCCATCGTGCCGGAGGTGAACGGGATTCTCGTCGTCAGCCGCGACTTCACGGGGGAGACCCCGCTCGGGATGACCTTCTCGACGCTCGCGGGGACGATCGGGGGCGGCGCGCAGACGCCGGGGTTCATCGGCATCTCAAAGAACTATATCCTGAGCGACAGGTTCCTCCAGGCCGAGAACGGTATTACGCGGGTGGTCTGGATGCCGGCCTCCTTAAAAGAGGAACTCGGAGACCGGCTGCGGGAGAAACTTGCTGCACTGGGGATGCCGGACCTCTTTGCGAAGATCGCGGACGAGGTCTCGGCGCCGACGATCGAGGACCTCGTCGCGTTTCTCGAGCGCGTCGATCATCCCGCACTCGCGATGAGGTCGCTGATCTAGGAGGGATGGTGCGTGACAGAGCAGAGTGACGAGGGATTGACGATCCGCGAGGTGCGTCTCGGCGCCACGCGGGAGGAAGGGGGAACCAGGGAGGTCTCCTACGTGATCGGGGGCGAGCGGGATCTCCCGTTCTCCGGAGACGGGGCCGGACGGCCTCTGGTGGCGCTTGAGATCTGCGACGACCCCCGGTTCTGGCCGCCGGTCGTCCGCGACTACGTGGGCGACCTCGCGAACGACACCGCTGAGTGGGCGCGGGCCGCAGAGCGCACCTACGGCGCAGACCTGGTGCGGCTGAACTTCACGAGCACGAAACAGCGCGGATTCGATGCGTTCGACGCGATCGCCGCGACGACGGAGGAGGTGCTCGCGGCGACGGCCCGGCCCCTGATTGTCGAGGGGAGCAACGAACCGGAACTCGACAGCGAGGTCTTCCGCCGCTGCGGGGAGGCGGGTGAGGGCGAGCGGCTCCTCCTCGGAACCGCAGAGGCCGACCGCTACCGGAGCGTCGCGGCGGCGGCGCTGGCATACGGTCACGCGGTGATCGCCCAGTCGCCGATCGACGTCAACCTGGCGAAGCAACTGAACATCCTCCTCCGCGAGACCGGCGTGCCGCAGGACCGGATCGTGATCGACCCCTACGCGGGGGCGCTCGGCTACGGGTTCGAGTACTCCTACTCGGTGATGGAGCGGATCAGGCTCGCCGCCCTCTCCGGCGATGCGGACCTCGCGATGCCGATGATCTGCGCCCCCACCGACACCCTCTCGGTCCGGGAGGTGCGAGAGGCCGCACCGGCGGATCAGGAGGCGATGGCGGTTGCCTGGGAGTTCTACACCGCCTACGCCGCCATTGTCGCCGGCGCGTCGATCGTCTGCGTCCGCCACCCGCTGACCGTGGAGAGGCTGAAGGCGGCCCTGGAGGGCTGAAGCATGGCGATGAAAGCGCTCGACATCTACAAGCACCTCCCGAAGACGAACTGCAAGAAGTGCGGGTACCCCACCTGCCTTGCCTTCGCCATGAAACTCGCCGTCGGAAAGGCGGAGGTCGAGGCCTGCCCGGACCTCGACCCCGACACGAAGAGCCTCCTCGGCGGGGTGACCCGGCCGCCGGTCCGGCTCGTCACCATCGGCGCAGGCGAGCGGTCGATCGCGGTCGGCGAGGAGTTTGTTCTCTTCCGGCACGAGAAGACCTTCTACCACCCGCCCGGCATCATGGTGCAGGTCTCCGATACCTGGCCGGAGGACGAGGTGCGCTCCGTCGTGGAGACGGTGAAAGAGACCGTCGTCCAGCGGGTGGGGCAGGACCTCGTCGTGAATGGGGTGGCGGTGAAGTACGAGAGCAACCGTCCCGAACGGTTCGCAGCGACCGTGGCGCTCGCCGGGGGCGGGAGCACCCTCCCCCTGGTGCTGATCGCCAGCGACCCCGCAGCCTTTGAGGCGGGCCTCGCGGTCGCGGGACACTACCGGCCGCTGGTCCACGCCGCGACCGAAGAGAATTGGGAGGGCCTCGCTGCCCTCACGAAGCGCTACGGGTGTCCTCTCGCCGTCCGGGCCGCCGGTCCCGCCGAACTCGCCAGCCTCGCCGGGAAGTGCGCGGAGGCAGGGACCCCGGACCTCGTGCTCGACCCCGCACCGTCGTCGCTCGCCGGCTTCATCGCCACTGCAACGGAGATCCGGAGATCCGCTATCGGGCGGACCGAACCGGCGCTCGGGTATCCCCTCTACCTCGACGCCGGAGCCTTCGGAAAGACCGATGCGGCCCTTGCGGCGGGTATCCTGAAGTACGCGGGGATCATCGTCACCCCCCCGCTCGCCTCCGCCTCGCGCGAGGCGGCGCTCACCCTGCGGCAGAACATCTACACCGACCCGCAGAAGCCCATCCAGGTGACGCCGGGCATCTACCCGATCAATGAGCCCGGACCGGACGCCCCGATCCTCCTCACGGTGAACTTCTCGCTCACCTACTTCACGCTGCTCGGCTATCTCGAAGCGTCCCGGATACCCTGCTACCTCTTCATCGCGGACACGGAAGGGCTCTCGGTCCTCACGGCCGTCGCCGGCGGGAAACTGACCGAGACCCTCGTCGCCGACTCGCTTAAGAAGTTCGGCGTCGCGGACCTGGTGGACCACCGGCTGCTCGTCATCCCCGGTTACGCAGCCCCGCTCTCCGGGAAGATCGAGGACGCGACCGGCTGGAAGGTGCTGGTCGGCCCCCGGGATGCGGCCGATCTTCCCGGATACCTGGAGAAGGAGTGGAAGGCCTGATGCCGACCGTGACGTTCCTCCCCGGCTACCGGAAGGCGACCGTGCCGGAGGGGGCAACCCTCCTCGACGCGGCCCGCGCTGCCGGCCTCTCCATGAACGTGGTCTGCGGCGGAGAGGGTAAGTGCGGGAAGTGCCAGGTCTACGTAAAAGACGGCACGGTATCGTTCGACCGCGAGAAGTACCGCCGGTTCTTCTCGGACGAGGAGATCGCCCGTGGGGCATGCCTTGCCTGCCAGGCGACCGTCGCCGGCGACGTCCAGGTCGAGGTCCCGGCCGGGTCGCTCATCGAGGAGCAAAAGATCCTCGTCGAGGTCCCGGGCATGAAGGAGATCCCGCTCAACCCCACCGTCAGGAAGTATGAGGTCCGCCTCGAACCGCCGTCCCTTGAGGACACGACCCCCGACCTCGCCCGCCTGCTCGAAGGGGTCGAACGGCAGAGCGGGCCGCCCCCGAACAGGGTCTACGCGCCGCTCGGCGTCCTCTGCTACCTCCCGCAGGTGCTCCGCCGGAGCGGGTGGCACGTGACCGCCACGGTCGCCCTGGTCCCCGGCGGCTACCGCCTGAGCAGCGTGGACGAGGGCGACACCACGGGGAGGCTCTACGGGGTGGCGGTGGATCTCGGGACGACCACGATCGTGGCCTACCTCTGGAGTCTCGTCGACGGGCGGATCCTTGCTACGGCATCGAACTACAACCGCCAGATCTCCTGCGGCGAGGATATCCTCTCGCGGGTGAACTTCTCCCGCAGAAGCGGCCTTACCCGACTGCAGCAACTTGCGGCGGAGAGCATCAACGAGGCCCTGACGACCGCCGCCGATGCCGCGGGGATCGACCGCGAGGAGATCTTTGAGGTGATGATCGCCGGGAACACGGTGATGACCCACCTCCTCCTCGGGATCGACCCCGGCTACATGATCGCGGAACCCTACGTCCCGGTCGTGCGCCGGATGCTCTCGACGGCCGCCGGGCGGATCGGCATCGCGGCCCACCCAAACGCCGGGGTCTACACCTTCCCGGCGGTCTCGAACTTCATCGGCGGCGACATCATCGCCGATATCCTGGCCACCGGGATGGCCGAGCGCGAGGAGGCCACGCTCATGGTGGACATCGGCACGAACTTCGAGGCCGTGCTCGGCAACAGCGACTGGATGCTCTCCTGCGCGGGCGCGGCCGGGCCGGCCCTGGAGGGCGGGGAAGTGCTCTTCGGGATGCGGGCAAACCCGGGCGCGATCGAGCGGGTCCGGATCGACCCCGATACCCTCGCGCCGTCGTTCTCGACGATCAACGGCGTCCGGCCGCGGGGAATCTGCGGCTCGGGCCTCATCGACCTGCTCGCGGAGCTCTTCCGCGCCTGCGTCATCGACCGGACGGGAGGGATCAACCTGGAGCTTGACCATCCCCGGGTCCGGAAGGGGCAGTATTACCCGGAGTTCGTCGTGGCCTGGAAAGAGGAAACGTCGATCGGGAAGGATATCGTCATCACCGAGAACGACATCAAGAACCTGATCATGAGCAAGGCGGCAATCCACGCCGCCTGCATGACGCTCCTCGACGCAGCAGGCCTTGCGCCCACCGATATCGGCAGGGTCTGCTTCTCGGGAGCGTTCGGGAACTACCTCAACAAGGAGAACGCCGTCACCATCGGTCTGATTCCGGAAACCCCACCGGAACGTGTCGGAAACATCGGGAACGGGGCGATCACCGGCGCGAACATCGCCCTCGTCGACCGCAGGCGAAGGAAGGAGCTCGACGGGCTCGCCCGGCGGATCACCTACATCGAACTGAACGCGGACCCGTCGTTCATGGACCGGTATACGTCGAGCTGTTTCCTGCCGCACACCGACTTTGCGCTCTTCCCGCACGTGCAGCAGACGCTTGAGGCGTGCCGGGCGAGGCAGGGGGTGAGGTCATGGCAGGCATGATCCCGTCCCCGGATCTCCTCGCGACCGGCGTGGGGGCCCTCCCTCACCGCGATCCCGACGCGGCGTGCCGGGCGGTGCTCGCGGCCTTCCCCCGGATCCCCTACGTCCCCACCCTGCCGAACCGGGGACTTCTCGAGGCGATCGTCTTTGCCGACGCCGAACACCTCCCCGGCGGGGTGGTCCGGGACGCGAGACTCGTGGTCGATCGGAGCGCCGATCCCTCGGAGGCGATGGAGCGGGTCCTGCTCGACTACCTTGAACGGAACGCAGAGCCCTACCGGGTCGGCGAGGCATACGGGTCGGGGTTCCACGCGATGATGACCCGCGACCTCTCGGACGCACTCCTCGTCAAGTGCCAGGTGACCGGCCCGGTGACCTTCGGGATGCAGGTGGTGGACGAAACGCGCCGGCCCATCCTCTACGACCCGGAGTACGCCGACCTGCTCGGGAAACTCCTCGGCCTGCGGGCCCGGTGGTGCGAGACGGCGATGCGGGAGCGGATGGGCGCACGCGCGACCCTCGTCGTGCTGAGCGAGCCCTACCTTGCGTCGCTCGGCTCGTCGGTCGTCCCGGTGGACGCCGGGGTGGCGGCCTCCGCCATCGAGGATATCGCCGCCCTCCTCGACGGGGGGATCGGGATCCACTGCTGCGCCAACACCGACTGGGGGTTCGTCCTCGGCCTTGCGCCGGCCGTGGTCTCGATCGACGCCTGGACCTACGCCCGCGAGTTTCTCCTCTACGCCGACGATATCGCCCGCTATATGGAGAGGGGAGGCGTGGTGGCCTGGGGGATCGTTCCCGCGGATTACAGCGTCTTTGCGGCGGAGAATCCCAATTCGTTCTTCTCCCGGTTCCAGGATATCCGCGCCCGTGCGACGGAGACGATCGACCCCGACCTCTTCGATCGCCAGTCCCTCATCACGCCGACCTGCGGGATCCGGAACGCCTCCGAGAGAGAGGCCGTCGCGATCATGGCGGCGACCGCGTCGCTCTCCCGCCGCCTGCGGGGTGAGGAACCATGATCCGGCCCTGCACCGTCGTCATATCCGGCAAGGGCGGGACCGGGAAGACGACGATCGCGTCGCTCTTAATCGACGCGCTGATCGCGGCCGGAGAGCGGCCGATCCTCGCCGTGGACGCCGACCCGAACGCGAACCTCCACGAGGCTCTCGGGATCGCCCTCACCGAGACGCTCGGGAGCATGCGGGAGGAGGCCTTCACCCGGTCCATCCCCCCGGGCATGGACCGGACTGGATATGTCAGATACCGGTTCCGCCGGGCGCTCGCGGAGGCGGAGGGCTACGACCTCCTTGCCATGGGCCGGCCGGAGGGGTCGGGGTGCTACTGTTTCCCGAACGCCCTCCTCACCGAGTGCATCGAGACGCTTGAGCGTGGTTACCGGCTCGTCGTCGTGGATTCCGAGGCCGGGATGGAGCATATCGCCCGGGGGACGATCCAGAGCCCGAAGGTCCTCCTGATCGTGAGCGATCCCGGGGCCCGCGGGATGCGGACCGCCGGCCGCATCCGGGACCTCGCGGAGTCGCTCGGCCTCTCGCGGGAGAGGATCTTCCTCGTCGTCAACCGTGACCGGGGCGACGACACTATCGAGAGCGATCTCCCCCTCATCGCCCGTATCCCGGAGGACCCGGGCATAGGGGAGGCGGATCTTGCCGGGACGCCGATCGTCGGGATCCCGCAGAACAGCCCGGCGCGGGCGGCGGTGCGCGATCTTGCCGCCCGGCTCGTTGAGGAGTGCGCCCGGCGAGGGGAGTGACGGCGCCGCGCCGGGACAACGCAACGGTTCCGGCGCAATCATACTGTCCGGACCCGCATTGCCCGGGACGGTGAAGGCGCAACAGGAAAACCTGTGGAGAACTCTCGATCCGGGTCGTCGACTGCACGAAGGAGCATGAGTGCGTCGAACTCACCGGGGCCGGGCCATGGATACGCCGACAGACGGCCACCCGGATCGACGTCGTCGTGGTGCCCGGCAGGCAGGCATCCGCCCGTTCATGATTCTGCGCAAAGTTCAGTATATACTCAAACTCCGACATTCCCGACTATCCGACAACGATCGTCTCGATGAACGCCGTCGCGGGGGGTAATGCTCCTTTACTTAAAAAAGATGAGGCGGATATTGAAGGTGCCCCCGGGTGGGTTCCATCGGCTTATAAGGTGGAGATGCCGATTTTTTCAGCAGGGAGATGTGTGATAACGGGGCGGAAATCCCCGTACCCGGGGGCACCGGACACGGAGGTGTGATATCGGGAAGAATGAGGCCGGGAAACCCCTGCCATCACTTCGGGCCGGTAACAAATACTGCCAGCAGTGCGAGATCCTCCTTGTCGGCGATGACGGTGTGACGGACGCCGGGCGGCGTGGTGAAGGTGTCCCCGGGCTTGAAGAGTATCTCTCTCCCATCGAGGATCATCTTCCCGTGCCCGGCGAGGATGGCGTTCCACTCCCACTGGCTCTCGTGAAGGTGGTCAGGAACCTCACAGTCCTTACGCACCCTGACGAGATGGGAAGAGAACGACCCCTTCGTGTCCGCTCCCGGCGCGAGATCCGCCAGGGCGACACCGGTCCATGCCGGGTTCGAGTACCACACGGGTCGCCTGCCCGCTTTCTCTGCAGGGAAGAAGGCGGCACCCTCCTCCATGAGCCGGGCAATGTTCTGGTTTTCCATCGTTTCTCCCATAGATCGGGATGGACCGGGCAAGCCCGGTTCATTCCGTGACGGCGGGGATGATCTCCTTGAAGATATCGATGCCGAGGTTCACGTTCGGGCTCGAGTTGCCGAGACAGAAGTGGTTGATGCCTGCAGCCTTGAACCGCTCGATCTCCTTGATCATCCCTTCGGCGTCGGTTGCGACCATGAAGTTGTCCTTCATCATGTCATGTCCGACAAGGTTTGCATGGAGTTCGACCTCCTTTGCATCGGAGACCTTGTATTTGAACATGGCGGGAACCAGGCAGCCGGCCCAGAAGCGCAGTGCCTCAATGGCTTTGTCATAGTCGGCGTCGACCGAGTACCAGACGAGCATGGCGTGCTCCATCTTGCTCGGGTCCTTCCCGGCCTCGCGGGCGCCTTTCTCGAAGTTCGGGATGGTGACATTCTTCAGCACGGAGGGCGGCGCAGACACCGTCATGAGGTGGTCGGCGTGCTTCCCTGCCAGCTGTGCTCCCTTCGGACCCATTCCGCTGAAGTAGAGCGGAACCTTGTCGTCGGGCTTGGTGTACAGAAACGCCTTGTCGAGGGTGTAATACTTGCCCTTGAAGGAGACGGGCTCCTTGCTCTCCCAGAGTTTCTGCATCACTTCGACGGCCTCTACGGTCATGTCCTGCCGCACCGGTACGCTCGGCCACTCGCCGGTGACCGGCACCTCGTTCAACGCCTCGCCGGCGCCCACGGCAATGCCCACACGACCGGGGTACATCTGCCGGAGGGTGGCGAACGTCTGTGCGACGACTCCCGGGTTGTACCGCATGATCGGGCAGGTGATGCACGTCGAGAAGAACGCCTTCTTGGTGGCCTGGAGTGCCGCACCCATCCAGGCCCAGGCCTGCCCCGTCTGTGCATTGGTGTGATACCAGGGATGGAAGTGGTCGTCTACCCAGATAGAGTCGAAACCGACATTTTCTGCTCTGACTGCCTGTTCAAGCGCATCCATGGGGCGGTACTGCTCAATAGATGCAAAGTAACCAATCTGTGTCTTCATGGTACTGGTCTCCTGATGATCGGCAAAGTCACCTATCCAGGGGCAGGCCTACCCAAATCTTGATACGCTACCAGTTCCAACGAGAGCACTGGTACGGCAGCTGAGGTCCACACATCTAATCCCACTTATCTGTGGTGGATCACGGCCATCCTACCCCATTGAAGGTTCTCTTCCGATCCTGTTGTGGTGTGCGGACTAGTTCTCCGCAGAAAGAATAGTGTTTGCGACTGACTATATAGATATCGTTTAATGTTCAACAATGCCCGGACGGCGATCGGAGATATTGGCCCACCCCGCGATTCATCTGGGATCATACCGCCGGAAAATCGTCAAATTCTCAGGAGAGCCGTTGGGATTCTAGCACGAATAGCCTGAAAATCCCCAGAACACGCGAGGGTCGGGGGGTTACACCCGGAGGGCAGGAGGGGGGCTGTGTTCAACAATAAGAGAATGTTTTATATACCAATTCCAGACAGGTCATTCTCTCGCGTTACACGAGCATTGCACGCCTGGAACGGCGTTTCAGCCTCCTTACGGACAGCATCCGATACGTCGATCATAAAAGACGCGATCTCTCCGGAAGGTAGTTTGAAGACATAATGGGAGATCCAGGGAAAGTCCTCGCGGTTCCGGTATTTGAGCGGCGTAACAAACTCCGGCTTTTCGGTGGTCAGAACGCGATACAGGAGATCGTGCACGTACGGGTTCGGGAGATCGGGGAATTCCTCGAAGAGTTTCTTCCCGACGAGGTCTTCTTTGTTCATCCGCAGGAGGGCTGCTGTTACCCCGTTGACGTCTTTGATGATGTACTCGTTTCCTCCGTCAATCGGCTCGTAGATCAGGACGCCGTTGCAGGCCTTCTCGAAGAACGACCGGTAGCGCGTCTCCTTGAAGGCCAGCTCCTTCCGGGCCAGCCGCTCGGCGGTGATATCCCTGAAGAGGATGGCGAACTCGTGTGAGGTCACCCCGCCGTCTGGAGTGATCGGGGTGAAGACCACGTCGAAGTAAGCGATGCCCGACCGGGTGCTCGGAATCCGCTGATCCCGTTTCAGGCGGTCGAAATCGCAGGCGAGTTCCGTCTCGGCGACTTTTCCCTGCCGGATCAACTCGAGGAGCTTCCCTTTATAGCAGGAGATATCGAAGATGTTTCCTTCCGCCAGTTCCTGAACCCCGTTCAGGCCGAGGATCCCCAGGGACGCGCGATTTGCGTTGAGAACGGTCCCATCGGCCGTAAAAAGGATGATCCCGCTGGGAACCCTCTCGAAGATCGTCCGGATCATCTTCTCCGAGTATTTCAGGGCGGCTTCGGTGTTCTTCCACGCCGTGATATCCTGCAGACTGATCAGGATCCCCGGCTTCCCCACATGGGAGACCGTCGGGGCAAACTCGATGTGATAGATGTGGTTCGTGCTGTCCTCGATGTACTGCATCTCGGAGAGGTAGGTGCCGGACTGCCGGACCCTCTCGATATTCCGCATGATGGTCGGGTCCGAGAAGATACGGAGGTTCAGGTCGAAGAGGGAGGCGCCGAGGATGTTTCTCCCGCGGTGGATGCCGAGAGTCCTGATGAAACTCGTATTCACCATGAGGATCTGGAGGTCGGCGTCCAGGATGACGATCGCGTTTGAGAGGCGGTCAAAGAGTTCCGAGAGCGGGACCCGCTGCGCCGGGGTGTACAGCTTCGATCTTCCGAACCGCTGCATGCTCACGTCCCCGCTCGACTGGAGCATCTCGAGGTACTTGGCGACGGTAGCCCGGTTCATCCCGAGTTCGCGGGAGATTGCGGAGATGGAGAGGCCCTGCGGCGATCGCTTCTCAAGAAGGCTGACAATTCTACCGAATATATCCTGATACTCGCTCATGAATGCTATCCTCCGGACCTCACGGAGTTCACCGGGATCGGTTGTCGGTCGGGAGATCTCCCGACAAGATCATTAGGGAGATCGTGACTAGTATCTTTCGGGCTTCCGGGAGAGCCCCCCATTGCCGGCGGTCCGGAGACTCTCCACCGGACAACTCCCACTATCGCTACGGAATAGGCCTCCATAGCGATAGAACCGGGGCGACAGTCTGCTTCCCGGGGAGTGGAGAGCAGCCTTCCGGCAACCCTTTTTTGTAGCGAGAATGCCAACACTTCTCTACTATGGCAATCCATCCCATCGACTACCGGTACGGCACCCCGGAGATGCGTGCCGTCTGGAACGAGGAGAACCGCTTCCGGGCGATCGTCATGGCCGAAGTGGCGCTGGCCCGTGCCGAGGCGGCGCACGGGATGATCCCCCGCGAGGATGCGGAGACTATCGCGGCTTCTGCACCGAAGGCACGCCTTGAGCGGGCGAAGGAGATCGAGGCCGAGATCAACCACGACATGATGGCGATCGTCAAGGCCGTCACCGAGGTCTGCGGCGACGCGGGCAGATGGATCCACTATGGCGCGACCTCAAACGATATCCTGGATACCGCGACGGCCCTGCAGCTCCGCGACAGCCTCGCGCTCATCGAGGAGAAACTGGGCAAACTCCTCTGCGTTCTCCTCACCCGGAGCGCCGAGACGAAGACCCTCGTCTGCGCCGGCCGCACCCACGGGCAGATCGGTGTGCCCACCACCTACGGCCTCCGGTTCGCCATCTGGGCAAGCGAAGTCTCCCGCCACATCGAGCGGCTCCGCCAGATGCGCCCGCGGGTCGTCGTCGGGCAGCTCACCGGTGCCGTAGGCACCCAGGCGGCCCTCGGCGAAACGGGGATCGCGATCCAGGAGACGATGATGGAGTTCCTCGGGATCCGGCCGGTGGACGTCTCGAATCAGATTATAGCGCGGGACCGCTACGCGGAGTACTTCATGTTCCTCGCAAACGTGGCGACAACGCTTGACAAGATCGGGCTTGAACTCCGGCTGATGCAGCGCTCGGAGATCGGGGAACTCGCCGAGGCGTTCGGGAAGAAGCAGGTGGGCTCAAGCACGATGCCCCACAAGCGGAACCCGATCAAGAGCGAGCAGGTCTGCGGGCTTGCCCGGATCGTCCGGTCCGCGGTCGAACCCGCCTTGCAGAACAACGTCCTCTGGGACGAGCGCGACCTGACGAACTCATCCCCCGAGCGGGTGCTCTTCCCCGAGGCGTCGGTGCTGACCGACCATATCCTCAAGGTGATGATCGGCGTGATGGATGGCCTCGAGTTCAACAAGAAGAACATCCGAAAGAACCTGATGATGCTCCGCGGCGTGAACCTCGCCGAGTCGGTGATGATCGAACTGACGAAGCGGGGCATGAGCCGGCAGGAGGCCCACGAAGTGATGCGGACGGCGAGCATGCAGGCCCTCGACGAAGACCGCGACCTCGCTGAGGTGCTCGCCGGGCGGCCGGAGGTCACGGCGTTCGTCACCCGCGAGGAGCTCGACGCCCTCCTCGACCCGGACGCCTACATCGGGACGGCGGTCCGGCAGGTGGAGCGGCTGATCGAGAAACTCGCGCCGCTCTGCCGGTAAAGGGATCTCAGGCAGGGTGCGCCGCCGCATCCCGCTCGGTCGCTGTGATTCCGTGCAGGAGCCCGGCAGAGAGATCGCCAATCGGGTAGTAGCCGCCGTCGGCATGTTCCGCAATGGCCCTGCAGTAGCCGAGCCGGAACTCCAGGAAAGAGTTCCCCATCTCCTCGGTATCGATGACCACCGTACGGATGCCGTACGACCGGATTTCCTCGGCGATACCGACAATCTCCTGACGTACATCTCCCGCGAGAGGAACGTTCGCCCGACCGTCGGATACGACGACCATCATCGGGATCACCTCGCCGTTCTTCCGTCGCTCCTGCAGGAGGACCTCCATGCCTTTCATCAGGCCGGCACAAAGCGGCGTCTTTCCGCCGGTCGGGAGATCCTCCAGCTGTTTCTGCGCGAGATCGACGCTCGAGCAGAGCGGGAGGAGGATCTCGGCGCTGGTTCCCCGGAACGCCACAAGGCCGATCCGGTCGCGGTGCCGGTAGGAGTCCACCAGCATCGAGAGGACCGCGCCCTTGGCCGACTCCATCCGCTTTGTCGCTCCCATCGAACCGCTGGCATCGACCACGAAGACACACGCGACAGAGACCTTCCCCACCCTGACCCGTTCGCGGATATCCTCTTTTTGGACGGCGACCGCCATCCCCTTGTGGTCGCGCACCACCTGGTGCGGGGCGGCGGCCCGGAGCGTGGCATCGAGTGCGACGTCACCGGTCCCGGTCGGATACCGGGCAGAAACATATCTTCCCGCGTTTCCCGCCGAGAACGTCTCGAACCGCCTGCCGGAGGCTCTCTGCCGCTCCCGGGTGTCTCGCCGCTCCGGCAGGCTCATCTTCCTGACATCGATTGGGTCTCCGACAGGGAGGACGGTCTCGTGTGCGGCACTCCCGCCAGAGGGAGGCGACTCTCCACCATCTCCGCCGGGGTGCTCGTCACCGGCCGCATCATCCCCGCCATCCCGGGGAGGGTGGTCGTGCCCGCTCCCCGCGTTCTGCAGTGCTTCGTCGAGGTCTTCCGGATCAATCTTCGGCTCCTCAAACGGTTTCCGGCGCATTCGGTGCGGGAGCGCGAGTTCCATGGCTTCCCGGACGTCGTCGCGGGTGACTGCGGTCCGCCCGTCAAGCGCGGCGATCGTCTTGGCCGTGCGGACGACGGCGATATCGGCGCGGTGGGTCCTGACCCCGAGCCTGATGCATGCCTCCGCCACCGCATGCAGGAGGGCATCGTCAGCCGTGACCGACGGCAGCAGCGCCCGCGCATCGACGATCTTCTCGCGCAGTTCCTCCTGCGCCGCGTCGTATGCCTGCCGGCACTCGCCGGGATCGCGCTCGAACGCCTCGGCGGCCCTGACGATCGCCACACGCTCAGCGGGGTCCACGATCCCCTCCACGGTCACCTGGAGCCCGAACCGGTCCAGCAGTTGCGGCCGCAGTTCTCCCTCCTCAGGGTTCATGGTGCCGACCAGGATGAACCTGGCAGGATGGGAAAAGGATACGCCTTCGCGCTCCACCACGTTGACGCCCATAGCGGCGGCGTCGAGGAGGACGTCGGCCACGTGGTCGTCCAGCAGGTTGACCTCGTCGATGTAGAGGATGCCGCGGTTGACCGCGGCAAGGATACCGGGATCGATCGTCACCGTCCCCTCACGGATCGCCCGCTCCACGTCGACGGTGCCCACCACCCGGTCTTCGGTCACTCCGAGCGGGAGGTCGACGACGCGGACTCGCCGGCGATCCGTCTCCAGCTCCTCGCCTGCAGCCTTCTTCTCAGCACAGGCATTGCAGATGCCTCCGTCGCCGGCAGGATCGCAACTGTATGGGCAGCCCCGGACCACGTCGATCTCGGGGAGCACGCCGGCAAGCGCCCTGACCGCGGTGGACTTGGCCGTCCCTTTCTCGCCGCGGACGAGTACGCCGCCGATTCCCGGGTTGATGGCATTGAGGATGAGTGCGCGTTTCATTATCTTCTGGCCGACGATGGCGGTGAACGGAAGGACGTTCCTCTGTGCCCGGTATAACATATATTAGAATATGACGCAACTGATGTTAAATAATATCTATTTTGTAATAAATTGCAGGCATGATCGGGGGAGGGCGACCCTGCCCCCACCCGGGACCGTGAAGTTCAGAACTCTTCCGCGATGCCGTAGCCGTACGACCGTAGCGCCAGGCTCCCCGCCTTCTCCGGGTATGCGGCAAGCACGAGCCCCCGCAGTTCCAGGAACTCTTCGGCGGAGACGATGGAGACGGTCTGGAGCAGTTCGTCCTCGCCGGGCTCCATCGACCAGGAGTGCAGGTAGTAGACATCGGGCACCCCGTCCTCTTCGTGCAGGTAGAGGTCCTTTCCGCGCACATATGCCCCGCCGGGCTCGCCCCGCGGTGCGTAATAGATGCAGGCGTCACGGTCGGTGTCCAGCACGATCTCGCCTTCGTTATAGGTGATGCTTTTCTTCATGGTCAACCACCGCCGCCCCGCCACCGGCAGGGCGGTTCGGCGAGCGGCGGAGATGGACCCCGGAAGCCCGGTGAGGTGGCCATGGCCGTTTTGTGGCCCGGGCCGGGGCACCGGCGGCCCCGCCACCGCCCGCCAGGCAGATATACGGCGAGGAGTATTATATAATTTCCTATTATTAAGATTAAGTAACATAATACTAACAATTAGTAACATGAATTTCCCCGACAGCGCCACCGGCCCGATTTTTCGCCGCCCGACCGACCCCGGCTCCTCCGTCATGCCGGGCAGTGCCCCGGGAACCAGCCGATACGAGAAAAACCGGATTTGTTGAACCCCGTCCCGCCTGCTCCCGGAGAATAGCAATTCCCGGGCACGACGGTTCACCGGGCTGCGCATCTGACGGTGCTCCTGCTTCGGACGTTCCGTCCATCGCAACTCGAAAACACTTCGTATTTTCTCATGCTCCTGCTCGAAGCCCGGTAGTGCCCTACGAAACAA
>DANY01000008.1:0-76274 GCA_002501655.1 Methanoculleus sp. UBA303
CTGACCTTAACCTGACGCCAGTGTCCTGTTACCGGAGTCCGAATGAGCGCCTCATCCGGACCGAAACGGTTACACGGGAGTATATGCGCAATCATGTATAAAATATTATTTAATTGCAAAGCAATTTTTGTCGTACGTGTTTTGATAATACTTGCTTGTAACAGCCCTTTTGCCGGCCTGAACTCCGGGGAGGCAAGTATTTCTAACCGGAGGTGTAACGATACGTAGAGCAGAAAACCTGTGCGGATAGCCGCCGTTCCCGGAAAAGGCGGGCCCGCGCCGGAAAAATCCCGAATTTCCCCTGCTGCAGGGAGTGCGGGCGGCAGGGGGCTGTGACCGCACTGGCGGGTCTCAACAGGTGGAGATGAACAGGTATGGCGGAGAAACAGGATTTCGTATATGTCGTTCTGGCTATCGCGGTCGTCCTCCTGATAGCCCTGGTCATCAAACCGGCGATGACCGGCGATGCGCCGGGCTTCCGGTGGCCCGGGGAGCCGGAGCCGACGGTCACCCCGGCATGGACGCCCGCCTACGTCCCCACGGCGCCGCCCGCAACCGCAACCCCGACGCCCACCCCGGTCCCCACCTGGGACGGGAAACCGCGGGGCATCGGGTTCGTCGACCCCGCGAAATATCATATCCAGCCCGGGGAGCCGCCCCTGAACCAGACCGCGCGGCAGCCGGCGGCCGCGCCCGGCATCACCCGGTGGGTGACCTACGCGACGATCGACGGCAAGTGGTCGGGGACCACCGGGATCGTCCGGATACCGTTTCCCATGTGGCGACTCGATTACTCCGGGACCACGACATCGAACTACGAGATCCCGCGCTTCAACTGCCAGGTCATGGACGCCGAAGACCCGAACCGGTTCGTCCGGATCATCACCTTGAACTTCCCCGAGTTCCTCGCCATGAAGGACAAACCCGAACTCCGGAACGAACAGTGGGTGAGCACATTCTATGAGGGAAACCACGACTACTACTTCGTCATCAACGCCCGGTGCATCGACGCCTACCACTTAAAGATCCAGGTGCCGGAGACGTATGTAGGTACATAGGTGGGTGTGATGATGACCCTCCTGGTCGAGACGGTGCAACCGGCGGCGAGGATCGAGAAGAATTTTGATAAGTTGACGATATAACGAAATGGATCTGCCCCTGGATTACGGCTCGCTGCTCCTCGAAGTCGAAGAACGCCCTACGCGCCGCTCGGTACCAGGCGTGCTCGGAGCAGTCAACAAGGAACTGGTCGGCCTGTACCGCGATATCAGGGGTTGATTTTGGAGCGACGGGCCGGTGATACCCGGGGCAAGTCAATTCTCCAACAACCGGTTGGAGATTTTCAAAAGGAGTTTCCCGGCATCGGCGGCTTTTTATCCTTCAATCTCCTGTGCATGAAGTCGTTTTCTGGATATGGTCGTCAAGACGGCGGTAGCGATTTCTCGCAAATCCGAACGGCCCGAAGGCGCTGGCTATCCCGCTCGATGCCCGGGCGAAGACGGCGATGAAGAACGGAGGAGAGATTTGACTGAGGGGAAACCTATTTGAGGTATCCGGGGACAGTATGCTGCATCCAGAGGAGAGATAGCGATGGCGAAACCGATCGAACTCGGATTGGTTCTGGAGGGGGAAGATGCCCGGCGCTTTCACGAGTACATGGAGCAGCCCACCTACACGGACGATGCGCGAAGACTGATCCGGTTCGCGGCACAAGAAGCGCAAAACCGGCGTCTGTGAACATACTATGCCTCTCCCGGCACTCCGTTTCTCGCCTCATTCGAAAGATCTGGATCTATCGTCCTTCAGTTGCGGCCATGCCGATCTGGACGGATTCCTGCTCGAGGATTCGATGGAGTATCAGCAGGAGCGGCTGTCCGTAACCCGCCTTGCGTATATCGACTCTGAGATCGCAGGATTTTTCACCCTCGTCGCCGACTGCATCGATGCGAAGCAGGTGGACCCGGAGGATGGGAACCCTACCGGAAATACCCGGCGATAAAAATTGCCCGGCTGGCGACATCGTCGAAGTACCAGAACCGGGGCGTCGGGTTTCTGATGCTCGGCGAAGTCTTGGCGCTCACGATAACGCTATCCAAGTACGTCGGCTGCAGGATCATCACCGTGGACTCGAAACGTGAATCTGTGGGATTTTACGAGAAGTTCGGGTTCAAGCGCGCAACCAGTAAACTCTCCGACCCGGTCCACCTGTACATGGACTATCATAAACTGCTGGAAGAGGAGCATCTGGCGGAGTGAGGGCTCGATTGTGTCGAGAGGGAGGAAGACGACGAAACCGATCGAACTCGGGCTTGTCCTGGAGGGGGAAGATGCCCGGCGGTTCCAGCACTACCTGGACCACCCCACCGACACCGATGACGGCCGCGAGCTGATCCGCGAAGCTGCCCTCTTCGCCCGCGAGATGCGGGTGTGACCCAAAAAATTACCCTTCGATCGTCTCTCTTTTTTATCTCTGCGGGGTGGAAGGCGGCATGAGCGGGAAGACTCTCTGCGCAAGCGGGGGGATGGGAGCGGCGCCCCTTCTTTGGTTTCACGAATCCCCCCGCACGGCTCATCGTTATGCCGAAGAACTGCAGATCGCTCATGTGATAACCGACAGGAGAGTTTCCGATGCACGTTGCCGCAAAGATCAGGATTCAGGTCACGCCCGAGCAGGAGGGCGTGCTCTGGCAGCTCTCCGAGAAGTGCCGGTTCGTCTACAATTTTGCGCCTCGCTCTGGAAACGCGTTATGGTATGTGAGTGCGGGAACACCCTTGACTCCCCTGCACCGTCGATAACTGAAAGATGGGGGCAGTCGGGGCGGGGTAAGCGTTTCCGCCGGAAATTCCGGATACAACCTTACGGTCTGGTTCCGGATCGTTGAGCCAAGCGCTCAGGTTCATGGGGCATACCGGAAGAAATCGGAAACTTACCCCGTTCCGGCAAAAGATCCTACTCGAAAACGGGCGACTTGAGGAGACCGCATCGCTGATGGCCCGAACGGGGATGATCACCTACTAATATGCATGCATCTCATTGGCAGGCCGGGTGGCCCTCTCCTCCTGCAGAGGCCATTCGAGAGGCGCCTGACCTGAAGTGCCCTCAGGTCCGTTCTTAGGAAACTGGTCGATATCTTTATCGCGCCGTCGACGCGATCAACATGTATGGTTGTCCCCGGCACCGCATGTGAGCGAAAACAGCAGCTCGAAGATGAGTTACAGGCGTTCGTCAATCGTTGGAGCCGGGATCCGTCGATCAAGAAGATCATCCTCTTCGGCTCGGTTGCCCGGGGCGATGTCCGTTGCGGTAGCGATCTCGATCTTATTATCGTCCAGGAGACGGATAAGAAGTTTTTAGCGCGCCTGGAGCCGTTCTACCGCGATGCCCGTGTCGCCATGGATATTCTGGTGTACACTCCGGATGAGTTCGCTGCCATGACTGAGGGGATCTTTCTTAAGAATGCGTTACAGGATGGTGTTTTGATATATGAAGCGGGAACCGGGAAAAGAAGGGATCAGATGGTTGAAACAGGCAGAACGCGACCTTGACGATGCGCGGTACACTTTTGCGGGCGAGAGGTATAATCTGGTCTGCTTTCTGTCCCAGCAGGCCGCAGAGAAGGCCGTCAAGGCGTTCCTTTACCTCTCGGGGGAGGAAAGAGTGCTCGGCCATTCCGTCGCGGACCTTCTTACCCGGGCCTCCTCACTCAACCATGCCTTTATTACCGTCTCGCGGGCAAGGACTCTTGACCTCTATTATATTCCCACCCGCTATCCGAACGGGATCCCGGGTGGCCTGCCGTATGAGGCGTTCGACCGGGAGGAAGGGGAGAAGGCTCTGACACTCGCCACCGCCGTTATCGACCTCGTCAAGAAAATGTTCACGGATTAGTGCATTGCAGGCGGGACTTTCGGGATTCACCATCACCTCTTGAACGCGTCGGTCTGGAGTATCTGGGTGCTGTTCCAGGAGTTACTGGATAATGATCTCTTGCGATCGTTCATGGAGAGGTTGCATGTCCGGGGTGAGCCGTATGAAATTGGGGTTTGATCGCGAGGAGAACCGGCAGTAGAGGCTGATTTTTGTCCGAAGACATGCTCTCCAGGTTGGGCGGGCTCCAGATGAGGTCTCGATCCGCCAGCGGGCCGATCTTTACAGATCCGGGGTTTTCGGGGTGCAATTCAGCCCCACGGCTCAAGCCGGGGGCTGAATTGCACCCCCTGGTCCGTACACTTTCACCCCACGCGGGATATCGTATAGACTGATGAGGCCCAACGCCTCTATTGGTTCAAGCAATGCGACACGTCACCCGGTACCGAGCATACCCCTCTCACGCCGTTGAGCAGCGGCTGTTCACCGGGTTTGCGAGGTGCTCCTTTGTCCGGCATTGGTGTCTTGAGACCAAGGTATACCGGGATTCCTGTCTTCCGAAGCTGAAAGAAGAGTACCCTGAGTTGAAGGAAGTCCACAGCAAGGTTCTGCAGAACGTGGTTCAGCAGATCGTTCACAACCTGATTGCCCTGAGAGGACTGAAGGCAAAGGGGAGGAAGGTCGGCAAGCTGCGGAAGAAGTGGCTTCACTCGATGATCTACGAGCAGACCGGGTTCAAGCTCACGGGCAACTGCCTCCGGTTGAGCAAGATCGGGGAGAGGTGCCGATCGAACTCAGCCGCCCGGTACCCGGGCGGATCAAGCAGATCGTGATCAAGCAGATCGTGATCAAGCACACGCCTGCTCACCAGTGGTTTGTGGCGATCATCTCCGAGACTCCGGACACGCCCGAACCGACGACCGGCACCCGGGCGGTCGGGATCGACCTGAATCTGGAGAACTTCTCTACCGATACCGAGGGCAAAGTCTTCCCGCACCCGCACAACGTCAGGAAGGCCGCGAAGCGGCTCCGGCGTGCTCAGCGGAGGATGTCGAAGAAGGTGCTCGGGAGCAGGAACCGCCGGAAACAGCGGATCAGGGTCGCCCGGATCCATGAAGCGGTCGAGAACCGGAGAAATGATTTCCTGCACACGTGGAGCCGGTACTATGTGGACCACTACGATCTCATCGCTCTGGAACACCTGAACATCAAACCGATGGTCGAATCGCTGGACGCGAAACTCCGCGGCAGATCCAGATCTATTCTCGATGCCGCGTGGTACAAGGCCCGGGAGTTCATACGCTACAAAGCTGCGAATGCTGGTAGGTATGTGCATCTGGTCGATCCGGCCTATACAACCCAAGACTGTTTCCTCTGCGGGCACCGGGAGAAGAAGGATCTCGCGCAGCGGACACACTACTGCCCGGTCTGCGGATACACTGTCCCGCGAGATCTGAACGCCGCGCAGAATATTCTGAAACGAGCAGCCGTAGGGTGAGGCACACCCGAATCTACGCTTGTGGAGATCAGAACCACTACACCACCAATCCTGGTGGTGCAAGTTCCGGTCAACGAAGCAAGAATCTCCAGGCGTTAGCCCGGGGAGAGTGTCAATTCCTGAGGATGGTCCCAAACGTGTGAACGAAGCATTGTAACCTGGAGGTGCCGGTAATCCTCGCGATAGAGAACAGCAGGAAAACTCATTTAAGGTACGCCGTGATACCTTACTATATCAGGAGTGAAGGAAGATGGCCAGACCGATCGAACTCGGGCTTGTCCTGGAGGGAGAAGATGCCCGGCGGTTCCAGCACTACCTGGACCACCCCACCGACACCGATGACGGCCGCGAGCTGATCCGCGAAGCCGCCATCCTCGCCCGCGAGATGCGGTTGTAATCAAAAAATTACCCTTTGATGTCCCTCTTTTTCCATTTCTCAACGAAGATGTTGACATTTCACCGTTCCGGTGCCGAGAGTCGGATCTGACGGAGTTCCTGATCGACGACGTGCTCGATAACCAGGTTGCCCGGCTGTCGGTCACGCGGCTCGTGTCATATGAAGGGCAAATAGTTGGTTTTTTCACACTCACCAACGACTGTATCATCAGGAAAGGGATCAGCGACGACGACGGCAGAGAGATCCGCTTCACCTTTCAAAAGGCTGATGATGGGGCGAGGTAATACTGACAGTATCATATGGATGAGGGTCGAGCGAAATGGCTGAATGCGGATTGACAGAGAAGTCCCGTAAGGTAATTGTTCGTATACTCACCCAGAACGACGCTGATTGGATCGCAATCTTCGGCTCCTATGCCCGGGGGGAAGCCGGCGTAACAAGTGATATCGATATCCTGGTCGGGTTCGTCCACAAAAAGAGTCTTTTCCAACTTGTGCGAATCGAGGACGAACTCCGACATGCTCTCGGGAGAGACGTGGATCTTGTCACCGAGAACGCCCTGAGCCCATACCTTGCCGATACAATACACCGTGATGCCGTGGTGATCTATGACGCCAGAGGACCCCGCATATCTTCGCCACATCCTTGATGCCATTATAAGCATCGAGGAGTTCTCTGAAGGCATTTCGTCGGCGGAAGGCCTCCGGAACCATCGGCTGGAACGCGCCGGGATCGAGCGCATGCTGACCATTATCGGCGAAGCGGCAAAGAAGGTCTCCCCTGAGTTGCGCGAGGGTTATCCAGAGGTTCCCTGGAGAGAGGCGGCGGGGCTGCGAGATAAAATTGTCCACCACTACTTCGGTGTAGACTACGAGGCAGTATTCCTGACCATACAGGACGATCTCCCGGCGCTCAAGCGGGAAATCCAGTCTATCCTCGAGGAGATCGACCGCATGCGTCCCACCGGATAGCACCGCGAAGGTGACACGCGTACGATCGGTTCGCCGGGGGAATATCTCAACGCCCGGCTGAACGCCGCTCAAAACATCTTAAAACGAGCATTGGTAGGGTGGGCACACCTAAATCTACGCTTGAGGAGATCAGGATCGCTACGCCGCCGATCCGGCCGGTGCAAGTCCCGGTCCATGAACCAGGAATCTCCAGGCTTTAGCCCGTGGAGAGTGTCAAAAAAGACCCTCGATCTCCTCCCGCTCAATCCCGGTCTGCTTGAGAATCTCCAGGAACGTACCGGCCGGAAGGTTCCGCCCGTGTACCGGAACGGTGACCCGACGCTTCATTGCGAACGTATTCAGGATATTGTGTAATCTTTCTCCCTTGACATTAAAGTCTTCTCAAGAAGTGTATACGCATCAATAGATTGTTTCTGGAAGATATACTGGAGTAGCGTGACAGTGGTCAACGGGGACATGTGATTAAGTTGATGATAGCGTCTGTATTTCTCTGCCACGTTGAAAATCATCAGGTCTGAGCTAACAACATAATCTGCGGCCAGTTCTCTTGCAAGACATACAACGTGTTTATCCTTCTTGCTCAGATGACACCGGAGGTCTTTCAATTCCTGAGAAAACACTGAAAATCGGTCCATATCATCCTCGATAATTTGGACATTATCGGAGAGTTCAAGAAGTCGCCTCGTCCTGAATGAGAGAATCTCAGCAAAATTTTCAGTGGATGTCAACTACCCCCGCTAACGCAGGGGGCTTGCAACGAGGATCTCATGGGGACCACAACGATGCAATTGAATTCGCACGAAGGTTGCTTTAACCAGCCTTATTCGTGCAGGCCGGCTGACACGGCCCCTACCGATTATCCGTGGAACCACGGAATCACCGGCTACTTGCTCCTCACCCAGCAGCGCACATCATACGCAAGTAGTAGTGTGGTTGAAAACCCCTCTTCAGGAGTCGGCGTCAGTGCGCTAGTAACCAGGGTATCGACTTCAGGATACAAAAACATTACTGATGGGGCAATTCCTCTCCCCGCTTGCGCAGGGGGTCTCCTTGCCCAATCGAGATGAATATTTGGTCGTCTCCCAGAGAACTGTAGAAATGCTTCTAGGAAACTTACCTCCGGGATTTCAAGATCAATTGCTACACAGGCATCGATAACAATTTTCTTGCCCACGAAACACGCTGATCAGAGTTCCAGATTGTTAATATTAAGCGTTTTGAGACGAATCAGGCAGAGGCGGTCTGGTGGAAGATTATAACCTATCAAATCCGCCAAAATTTCATCCCGAAAGAGTGAATCTGCCAGTTAAGGTTATCCCAATACACCCTTATCAGGTGATAAAACATCCGCTCGCACTTTCGGTGCTCATGCTCTGGCCCGCCGCATTCCGCGTGAGGTCGCGTCACCAGCCTCTACTGCCGGCTCAAATCCACCCGCGTGGGCACCCGCCAGCGGGAGCGCCAACCTCCCGGTGAGCGCCGCCGCGGGCCGGCCGATCGGGGAAGCCCTCCGCGACGGGAAGGGGAGGGGCTGCTGGTTGAGCGGGAAAGGATGATATGTGATGCGGGGAGATATACGACGGTATGAGACGGCGCCACCTGCTGGAAGCGGGGGAGAAAGAGGAGGTGCTCCACACCATCCGTACGATCCTTGCCGGATTTGACGAGGTCGAGATGGGGTATGTCTTCGGCTCGTTCTCGCAGGGGGATTTCGGCGACGTGGATGTGGCGATCCTCGTCGCCGGAGAACCCGCCCCGTACCAGGCGATGCGGTTCGCGCGGCGGGTCGAGCGGGAGCTCGAGCGGGGGTTTTGCTACCGCTTTGAGGCCGACGTGAAGATCCTCAACACCGCCCCCATCTCCCTCCAGCATGAGGTCATCAAGAGCGGCCGGCTCGTGTTCTCCCGCGACCGGGAGAGGAGGGTCAGGTACGAGGCAGGCGTGCTCTCCCTGTACCTCGACTATGCGGAGACGCTCGACTGGTTTGACCGGGTTCTGCTCACGAGGGCCTGACAATGGTCCATGATGAAGGAATCCTCGATCACCTCCGGGAACTGGATGGGGCAGCCGGGGACTGGGAGCGCTACCGATCCATCCCCCTCACCGAGCTGAGGACCGACCGGGACAAACGGAATATGGTGTTGCACGCACTCCTCGTCAGCATCCAGGCATCGATCGATATCGCGAACCACCTTATCGCGGCCTCCGGCTCCCGGCGGCCCGAGACCTACCGGGAGAGTTTTGCAATTCTCTGTGACGAGGGGCTTATCCCGGAAGACCTCGGGGTCCGGCTCTCCGACCTCGCGGGCTTTCGGAACGTCCTGGTCCACCTCTACTGCCGGCTGAACCTGGACGAGGTCTACGGGGTGTTGCAGGATGACCTTCCGGTTGTCAACCGGTACCGTGACCTGGTCCGGGCGATGCTCCGGGACCGCCTCCTCCCGGAGTGACGGCCGGGGTCTGCTACGCTGAACCCGGCCGATGCCGGCAGGGTGCCGGCGATGAGTCCCCACCCGGGGGCTGTGGTAGTTCACGAGCCGGGAGACGAAGGACTCCGCCTCGCCGTAGCCCCGGACCGTCGGGTGGTGTTGAGCCTTGCAAAGAGCGCCGGGAGCCCGTCGACGGAGAAGGGTGCGACAGGGGACGAAGGGGGTGGGTGAGCAATTGCCAGTTATATGCTGGAGCATTACCTAATTTAGCGCACTACCCGCACAATAAGGGCAGTCTATCTGATTGCGCCGATCAATTCATTCCGGGGGATCCCGGTTGCCTTTGAAACCTCATCGAGTATCGAGTATAGAGTTCCAACTCTTAGCTCGTTGTGCAGGGGGACGATGACATAAAATTTTTTGTCCCCTTTTTGGGTAACCATCTGAACATGACTTCCTGTTTGCCGAAGGTATGTGTAACCGAGAGATTCGAGGAATTTAACGATCTTAAATCCACTAACAACCGGTCGCCTTGGCATTATGATCAACTGTGAACTGACACTCGAACTGTTGAGTAAGTGGTTCGGAGTCGGCCTGGTTGAGTTCAAGGATGAAATCGGGCACAGGTTCGGTTGTAACGGTGATTGTGATCTGTTCTCCCTGTCCGATTTGATCTTCAAAATAAAGTTCTGTTGCTTCTATGATATTATCGACGAGTTCGCCGATAGTTTCTCCCTGGGTGATGATGCCGTGATCGGTAGCACGAGCGGTCCATCCTGCGTCGTAATAGAATATTTTAAATTTGACTAACATGGCGTTCACCTCAGATTAGTTGAGATGTGTGTGGTTTCCTATGATAAATGTAGTGATGATACCGGATCCGGCGTTCCAGGGAAGAATGCCACGTTTAGCCGATTTGATACTCTCCACGGGCTAAAGCCCATGGCGCTCTTGCACCCCTTGAACCCCGGTGTTGTATTTTTTGAGAACAACTCTTATGCGATCCTCACCACTAACAACCGGAAGATGTGGCAACGGGATGCACCTGGGATGTCGTCCGGGTCCGGATTGTGATCTGTTCGTCTGGCTCTCCTTCGCCTTCAAAATATAGAATCATGGTTTCTTTGATGTTTTTAAGCAGTTCTCCGAATGATTCTCCATCGGTGAAGATACTGAATCCTATTGTGCGGGCAGACCAGTATCCATCTTCATAACCAGTCTCAAACGTTACTATCATGATACAATCTCCCGGATTAAACCGCCACGCCATCCCAGAGAACATTTCTAACAAAGGGATACTGCCGGTGCGCCGCAACATCGGCACGGGATAGTACCTTGACCGAGAGCCGCTCGCCCGTCTGCATCAGCAGATCGAAGGCAAGTCCCATGAGGTATTCACGAAGATGAAAGTCCTCTTTGGGCGTAATCACAAGGATATCGATATCTGAGTCCGGCCGATCATCCCCCCGGGCCACAGAGCCAAAGAGTATGATCTCTTCTATCGCGTCTCCGCACGCCTCTCGTGCCTTTGCCGCGAACTCATGGACGATCGGCCGCCTGACCGATGGCATACAACGGAGTAGTTGTGGATATACAAGTATAACGGTTACTGCTTCGGGTATTCAGGGTCTTGAGATGCATAGAGTCCTCGCGGGCCGGCGACGCCGGAACCGTACCGGGGACCGGGAGACATAACCCCCAGATCTTTGAGGGGGGTGCGCTCCACCAGACGTATCATCGACGGGAACATCAAGAAAAGACCCCGGCTCTTCACCGCCCGGCAACCCAGTGCCGCGCGATGAACTCCCGCACCACCTGCGCCGCCACCGCCGCCGTCTGCCCGGAATCGAACGGAGCAACCTCGACGTAATCGAACCCGGCGGCGTGCGGCGCGAGGGTCCGCACGACCTCCCGGATGTCGAGCGGCGTCAGCCCGAACGGCTCGGGCGTCCCGAGGCCCGGGGGTGAGGCAGCAGTCGATCGCGTCGGCGTCGATCGAGAGGTAGACACTCCTCTCGCCGAACTCCCCGAGCACCTCCCGGAGGACGGCGCCGATCCCCCGCTCCCGCACCGTATCGGCGGTATATAGTTGAGTCTTCTCCGCCGCAACCGCGAACTGCTCGAAATCACCGCTCCGGGCGCCGATGATGATGACAATGGTCCAGGATGAAGGGACCCTCGATCACCTCCGGGGACCGGGAGCGCTACCGATCCATCACTCTCGCCGAGCTGAGGACTGATCGGGACAAACGCAATATTACTGCACGCGCTCCTCGTCAGCATCCAGGCATCGATCGATATCGCGAACCACCTGGTTGCGGCCTGTAGCTCCCGGCGGCCCGGGACCTACCGGGAGAGTTTTGCAATTCTCTGTGACGAGGGCTTATCCCGGAAGACCTCGGGGTCCGGCTCTCTGACCTCGCAGGATTCAGGAATGTCCTGGTCCACCTCTACTGCCGGCTGAACCTGGACGAGGTCTACGGGGTGTTGCAGGACGACCTTTTGGTTGTGAACACGGTTGCGGGACCCGGGTCCGGGCGATGCTCCGGGACCGCCTCCTCTCGGAGTGACGGTCCGGGTCTGCCGCGCCACGAGCCTTCCTTTGAGTGCGCACCGCCGGAAAAATCTTCTCTTCCGGGGAAATCGCACAAATTCCAGTAAGTTATCATGATCGCGTCCCGGTAGACCAAACAAAACACGTTCCGGACCTATTGCAAAGTTAGAAACGCCCATACCATTTGTGCGCCCGCTCTATCGGCATCACAGCAAGAACGTGAACTTCTTTTTCTGATTCGTAGATGCGATAGAAAGCCGTGAATGTATGGCTTATGTGAAGGCGATATGTGTCCTCCCGTCCCTGAACATATAGGCGTTCCTTATCGCCCCCGCTGCCGGGAAACGGATCCTCTTGAAGAGTTCCCAGTTTATCCATGATGATCCGTCGACTCTTCGGACGGATACTCTGGATACTCTCAAGGGCCTTGCGATTAATCAGTATCCGGAACGGCAAAGTCCAGCTCCACAAAATCCCCTTCCGCCTCGATACGATCCATTTCTTCAAGGAACCGGCGCTTCTTCTCCTGCTCCACCATCTGAGCGAGAAGGTCATCAAACGTCTGCCCCGGGCGCTTGAGCTCGGAGATGTCTTCCCATACCCCCTCTGAGACCGGGATCCGCTTCGTCGCAGCCATGATACTATTGTAAGTGCTTGTCGTATTTACAATGTGTGAAGGATCTTCGGTAGTGCTCTAAAAAACAACTGATAATAGAAACACTCTTGCCGTGCGAGTTTTTTGTCATGAGTACAGGTTGTTGCCCAACGTAATTCGGTCGGATCCTCTCAAAATCAATTATCAGTTATATACTGGAGCGCTACCCGTGAATGTAATTCTGCCAGGGGCGATAAAAACAGTGGGGTTAAAAGGATTTAGAGAGAGCAATAAAGGAGAGCAAAACAGTTGGGAAGATATAAAATCGAATATACGGAGATCGCAGACAAGCACCTGAACCCACAACTCCCGGATTTATAAGCGCATAGATCCCCTCCATCAAATCCATTATCTGCTGTAATTTCCGTTTTTACACTTCATACTCCCCCTGATTCCGCCAAGGCCAACCATAATCTATTAATATTATATGCGCTTATATTGTACCTGAAGGCATGAAGTCCACGATCCGCATCAAGACCATCAACGGCAAGGAGTACTGGTACGAAGATATCCCCTACTATGACAAAGAGAAGAAGCAGATCCGGCATCGGTCCAAATACCTCGGCAAGAACATCGATGGGCAACCCGTCCGGGTCCGAGATGAACCAATGGTTCCCGTTGCTAAGACCATCATCGACGCTCCGATCGGTGCCTATACCCACGGAAACCTCCTGCCCCTCCAGAAGATCACCCAGGAGTTGTCGCTCCAGTCAACGCTCGAGGAATTCCTGAATGCGGATGAGACCGATGTCGTCCTGGCTCTCGCCTATAATCGTGTTCTTCGGCCGCTTGCACTCCAGAACGTGCAGACCTGGTTTGAAGGATCCTCCCTCTTCCTCCAGAATCCTCATCTCCCCCTTGCGAGCCAACGACTCAGTGAGATCCTTGCATCGCTCGGAAAGAGCAACGTTCCAACCCTTTTCATGGATCGGTTCACTTCCCTTATCACCCCAAATGCTACGCTTTTCTACGACATTACAAGCCTCTCCAGTTCATCCCAACTCCTGGAACTCCTCGAATACGGGTATAATCGTGATAGCGACGGGTTACCTCAGGTCAATATCTCCCTCGTCATGGATAAGGATCGCGGGATACCAATCCAGTATGACCTTTATCCCGGGAGCATCGCCGATATCGGAACATTGGCCAACATGCTACGCCGACTGAAAACACGGGGAATCAGTCAGTTCCGGCTGATCCTCGACCGGGGCTTCTTCTCTCAGACATCCCTTGCAGAACTGCTGGATGAAGAGATCCCCTTCATCATCCCCCCGACGCTCCAGCTCACCTCGGTGAAAGAACTGCTGAGTAAGGCTCAAAAACAGGTGGCTAAGGCGGAATATCTGCACAAATACGAAAAAGAGGCGATATTTGCAATGCCGGTCACCCTATCCCATCTCTACGAACTCGAAGAGGAACCACGGGTGTTGACCGTCAAGGGGTACTGCTACTATGACCCCCAGCGTGAGCAGGATGAACGAAGTTCGTTCTACCGGCACCTGTATGATGTCGCTGAGAAACTGCGGAATGCACAGCCAAAAGCATGGAAACGGCCGGATGTTGTAGTGGGGGAGATTGCCGGCCATTATGCCCGCTATCTTACCTGGAAGTTCGCGGATGGGCGGTTTGAGGTCGCGATCAAGCAAAAAGCAGTGACTCAGCGGGTGAACCGGATGGGGCGATTCATTCTTTTGTATTCAGGGGATATGGACTGGCTCACGTGCCTTACCCAGTATCGGCAACGAGACGCTATCGAGAAGTGTTACGATGTGATGAAGAACGATCTCAAGGCCCTGCCCTTGAATCTCAGAACGGAGGAGACGCTCCGAGGTTACCTGTTCATTACATTCCTGGCGTTGGTTCTCAGGATGAGGTTACAGATGATGATGAAGGAGACCGGACTCATAAAACAGTATTCAGTTCAAAAACTCCTCCTGGAACTCGAAAAGATCAAAGTTGTTGAGTTATCTTCTGGAGAGATGATGGTTTCTGAGGTCAGTAAGAAGAACAGGACGATTCTGGAGGCGTTTGATTTATGCGCCTAAGGATCTGGGAGTTCAGGCTGAACCTAATAAAGCGTAGAGATGGCGATTTTCTCTCTAAAATTATTGATAAAATTGATTTCTGCCTGGGTGAACATTTATTCGATCATATTCAGCAGTGCGGTAAAAAGAAACTGAAGGGTAAGGAAAATACGCACCGTTTGCACGTTCAAAGAAAATACACTGTTTTTTATACTATTTCAGACGTGGAACAAAAATAAGTCTGTTGTGGTTCACATGGTTATGGACTACAAGACAGCTCATAAAAGATATTCACATAGAGATCTATAATCCTAATCGTTCCTTCATCTGCTCAGATGAGTATCTTTTAGTTTTTTCACTCCGGACTATATCTGCATCCAGTTTTTTAATATCTCCTTCAATCTTTGATTGCATTAATTCACGCTCTAAGGTCTTGCTTATTGGTTCCCCGCCTCTTCTACGCGAGAGAATTTCTTGATAGATCGTATCGGATGCCTCTATTATCCGCATGTTGTTTACCATCCAATAGGATATAATTTTCTTCTGGATACAACTATCTGGCTGGAACGCCTTCTTGACCTGAGGTGCCCGGGTGAAAACGGAGAGTCCCCTTCCGCTGTTTAAACAGATGATGCCCGGGTGAAAACTAGCATGTCTGTATCCGACATTTGAGGCTTGACGTGGCACTAGGGTCAGTCGCCTCGGAGACTATATCAAGAATCACGTAGAGGGTTCCGACGCTCACTTCGTTGTGGAGAGGGACGGTGACCGGAGGTGCATCGTTTTTATCGAGTCTGGCCATCTGGACATGACTCCCATGTTGCCGAACATACGAATACCCGAGAGATTCGAGTAGTTTGATGACTGCAAGGCCACTAACAACTGGTCGCCTTGACATTGCGATCGACTTTGAATTGACATTCAAACTGTTGAGTAAGTGGTTTGGAGTCGGCCTGGTCGAGTTCAAGGATGAAGTCGGGTACAGGTTCGGTCGTAACGGTGATTGTGATCTGTTCTCCTTGTCTGATTTCGTCTTCGAAATTGAGTTCTGTTGCTTCTATGATATTATCGACGAGTTCGCCGATAGTCTCTCCCTGGGTGACGATGCCGTGATCTGTAGCACGAGCGGTCCATCCTTTGTCATAATAGAATATTTTAAACTTGACGAACATGACGTTCACCTCAGATTAGTTGAGACGTGTGCGGTTTGATATACTAAACATAGTGGCGATACCGGGCCCGGTGTTTCGAGGGAGGATATCACGTTTAGCCGATTTGACACTCTCTACGGGCTAAAGCCCGGGAACTTTCTTGCACCCCTTGAACCCCAGTGTTGTAATGCAGCTGCAGGCCTTCGACGAGACGATGGCGGCGGGAAACCCGTAACACCGAAAAAAAGACCCCGACCCTTCACCGCCCGGCGACCCAGTGCCGCGCAATGAACTCCCGCACCATCTGTGCCGCCACCGCCGCCGTCTGCCCGGAATCGAACGGAGCGACCTCGACGTAATCGAACCCGGCGGCGTGCGGCGCGAGGGTCCGCACGACCTCCCGGATATCGAGCGGCGTCAGCCCGAACGGCTCGGGCGTCCCGAGGCCCGGGGTGAGGCAGCAGTCGATCGCGTCGGCGTCGATCGAGAGGTAGATCCTCCTCTCGCCGAACTCCCCGAGCACCTCCCGGAGGACGGCGGCGATCCCCAAATCGCGCACCGTATCAGCAGAATACAGCCGCGTCTTCTCCGCCGCAACCGCGAACTGCTCGGAATCACCGCTCCGGGCGCCGATGATGACGACATCCTCGACCGTATCGAGGACGCGCCGGGTGACGCAACCGTGGCTGTAGGGCGTCCCGTCGAGTTCGTTCCGCAGGTCCAGGTGCGCGTCGCAGACGACGTAGACCTCCGGCTCTACGGCCCTGACCGCGCCGATTGTGGCGGTATGCTCGCCGCCGAGCATCACCGGCACCTTCCCGTCGCGGACTATATCCCCTGTAACGTCGGCCACTTGGTCGACCAGGGCCTCGGGAACCTTTACAACCTCGAGATCGCCGAGGTCCGTGACCGGAACATCAGCGAGATCGATCCCGGTCGAAGGCTCGTAGGACTCGAAGTTGAACGACAACTCCCGGATCGCCCGGGGTCCAAACCGCGTCCCCGGTTTAAACGACGTCGTGCCGTCGTAGGGCACACCGAAGACGGCGTAGCGGGCGTCCTCATAGGACGCATCCGCATCCGCAAAATGGGGATGGGCAAGCTCGTGCATGCCCGTCTTCGAGAGCCAGAACACGTCACTCAAGCTTCTTCTTGCCCAGGGATGATATGTAAGCGATCTCCTTGCCGGGTTCCAGGTCGCTGGCCTGCTCCTCGGTTACGGTGAGCTCGAACATATCAAAGTCCTTGACATCCATGAGCTGGATGGTTGCGCCGGCGATCGATATGACCTGCGCCGTCTTTCGCTCCACAATAGGGACATAGGTCTTCGCCGATACCGGCTGGACGATCGAGCGCTTGACACCGTCAAAGATACCGATGCAGTCGATCCGGGACTTGGCTGCCCCGTGCTTCCCGGGCTTGGATATAGCGATGGAGACAATCCTGCAAGGCTCTTCATCAACGACGACGTAGCGTCCCTCTTTTAGCTTTCCAACTTCTGTCTGTTCCTTCATATTGTCCCACACTCAACAAACGCGTGCTTAATGTATCTGGATTGCATTACATAAATACACCGTAGAAAGAGAGGAGGCACGAGGAGTCTTTGATGGAGTTCATCCGGGCATGCGACGACCTGGCAGGGGTTGTCAGGGATGCAGTGGCCGGCATGGTCGGAATGCCGGAAGCGGGGGAGTGCGTGAAGATGGGCGCGGACGGCACGCCCACCAAGAAGATAGATCAGGTTGCCGAAGATATCATCGTGGACTACTTCGCGCGCCACCCGTTCTGCCGGCGCCTGATCAGCGAAGAACTCGGGTGCGCCGATATGGGCGGAGAGAAAGGCACCATCTTCCTCGACCCGGTCGACGGCACCTACAATGCTGTGGTCGGGATACCCTTCTACGCTCTCTCCATAGCGTATGCAGAGGAAGGGATTGTGCAGGCAGGATACGTCCAGAACCTCGCCACGGGCGAGACGTTCCACGCCGTCCGGGGACACGGCGCCTACCTCGACGGGCACCCCATCCATGTCTCGGGGACATCCCTCCTCGAAGAGAGCGCCATGAGCGTTTACGGGCGGAAGTTCGACCCAACCCGCGTGCAGGAACTCAACCGGAAGATCCGGCGGTGGCGCCTCCTCGGCGCCTCCGCGCTCGAGCTCTGCTACGTCGGGTGCGGCCGCATCGACGGCTTTGTCGACGTGCGGGGGACGCTCCGCGTCACGGATGCGGCGGCGGGGATGCTGGTCTGCGAGGAAGCCGGCGGAACGGTCTCCGACCTTGAGGGGAACACGCTCATCTTCCCGGACGAAGTCTCCGTCGGGCGGAGCCTCGTTGCCACGAACAGCGTCGTGCACAACAAGGTCATCGAGTATCTGAGGTAAGCCGCGTATGAAGATCGTGCTTGTATCACGTATCGACGATGCGGATGCGCTCCGCTACACAGCAGACCTTGCCCGGGACCTCAAAGGCCTGGGGCATGACGTCGTCCTCGAAGAGGGCACGGCAAGGCACCTCGGGGGGGATGGCATATCCTTTGAAGCGATCGACGGCGACCTGGTCGTGGTCGTCGGCGGCGACGGGTCGGTCCTCCTCACCGTCCACCAGATGAAGAAGCAGACCCCGGTCCTCGGTATCAACTGGGGGGAAGTGGGTTTCCTCGCTGACCTGGAGCCCGACGAAGCCCGCGCGTTCTTTGCCGCCCATGAAAGCGGGTTTCAGGTCGAGCGCCGGTTACGGGTCAGCCTCTCCGTCGACGGGAGATGGCTCGGCGACGCCCTCAACGAGGCGGTCATCGTCACCGACCGGCCGGCAAAGATGCTCCGGTTCGGCGTCTACGTCGACGGGACGCCTGCCGAGCGGTTCAGGGCCGACGGCCTGCTCATATCGACCCCGACCGGGTCGACCGCGTACGCCATGAGCGCTGGAGGGCCGATCGTCGACCCGCAGATCGAGGGGTTCCTCCTCGTACCGCTCGCGCCCTACATGCTCTCGTCCCGTCCCCACATCATCAGCACCGGGAGAAACCTCGAGATCACCCTCGAGACCGAGAAGCCGGCGCACCTCGTCATCGACGGGCAGAGCACATTCGAACTCGAACGGGAGGCTACGGTCACGGTCAGAAAGTCCGACGAGTCTGCCCTCTTCGTCCATACCGGGAAACCCTTCTTCGAGAAGGTGAACCATAAACTGCGCAACCTCTGATACCTCAAACCAAGATTTTATGAGTGACCGCGGGGACTATCTCCACAGAGGAGTGAGCACGATCATGGAAGACCAGATGCGCACGGAGGTCTCCTACGCGGAGATTGCAGAGACGCTCAAGAATGCCCTCGACCTCCGGGGGTCACCGGTCGCGGTGAAACTCGCAAAGAGTCCCGACGGCATCCCCGAAGGGGTCGGGCCGGTCGGGGAGACAGTCCGCCACTGCCAGATGGTCAGCAGAGCCCGGCTGGACGGCGAGATCTTCTACGCGACCGCCGACAAACACGTCTGCATGGGGGGCGGCTGGGCCCTCGGGCTGAAAGAACTCACGAAAAGCCTCCGCACGGGGGAGTTCTACTACAAACTCGGCAAGTTCGAGAGCTGGGCCGCCTGCATGCGAACCATCGAGCGTGTGCCGCACGTCACGGAACTCGAGACCTACGCGACGGTCTACGCGCCGCTCGAGAAGACGCCGTTTGACCCGCACGTCGTCATCATCGTCGCCCAGCCCCGTGCGATGCTGAAACTCGCGCAGGCCACGCTCTATCAACTCGGCGGGCGGATAGAGTCCACGATGTCGGGGATCCAGTCGGTCTGCGCGGACGCGACCGCGCAGCCCTATCTCACCGGCAGGATCAACTACTCTCTCGGGTGCGACGGCTCGCGCCGGTTCTCCGGCATCGAGGATGACGAGCTCGTCATGGGCATCCCTGCCGAGATCCTCCCGGAGTTTGCCCGGGCCCTTTCGATCGTCACCGGGGCGCCCGGGTCGGTGCGGTGACGGGGCCCCTCTCACCGCCTATCTTTTTGGGCGCGCCTCCCGTTCAAGGGTAAAAGGCTTATCTTCCCGGCAGGTCAACTATTCAGCAGGTGGGTTTTTTTGCAGGTATCCATGAAGCTCGAGATGAAGGACCAGCCCGGACAGCTGGTTGCGGCCCTCAAACCGATCTCGGCCGTCGGGGGAAACATTATTGCGGTTATTCACCAGAGGGAGACCTCAACAGCCACAGAGACGCTGGACGTCCAGATCGTTCTGGAGCTCCCCGAGGGGCGCCTTCCGAACCTCCTCGAACTGCTCCGGGCGCAGGGCGTCAGCGTCGTGCGCATCGGCGAGGAGCGGCTCCTCTACGAGTGCACGCTGATCATGATCGGGCACCTGATGCATACGGACCTCTCCGACACGGTCGACCAGATCGACAGGACCGGTTCAGCCGAGGTGACGGAACTCTCCCTCGTTATGCCGGCGATCGACGCTCCCTCTTCGGCCCGTATCACCATCCGTTCGACCACCCGGGCGGAGATGAAGAGGGCGATCAGGATCTTGCGCGCCGTCGCGGAACAGAAGAATCTCCTCATCATCGAGCCCCTGGAGGATGCATAATGCGGATCGCACTCCTGGGGTTCGGCTCCGTCGGCCAGGGCATCGCGCGGGCTATACTTGCAAAAGACCTCGATATCATCGTCACCGGCCTTGCCGACTCGCGGAGCGGCACCATCGATGCCGGCGGGATCGACCTTCTAGCGGCGCTTGCCCGGAAGGGGGACGGCGGCCCCTGCGGTAACCCGGGCGTCAGCCCCGCGGACGTGGTGGCGAAGGCTGAGTACGACGTCCTCGTCGAGGTGACCCCGACGAACGTGGAGACCGCCGAGCCGGCACTGGGCCACATCCGGGCGGCCCTCCAGCGGCATAAGCACGTCGTCACATCGAACAAAGGCCCGATCGCCCTCGCGTATCCCGAACTCCGGGATCTTGCGGAGGCAAACGGCGTCCTCCTGAAGTACGAGGCGACGGTCTGCGGCGCTATCCCGCTTATCCATGCCATGCAGGAAGGGCTTGCCGGGAACACCATATCCCGGCTCTACGGTGTCTTCAACGGCACCTGCAACTATATCCTCACCAGGATGGCCGCAGAAGGCCTCACCTACGAGCAGGCCCTTGCCGAGGCCCGGGAACTCGGGTATGCCGAGGCGGACCCGACCTACGACGTCGAAGGGATCGACGCAGGCGTTAAACTGGTCATCCTCGCAAACACTATTCTCGATATGCATACTACGCTTGACGACGTGGAGAGGACGGGGATCACTCTCCTCACGCCCGACGCCCTGCAGCTCGCTGAAGACCTCGACTGCACCATCCGGCTCATCGGCGAGATCATCCCCGGGGCCGGGGTGCTCCGGGTATCGCCGCGGATCGTCCCGAAAGTCCATCCGCTCGTCGTCGAAGGAACGCTCAACGCCGTCACCGTGGAGGCGGACCTCGCCGGGGACCTCACGTTCATCGGGAAGGGCGCGGGTTCCACTGAGACCGCCAGCGCCGTGATCGGCGACCTCCTCTACATCCGTGACCGGCATGTCCAGGGTTCTTGAACGGAGAAAACAGTATCTACGGCTGATGCGTCAGGTGACGCTTGAGAGAGGCTACTTTACGGTGGCCGATATTGCGGGGGCCTTCGATACCCCCCGGAGCACCGTCCAGGACTGGGTGAACCGCCTCATCGAGGAGGGATGCGTCCTTCTCACGGAGGAGCAGCGGGGACGGCACGCCGCCCACTACGCGGCGAGCAGTGTGGTCCCGGAGAGCGCCTGCCGCCGGATCTTCACCACCGTCGACGGCAGCGAGGTCGAGATCTACCATGAGTGCATGAGCGGGGGGTGCGCCGCCTTCTGCGAGTTCCACCATGCCCGCGCCGGCGGCGCCCTGCAGTCGGTCCACCGGGACGGGACCCTGCTCCGGGAACGGGCGATCCTCGGGCGGCGGGACGTCGTCGTCGGGCTCGACCCCGCGCCGGCGGTCGGGATTGTCGGCGTCTTTCATGAAGGCGACTACATCCACCAGCAGATCAAGTGCATAGGAGGCCCGGCCTACTCGCTCACCGATATGATGTCCCTCGCTGCGGGCGTCTGCGGCGTCACCGTCCACCGCGAAGGACCGGTGGTCGAGGGCGAGGTGACCACCCGGGCGCTCGTCTACGTCGCCATCGGGATCGACGACACCGATACCGAGACCGAGGGTGCGACGTTCGCCCTCGCCCTTGCCCTCCTCCAGCACCTCGCAGAACTGGACGGCGTCATGCCGATCGGCCACCGTGTGGCGATGCTCAACCCCCGGCTCGAGAATCGGACCGCCGGGAACTCCTGCAGTTACATCGAACTCGCTGTGGAGCCCGGCCAGGTTGCGCGGGTCGAGGAGTCCGCCGTGCGGTTCGTCGCCGACGAGGCGGCGTCCCGGGAGTGGGGGATAGCCGTCCGGCAGGGGTTCCGGATACCGCGAGACCTCCGGGCCTACGGGAGGAGCGCGCGAGAGGCGGTGCTCACCCGGGATACGGCCGAGGCGACCGCCGAACGGTTTGGGGCCCGTCTCCACGGTGGCCGGGGCGTCATCGGGGCGCTCGCGGCCGTCGCGCTCGTGGGGCTCCCGCACGACGTGCTCCTCGACCCGCAACTGGATGTCTGTGCTGATTGGGAATCGTCGGCGTGAGGAGCCGGGGTTTACCACCCCCGCGGAACCCCAGCCCCCACTACCCATAAATACCCGGATGCAGCAGATACCCCTCACTGAGGCGAAGCGCAGTGAGAAGCGAGCTTGAGCATGAGATCGGGAGACTCTCCTCCCTCGCCCGGGAGCGCGGCGCGGAAGCGCGGCGGATAGCGGCCCACGACGTTGTCGTTGCGGAGTGGGTGCGGTTCAAGTGCCGGTTCGGGTGCAAAGGCTACGGGAAACATATGTCCTGCCCGCCGTATGCCCCTGCTCCCGCCGAGACCCGGCGGCTGCTCGCCGAGTACAGCACCGGCATCCTCCTGCGGTTTGAGGGCGTGCCGGGGCATCCCGACCTGAAACCCGAAGAGATACCGCTCGACTTCCACCCGTTCTTCCGCGACCTCATCCTCTGGGTGAACTCGACGGTGCATTTCCTTGAAAAGACAGCTTTTTACGACGATTTCCCCAAGGCGTTCGGGTTCGGGGGATATCCCTGCATATACTGTGAACACCAGCACTGCGTCGCCGAAGAGCACGAAGGAGTCGTCGACGAGAGCATCCGCAGGCTTTGTCGGCACATGGACCTCGTCCGCCCGACGATGGAGGGCGCCGGGATGGACGTCTTTTCCACCGCCCGGAAGGCCGGGTGGGACCTGCACGTCATACCCTGCAGGGACCTCGAGTACGGAAAGATCGTCCACGGCAACATAACCTCGATAGGGCTCGTCCTCATCGAGTGATGCGTCGGCCTTCAGTCGTTCCGGAGACCCCGGATGAACTCCTCGGTCATGCGGCAGGCGTCGTCGTCCCTGACCTGCACCGGGGGGTGCTTCATGAAGTAGGCGGACGGGGACGTCAGCACGCCCCCGATGCCTCGGTCGAGGGCGACCCTGCAGCACCGGATGGCGTCGATGACGATCCCTGCGGAGTTGGGGGAGTCCTCGACGGAGAGGCGGAGGTCGATGTGCATGGGGACGTCCCCAAAGAGCCTTCCTTCCATGCGGAGAAAGCAGACCTTGTTGTCCTTCTGCCAGCAGACGTAGTCGCTTGGGCCGATATGAATATCATCATCGTCGAGGGGTTTTTCGAGGATCGACTGCACCGCTTCGGTCTTTGATCTCCTCTTTGAGGCGAGGCGGTCGCGATTGAGCATATTCAAAAAATCCGTGTTGCCACCGGTGTTCAACTGGTAGGTCCGGTCAAGTTTCACACCCCGCTGCCGGAAGAGGTCGGCGAGGACCCGGTGGGTGATCGTCGCGCCGAGCTGGGCCTTGACGTCGTCGCCGATGACCGGGAGGCCTTGTTCGCGAAACCTCTCCGCCCACGCCGGGTCGCTTGCGATGAAGACCGGCATGTTGTTGATGAAGCCGATGCCCGCCGCGAGCGCACACCCGGCATAGAATCGTGCGGCCTCCTCCGACCCCACGGGGAGGTAATTGAGCAGCATCTCGGCTCCCGAGTCCTCGAGCGCCCGGATGATATCCTCGCCTGATGCCTCCTCCTCGTCGGCGAGCACGAACCTGGCCTCCTCCTTGTAGTCCTGCATGTGCTCGGGAAAGCCGTCGAGCACCCGCCCCATCCGGACGGTCACCCCGGTCCTCGGCATACCGGGACAGAAGATGGTGGTGCAGTTCGGCGGGGAGAATATCGCTTCGGAGACATCCTTTCCGACCTTCCTCGCATCGATATCGAACGCTGCAACCACCTCTATCCCGGACGGCAGATAGCCGCAGAGGTCCCAGTGCATCAGACCGGTTGCATCCTCCTCGCTCCTCCCCCGGTAGTATTCGATACCCTGAAGCAGCGAACAGGCACAGTTCCCGACGCCCACAATTGCAATCCTGATCGTGTCCACGTTCAGCCCCCCCCGGAGATTCGGTATGCTGCTGAATGCACTCCTCTCACTGGACGGATGTGTTCAGCACCATTTGAGAAGACGCAACTGTGGAGGCAGTTGCGTTTTCGACTATAATACGGAGCGGGAAATATAAGGGTATGGTTCGGGAAGCGCGGGAGGGTCCATGCTCTGTGACGCGGGACGGGGTGCCGGGCGCTCTCTGCATACTTGAGAAGGGCAGCAGGGGCAGCTGGTTAATGGGAGGCCCGGGGACCCTGATCGATGGGGCGCGAACGGGGCGATCAAGATCATGCGAAAGGTAGCCGGGTCAGCCGACCGGGCGAAGAAGGCTCGCATGTGCATCAAATTGCCGGGGGACTCCCCCGGCAGGTCCCGTCCAACCGACGCGGGGTGGTTGTCCCGGAAGCAGCGTTGTGACGGTCAGCTCCTCCTGAGGACGAACCAGAAGATACCCCCCATCCCGGCAGGATATCTGGTTCCTCTGATTTTACCCGGAGGCGATGAGGTTGATCCTGCTCCCTGCAAAAGGTATATCTAGAGGAGATGCTATAGGGGGCCTTCGTTGTAATCCATGACAGAAGTATTCCTCTGCACAAACGGCTGCGTCGAGGGGCAGCTCAGGACAAAATTCATCGAGAGGTACCTGAGCGCTCACGCTCAGGATGTTCATGTGGCACCGGCGATAGGGGATGCTGATATCGTTCTCTTCTACGCATGCGGCCTCACCAGCGAGAAAGAGGGCCATTCTCTGAGCATCATCGGGGATCTCAAGGGGAGGATGCAGCGGGATGCTGAACTTATCGTCTGGGGGTGCCTCCCAAAACAGAACCCGCAGGCGCTCACAGGGATCTATGATGGCCCGATCATCGGTCCGATGGATACGGATCTCTTTACCTCTCTCCCGGGCGCGAATGGCATCTCTCTGGAAGGCATCGACCATTCGGCGGCCGAGAATGAACTGACAACCATGGCCGCGCCCAGCATCCACGGCTGCAATAGCATCGACCTGCTCACCACCGCGCTCCTCCTCTATAAGCGCGGGATAGACCTCTTCGGCTCCCGCAGGCAGGGACACTCAGCGATCTACTATATTCCTATTGCAACCGGGTGTACCGGGCACTGCACCTACTGTAGCGAGCGCCCGGTGTTCGGGAACGCGGTTCATAGCCGCCCGATCGAGGGTATCGTCTCAGAGTTCCGAAGCGGGCTGGAACGGGGATACAAACGTTTCTCGCTGGTCGCCACGGATCTCGGGAGTTACGGTGTCGACACAGGCTGCCGCCTCCCTGACCTTCTCGAAGAGCTGATCGGTATCGGCCCGACCGGCAACTGTTCAATCCTTCTCAACCAGATCGAACCGCACCATCTCCAGGGGATCTACGATGACATGGAACCCATCTTCGCTTCGGGGAAGATTGAGATGGTGATGTCACCCGTCCAGTCGGGGAGCAACCGGATCCTGAAACTCATGGGCCGGCACTATACTGCTGAGCAGTGGAGGGCGCTCATGCTGGATATCTACCGGAACTATCCCCGGATCCGGCTGAACACCCAGTTTATGGTGGGGTTCCCGACAGAGACGGAGGATGATTTCACCGCAACGCTGGATCTCCTCAGTCCGCCGCTCCGGCTCGATGAAGCCCATATATTCAGGTTCTCTCCGAGGCCGACGGTTGCGGCCTCCCGCCTTCCGGATCAGGTTCCCGATGACGTCAAGGAGGCACGGGCTGCACGCCTGTTGAGCGGGTTTGCCAGGAACGGCATATAGCGGGCGGAGGTGGCGCAGGCGCCCCGGGTCGTACCGTTGTTATTGTCCGGGGCAGTATTGCAGAATCGCCTTCTGGGAGATGGAACAAGTTCGTATGATTCGGAAGATGGCGTGTACGGGGTTCCTCGTGTTACTCGTGGTATGCGTGAGCACGACGGCCGTCCTCGCGTTTATCCAGGCAGGCGGTACATACGCCGGCCACGCTCCCGAGAAGAACGCCATACTGGTCGCAGCCCACGATAGCCCGGAGGCGTCAAAGATGCTCGCGGATTACACCTGCGACGGCATTGCCGATCAGGTGGAGATCCAGCAGGCCATAGACGCGTCCCGATCAGGAGGGGCAGCCGTCGTTCTCGCAGAAGGGACGTTCAATCTCAGCGGAAACCTTGTGGTGCCCGGCAACACCCTCATCGAGGGGAAGGGCGATACCCTGACCCGTCTCCGCTGGACAGCCGGCCGGCTCACCGCATACCGGGGAGAGAACATAACGCTCAGAAATTTTGAGACGAGTGGAACAGGGGCGATATTTCTCTTCAACTGCAACCACGTCTGGGTTCATAACATCACCGCACGCGTCGACGCCTCCCTCGGCGGAGGAGCGTTCTTCGTCTGGGTGCAGGATGGCGTCTCTGAGGATATCGAGTTTGTCGGCTGCAAGGCCATCGACTGCGGGCGGATGGGGTTCATGAACGACGGCGGGGGGTCCCCAAGGCTTATCCGGGATATTCGCTACATCGATTGTCAGGCCGTCAACTCAGGAAGGTATGCGAGGTTCACCCCATACGGGGAGTGGACAACCGGCTTTGCTATAGCGGAGAACAATGACCTTGCCGATGCGGTCCTCACCGGCTGCCTGGCCGAGGGTTCGTTCGAGTCCGGGTTCCATGTTGAGGATGCTCCTGAGATCACAAACCTGATCTTCAGGGACTGCATAAGCAGGGATAACGGCCAGAAGCCGGATACCTTCTACAACCCGTCAGAGGAGTCGCATGGGCTTCACTTCGGTTCAGGCTACTGGGTGCAGGGAGGAACCACGCTCTACAACTGCGTATCCGGAGGCAACGGGAATGCGGGTTTCTCCGTGGGCCCGGGAGCCCGCCTCTACAACTGCACCGATGACGGGTCGAGGGTGGGGTTCCGGCTGGTCGATACACACGATGTCTCTCTTGAGGACTGCTCCAGCCTGAACGCAGGGGCTTATGCGGTCTATGCGATCGAGGCAGAGAGGGTCGTGACGGAGGGTCTGAAGATGATCGACCCGGCCGGCGTCGATGGGAACGGTGCGTTCTTCGGCACAGCGGCGCACCCGGTCCTCGACAGCCGGTTCGATATCATCGGCCGGAACGGCGGGGCGATCCGCACAATCTACAGTGAAGGCTGCCGGGACATCACGTTCACAGGTGTTATACGGACCGACCACCCGGACCCGGTCGTCATCACGAGAGGCGAAGGTGTCGATACCCGCAGGCTGCAGATCCTGGCCGGAGAAGAGATCCCGGATCCCGGTCGAGATGGGGGCTGCGGGCTGAAAAATCTCCTGATGAGGATCATTACTGGGTTCCTATGAGGATAGTCCAGGTTACACCCTACTACCCACCGCACACCGGGGGCATCGAGCGGTACGTCCATAACCTGAGCAGGGCGCTTGCCGGTCGGGGCCACGATGTCACCGTCCTGACCGCGAACATACCGAAAGGCAGCCCGGTCGAGACCGACGACGGGGTCGTGGTGGAGCGCTGCGCCTGCCTGGCGCGGCCCTTCAACGACCCGTTTGTGCCCTCCTTCTTCAGGCTCGGCGGGGGCGTCGCAGGAGCCGATGTCCTGCATGCCCATAACGCCTACAGTTGTGCTGCGTTGAGCGCGGGCGTTGCCCGGCGGAGGTGCGGCACACCGACCGTTCTGACCCATCACGGACAGCATATGTTTGGGAGTCCCTTCAAGGACCTGTTCGTGACGCTTTACCGGAGAACAGTCGAGCACGGGCTCGTCCACCGGATGGACCGGGTTGTTACGCTCTCTCCTTCGGATGCGGACTACGTCTCAGCGTTCGGCATCAGGAAGGAGAGGATCTCCGTCATACCGAACGCGATCTGCCCGGAGGACTTCCTGCCCCACATCAATGAGGATACGACCGGGTTTGTGGAGGCGCACCGGCTCGAGGGGAAGAAGAGGGTGCTCTTTGTCGGGCAGATATCGACGAGGAAAGGCGTCGACGTGCTTCTGCGGGCGATCAACCTGATCGTACACGGGCAGGGCCGGGATGACCTGGTCTTCCTCTTCGTCGGCGACGGTGATTACCGGGATAAGGCCCGGGAGCTCGCCCGCGGTTACCGTATCGAGGGATATGTCCGGTTCCCGGGGAAGGTGGGGCTCCATGACCTCGTCTCAGCATACCGATCCTCGGACGCGTATGTCCTCCCTTCACTCTCGGAAGGGATGCCCACGGTGATACTCGAGGCCATGTTCTTCGGCCTGCCGGTCATCACGACCGACCTGCCCTGCCTCAGGGACAACTTCGGCGACCATGCGGTTCTGGTACCCGTCCGGGATGAGCACGCGCTGGCCCATGCCATCACCGGGCTCCTCGACGATGCTGCACGCTGCCGGCGGCTCTCAGAGCGGGGGAAGGAACTTGTCCGGTCGAACTACACCTGGAACAACGTTGTGCTCGCATACGAGCGGCTCTACGAGCAGATGACCGGCTGACAGAAAACTGGGGTTTTCGGGGTGCAAGCAAGCCCCCGGCTTGAGCCGTGGGGAGAATTGCACCCCCTGGTCCGTTCACGAATCCCCCCGCCTGGGATACTTTATAGCCAGGTGAGTGCCAACAGGTCTCTGGAGTCAGGAATGCGGCACGTCACCCGGTACCGAGCATATCCCTCGCAGAAGGTTGCAGGGCGGCTGTTCAACGGCTTTACGAGGTGTACATTTGTCCGGAACTGGTGTCTTGAGAACAACGTATTCCGTGATTCTTGTCTCCCCGACCTCAAGAAGCAGTATCCCGAACTCAAGGACGTACAGAGCCACGTTCTGCAGAAAGTGATCCACCGGATAACCCACAGCCTCAGCGCTCTGCGAGCGATGAAGGCGAAGGGAAGAAAGGTCGGCAAGCTCCGGAAGAAGTGGGTTCACTCGATGGAGTATGATTCGACCGGGTTCAAACTCACGGGGAACCGTCTCTGGCTGAGCAAGATCGGGGAGCTGCGGATCGAGCTCAGCCGCCCGGTACCGGGCAGAATCAAGCAGATCGTGGTCAAACATACCCCGGCTCACCAGTGGTTCGTGGCGGTCGTTTCCGAGACCCCCGATACCCCGGAGCCGACTGCCGGCACCCGGGCGGTCGGGATCGACCTGAATCTGGAGAACTTCTCCACCGACACCGATGGTGTGGTCTTCCCGCATCCGCACAACGTCAGGAAGTCTGCGAAGCGGCTCCGTCGCGCTCAGAAGAAATTATCGCGGGCCGTGAAGGGGAGCAGGAACCGCCGCAAGCAACGGGTCAGGGTTGCCCGGATCCACGAGCAGGTGGAGAACCGGAGGAACGACTTCCTGCATAAGTGGAGCCGATACTATGTTGATCGATATGATCACATCGCGCTGGAACACCTGAACATCAAACCGATGGTCGAATCGCTGGACGCGAAACTCCGCGGCAGATCCAGATCCATTCTCGATGCCGCGTGGTACAAGGCCCGGGAGTTCATACGCTACAAAGCTGCGAATGCTGGTAGGTATGTGCATCTGGTCGATCCGGCCTACACGACCCAGGACTGTTTCCTCTGCGGGCACCGGGAGAAGAAGGATCTCTGGCAGCGAACCCATGCCTGCCCGGTCTGCGGCTACACTGTCCCGCGAGATCTGAACGCCGCGCAGAATATTCTGAAACGAGCAGCCGTAGGGTGGGGCACACCCGAATCTACGCTTGTGGAGATCAGAACCACTACACCGCCAATCCTGGTGGTGCAAGTTCCGGTCAACGAAGCAAGAATCTCCAGGCTTTAGCCCGGGGAGAGTGTCAATGCCTATGTCGTCCCTCGCCGCGGCGTATCCAGACCCGGCCCTTATGGAGAATATTACTCCCGGACTGCCGCTACCGGGAGGTTCCGCCCCGTGAATGCATGGTGCGGGGAAGCGGACGGGGGATGGACGTTACCGTCGTGCACCGCCTCCCGACAAGCCCCTGAATGGCGATATGGCTATATCAATTTGATTTACGTTGAGGTCGATGTAAATTTAGTTTTATGCAAAGTATCCGGATTAAATAAGTCTTTTTCGTATAATTTTGGAGAATAGCGTGATTCTTAAAATCGAATTGCATATATATTATGAATTATTTATAACTCAGGTGCTGGGGCACCTGTGCTTCAGCCTGCGACTCAAGGAGGTATTGTACTTGGGCTATTTTAGCAGTAGACTTCAGAAGAAAACCAACGAAAGCCCGACAACTTACCGGAAGGTACTGATGCTTCTCCTGGGCTGCGCTGCGATCGGCTGCATCGTGCAGGCCGGCAGCGCCCTGGTCGTTGCTGCAAGTGACAGCCCCGACCTCTCCAGGGCGCAGGCAGATTACGTCTGCGATGGCGCTGCTGATCAGGTCGAGATCCAGAGAGCACTCAGTGCCCTCGGCAACGCGGGAGGCACAGTCACCCTGACCGAGGGCACCTTCTATCTCAGTGGAGACCTGAATATCCCGAGCAATGTGATACTCGAAGGAAAAGGGCCTGACGCTACATGGCTCAAGTGGTCCTCCGGCCTCGTGCAGTGCCAGGGGAAACAGAACTTCGTGCTGCGTGACTTCAAGACGACGGGAACCGGCGCAATCTTCATCTACAACTGCGACCGCGTGAAAGTCCACAACGTCACGGCAACCGTTGACAACTCCCGGTGGGGCGGGGCCTTCACACTCTGGGTATCAAACGGCGTCATGGAGGATATCGAGTTTGTCAACTGCAAGGCCATCGATTGCGGCAGGCACGGATGGCAGAGCGATGGAGACGGCTCCCAAAAGACAATCCGGAACGTCCGTTATATCGACTGCGAAGCGATCAACTGCGGCCGGGAAAGCCGTTTCGCTCCGCACGGTCAGTGGACGTGCGGGTTCCAGCTTGCAGAGAACGCCGATGTCGAGGATTGCGAGGTCATCCGCTGTTATGCAGAAGGCAACTATGAAGCGGGATTCATCGCCGAAGCCGCACCGAGCAAGAAGCGAATCGTCCTTCGGGACTGTGTCTCGAAGAACAACGGTGTTAAGCCCGACAACTACTACAATGGCCCGGATGAGGATATGTACGGAGCCCTCTTCGGCGCCGGGTTCTGGCTCCACGGTGACATGACCCTCATCAACTGCACCGCGGAGAACAACCGGAAGGCCGGCTATGCTGTCTGGTATCCGTCGTCGTACACCAAACTCTACAACTGCACCGATACGGGCTCCGAGGTCGGGTACAAGTTCGACTACACAGATAACGTCTACGTGGAGAACTGCACCTCGCGTGATGCCGGGAGATACGGCGTCTATGCCGCAAACGCCGGAAAGATAATCGCGAAAGGGTTGACCATCATCAACCCGCGGGGCGACGGTTCAAAGAACAATGTCTTTGGCGTCTCCGGATACCCGGTCCGGGAGAGTTCGTTCGATATCGAGACCTACGGCGGCGGAGGTGCCACGGTATCATGCCCGAACGGCCAGAACGTCCAGTTCTCCGGGACCGTGCGGTCGGACGCGGCCCGGCCGGTTGCCGTCTCAGGTTCGGTCGACACGTCCCGCCTGAGCGTACAGCCGTACTCCGGCGGGAACCCTTCGCCTGTTGCCCCTACCCCTACCCCGTCCGGGAAACCGGACCTTGTGGTGACCGACCTCTCCTGGGACCCGGCAAGCCCGGCCCCCGGGAGTGCGGTGACGCTCCGGGCGACGATCACAAACCAGGGGACCGCACCCACGCCTGCGGGCACGAAGCATGGCGTCCTCTTCACGTTCGATGACGGCGCCGCCGGTCCCGGTGTCTGGTCCGACACCCACACCGCGGCTATCGCCGCGGGTGCATCGGTCACCCTGACCGCGAACGGCGGCTCGGCCGGTGCAACCTGGACGGCCGCTCCCGGCACCCACACCGTGAAGGCCCACGTAGACGATGTCAATCGGATCGACGAGGGCGACGAGGCGAACAACATCCGCACCCGCCTGATCACGGTCATAGAGTCTGCACCGACACCCACCCCGGTCGGAGAGCCGGACCTTATCGTGACCCACATTGCCTGGGAACCCGCAAAACCGGTTCCGGGGAGTGCGGTGACGTTCCAGGCGACGATCAAGAACCAGGGGACGGTGCCCACGCCGGCGGGGGTCATCAGCGGCGTTGCCTTCCTCGTTGACGGCAGGCTTGCCGTCTGGTCGGACAGCCACACCAATCCGATCCCTCCGGGCAACTGGGTGACCGTGACCGCGAACGGCGGCCCGAGCGGTTCTGCAGTCTGGAAGGCGACCCCCGGGACCCACACAATCCAGGCATGGGTGGACGATGTCGACCGGATCGCTGAGGCGAACGAGAACAACAACCGGCGCGAGACGGTCATGACCGTGTGAAGCACGGGACCGATCGGACTGCAACGGGCTCGCATCCCTTTTTTCTCATCTTCAGGACCGCCCCTCCCCCCATGAAGACTCCCGGTGCTCAGTTCGCCGGACAGGAGTTTGAGCGCCCGGACCGCACTGTTCCGGCACCCTGCGCGTAGCCAGGGTCCGGTATCTTGATCGGGCGTCCCTCAACCTTTATATGTCAGGATGACGATTGGCACCCGTGCATTGCGTGATCAAACGATTCAGGCACCTCGATTGGATAACATAACAGTTAATCGGGGATATACAATGAAAGTAGCACTTCTCTGCCATTATTCCGGGGATATGACGTCATATCAGGGTTCGGATATCTACACATCGGAACTGGTATCACGCCTCGCCGGGTGTGATGATATTGACCTCCATATCATCACCCTGGGCAGCGTGAACGCCGTAAGGCGGGAAGGCGGGTTCACCTGCCACACCCTCCGGAAGAACGGTCCGCTCTCCCTCCCGTACTTCCATCCCCTGGTGCTCTTCAGGATGGTGAAGACCGTCAGGGCTATCCGGCCGGATATCGTCCATGCTCTCTCCACCCGGTATCCCAACTCCGCGGCCTGCATGCTCCTCGGGAGTGAATACCCGTCCCTCGTGACTGCGTTTGGCATCTTCGAGAGAGAGATTGCGCACTACCGGGAGGATATGCGCCCGCTGGAGAGGGCGCTCTCGCACGTCTTCCACACCTTCTTCATCCACAACGAACGATGGGTGCTCTCCCGGGCCCCCGAACTCGTTGTGGACGCGCCGTCGGTGGGTGAACTCGTCAGGACGCTGACGACCGGCCGGATCCACGTCGTCGCCGCCGGCCTCGACCTCGCAAAGCTCCGGTCGCAGGGCCCCCCTCTCCCGCCTGGGGAGGGGCCGGATATCGTCTTTATCAACACGCTCACCCGGCTGAAGGGTGCGGACGTCCTGTTGAGGGCCCTGCCGGGCGTCGTGGAGGCGTTCCCGGACATCAGGGTATACATCGGGGGGAGAGGCCCCCAGGAACCCGAACTCCGGAGACGCGCTCGGGACCTGGGGCTTGAGAGGAACGTCACCTTTCCCGGTTTTGTGCCGGACGAGGAGAAATACCGCTGCTACCGGCAGTGCAGGATGGTGGTCGTCCCGTCCCGGTGGGACTGTCAGCCATCTCCCCTCTTTGAGGCCGCGGCGTTCGGCAAACCCGTCATAGCGTCGGATATGTCCCACCCCGGCATCGTTGAGGACGGGGTGACCGGGCTCGTCTTCCGGTCCGAAGATGCAACCGGGCTCGGGGAGAAGATACTCCGCCTCCTCGCGGACGATGCCGCACGCGAGAGCATGGGCCGGGCGGCGGCGGCAAGGATCGGGGAGTACGATTGGCAGAGGGTTGCGGAGCGGTATGTTGCGATCTACCGGGACGCAATCAGGGAGTACCGCCAGCATGGAGGGCGGATTGCAGCGCCCACCGGCGCTTCCCCGGAGAGGTGATTGCACCGCACGCAGGGATTACTATGGGAGAGACTACTGTTGGACTGCTCATGTTCCCGATCGAGCGGTCGGGTGTACACCCGACCGCCAACCTCATCGGGATCCTGTCGGCCCTTACGCACGAGCGGATCCCCCTGGTGACGGGGAACGCCGGGCACGTCTTCGAGAACGACGCGCGGGTCAGGTTCTCCGGAGTCGACCACGCGGCCGGGGACGGCCTGGTATCGCGGATTCTGCACAACGTCGCAACGCAGGCGAGGATAACCTGTCGCATCAGAGAACTGAACCATACTGACACCTGGCTGTTCTTCTTCGGCGGAGAGGTCCTCGTCCTGCCGATGCTCGCGGCAAAACTCTCCGGGAAGAAGGTCGTACTGGCCCTCCCGGGCCATACCCCCATCATGATGGCGCCTGCGGGCGACCGGCTCCTTCTCCCGGCTGGAATACTCACCGGGATGACCTGCAGGCTCTGCGACAGGATCGTCCTCTACTCCCCGGCCCTCATAAGCCACTGGGGGCTCGAGCGCTACAAGGATAAGATCGCTATAGCCCGTGAGCACCTGCTCGACTTTGAAGCGTTCAGGGTAGAAACGCCACTTGAGGAGCGGCCTGCAACCGTCGCATACATCGGGCGCCTCGCCGATGAGAAGGGGGTCTGGAATTTTGTCCGCGCCCTCCCCCGGATCGCTGCCGCGAACGGAGACCTGAATTTCCTTATCGGCGGAGACGGCCCCCTGCTCCCGGCTATCCGGGAGTTCGTCCTCGAGAACGGACTTACGGGGCGGGTGACGCTCGCGGGGTGGATCCGGCACGAAGACCTCCCCTGCCACCTCAACAGCATCAGGCTGCTTGTGCTGCCGTCCTATACGGAAGGGCTCCCGAACATCATGCTCGAGGCTATGGCCTGCGGCACGCCCATACTCGCAACACCCGTGGGTGCCGTGCCCGACTTCGTCAGGGACGGTGAGACGGGCTTTATCCTGGCATCAAACACACCGGAAGGCGTCTCAGCCTCCGTCATCGGCGTCCTCGGGCGCCCGGACCTGGCATCCGTCGCAAGGACCGCGAGAGAGTGCGTGGAACGGGAGATCACCTATGAACGGGCGGTGGAGCGGTTCGCTGCCGTCATCGAAGGGCTCGGGGGTTGACCGCGGCATGCACCCGGATAAGATCCTCGCCTGCCTCGGCATCGTCGCCTCGACCATCCTCATCGTCTACCTCACGCTCACCATCGGGCGCCTGGTCTTCATCCTCGTCGGCGTCCTCACCATCCTCTCCTGTCTGCTCTGGCTCGCGATCCGGGAGCGGGCAATCAGGGAGTTTCCGGGATCGCGGGTTGCCGGAGCGAAGACCGGCAAAAGCCGGCTCTTTGTCGTGCTGCTCATCCTCTTCCTCGTCCTCTACATGCTGAGCATCGCCGCGCTCCACCTCCGCACCGCTCCGTATGAGCGGCCGGCCGGCTACTTCATCCTGACTTCGCTCATGGCCGGCGTCATCGCTCTCGAGACTCTCCTGCCGCACCGAAAGAAGGCCCTCTGGATCCTGCCGCAGGTCATCCTCCTCGGGATATCGGTCGCATGGTCGCAGATCCTGATCGTTCCCGGCATCCTGGGCTCTGATCCCTGGTGGCACAGGATGTTCGTATCGCAGATCCTGAACCTCCATGCCATCCCCGAAGGCTACTGGTACACCCACATGCCGCTCTTCCACCTGGAGGTTGCCGGGACCTCACTCCTGGCCGGACTCGACTACAGGCTCGCGGCGATGCTCTCCGTGAGCCTGGCGCAGATCGTCATCTTCCCGCCGGCAATCTACCTCATCGGAACGGCCCTCTTCAACGATGAGCGGGTCGGGCTGCTTGCCGGGCTCATGCTGATAACCGCAAACCAGCAGATTGGCATGAGCGCCGGGTCGATCCCCAATGCCTTCGCCGCGATATTCATGGTCCTCGTTCTCTACCTCCTCTTCAAACTGAAGTATACGAGGCCAGTGCGGGCCAGAAACCTTGCGTTCCTCCTCCTCGCCGCCATCATCCTGACGCACACCATCACGGCGGCATGCATGGCGCTGGTGCTCTTTCTGACGTGGAGCGCATCCAGGCTCTACGGTCTCCTCCGGGCTGATGCGGCCACGAAGGCGTATCCCGTCACGCTTGGCCTGGCCTCGCTCTTTCTGGCCGCCATGCTCGGGTGGTGGTACTTTGTCTCAGGGCATATCGCGGTCCTCTCGGACCTCGTCCGCCAGGGGTTCACCCGGGACTACTTCGTCCAGAACCCGGCGGTCGTCGACGCGTATCCCGGGCTTGTGCCGGTCCCGGAACAGATCTTCAACAACATCGGCATGTTCATATTCTTCACCTTAAGCCTCGTCGGCATCTTTTACCTGGCGGCACGGAGGGAGAGGAACGGTTTTGCCTTCGGGGCAGTGGGGCTCACCCTTCTCGGCCTCGGCTTCTTTCCGCTCATCACGGGTCTCTCCTTCATCGAGCACCGGTGGTGGTACTTCTCCCAGATCCTCCTCTCCGTCCCGCTCGCAACATCGCTGCTGCTGGTCGCGGGAAGGTCCCGGGTACCTGCGATGCTTCTCCTTGCCACGTGCGTCGGTCTGCTTGTCTTTGCCATGATCACAAGCCCGGCAGCCGATAACGACAGCCCGATCTTCTCACCGAACAGCGCCGTAAGGACCGGGTTCACGGAGTCGGAGTTGCGGGCGCTCGATACCGTAGATCGTATACGCACCGGCCCGGTCGGGGCGGACAGGTACGTCCAGGTTGTGAATTACGTCTGGTCGGACCCGGCGTTCATCCTGCCGGCCGATGCTATGTTCATCGAGGGGACCTACCGCTCGTACGGTATGAATGCCGTTCTGGTCCGGGAATACGTCAGGGGTCACCCCATCTTCTGTTACGACGGTATGTTCCGGCTGACGCATGATCCGGAGAGAGCGCTTGCCGGGGAGGGGTATGACCGGATGTATGCATCAGGTTCAGCCGGCCTGTTCAGGCTCAACGGACCGTAGCGCCGGTGCGGGTGGGTGTTCCGTTAACCCCCGGGGACTTCTATGCCAGGAGGAGGATGGCGGCATACCCGAATGCGCCGATGAAAAACGGCATAATATGGCTTTTGCGTTCCTCGGGGAGTTCTTCCTTGAGCACGTTGAGGATGACACCGCCGGAGAGGAACGCAGTGAGGACAGCGATCCAGAGCTCCGGAAGGCTCGCGAGGTAGCCCGCTGCGAGGCCCCCGAGGAGCGCCACGGAGAGCGCCCACCGGCCTATCCGGTCGTAGTCCCGGCGGTGGTCCTTGCGCAGCCCGTAATCGGTGACCAGGAAGTGCAGGGCCATGGCGATGGTATAGAATGCAAGGCTCATGAGGCCGGGTCGTATACGGTGGAGCAGGAGGTAGCCGATCAGGAGGTTATAGACGCCGAAGGACGCGATGTGGAGCCAGAAGACACCCGGGCCGGTTGTCGTACGTTCGGCATCCTGCGCCGCCGGCCGGTGCTCCTGCGATGTCCTGACGACCCGCTCCAGCCCGTAGAAGGTGACGAGGCCGAAGAGGGCTACGACATAAATGTGATTCTCAAGACCGACAAGCACCTCCCCGCTGATGGCCCTCCGGACAACCTCCTGTCCGGCGCTCAGTTCGGGGAGCAGGCGGACAAAGACGTAGGCTACGGCGACCCCGCCTGCTATCGAGAGCCAGCGGCTCCGGGGTATGACGTCGAGGAACCGTAACCTGCCTGCGACCAGGTGCATCGCCACCAGGACGGCCGCGGCAAGGAGCGGGAAGACGGTGGTTACCGTCCCCTGCTTTATCCTCACTACCCCTGTACAAACAAACTGGATGTCATGGTTCAGCTTCTCCAGAAAACCCGGACAACGCTCATCATCGTTAAATACTAGGAATGTACCTGTACCCGGTTTGAACCATGGTCGGAATCGATATAGGGGATCACCGCCCTGAGATCAACCTGTTCCTCATACCTTCCGGGACATGCCTTTCATTCACTCTCATACCCGTCCCTGCCGTGGTCGGGATCGTCTGTCTCTTGGCCTCGCCTGTCGGTCAACCGGTGACGGGTTCGCGCAAGAAACACCGCTCCGTATCTTCGAGGTGGGCTATGTGACAGGTCGCGACGATCATCCCTGGCAGGGTGTCCTGAAATCCATGGGCCTCGTCTTCGGAGATATCGGTACAAGCCCCATTTACACGCTCGCGGTGATCTTCCTCCTGGTGGAGCCCACACCCTCGAACATCATGGGCATCCTCTCCCTGCTCGTCTGGACTTTGATCATCCTCATCATGGTGGAGTACGCGTGGCTTGCGATGAGCCTGGGCAAAAAGGGCGAAGGGGGCACCATTGTGCTCCGGGAGCTGCTCCTCCCCTACATCAAATCCGGAACACTGGTGACGATCGTCTCCTCGATGACCATCGTCGGCGTCGCCCTCCTCGTCGGCGACGGGGTCATCACCCCGGCGATCAGCATCCTCTCCGCTGTGGAGGGCATTGTCCTGATCCCGGGACTTGAGACGACTGCTGAGAGCACGCTCATCGTGATCGCTGCGGCCATCGCCATCGGACTTTTCTCAATTCAGCGAAGCGGGACCGAGCGAGTAGCCTGGTCGTTCGGCCCCATCGCGGGGACCTGGTTCCTGGCGCTTGCCGTCTCCGGCATCATAGGGATCCTGTGGGCTCCAGCAGTGCTGCTCGCGATAAATCCCTACTATGCCATACGGTTTCTTCTGGACGGGGGATGGCCTGCGTTCTTCCTCCTGTCGGCGGTCATCCTGGTGGCTACCGGAGGCGAGGCCCTCTATGCGGATATGGGTCACCTGGGAAGAACTCCCATTATCCGCGCCTGGTATCTCGTCTTCTTCGCCCTGGTACTCAACTATCTCGGCCAGGGGGCGTTCCTCCTCACCCATCCCAACGCACACTTCGTCCTCTTCGAGATGATCAGGAGCATATCACCCCAGATCTACGTCCCGTTCCTGATCCTCTCCATCCTGGCCACCATCATCGCCTCCCAGGCGATGATCAGCGGGCTCTTCTCGATCGTGTATCAGGGGATCACCACCCGCATGCTCCCGATGCTGAAGATCGATTATATGTCAGCGGAGCTCCGATCGCAGATCTACATCGGTTCCGTGAACTGGTTCCTCCTCTTTGCCGTTCTGGCGGTGATGTTCCAGTTTCAATCCTCCGCCCGCCTGGCCGCCGCCTACGGTCTCGCCGTTACCGGGACCATGACCATTACGGGCATCATGCTCACTTCCATCTTCTTCATGCGAAAACTGGGCCTTCTCGTGTTTGTGGGCATCGGGGTAACCCTGGTGGATATAGCGTTTCTCATCGCCACCACATCCAAGATTCCGGCGGGAGCCTACTTTGCACTCATGATAACTGCGATACCGCTTGCGATCATCCTCGTCTATCGCGCCGGCCAGAATCGGATCGCCTATTCGTTCAGCCCGATGGATCTCCCCGCGTTTCTTGTTGTCTACCGGGATCTTTACCGGGAAGTTTCGAGGATCCGCGGCACGGCGCTCTTCTTCGCACGGGATATCCGGAAGATCCCGCCCTACGTCGCGCTGACGATGTTTACGAACAATATCGTTTACGAGGACAACATCATCATCTCCATCATCATCCGGGACACTCCCTTCGGAGTGAAGAGCGGGTTTAAGGAGAACCTGGCGCCGGGACTCCGGAGTTTTGAGATCGAACTCGGTTACATGGAGGTCGTGGACATCAAGAAGATCCTTCGGGATGCTGATATCCGGGAGAAGGCCATCTTCTACGGGCTCGAAGATATCGTCACGGACAACGTTGTCTGGAAGGCGTACTCCGTCATAAAGCGCCTTACCCCGTCGTTCGTCCAGTTCTACAAGCTGCCGGTGGATAAGATTCACGGCGTTCTCACCCGGGTGGAGATGTAGCCGCAACAATGGGATGCTCCCGGATGTTGTAACGGAAGAGCACGGATACCCATAAGGACGACTCGCGCGTTGTGCGTTTGAGAAGCGATCCCTGTCCGGAGGTTCCTGAAAAAAGGTCAGACGTAGAGCGGCACGAGCACAAGCGTCAGTGTCGCCAGGAGTTTCACCAGCACGTGCAGAGACGGTCCGGCCGTATCCTTGAACGGGTCGCCCACGGTATCCCCCACGATGGCCGCCATGTGGGCTTCCGATCCCTTTCCACCATACAGTCCCCCCTCGATACATTTCTTGGTGTTGTCCCAGGCACCACCGCCGTTGTTCAGGACAAGCGCCATCAGGAGGCCGGTGATCGTGCCGACGATCAGGAAGGCGGCCATCGCCTCGTACTTGAGGGTGATACCGACGACAACCGGGAAGACGACCGCGAGGGCGCCGGGCAGGATCATGTTCTTCAGGGCGCCCCGCGTCGTGATATCGACGCAACGGGCATAGTCCGGCTTGTCGATGCCTTCCAGAATCCTCATCCCTTTAAACTGCCGCCGGACCTCCTCGATCACGTACTGAGCGGTCTCGCCGACACCGCGGATGGCATACGCGGCGAAGAGGAAGACGAGCATCGCGCCGAGCAGGGCTCCGGCAAAGACATCGATGTGGGCGAGGTTGACGTCGGAGAAGAAGGTTCCGGTGTATGTCGAGATCTCGGTCATGTAGGCGGTGAAGAGCAGGAACGCCGACAGGGCTGCACTGCCCACTGCGTAGCCCTTGGTGAGCGCTTTGGTGGTGTTCCCCGCGGCATCGAGCTTCGCGACGTTCCAGCGTGCGGTCTCCGGGGCCCCGCTCATCTCCACGATACCCCCGGCGTTATCCACGATCGGGCCGAAGGTGTCCATCGCCAGGATATAGGCGCAGGGCATGAGCATCCCCATCGTTGCGATGGCGGTCCCGTAGAGGCCGCCGTTACTCACTCCCGAGAGTTCTCCGAATCTGAAGGCAAAGAGGAGAGCTGCGCAGATGGAGATCGAGGCGATCGCGGTCGTTTCAAACGCGACGTTGATGCCGGCGATGATGTTCATCGCCGGCCCGGCAGTCGAGGCCTTTGCAATCTTTTTGACCGGCCTGAACCGCTCGTCGGTATAGTACAGCGTCACGTAAAGGAAGACGATCGAGAGGGCGATCCCGATGAGGCCGCAATAGAAGAACCAGATGTTCTTGAGCAGAACCATCGTCGCGATGAAGAGGAAGGCCGCCGAGAGGAGCGACGTGATGTAATACCCTTTGTTCAGGGCATGCATTGGATCTTTGTGCTCCGTGTCCTTCATCCGCACCGAGAAGATGCCGACGATCGTTGCGATCAGCCCGAACGCCCCGATCACCAGCGGGAAGAGGATGCCGGCGAGCCCGAAGACCGGGTAGAGGGCGACGGCCAGGATCATCGCGCCGATGGTCTCGGCCGAGGTGGACTCGAAGAGGTCGGCACCGCGCCCTGCGCAGTCCCCGACGTTGTCGCCCACGAGGTCGGCAACCACGGCGGGGTTGCGGGGGTCGTCCTCGGGGATACCCGCCTCGAACTTCCCGACGAGATCTGCTCCGACATCAGCGGCCTTGGTGTAGATGCCGCCGCCGAGCTGGGCGAAGAGGGCGATGAGGGAGGCGCCGAACCCGAATCCGACGATAAGGAACGGCGTCTCACGGGGATCACCGCCGAACAGAGTAAAGATGATCGAGATCCCTATCAGCGAGAGGGCGATGATGGTGAGCCCGGAGACTGCTCCGCCGCGAAGCGCGAGGATGAGTGCTTTTCCCGGGCTCTTCTCGACCGATGCCGCGGAGACCAGGTTCGATCTGACCGCTATGCTCATCCCGATAACTCCGGAGAGGGCGCTCAGGAAAGCGCCGAGAAGGAAGGCCGACGCGGTATGCCATGCCCTGGTGAAATCGCCGGTCGAAGTGAAGGCGATGAGGATGATCACGGCGATGACCGCGGCGAGGATCGCGATGGTGGAGTACTGCCGTCGTATGAAGGCTTCCGCTCCTTCGCGGATGGCCGCAGCGACTCCCTGCATCTGAGTGGTTCCTTTGTCTTCGCCGAGGATCTGTCGTGTTAAGTATGCAGCAACGGCAAGGGCGATGACGCTGATCGCTACAACGACCGGAATGAGATCCATGCTGTGCCTCTTGCCCCATTCGACGGAAAAATATTTCTCCCACGTCAATCGCAGCAAAAAACACGAGGATTGTGCGGGGTGGTCATCGGTCACTCCTCTGATACGAGGGTAAACGCCTACTGCAACGATTCTCAATTACCGGCACTCTCAGCGGAGGAGAGTATCGATCTTTTTTCACACTATCCGGGTGTTTGCATCCCATGAGACGGCTTTTCCCCGGTATCCCCACGTACTGCCCCCCCCCTCCCGGGGGCGGGGGCTTTGAGGAGGAACATACGGGTACCCGCCTGCGGGGAGGGGGTTACAGGCGGATGGCAATCTGTAGGAATTGAGTCTGGACGCTGAAGGCACGAGGCAGAGACCGGGGCGGGGGCTCGCCCCCTCCCCGTCAGCCCCACCCCCCCTGGCGATAGCCACCACGGTCCACTGCACGGGGAGAACCTGGGGAAAGAGCCGGTTTCTGGCTAACTCCTGAACCTCATCTGACCCCCTCAGGGAAACCGCCGCCAGCCCCACCACCCCCTGGCGCGGCTTCCCGCTGGCTATCGCCATGACTGCCCTCGCCCCGGGAGGAAGCGCGGGCGGGGTGGGGGGACGGAGGGGGGCGCTCCGTGGGGGATGGGACGAAGGCCAGCTATGGTCTGTTAATTTGGAATCACTGCACTACCTCTCTCCGGGATCGCGGCTGCCCGACCGCCTGATCCTCCGGGAAATTGTGCGTATCAGGTCCAGCAGATTCGCAAGATACATCTCTCTCACCTCGAGCCTTCGCCGGAGCACGGCCTCTTCGGAGAGGAAGAGCGCTTTGAGGTGGTGTATGTCCTGCTTTGGGGAGTAGAAGAGGTAGACTGGTATTCCTGCCAGGATGACCAGGATTCCTGCGGCTTTATCGAAGGTTGTTGTGGAGTATATGAGAAAGAGGCAGATTCCGATGCCGGCGAGGGGGAGGATGTGCTGGCCGCGGAGGTTCGCGGCACTATCGCTCCGGAGAACTATGAGCGCGAAGCAGGTGAGCAGGAATGAGAATGCCAGGTTGAGGACGGCGAACGATATCAGCCCGGAGAGGTTTCCGAAGCTGGAGAGGACGAATGCAATGGCGCCCTGAGCGATGAGGACCACGTAGGGCGTATTGAAGCGCGGGTGGAGCCGTGCGAAAGCGCGGGGGAAGAGCCCGTCGATCGCCATTGCGTACGCGAGCCGTGCGCTGCCGAGCATCCCCGACTCGTCCGACCCGGCTACCGAGAAGAGGGCGCCGACCGTCATGATGAGCGCCCCTGCCGACCCGAATAGGGCGGTGCCGGCGACGACGAGCGGCACGGTGCTCTGGTCGAGTTCGGTCCAGTTGACGACCCCGAAGAGCACGAAGTTCGTGAGGAGGTAGAAGAAAGAGACGATCAGCATCCCGGTGATGATAGCGCGGGGGATGGCCTTCTGCGGGTTCTCGACCTCGCCGGCCGGGAGCGTCCCCATCTCGAACCCGGCGTATGCCCAGAAGACCAGGACGAGCGCATGGGCGGCGTTATCGAGCCCGAAGGGGAGCAGGGGGGTGTAGTTCCCGATGACTGTCTCCGGCCGGACGAGGAAGACGCCGAGCCCGGCCACGATGAGAAGGAGGAGCGGGGAGAGTTTGATGAGCGTGAGGGCATCGTTCAACCTCCCTGCGGCCCGGACGCCGACGATGTTGACGAGCGTCAGGGACGCGACGAAGAGCGCCCGGACGGCGACCTCTGCGGCCGGGGTGAGCGGGACGAGCGCCTGGAGGTAGTTCGCGAACGCTATTGCAAAGACCGGGAGAGCGAGGAGTTCGGCGATCCACATGCTCCAGCCGGTGAGGAACCCGTAGAAGTCGTCGAACGCCTCCGAGACATACGCAAACGGCCCGCCGACGCGGGGAACGTAATAACTGCAGTAGGCAAAGACCATCGCGATCGTTGCGGCGAAGAGCCCGGCCACCGCCCAGAGGACGATCGAGAACGGGCCGACCAGGCCTGCGGTGAGTGAGGACGCGATGTAGATGTCGGCGCCGACGATCGCCCCGACGATGATGTTCGTCAGGTCAAACTGCGAGAGTCCCCGCTTTAACTCCATGATTGCGGGAGGGGGAGGTGGTAGCGGGTATAAAGGTTCCGCACAGGGGTATCTAGCGGAGCATTGCATCTTATATTGGGGGTTCTGGCGTGGATCACGCGGAAGATCGCGAAGGGGTGTGGAGCGTTCATGGGGCAGAGCGAGAGGCTGTACGCAGGAAAACACCCCATTCCCCAGGCTCTCACCCCATGCTATGGACCGTGGCGGGCATCACCCTCGTGAGGTCATCTTCTTCTCCAGTGCAACGCCGCCGGGACCAGAAGCGCTCCGGCCGCTGTGGCGGAGGAAAAGCCGGGAACCTTCTCTCCCGGCGCCGGTGCCTCCCCGGCGTCCACCGGGATCGAGGAGTAGACGGGGCCGTCCATGTACGAGGCCATCCACACCACCCTCCCGTCTTTCATCTGGAGATGGATGTCGATGAGTTGTGCAGCAGGGGAGACGTCCTCCCGGGCGATTGCCAGCGCTTCGGTTTTATTGACCGCAAGGTGCTGCTCATCGAGGACCATCACACCTGTGACGGCCCCTGCCCCTACGGTAGCGATCAGCTCCCTGAAGGCCGCGTTCTCAGCGATGAGGTAGACCTGTACCGTTGTTTCGTTCTCGAACACCTCACCCCAGCGCTCCGGTCTATCCTCCCTGATGAACGCTTCTACTGCGGGATTCTCCATCACCCGTGGGTACCGGACAGAGAGGCTGGCAAGCGGATCGGACGCCTCTACCGGGAGTTCTTCGCCGCGGTCGACCCGGCCCACCCATACGATACTATCATGATCCTCTCGTTCGTTGACATTCCTGTTCAGGTACACCTGCGTCTGCGAGCATGACGTGCCCGGGACAAGGTAGACATAGCGGCAGGTTGCGTTGTAGGGTCTCTCATACCAACTGGAGAGACCGCAGGTCCGGATGTATCCCATAATCTCGGCGTTTCTCTCTACGTTCGGATGGGCACCCCGTAACTCCATCAGGGGATCTCCCCCCGGCGCGGGAGGGAGCATCCGAGCGGGCTCGGCTGCCGTCGCCCCTCTCCCGTCGCTCGCCGTCCGGATCACCGTGAAACTCCCGTCCGGGTTGAACGATACCTGCCCGGAAAAGTCTATGTCATGCATAGGCAGGTCCGATGAGTTGTAAAAGATGATATTCGGATACATTTTTTTCAGGGTTTCCCTTGACGGCGGCGTCACCTCAACCTGAGGCTCGTACCTGCTAAATTGAGATAAGTCTCGCATTCCAGCCCAGTTTGGGCTTCCGTTCACAACTCCCATATTCTGGAGTTCGGATTCATTGGGGGATGGTGCATCCCATTCTTCAGCCGTAACTGGCACAGTGAAAGCACATGTCGCCAGCAACAAGGCAAACAGCATCCGAGCATTTATATTTCTCATATGTCCTCCTGATCGTCTCACCCGCGAAATAAAACAAAGAGAATATTTAATATTATTCCTTCATAAACCTCCCATGGGTATTGTTTCAAAATCAAACCAATAATGCAGTAATTGATCCTCAACGTAGGGATCATCGGGACCAGTGTAGCGACTATCATCAGCGTGGATCAGATTTGTTATGGTTATATTCGAGTATCCATGCTGACTGTATATGTCTTGATTGTCAAATACTTCCCATGTAGGATCCGCATGAACCCAACGTTCACCATTCCAAATCAATGCCCACTCGTGAGCGACGGGCCCGCCGGTGCTATCGGTCATGGCCATATAATACTGCCGGGTAGGGATTCCAAGACTTCTTGTAAATGAATTAAATAATGTCGTATATTCATCACATACTCCACAATACTGATGGTTTTTGATCCAGATGTCGGACGCGGTATAATTCCCATCTAGGTCGTCTGAAGTGTAACACATTACATTTTTGGTGTATCCCAAGATCTTTTGTGCTGTAGCATATGGAGTTGTTGTGTCATCCCCTGCTGTTGCGGCCTCAATAGTTTGTCCATATGATTCACTGGAGAGAGATCCATAAGGGAAGTGGTAAAGATCACTTGTTTCAAGATTTGTGCCCCAATCAGGATCTGGAAGGTGATCGGCATCATTATTGTACTTTTCAATTCCATCGATCGGCATCAACCAAGAGTCAGTTCGTGTATCATCCGGATCCACCCATACTTCTAAAACAATAGGTTTTCTCCCAACAGAACTGCCAGAAGGCACCATATAAGCCACTGATACTGTTTCGCTGGCAGATGGAGGTAAATTACTAAATGTGTTATAGTAACCATATCCATCTTCAGGAGAGATGACAATGACTTTACCACTGGCAGGCACTGAACCGACGTTACGGACGGTAATCAAGTGCCTGACTACGGAATCCTGAACCCAATACCAGGCGATTTGAGCTTCCGTGATTCGAACATCAGTCGTTGCAGTTAGTTTATTTTGATTGCTTTGCGTTCTGAACACTGAAAAACTTCCATCCTGGTTGAATGTTACCTCTTCCGAAGAATTTCTTTCACCCATGGGTAAATCCAATGAGTCGTAGAAGATAATATTTGGGTACAATTTTTTCAGTGTTTCTCTCGATGGCAGCGTCACCTCAACCTGAGGTTCGTACCTGCTAAATTGAGATAAGTCTCGCATTCCGGCCCAGTTTGGGCTCCCATTCACAACTCCCATATTTTGAAATTTGGATTTGTTGAAAGATGGCGTATACTGCTCTTCAGCCGTAACTGGCACAGTGAAAGCACATGTCGCCAGCAACAAGGCAAATATTATCAGAGAATTCACATGTTTCATGGTCACTATCCTTTCTCAATTGCTCATACTCCAGAAGCAAAACAGGCGACCATGCATACGATTCAACGAAGCAAGCCATGTATATTGCTTCTAAAGCAATGCAGAGTTTTTCGAGATAGCAATATCTGCTCTCGGTTCATACACAGGGCACTTTTTAAGGTACCCACACTAAAACATTTTTGGTGTTCATTAAACGTTTTCTGTGAGAGTCATCTAATCGTCAGAATATACTTGATGCAGCATAAGGATTTAGGATACAGCAATTCACCTATATCCTTACGAAATCATAAAATAACCAATATGATGCGTTAAACATCCCTCGCGCGATCCGGGGTACGTGTAATGTAGTAATGAGATGTCCTCCCTTGGTGTGGGAAAGAGTGCTCCTATCTAATGAATAAGCCCCGAATATTTATGAAAAAAGTGGGAATCTAGAGAAAAGCAACTCGTGCTCACCTTAGAACTATCCTACATTCAACCCCACTCGGATGCTGGGTTGAGCCCATGCCCATTGATTAGGGCTTGCCGGCGCTTCGGGTAACCTATCCATCCTCTGATATGGGGCCGGGAGCCAGATGGCCATTAACTCATGTACGCCTTTCTCACGAGGAACCACGATTTTCGTAGGAAACGAGAGTTTCTCCCCAGCATCAAGTTTGCCAAAAATGACATCGTTAGGGCTGTTCGTCCATATAGGCACCTGGATATAGTCCACAAGAACAATAAGACCGAAGGCCACTGGATAATCATCTGCTGCTGCAACATTCATCCAGTAATCCAGAGTATCTCCCGATGTCACGTTTTCAGAGGTCCATGCCCTGGTCGAACAGGGCTCTTTTACTAGCATCACACCGTCATTACCGGGATATTGAGAGTCACATTGATGGCAATTAAGATCGCTGAAGTTCGTATAAACAACGGGAGGCATATTCCAATCATCAACGAACAGATTCAGTCTGATGCTTCCCAAATGTGAGAAATCAGTGGATAACCTGAACGACTGGTTGAGCGATGTTTCATATGGCTTCAGGATGAGAAATATCTCAAATTCATGGGTGCCGCTTTCAAGTGGTCCAAGATCGAAATGGTAAAATTTTTCTTCAAACGATTCAAGACGGATTTTGTGCAGGATCTCTGCATCACTTTCATTAAACGAAAACGGCACCTGCTTGTAGTCCATTAAACAGAAGATAAGGTAATCGTTCTCCGAGTACATGTTGTTGGCAATACAGAAATATCCTTCAAAAGTTTCGTTCTTAGTTAGATTTTTTGATTTCTGGAGAAAATATTTCTGCTCATGAATGGGCGCTGTGTACAGTCCAATGCAAAAATTCTCATCAACGCGATCTGGATCGTACACCGTGACACTCTCTGATCTATTAGACGAGTTAAAAGTCTCGGCCCATGCAGGTACAGGTTCCTTTTCGATTATCAATACCGAAATGCCAACCCATGAACTTAAAGTAAATATTATTACAGTGATAGCCAAATAAACGATTATCCGATCGCTCTTCACCTTTTTACCCATACCGATCCTCCATGAAAAAAGTGGTTGAGTGCTAGATACTCAATGTATCATCAGTCTGTGGATACTGATACTGGTTATACTCTGGAGCTTCGAAGATGTGATTTGTTTCTGCAGTCCAGGTCCCGCTTGCCGATTCACTGCCAGAGTTATAGTTTAATTCTGCTATGCCCGAGTTACGATTGATCAGATTTTCCTCATACTTTAAAAGGCCATTTTTCCAGACTTTCGCACGGACACCAATTTTGTCGATTGGAAAGTAATCTCCATTATCTGTCTTAGAGGTCGAGTAATGCCTACAAAGCACCTCATTTGAAGAATCCCTCGACAAAACTGTATCAGCCTTCCATGTGACAGGGATCCTTAACAAGAAGGGATTTTGATCATCTGGGAGCATTAAATCTTTTGTTGCCGGTTGAGCGCTCACGGGCACGATGGTCACACCCACCAGCAACAACCAGACGAGTGTGATGCCAAACCCAACTTTCTTTAAGTTAGCCATTTTATTCCTCCTTTTTGTATGATGCCTGAGGATGATTTTTCCTACATAATCACGCTTTTAAGGGGTAACCTTTTGTTCCAAGAGTGAATTCACCCAGACTTTTGAGATAACACAACTAATTCAACAGTTGCATCGAATTTACTTACGCTCCTGAAGTGTAAGTGGTACCCTTGGTTGGTAGAACACTGATAATTACTATCTCCTGAGTAGGATAGATGCTCCGGGGCGTTGTGATCCGCTTCTAAACCCTTGTAATACACCGAATCAGGCATCTGCTTCAGTAGTAATCTCATATCACTAAATATCTTGTGTGATATTCATCTAATCGTTAGAGGACAATTAGATGATTTACACAGAAGATTTAAGGTGTCTACTCTTAAAGTCCTAGATATTGCTTATGAATGCGTGTAGGATCCTGATCCCAGTACTGCTCATGGCGGCGTTGCTCACTCTGCCTGCATATGCACTGGAGTCCGAGGTAAACGACTGTGGCTATGAAATTGCCCCTCTACCTGAAGAACATCAATGGATGTCTGTATTACGAAATTATGCCACAATAACACAGGGGGGACCGATCGATATACAAAATCTGTCTCAAATGGTGAAACAGATCTGCCCCTTGATTTGAACTGGGGAAATTCCGCAAACTCCCTCTCTCTCACAGTCAGTTCTCCCACAACTGTTGTTGCAATATTTCACGATGCCGATGACGGGAAAAATGACGGTCGGATAGGTATGATCATTCGCAATAGCGGAGGGTTAGAACCCGGAACGTGGACGTTCCTCGTCCATGGCGAGAGTGTTCACGGAACCGAGGACTACACCTTTGAATGGTATTGACAGATCTGTCGGGCAGATCTTAAGGGCGCAGAGGTATCGAAGAAATGAAGCACTGGATCTTTGTCGCACTTATCATCACAGGATTTTCCTTCCTGATATGTCCTGCGGCGGCCCCAGGAGGTTACACATTTTCGCCGCTGGGTGAACCTCCGCCGGAAGGCGGCAATGATTTCACCGAAATATCATTCTGGGAGTTATCACCCCGCATGATGCTCGTCGAGCTGCTGCTCTTCATCTCCCCAATGCTTCTCTTCCCTGCTAAATTCTTTTACTCTTTTACTGTGGTGCCTTTTTTCGGCTACCGGCGCATCTTCCGGAGGAACGCCCTTGACCATGACTCCAGGAAAAGGTTGTATGAGTGTATCGGCCAAAGCCCGGGCATCTCACTTGGGGCGCTGACCCGTGCCTCCGGGGTCGCGAGGGGGGCGGCTCAATACCATCTCTGGCGCCTCGAATCGGTGGGCATGATCGTCGAGGTCCGTCGAGGCGGTCAGGTGGGCTATTTCAAAACCAGCGAAGGCTCCAGCGTGGTCAGTCGGAGTCTTTATCTTCACCTGCAAAACGGTACGACACGACAGATTCTCTCCCTGCTCCTGGAGGATCATCACCCCTCGCAGCAGGATCTTGCCGTAGCTATCGGCATCTCAGCCCCCTCGGCTTTCTGGTATATGAGGCGCCTCATAGCCGATGGGATCGTCGAACCTCACCGAGAAGGAAGGACAATGAGGTATTGTCTCACGCCCAAGGCCCGGGAACTTCTCAGGGAGAAGACCAGATATGACGGTACAGGCTACTGGAGATCGGGAGATGGCGAAAAAGGGATTATCGTATGAAACTCCGAAAAAACAGCGCACCGATGTGGTGTCTCTATGCGCCGACCGGGACTCGAACCCGGGTTTAGGCGTTGGCAACGCCTAGTGATAACCACTACACTATCGGCGCACGCCTGTGCTTTCGCACTGTGTGCCTTACAACGTGGGTTTTTCTGGCTAATAAGCCTATCGAAGCGCGGCCTGGATCGGGCGCTGCCGCCCCTGCAGGATCGCGAGGTCGGCCGGCCCCGCGGGAGGCCGATCGCGCACTATCGGTGACCGCGTTCGAGCGCCTGCTTGATGTTTCGGTTTGCCAGCAGCCAGAGCCCCGGTATCAGGACCAGGACGAATACGGCCAGGGCGTAGGTGACGATCTCAGCGGAGATGAGCAGGAAGTTGAAGATGCCATGCAGCACCATCCCGAGGACGAGTCCCTGGAGGACGATCCTCGAACGCTCTTCTGCGGGCGCGAACTTGGCCCGACCGAGGGCGTAGCCCCAGACACCGGAGAAAAGCGCATGCCCGGGGACCGAGAAGATCGCACGGACGACGATCGTGCCGAGAGCAAGCGACGGCGACGTCACGTACGCCGCAAAGACGTAGAGGACGTTCTCGAGCGATGCGAGCCCGAGAGCGGCTGCTGCGGCGTAGACGATGCCGTCCATCGGTTCGTCGAACTCGGGGTGCGGGTAAGCGAACCGTCGAACGACCCAGAACTTGCCGTACTCCTCGACGATCGGCGCAATGACGACGCCCATGATCAGCGGGAGTGTGATGAAGAGGCCGAAGAACCCCTCGACGAAGGCCACGGGGAACGTGACGAGGACGCCGAGGAGGAAGAGCTTCACGATCAGCGTCGCCGGTTCGGGATTGAGTTTATCCCGGCGGTAGAAGTACCATGCCCAGAAGACTCCCGGCCCCAGCGCCAGGGCAAGGATTACCAGCGGCTCGATCTCGACCATTTGCTCGATCGAATTCATAGTTTACGAGTCAAAGAGCCTTTCCCTTCCATTGGCGGCTCCATCGGCAGGCCGTGAAATGGCCGGAACTGCTCTTCTTCCGGATAAAAAAAGGGTTATTCGGGGAGGAGGCGGTACCCCGGTGCAACCCCCTCGAGCACCAGCAGCCCGTAGTACCGGAAGAACGTGACGAACGGCACCGCGATCAGGAGCGCGACCGGGATGGCGATGATGAGGTAGGGGATGAGGAGGACGAGCAGCAGCACGTAGTTTGCCATGACTGCGGCGAGGAGGACGATCCCGATGAGCACGAACGGTATTGCGATGATCAGCATCGCGAGGATGACCAGGACCGCCTGCACGATTCCGGCGATGAGGCCGAGCACGAATCTCGTGATGATGTAGGCGACGGTCTGCCAGAGGTTTTCTGAGATCATCCCAAAAAGCCGCCGCCATCCCTCGATGACCCCGCAATCTTCATGGATCATGATCGGGACGACGAAGTCGTGGGTCAGGAGGAAGACGATCCCGAAGAGGAGGGCTGCGACCAGGATGAATGGAATGAACAGGAGGATGAATGCAACACCGGCACCACCCGACCCCTCGAACCCTACGAGCATGAGGATGAACGCTATCATGGCGAGGATCAGGATCAGCGTGAGGGCTGCCTCAAAGAGGAAGAGCCGCACCCCTTTGCCGACCCGTTCTCCAAAGAAGCGCCTGATATGGATATCGCCCGTCCGGAGCATGTCGACGAAGACGAACTGCATCACCGTGCCGATGATCCACCAGATGAGCGCGATCGCAAGCACGACGAGGATGAGCACCACGAAGATCGTTGCGATCCCGGGGAGGGCCCCCTCGACGCCGGACGGGAGGTCGCCTTCGTTGAAGTTGTACCCGGAGGTGTTCGGGAAACTGACGCCCCCTCCCACAAAGAGCGCGATCAGGGCCAGGCGGAGCCAGATCCCCCACTTGAACGGCCAGAGCAGGCCTTTTGTGCGATGGAACGCACCTTCCAGCCTGCTGAATGCATACGTCTCTTCAGCCATAGTTGTCCCGGAGAACTGGATGTTTCTACCATTTAAACCTTCTTTGGGCGAATCGGTCTCAACGTTCGGGTTCAAAGACCCGTGGCTGCCAATTCCCGGGAAACGGGTCTTTCAACACCTTAATCTAGTCCGTTCACCACACTATAGAACGAATGATCCCTCTCATGCTTGACCTGACGGGCAGGAGGGTGCTCATCTTCGGGGGAGGCGACGTCGGTGCCCGGAAGGCTGCATACTTTGAGCATGAGGCGGAGGTGACGGTGATCAGCCGTTCCTTCTCGCCGGCCCTTGACGGTCTCGCGATCAGGCGGCAGGAGGCCGACCTCTCGACCCTCCCGGACGAGGCGCTCCGGGGTCTCCTGCAGGGCGCCTTCCTCGCGGTAGCCGCGACACCGGACACGGGGCTCAACGACCGTATTGGGAGAGTATGTGCCGGGTCCGGCGTCCTCTTCAACAACGCCGCCGGCGAGCCCGGAGATGTCATCATCCCTTCGGTCGTCCGGGGCAGCCGCTACCTGGTCGCGATCAGCACCCACGGAAAGAGCCCTGCCGTATCGCGGTATCTCCGCATGAGACTCGAGACGGAGTACGCAGACCTCGACCGGATGATTGATCTGCAGGACGAGATGCGCTCGATGCTCCGGGAGGTCGAACCGGTGCAGGCAGAGCGGTCCCGTATCCTCTGGAGCATACTCCGGGACGAAGAGGTCTGGGGAGCGCTTGCCTCCGACTACGAGAGAGCCCGAGCGATGGCGATCGAGAGGCACCTGCATGCCTGAGCCGGCCACGGCCCCGCTCGCTCTCGCGGGCCTGAACCATCATACCGCGGACATCGCCACGCTCGAAGCGTTCCGGTTCCCCGACGAGGCGACGTTCCTCCGGGAGGCGCGGGAACGGTTCAGGGGCGTCCTCCTGCTCCAGACCTGCAACCGCGTCGAAGTCCTGGTGCAGGGCGATGCACGGAGCCTTGAAGCGTTCCTGCGGGAGCAGGGCAGGCGCGACTTTATGGTCATCGAGGGCGACGCCGTGCCCCGCCACCTCCTGGAGCTGGCCGCAGGCATCGACTCTCTGGTCGTCGGCGAGGACCAGATCCTCGGGCAGCTCAAACGGGCGCTTGCGGCCACGGAGGAGGCGGGGGCTTCTAGCAGCGTCATCGGGCTCTGCATCAACAAGGCGGTGCATGTGGGGGTCAGGATCCGGCGCCAGACGCAGATCAACCGGGGAGCGGTCTCCGTCGGTTCCGCGGCCGTGACGCTTGCAGAGAAACTCCTCGGAACCTTACGTGACCGGCACATCCTGGTCGTCGGGAGCGGGGAGATGGGACTGCTCGTGGCGCAGGCACTGGCCGCCAAGGGCCTCACGGCCATATACGTCGCCAACAGAACCTACGAACGCGCGGTGGTGCTTGCGGATAAGATCGGGGGTCGGGCGGTCAACTTCAAGGACCTCTACCGCTACATCGCGCTCTCCGACGTCGTCATATCCTGCACCGCCGCGCCGCACCCGGTCATCCGCACGGAGGAGGTCCGGGGGGTGATGGAGGAGCGCCTCTGGCCGCTCGATCAGCACCCCCGCCACCTGGTCCTCATAGACATCGCCCAGCCCCGCGATGTCGAGGAGGGGGTGCGGTCCGTCGAAGGCGTGCATCTCTTCACCATCGACGACCTCCGGAACATCAACGACGCCGCCATGGACTCCCGGAGGAGCGAGGCGGACCGGGCACGGGGGATCATCGACGAGGAACTCGACCATTTCATCCGCCTCCTCCGGCGGACGGCGGCCGACGAGACACTCGCCCTCCTCTACACCTGGGCGGAGTCGATCCGGGCACGTGAACGTGACCGGGCGCTCGCGCGCCTGGGGGAGGAGGATAGCCGCACGGCGGAGGTCATCGATGACCTGACGCGGGCGCTCACGAAGAAACTCCTCTCCGACGTGACGACATCCATCCGCGCGAGCGCGGAGTGCGGCGATATAACGACAGCAGAGAGCCTGATGAGGGCGATTACCCGGGGAGAACCATGTTCCCAGAACGACGAATGAGACGGATACGGCGGCGGATAATCCAGCCGCTCCTCCGCGAAACAGAACTTCAGAAGACCGACCTGATAGCGCCGGTCTTTGTTGATGAATCGATCAGCACACCACTACCCATCGCCTCGATGCCGGGGCAGTTCCGCCACCCGATGGACGGGGTCGCCGACTACTGCGAGCGTCTCCAAAACGCCGGTATCCGGGCGGTGATCCTCTTTGGTATCCCGGCCGCAAAAGACAGCGAGGCGACCGAAGCCTATGCAGCGGACGGCGTCGTCCAGCGGGCCGTCCGGAAGATCAAGGAACGGTTGCCGCAGATGGTAGTCGTTACCGATGTCTGCGCCTGCGAGTACACCGACCACGGCCACTGCGGCATTGTTGGAGAAACTGCCGACGGCCCTGACCTCCAGAACGACTCCTCGCTTGCGCTGATGGCCCGGATCGCTGTCTCCCATGCCGAGAGCGGCGCCGATATCGTCGCGCCGTCGTGCATGCTCGACGGTATGGTGCAGGCGATCCGGGGGGCCCTGGATACCGCCGGATACCAGAACGTCCTGATCATGTCCTACTCCTCAAAGTTTTCGAGCGCCCTCTACGGGCCGTTCCGTGACGCTGCGGACTCGGGATTCAGTTTCGGCGACCGGACGACCTACCAGATCAACCCGGGCAACGCACGCGAGGCGGTGATGGAGTCGGAGCTCGACGCGGCCGAAGGGGCGGATATCCTGATGGTCAAGCCGGCTGGAATATACCTCGACATCCTCTCATCCATCAAGGAGTTCGGCCTGCCGGTGGCGGCCTACCAGGTCAGCGGGGAGTACGCTATGATCAAGGCGGCCGCAGAGCGCGGCTGGCTGGACGAGCGGGCCGTTGCCCTCGAGAGCCTCACCGCCATAAAGCGCGCCGGGGCCGACCTGATCATCACCTATTTCGCCGAAGATGTAACGAGGTGGCTCGATGAAGAGCAGTGACCTTTTTTCGCGGGCAAAGACCCTGATGCCGGGCGGCGTCAGCAGCCCCGTCCGGGCAATCAAGCCCTACCCGTTCTATGTGGAGCGGGCGGCGGGCTCACACCTCACGACCGTCGACGGGGCCGATCTCGTCGACTGCTGCCTCGGCTACGGCCCCCTCATCCTCGGCCACGCTCATCCGGGCGTCCGGGAGGCTATAGGGCGCCAGCTCGATAAGGGGTGGCTCTACGGCACGCCGTCGCCCCTCGAGATCGACCTTGCGGAGCTGATCACCGGCGACCACCCCGGTATCGATATGATCCGGTTCGTCTCGTCGGGCTCCGAGGCGACGATGGCCGCGATCCGGCTCGCCCGCGGCTACACGGGGAAGCAGGACATTATAAAGGTCGAAGGCGGGTTCCACGGCGCCCACGACGCGGTCCTGGTAAAGGCCGGGTCGGGGGCGACAACGCTCGGAGTGCCCGACTCCGCAGGTGTCCTCGCGGACCTTGTGGCGCACACCCGGCAGGTCCCGTATAACGACCCCGAGGCTCTGGAGACGCTTCTTGCCGGGAACGACGACGTTGCCGCATTCATCCTCGAACCGATCATGGGAAACATCGGGCCGGTGCTCCCCGACGACGACTACCTGGCCGACGTCCGGGAGATCACCGCCGCCTACGACGTCCTTCTCATCCTCGATGAAGTTATCACCGGATACCGGGTCGGTATCGGCGGCGCGGAGGTGCTCTATGGTGTAAAGCCGGACATCGCCACGTTCGGCAAGATCATCGGCGGCGGCCTCCCCATCGGGGCCTTCGGGGGGCGGAGCGACATTATGGAACTGGTCGCCCCCGCTGGCCCGGTCTACCAGGCGGGGACATTCAGCGGCAACCCGGTGAGCCTCGCGGCGGGGTCTGCGGCGCTCCGCTACCTCCATGAGCACCCGGAGATCTACCGGCGGCTCGACGACGCCACCCGGGCTATCGGGGAGGTCGCCGCGGATGCGGGCAGGGGCTCGTTCGTCAGGATAGGCTCGGCCTTCAAGCACTTCTTCCGGGACCCAGCCCCGCGGAACTACCGGGAGGTCAAAGAGTGCGACACTGAGGCGTTCGGACGGTTCTGGAAGGCGATGCTCGACGCGGGGGTCTTCCTCCCGCCGTCGCAGTTCGAGACGAACTTCCTCTCCGCCGCGCACACAGAACGGGATATTGAACAGATAGCGGACGCATACGGATCATGTCTCTTCGCATAGGCACACGAGGAAGCGCTCTCGCGCTTGCGCAGACAACCAGGGTGGTCGGCATGCTCGCCGACCGGGGTACCGAGGCAGAGATAGTCACGATCACGACCGAGGGCGACGCCGCGACCAACGTCCCCCTCCACGCCATCGGCGGGCAGGGGGTCTTTGTGCGGGCACTTGACGATGCGATCCTCCGCCGCGAGATCGACGCTGCGGTGCACAGCATGAAGGATATCCCGGCGGAGCGGCCGGTGGGGCTTACCTGCTGCGCTGTGCTCGAACGGGACTCTCCTGCGGACTTCCTTGTGCACGAGGCCCCTCTCGATGCGGTCCGCGTCGTCGGGTCGTCGAGCACCCGGCGCCGCGCCCAGCTCCTCCGCGACGACCCGACGCTAGCGGTGAAGCAGCTCCGGGGGAACGTCGATACCCGGATACGGAAACTCCGCGAGGGGCAGTACGACGCCATCGTGCTTGCGGAGGCGGGCCTCCAGCGGCTCGGGCTCCGGCTGTCCGGGGAGCCCCTCCCCACGAACCGGTTCGTCCCGTCGCCGAACCAGGGCACCGTCGCGGTTGTCTGCCGGGACGACCCGGCCGTCACCGGAGCCTTCGCGGCACTCGACCATGCACCCAGCCGCCTCGACGTGGAGATCGAGCGTGCCGTCATGGAGGAGGTCGGCGGGGGATGCTTCACCCCGCAGGGGATCTACTGCCGGGGTGGGGACCTGATCGCCGAGGTGCTCGCGCTCGACGGCTCCCGGTGGGAGCGTATCGAGCGGCACGTCACGACGCCCGACGAGGCGCGGGCGTGCGGACGGGCCCTGCGCGAGAAGGGGGGAGACCTGATCCGGGAGGCCTATACGGCCCTCGGGGTGAAACCATGATAGGAAAAGCGTATCTTGTCGGATCCGGCCCGGGAGGGCTCGGCCTCCTGACGCTGAGGGCCCGCGAGGTTATCGACAGTGCGGATGTGGTCCTCTACGACCAGCTTCCGGGGGAGGAGATCCTCTCGACGCTCCCGCGGGACGCCGAACTGATCGATTGCGGGAAGTACGGCGGCAACCACACGCTGAAACAGCACGAGATCGAGGCGCTGATGGTCGAGAGGGTGAAGGCAGGTAAAGTGGTCGTGCGCCTGAAAGGGGGCGACCCCTTCCTCTTCGGCCGAGGCGGGGAGGAGATAGAGGTGCTCCGGGAGCACGGCATCAGCGTCGAGGTTGTGCCGGGGGTGACGAGCGCCATCGCCGTCCCGGAGATGGTCGGCATACCGGTCACCCACCGGCGGTACGCTTCAGAGGTGACCTTCATCACCGGCCACGAGGACCCTACGAAGCCTGAGTCCGCTCTCGACTGGGAGGTCCTCTCGCGCCTGAAAGGGACCCTCGTGATCCTGATGGGTGTAAAGAACCTCCCGGCCATCGCGGCGGCGCTCGCTGCGCACGGCAAAGACCCGGCGACCCCGGTGGCAATCATCGAGAGAGGGCTCCGGCCCGACCAGCGCGTGACGGTCGGGACCCTCGCCGATATCGTCGAAGCCGCCCGCGCTCGCGGCGTCCGACCCCCGGCGGTGATCGTCATCGGGGGCGTGGTGAACCTCTACGACGGGGAAGGGCTGTCGGGGTGAGGGAACGGGGGGCAGGTGTCCCCCCGTGCTGATATAGTATCCTTTTTCTGCACTGATTGTTCCCGGGTTTTGTAGGGTTTTGCAGTAACATGAGCACCAGAGTGTAAGCGTAGCCCCAAAACATAGAACAGGTACACTCTGATAAACCCCCATACAGTGGACCGTGGGGGTATCGCCATTGGGGGAGGGGCTGACGGGGAGGGGGGAGCATCCCCCCTCCCCTGTTTCTATCTCTAAGGAGGCATGTAAACCCCACCCCACCCGCGCTTCGCGCTCCTCCCCCGCCCTAGGGGGCGGGGGCAGTGCGTGGCGATGTCCACTGAAAATCCGTGTATGGGTATGTTTGGCCGAATGGGATGTGATAACTCAAAGAGTGTGCGTTGTAAGCGTTCTCAAATATGAGAACTCACCCGCCATCATGCGCGAACATCTCCCCACCTGCACCACCATCCCAACAACCGGAATCCTCTTCTCCCCCTGCGCGCGTACTCTCCTACGAGGATAACCATGCGGAGTGAGACGGTTAAGAAAGGCTACCAGCGTGCCCCGAACAGGGCGCTGCTCAGGTCGCTCGGCGTGACCGACCGGGAGATGGACCTGCCCTTCATCGGCATAGCAAACGCGTATAACACGATCGTCCCCGGGCACACCCACCTCCGGTCCCTCTCGCAGAAGGTGCAGGAGGGTGTCGCGGCCGCAGGCGGCGTGGCGTTCGAGTTCGGGACCATCGGCATCTGCGACGGGATCGCCATGGGTCATGAGGGGATGCGGTATTCCCTCCCCTCGCGGGAGAACATCGCCGACGCTGTCGAGCTGATGGCCGAGGCGCACCGGTTCGACGGCCTGATCTGCATCGGCACCTGCGACAAGATCGTCCCCGGCATGCTCATGGCGGCGGTGCGGTGCAACATCCCGACGATCGTCGTCACCGGCGGCCCGATGCTCCCCGGCTACGCCGCGGGCCGGGAACTCTCCCTGATCGACGTCTTCGAGGGCGTGGGGCGCGTCGCCGCCGGCACGATGAGCGAAGAGGAACTTGGGGAACTCGAGTGCGCGGCGATGCCCGGGTGCGGCAGCTGCCAGGGGCTCTACACTGCAAACACCATGGCGTGCATAACCGAGGCGCTGGGCCTCTCCCTCCCGGGATGCGCCGCCATCCCTGCGGTCGACGCGGCCAAACTCCGCATAGCCCGGGAGAGCGGAGAGCGGGCGGTCGGCATCGTCAGGGAGGGTATCCGCCCGCGGGATATCGTCACCCCTACAAGCCTTAAGAACGCCATCCGGGTTGACATGGCGCTCGGGGGGTCGACGAACACGGTCCTCCACCTGATGGCCGTCGCCCGGGAGGCGGGCGTCCCCCTCGACCTTGAGACCTTCAACGTCGTCAGCGAAGAGACCCCCCACATATGCCACATGCAGCCCGGCGGGCCGCACTCGATGCTTGCCCTCCACCGGGCGGGAGGCATTCCTGCGGTCTTAAAGATGCTCGAAGGTTACATCGACGACGCCCCGACGGTCTCGGGCCGCTCAATCCTTGATATAGCAGCAAGCGCCCGGGTCGCCGACCCGGACGTTATCCGGATGGCCGACGCACCGGTCAGCCCTGCCGGCGGCCTGAAGGTCGTGCGGGGGTCGCTCGCCCCGGACGGCGCCGTCGTCAAGTGCGCCGCCGTCCCGGAGCAGATGTGGCGGCACCAGGGCCCGGCGCGGGTCTTTGACGGTGAAGAGGCGGCGATGGAGGCGATCCTCCACCGCGAGATCGCGGAGGGCGACGTCATCGTAATCCGGTACGAGGGGCCGAGGGGGGGGCCCGGGATGCCCGAGATGCTCTCACCGACATCCGCGCTGATGGGCCTCGGCTACGCCCGGGTTGCCCTGGTGACGGACGGGCGCTTCTCGGGCGGCACCCGGGGGCCGTGCATCGGGCACGTCGCCCCCGAGGCCGCGGTCGGCGGGCCGATCGCCTTCGTGGAGGACGGCGACGAGCTGGTGATCGACCTCTACGAAAAACGCCTCGACCTCTCTCTCGATGCGGAGACCCTGGAAGAGCGCAGACGAGCCTGGAAACCTCCGACGCACCGGCTTACGGGCGTGCTCGCCCGGTATGCACGGACCGTCGAGCAGGCGAACCTCGGCGCCGTCCAGAGGTAACCTCTTTTTTTGGCAAGGATGCCCGTACCCGCTCGCACGAGGCGGGAGATGAGATTGCCCTGAATCGCCGTCGGTTTTCCAGAAGAGAGGCTTTCAGCAGAGCCTGACCCTCCTCTCAAGGGGGAGCGCATACTCCTCGCCGGCACCGTGGCTCCGGTTGAAGGCAATATATTATATACAAAACGGATTTGTTAACTATGTTTCTCTCAATGCGATGATGCATTGAGTTCTCTGCACCCCCGATCCGGGCACTGGTGTGCAGGGGCGTTCCGGTGTGTCAGACACCCTTACGGGCAGAAGCAACCCCCATTCACCTGGTTCCTGCACGACTGCCTTCCTCTGCAACATCCAGCCATATGTATTTTTAAACCATTAGGCGTAACCCCATCTTTAGGCGCACCCGCCCACGGCGGGCGCCCGCATACCGTCTATGGAGTATGAGAGATGATAGAGAAGTTTCTCGAGGGAAACGAACGTTTTAGGGAAGATGACTTCGGGAAGAACCCCGAGCATTATGAGGCTCTGGCATCAAGCCAGCACCCAGTGGTCCTCTGGATTGGGTGCTCAGACTCGCGCGTGGACCCAGAACGCATCACCGGCTCACAGGCCGGGGAGATCTTCGTGCAACGGAACATCGGTAACATCGTCCCGGTTCATGACTGGAACTTCGCGACCGTGCTTGAGTATGCGATCCACCATCTCAAGGTCGGCGATATCGCCATCTGCGGGCACTCAGACTGCGGCGCTATAAAGGGGCTGGACGAGGAGAGCGACGATGCATACATCCCGCTCTGGCTGAACAACGCAATGGAGGCGAAACGCCGTGTCGAGAGCAGACTCCAGGTACCGAAGAACCCGGATGAGGAAAAACTCCGGCGGCGTCTCATCGAGATCGAGAACGTCGGCCTGCAGCTTGAGCACCTCCGCACCTATCCTCCGGTCAGGGTTGCGGAAAAAGAAGGCCAGGTTCGGCTTCACGGCCTGTACTTCGACCTTGGGACCGGTGAGTTGAAGAAGATATTCTAGGACTCTTCAAGCGCATAATCAATCTCCTCTTTTATCAGACCGAGTGAGACCCTTCCGATCGACGTAAGCCGCCCATTGACAAGGACGATCGGTATAGGTGGGTGGCGCTCCTCGATGATCTCCTTGACGTAATCGGGCATCTCCTCGTCGATCAGTGTCACCTTCACCTCGACCTTATCCCCGTACCCGGCGAGAAGTTCGTCGCGCAGGGCGCTGATGGCGTCTATCAGGCTATTCGACGGGTAACAGGTCTCAAGGCCGCAGGATCTCGTCTCGTCGCAGGGAAACGGGCCGCATTCAGATTCCATGAGCCCGACAATCTCAACAGTCACTTCTGCCATGTATCATCGGTGGGGGACGAATGCTATATTATCCTTCGTCTCGGGGAGCGAGCAGCGCACGCAACGCCGCCCGGACATCGCCTTCAGACCCCTCGATCTTCCCGACGTCCCGGACCCGATCGAGGTCGCCGATCAGCACCGGCCCGGCGGGCAGGATGCCCAGGTTCTCCATGAACGCATCGACCACTCTTGTCACGCAGACAAACGGATCGGTCCCCCGCCGTCCCGCGACGGCGACGAGCAGGCCCCGGGCATGCACCTCTCTCCCGAGCACCTTCTCCCGGGCGTGGAGCCACTGGCAGCGGTCGATCACCGCTTTGAGGCCGGCCGGGACGGTGCTGGTGTAGACCGGCGTGCAGACGACGATGACGGAAGCGGATTCAAGAGCCCGGATGATCCCGGGCATATCGTCGTCGACCGGGCAGTAACCGTAGTTGTAGCAGGTATAACAGCCGATACACGCCCGGATATCCATATCCTGCAGGAAGAGGACCCGGGAGGAGAGGCCGGCCCGGGCGGCTTCGTCGTCGCACCATGACGCGATCCGGGCAGAGTTCCCGAACCGGCGCGGGCTCCCCTGCAGTATGACGACATCACAGGTGCCGCTTCCCGGGAGCGGGCGGGTGAAAAACCTCGGGCGGGTGTAGGCGTGGGGGCGGGACGCCACGTCGTGCGCGAGCCGAAAGAAGACTATCTCCGCCACTTTCCGTGTATCAATGGGGGAGTCAGGGCGTGCACTCTCGTAGGAGTTGACGGCATACGTGTAGACCGCCTCGGTGCCGCGGAGAACCTCGACGGTGTACCGGATCATGCCCGGATAGATGCTTCCTAAGTCATCGAGGATGAGCCTGACGGTAAACGTCCCCTCGGGCGTCTCGATCGATCGGATCTTCTCTGCCGCGCTCTCATGCACCGCGCGTCACCTCATAAGCCGCCAGCTTCGGCAGTCGGGGCGATAGAAGCCCGTGTTTTCGAGTTTCCGGCCGGGTTGCCGGGGTAGGCGTTCGATCCGTCATTACCGTTAATAAGGAATCTGATCCACATGATATGGTAATTCATGAAGGCGGTTCTGGGTCTTGAAGACGGAACATTTGTTGTAGGGAATGGTTTTGGCGTTGAGGGGATATGTTCCGGTGAACTCGTCTTCACCACGCAGATGACCGGTTATATGGAAGCATTGACGGACCCCAGCTATGCCGGGCAGATATTGATGTTTACGTATCCCCTCATCGGGAATTACGGTGTGGATCTCCAGAATTTTGAGAGTTTGGGGGTTCACGCACGGGGCTGCGTCGCGCGTGAGATCGCGCGCGTGCCCGCAGCGCAACCATCGGTTGCAGAATACTTCGAAGAGAACGGCCTTCTGGGGATATCAGGCGTCGATACGCGCAACCTGACGATAAAGACCCGAACGGCCGGCACACTCCGGGCATCCCTCATCGTCGGCGGCGAGGACGGAGATGAAGCGGTTCGGCGCGCCCGGGCCGTCCCCTCGATCAGCGACGCCGACCTCATCGGGAGCGTCTCCTGCCGTGAACCGTACCGCATCAGCGGCACCGGGAAACGGATTGCCGTCATCGACCTCGGTGTGAAACGGCACATCCTCGCAAGCCTCGGCTACCGTGGCGCGGATATCCACGTCTTCCCGCACACCGCCGCACCGGACGAGGTGATGGCCGCAAAGCCCGACGCACTCTTCATCTCGAACGGCCCCGGCGACCCGAGGAGGGCGGTCGACGCCATCCGGTGCGTCCGGGACCTGGCCGGGGAGATGCCGGTCGTAGGTATCTGCATGGGCATCCAGGTGGTCGCCCTGGCCCTTGGGGGAGAGACCTACAAGATGAAGTTTGGTCACCGGGGAACAAACCAGCCGGTTCGTTACCGGGACGGGAGCATCTACATCACGACGCAGAACCACGGTTTTGCGGTCGATGAAGAGACCCTGCCCGAGGGATGCGTTGTCTCATACCGGAACGTGAACGACGGCACGGTCGAGGGATTCGAGAACAAGGACCTCAGCATAACCTGCGTTCAGTTCCACCCGGAGGCGCACGGCGGGCCCCGGGACACGGAGATGCACTTCTTTGATCGCATCTACAGGGGGATCCCATAATGCCGAAGAAATCTCACATCAGAAAGGTCCTCATCATCGGCTCCGGCCCCATCCAGATCGGGCAGGCGGCGGAGTTCGACTTTTCAGGGTCGCAGGCCTGCCGGGCGCTCCGGGAAGAGGGTGTCGAGGTCGTCCTCGTCAACTCGAACCCTGCGACGATCCAGACCGACCCCGATACGGCCGACGTCATCTACATCGAGCCCCTGAAAGCCGAGATCATAGCAAAGATCATCCAGAAGGAGAGGCCGGACGGGATACTGAGCGGCATGGGCGGCCAGACCGGCCTGAACATGACGGCGGAGCTCGCGGAGATTGGTGCGCTCGAGGGCGTGGAGATCCTCGGGACGCCGCTTGAGGCGATCTACCGGGGAGAAGACCGCGAGCAGTTCCGGGACCTGATGAACGCCATCGGGGAGCCCATCCCGCGGAGCATGATCCTCGAGAACATGAGCCAGATCGACGAGGCGGTCCGGGAGGTCGGCCTCCCGGCGATCATCAGGCCGGCGTACACCCTGGGCGGCTCAGGCGGCGGCGTTGCGCACACGCCTGACGAGATGCGGCGGATCATCGAGATCGGGCTCGCCCGATCCCGTATCCACCAGGTGCTGGTGGAAGAGAGCGTCGCCGGGTGGAAGGAGATCGAGTTTGAGGTGATGCGGGACTCGTCCGATACCTGCATCATCATATGCGGCATGGAGAACGTCGACCCGATGGGCATCCACACCGGCGAGAGCGTCGTCGTTGCGCCCATCCTCACCCTGCGGGACGACGAGTACCAGACGCTCCGGAGCGCTGCGATACGGATCATCCGGGCGCTCGACGTGCAGGGCGGGTGCAACGTCCAGTTCGCTTTCAAGGACGGCGACTACCGGATCATCGAGGTGAACCCCCGGGTCTCGCGGTCGTCGGCACTCGCATCCAAGGCGACCGGCTACCCGATCGCCCGAGTGGCGGCGAAGATCGCCATAGGGCTCCGGCTCGATGAGATCATGAACCCCGTGACCGGCGTCACCCCGGCATCCTTCGAGCCTGCCATCGACTACGTCGTGGTGAAGGTGCCCCGGTGGCCCTTTGACAAGTTCAAGTCCGCAGACCGGACGCTCACCACGGCGATGAAGAGCACCGGCGAGGTAATGGCGATCGGGAGGACGGTTGAGGAGGCGTTCAAGAAGGCGCTCCGGTCGCTTGATAACGATATGCAGCGGCACACGAGCCCAAGCGAGATCCGGATGATCCTTACGTCTCCGACGGACGAGCGGTTCGGGTGCCTCTTTGATGCCTTCCGGGAAGGGTTCACGGTCAGGGAGGTTGCCGACCTCACGGCTATCACGCCATTCTTCCTTGAGAAGATCAAGAACATCGTGGACCTGGAACAGAGGCTCCAGACCGCTTTTGCGCCTGAGGATATCAGGGTCGCGAAGCGCTGCGGCTTCGCGAACGAAGAGTTGCAGGCACTGACGGGGAAGGCCGCCGGTGAGGTCGAGGCACTCGCGGGGACGCCGACATACAAGATGGTGGATACCTGCGCCGCCGAGTTCCCGGCCACCACGCCCTACTTCTACTCGACCTGGGAAGACGGGTGCGAGCTGACCCGGAACGGCGCCAAAAAGGTGCTGATCCTCGGTTCCGGGCCGATCCGGATCGGTCAGGGGATCGAGTTCGACTACTGCACCGTCCACGCTGTGATGGCGCTCCGGGAGGAAGAGGGGATCGAGGTCCATATCGTCAACAATAACCCGGAGACGGTCTCGACCGACGCCGACACGTCCGACAGGCTCTTCTTTGAGCCGATGCAACTCGAGGATGTCGTCAATATACTCAAGAAGGACGACTACTACGGCGTCATGGTCCAGTTCGGCGGCCAGAACTCGGTGAACCTGGCCATGCCGCTGGAAGCGGAGATCAGGCGCCTCGGCCTCCCGACAAAGATCCTCGGCACGTCGCCCGACGCCATGGATGCGGCGGAAGACCGTGACCGGTTCAGCCGGCTTCTTTCCCGGCTTGGTATACCAAGCCCGGCGAACAGTTCCGCCTACTCGGAGGAAGAGGCGCGGGAGAAGGCACGGGCGATCGGCTACCCGGTCCTCGTGCGGCCGTCCTATGTCCTTGGCGGGCGGGCGATGGAACTCGTCCACGACGAGACCGAACTTGAGAGTTACATCAAAGAAGCCGTCCGCGTGAGCAGGAAGCATCCGGTGCTGATCGACTCGTTCCTCAGAAACGCTGTCGAGATCGACGTCGATGCGGTCTGCGACGGGACGGATGTCCTGATCGGCGGCATCATGGAGCATATCGAGTGGGCCGGGGTCCACTCCGGCGACTCGGCCTGCGTCATCCCGCCGCAGTCCCTCTCGGCCTCAGTTATCGCGCGGGTGCGCGACTACACGAAGGAACTCGCCCTCGGTCTCGGTGTCGTCGGGCTGATCAACATTCAGTATGCTGTCCAGAACGACGTGGTCTACGTGCTCGAGGCGAACCCGCGTGCAAGCCGGACCGTGCCGTTCGTCGCGAAGGCGACGGGCATCGCGCTCGCGAAGCTCGCGGCGAAGGTGATGGTCGGCAGGAAACTTGCCGATATGGATATCGCCGAGCCCGAGATCGAGCACGTAGCGGTGAAGGAGGTGCTCCTGCCCTTCAACAAACTCCCCGGCGTGGACACCGTGCTCGGTCCGGAGATGAAGAGCACCGGCGAGGTGATGGGCATCGACTACGACTTCGGCCGTGCCTACTACAAGGCGTGCACCGCCGCGGACAACACCCTGCCGACGGCCGGGAACATATTCATATCGGTGACGGACGAGCAGAAAGAGGAACTCCTGCCCGTCGCGCGGAAACTCCGGGAACTCGGCCTCTCGCTCTACGGCACGAGTGGGACGGTCGACTTCCTCACCCAGAACGGCGTCGAGGCAAACCTTGTACGGAAGGTCCAGGAAGGATCCCCGAACGTCATCGATGCCATGCGTTCCGGCAGTATCCGGCTGATCATCAACACCCCGGCGGACAAGGCGTCCCGGCAGGACCACATCCAGATCATGCGGGCCGCCGTCGATTACGGCATCCCATATATCACCACGCTCCAGGCGGCGCGGGCAGCGGCGATGGCGATCGATGCCATCAAGCGCGAGAAGATCACTCTCGAACCGCTCGGGCACTACATCGGGTCGGCATAACCCCCGGCACTCCACACAACCCATTTCCCTTCATCGTTATCGCCTCGTTGCTCCCGCTTGTGGACCGCAGACTGTGCGCGGCATCCATGTCCCCATGCTCGCCCGGGCTGAACGTGGATGAGGGAACGGCTATGGGCACAGAAAGAAACGGGGCGATCCAGGCCGGTGCTTTGAGAAAAAGAGGGATTATTCCTCCCCAAGCCAGACTTTGACCGTCTCGGGGTTGGCATCGATCCATGCCTTCGCGGCTTCCTCTTCAGGCATGCCGCCCGCAATATCGGTCATGACTGAGGCAATATCCTCACCGGTCCACTCGAACCGGGTCAGGATGCCGTAGGCCTCCGGGTCATCAGTCTTTAAGTCCGATCTCGTGAGGGTCACGATATCTTCGGCCCCGCCGTAGGCGCCCTTCGGGTCTTCAAGGAACTTGAGGTCGTAGCGGCCGAACTTCCAGTGCGGCGACCACCCTGTCACCGCGATCCACTTCTCATCGTTGATGGCGGAGCTGAGTTCAGCTGTCATGCCTGCACTGCTGCTTGCGACCAGATTGTAATCAAGGCCGTAATCCGCAATGGCCTGCTCGGTCCGGGCCATGACGCCCGCACCGGGCTCGATACCGACGATCCTGCCGCCGAACTTATCTGCGACACCGTTCATCTCCTCGATCGAGTCGATGGTCACGTAGGTGGGGACGACGAGCCCGATACGTGCTGCTCCGGGAATATTCTCATTGACGTATTCGATCCGATCGCCGTACTGCTCCCAGTAACGCTCATGAGTGTGCGGGAGCCATCCGGTCGTCGTGAAGTCGACGTTTCCGTTGGCAAGCGCCTGGAAGAGCGGCCCTGCGTCGACCGCGATCAGGGTGACGTCGTACCCTGCCTCTTCAAAGACATGCTTCATCACGTTGGTGCTCGCGATGGCGCAGTCCCAGGTGACGTAGCCGATGCTGATCTCCTTTGCAGGCTCAGTTGATCCTTGTGTGCCGGTGCAGCCGGCGGAGAGGAGGCAGATCATCAGAACGATACCTGTCAGTACGAGTAAGCTTCCTTTCTTTTGAATCATTTCTTCACCTTGTAGTTGGTTGCCGCCAGAAGGCGGCCAGATAGTACTTCGAGCCCGGCCATGTGGAGTTCCGGGCCCTGACGAACAGTCCGGGGCGGATGAGCGGACCCCGGTTCACTCTGAACGGGTCACCGGTTCTCATGCTGCGGCACAAGGTTCTGGGTGATCCGATCGAGGATGATCGCTATGATCACGATAGCAAGCCCCGCCTCAAACCCCATACCGATATCCACCCGCTGGATACCCACAAGCACCTGGTAGCCAAGCCCCGCCGCCCCGATCATCGATGCGATGACGGTCATGGAGAGGGCGAGCATGATGCACTGGTTCACCCCTGCCATGATGGTGGGGAGCGCGACCGGGAGCTGCACTTTAAAAAGTTTCTGGCGGGGCGTGGTGCCGAAAGCGTCCGCAACCTCGATCAACTCCCGGGGCACCTGCCGGATCCCGAGATTGGTGAGGCGCAGCGCCGGCGGCATGGCAAAGACGACTGTTGCGATGATGCCGGGGACGCTCCCGAGGCCAAAGAAGATCACCGCCGGGATGAGGTAGACGAACGACGGCATGGTCTGCATGAGGTCGAGGGCCGGTCGAAGAGCGGCGTTCAACGGTTCGCTCCCCGCAGCGGCGATCCCGACCGGGATCGATATGGCGAGCGCGAGCATCGTCGATATGCTGACGAGTGCCAGGGTGAGCATCGCGAGATCCCAGAGTTCAAGATTCCAGATCAGCAGCAGGCCAAGTGCGGTGAGTCCCGCCAGCCTGATATCCCGCCGGGTGACGAACCAGACCAGCGCGCTCGCGAGGAGGATCAGGGCGGGTGCCGGTACGGAGAGAAGGATATCCTCAAATCCACCCACGAGGTACCGCAGCCCTTCGCTGGCGCCGTCAAGCAACCAGCCGAAGTACTCCTCGATCCCGTCGACGAGCATCTCGACGGCCTCTCCTACGGGAAGTTTAGGCAACTGCATGAGCATCCTCCCCCTTTCGTGCGAGAGCTGCAAGGATGGCACCGCGTGATATGACCCCTCTGAGCCTGCCCGTGTCGTCCACAACCGCCACAGGGTAGGGGCTCTTGGTGATCAGCGATATGATGTCGGATAGCGTTGCATCGGGAGCCACAACAGGAAGATCGGTGATGAGGATATCCTTCATCGACGTTCCCTCCCTGACGGCTCCGGCAGCGTCGTCGAGCGTCACCCGCCCGCGGAGCAGGCGCTGGCGGGTGACGACGAATATCCCTGCAATGTCATGCTCCTCCATGAGGTGCAGAGCTACCCTTGGCCCTGCGGTGCATTGAGCAACCGGTTCGGGGCGGCGCATAACGTCGCTTGCCGAGAGCACCCTCGTCAGATCCACATCGGCGACGAACCGTTCAACGTAAGCGTTCTCCGGGTTCGTCAGGATCTCCTCGGGTGTGCCGATCTGCACGATCACACCGTCCTTCATCAGGGCGATGCGGTCGCCGAGTTTCAGGGCTTCATCGAGATCGTGGGTGACGAAGATGATCGTCTTGCAGAGTCGTTGCTGGATCTCAAGCAGTTCATCCTGCATGTCCCTCCTGATGAGCGGGTCGAGGGCGCTGAACGCCTCGTCCATCAGAAGTATATCCGGGTCGCTGGTGAGCGCCCGGGCAAGCCCGACCCGCTGCTTCATGCCGCCGGAGAGGTGGGAGGGCATGCTCGCCCCGTAGCCGTCAAGTCCCACCATACGGAGGACTTCCTCGCCTTTTTGGCAGCGCTCAGCCTCGGGGATGCCCAGGACTTCAAGGCCGAAGACGACGTTGTCGAGAACCGTCCGATGGGGGAGGAGTGCAAAGTTCTGGAAGATCATGCCCAGTCTGCGCCTTCGGGTCGCTCGCAGTTCCTTCTGGCTCATACCGACGACATCTTCGCCATCGATCAGTATTTCACCCTCGGTAGGCTCGATGAGCCGGTTGATGCAGCGCAGGAGCGTCGATTTTCCGCTCCCGGAGAGTCCCATCAGGACGAATATTTCGCCCGGCATAACCTCAAATGAGACGTTATTGAGGGCCAGTGTCTCACCGGTCTCTTCATGGATCTCCTGTTTTGAGCAGCCGGACCGATGAAGTACCAGTGCTTTCCCGGGATCCTGGCCAAATACCTTGGTCAGGCCCTTCACACTGACGATTGGTTGTAACGATGTTGAGTCTTCTCTGGATAACTTCTCAAAAATAACGGAACCCTCCAGCTTCACGATTTCTATTTCATCTTTGTTATAATCTTTGTTTTTGAAAAATGCCCAATATTAAGGGGAATTTGAGTTTTTCCGAAATTTTGCGGTGTAATTTAAGATAGAATATAGCCATGTCCGCCATCCTGTAATTTACCGCTAATTTATCGGCTATCTCCGGTATAATGTCCATTCTGCCGGATCCCATACTGCGGCACCCCGCCCCGGGAGCCCCGGCCGCACAGGAGAGCTCCAGGGTTGTGGGGGCTGTCATGGATGGTGTTCCGTACACCTCAGCATACCGGCTCTCCGGCACCTCCTGACCTCCGGAAATACCGGAAACGGTTCCCGTTCCCGCTGGTGCGCCCATCCATACCATTCTTTTATTGGGTGAGAGGTCGTACTATTGTAGATTACTCCAGGCTGTCGCTGTCAGACAGAAACCAGGAACGCGGAGATCAGTAATATGGAAAAGGGAAAAGTCGTCCTAGCGTTTTCGGGAGGTCTCGATACCTCCGTCTGTATCCCCCTCCTGCGCGAGCACTACGGGTTTGCCGAGATTGTCACCGTTGCAGTCGACGTGGGCCAGCCCGAGGAGGAGGTAGCCCGGGCAACAGAGAAGGGCCGGATGCTTGCAGATAACCACTACACCATCGATGCGAAGGAGAAGTTTGTAGCAGATTGCCTCTTCCCCTCGATCAAGGCGAACGGGTCGTACGAGGGCTACCCGATGGGCACGGCGCTCGCCCGCCCGCTGATAGCCGAAGAGATCGTGAAGGTCGCAGAGAAGGAAGGCGCTTCAAAGATCGCACATGGGTGCACCGGCAAAGGAAATGATCAGCTCCGGTTCGACTTTATCTTCAGGTCCGCAGGCTACGAGATCATTGCACCGATGCGGGAGATGAACCTGACTCGCGAGTGGGAGATCTGCTATGCGCAGGAGCACAACGTCCCGGTGAGTGTCGGGAAGGAGAATCCCTACAGCGTCGACGAGAACTGCTGGAGCCGGAGCATCGAGGGCGGCAAGCTCGAAGACCCGGCCTTCCACCCGCCTGAGGAGATCTACGCCTGGACGGTATCGCCGAAGGAGGCCCCCGACGCCATGGAGGAGGTCAGGATCGAGTTCGAGAAGGGGGTCCCGGTTGCCCTCAACGGAAAGAGGCTCCCGGGCCTTGCCCTGATCCGGGAGTTGAACCGGATCGCCGGCAGGAACGGTGTGGGCCGCAACGATATGATCGAGGACCGGATCCTCGGCCTGAAGGCCCGCGAGATCTACGAGCACCCGGCCGCGACCGTCCTCCTCGCGGCGCACCGCGACCTCGAGCACCTCGTCCTGACCCGCTCGGAGATAGCGTTCAAGCATATCGTCGATGATAAGTGGTCGGAACTCGCCTACATGGGTCTCGTGCACGAACCGCTCTTCTACGCTCTGAACGCGTTCATCGACAAGACGCAGGAGCGTGCGAGCGGCACCGTGGACGTCGGCCTCTATAAGGGCAGTGTGAAGGTGCTCGGCCGGAGCTCGGATGTCGGGCTCTATTCGGGGGACCTCGTCTCCTTCGATTCGTCGACGATCGACCAGAACCACGCCGTCGGGTTCTCGAACTACTTTGGAATCCAGGCGCGCCTGCTCAAAAACCTCAAGAAGTGTTGAAGGGGTGCTTACAGATCTGGGGTTTTCGGGATGCAAGCAAGCCCCCGGCTTGAGCCGTGGGGATGCATTGCCCCCCCTGGTCCGTTCGTACACTTTCACCCCGCCCGGGATACCTTATAGCCGGATGAGTGCCAACAGTTCTCTGGAGTCGGGAATGCGGCATGTCACCCGGTACCGGATTTATCCCTCGCAGAACGTTGCAGGGCGGCTGTTCACCGGCTTTGCGAGGTGCTCCTTTGTCCGGACCTGGTGTCTTGAAAATAGGGTGTATCGTGACTCCTGCCTCCCGAAGTTGAAAACCGAGTATCCCGAGTTGAAGGAGGTCCACAGCAAGGTTCTGCAGAACGTTGTCCAGCAGATCGCCCACAACCTGAAAGCCCTGCGAGCTGAAAGCCCTGCGAGCGATGAAGGCGAAGGGAAGAACGGTCGGCAAGCTCCGGAAGAAGTGGGTTCACTCGATGATCTACGAGCAGACCGGGTTCAAGCTCACCGGCAACCGTCTCTGGCTGAGCAAGATCGGGGAGTTGCGGATCGAACTCAGTCGTCCGGTTCCTGGAACGATCAAGCAGATCGTGGTCAAGCACACCCCGGCCCACAAATTGTTCGTGGCGATCATCTCCGAGACCCCCGATACCCCGGAGCCGACCGCTGGCACCCGGGCGGTCGGGATCGACCTGAACCTGGAGAACTTCTCCACGGATACCGACGGTGTGGTCTTCCCGCACCCGCACAACGTCCGGAAGGCTGCGAAGCGGCTCCGCCGGGCCCAGAGGAAACTCTCCCGGGCCGTGGACGGGAGCAGGAACCGCCGGAAACAGCGGGTCCGGGTTGCCCGGATCCACGAGCAGGTCGAGAACCGGCGAAACGATTTCCTGCACAAATGGAGCCGCTACTATGTTGACCGCTACGACTACATCGCCCTGGAACACCTGAACATCAAACCGATGATCGAATCGCTGGATGCGAAACTCCGCGGCAGATCTAAATCTATTCTCGATGCCGCGTGGTACAAGGCCCGGGAGTTCATACAGTACAAAGCTGCGAATGCTGGTACGTATGTGCATCTGGTCGATCCGGCCTATACGACCCAGGATTGTTTCCTCTGCGGGCACCGGGAGAAGAAGGATCTCGCGCAGCGAACCCATTCCTGCCCGGTCTGCGGCTACACCGTTCCCCGGGATCTGAACGCCGCACAAAATATCCTGAAACGAGCAGCCGTAGGGTGGGGCACACCCGAATCGACGCTTGTGGAGATCGGGACCGCTACACCGCCAAGCCCGGCGGGGCAAGTCCCGGTCAACGAAGCAAGAATCTCCAGGCTTTAGCCCGTGGAGAGTGTCAAAGCACCTTCTTCCCGGCCTCTTTTCCCGGCGTGCACTCGAAGACATCGGTAATTTTTACAATGATGAGTGATTTCGCCGGGTATTTGTCGCTCTTTGTCTTCACCCGGTCGCGGAACTGCTCGTACTCGGGGCCGGACGTCCTGATCTCCGTTGAGCCCTTTAACTGGAAGCAGCGCTTGGACTCCGCGTCATAGAAGTAGAGGGCTACAACAGGGTTTTCCTTCAGGTTCTCGAGCGTCTTCTTCATGTAGTTGTCCATGATCCAGACGGTATCGTCGCCCACGAGCAGTATCGATGCCATCGGCGCCACGTTCGGTATGCCGCTCTTCGATGCGGTGGCCATCGGCATGACTTTGGTTCTGGTAAATATCTCCTTAATCTCGTTTGAAAGCGCAACCATACGGTTCACCTCTTCCTGGAAGCGGAACCAGCGCGACAAAGCGCCAAAACCTTTCCGGTAACGTGATTATCCGCACTATCGATATATAAGAACTCTGCCGAGATCCCCGGCTAAATCCGCCGGGGTGAGCCGGACACCCGCACCAAACCCGGTATGCCCCGGACGGCAACCCCACCTGGCCGAATCGGCAAAAGCCTCCTGAAGGGCCGGTATACGACCATCGGTCCCCCGGGAGGGATCCCCGCGGCGACCACCCCTCTTGCCGTGTTCCGGGCTCCTACCGGGGTATAGAAAAATATAAGCCGGGAGACAGGGAAAAGACTACTATGTGTGCCCGTTTTTTGGAGCGCTTCTTCAAACCTACACCGCACATCGTCGAAAGCCCGCCTCCGCCGTCGCTCTCCCACGGACCGGGCGACGGTGTTCCCGAGTACCGGGTGAAGCCCTATTTTATCGTGGCGTCTGTTGAGATGGGCAATACTACGACAAAGTGTATCCTGACCGGCACGAACCTGGAGACGGGCAGGTCCTATGTCATCAACAAGACCGTGACGATGAGTCGGGACGTCCGGCGGCCAAAACCGGGCGAGACGATCTTCGGAGCAACGCTCGACGGCACGGAACTGACGAGGGAATCGGTCACGGAACTGGTGCGCGATACACTTATCCAGTGCCACAGAGATGCTCACCTGAGCATCAAGGACGATCTGGACTTCGTCGTCAGGAGCACCGGTGTCGTGGCGGCGATGGACTCTCCCGATCAGGTCGGGGACTTCGTCATCGCTCTCGCAAACGGCTGCCTCGCCGCCGGGGTCCCCCCGCGGAAGATGACGCCGCCGATGTCGATCGACAACCTCCCGCCGAAACTCCGGCAGTTCTCGTTCGCCGACCGGGTGGTCTTCGTCGGTGCGGTGGCCGGCGTCGTGCCGCCGGTCGGGTGTACCGGCGTCGAGATGGTGGCAAACGAGATGGAAGGGGAACTTGCGATGGCGGGCATTAAGGAGGGCGCCAAGTGGACATCGGTCGACTTCCGGAACCCCTGCATATCCATCGACTTCGGGACAACGCTTGACGGGCGGATCACGAGCGACGTCGCCCCGGATGAGCCGAACCCGTTCGCTCAGACGACGGGGAACTTCTGCGGGCTTGCAGGTGCCATACCGGATGCAATCGTCCGGGGCACCGGACTTGTGAAGGACCGGACGGGGACGGCTCTCGATCTCTTCGGTGACCACAGCATTCAGGGCGTGTTTGGGGGCAGGAAGCGCTCCGTCGTCGAGGGCTACGTCGACCGGTGCCACGAGCACATCGATATACGGATCGTCCCTCCTGACCGGACAAGGTTCGGGCGGGTCCCGGTCTGCGCGGAGGTGGCCGACAGGTCGGGAGTTGCCCTTATCGGGTGCGACTCGGGCGTCAACGGGAGCGGGACGCCGGCTCTCGAAGAGATTGGGCACGAGATCTACGAGAAGCACGGCATGGGCATGCTGACCGAGGTCGTCGACCGGGTCTGCGCGAGGATGGCGCTCCGGCTCATCGATGTCGCCATCGAGAGGGGGATGGTCCCGCCGAATTCGTCGATTGGGTTCACCGGGCGGGCGGCGATATCGGGGAGGAAGCCCGAGTATATCCTCGAGGGCATCACCGCGCGGAACCTCTACGACACCCCGAACGACCACCTGGTCTTCGTGGACGACGGTCTTGCCCGGGGAGCGGCACTGATGGGGCGGTGCATGAACTCTCTCGGGAAACCGAAGACTCCGCTTGGCGGCGTGCGGGGAGGGCCATGTATTATGTCTCGCCGGATCAAAATAGGAAAGTAGGATATGGTAAATGATGGCTGAAGAAGAACTCTACGATATGCTTGTTCCCCCGGGCGTGCCCCGTAAGATGATCTACGACGTCGTCGAGAAGTACGACGTGGAAGTGGTGCGGCGGCCGCAGAAGTTGTCGTTTGCAAACATGGACGGGGACGCAAGAGAACTGCTGGCGTTCCGCGGCAAGAGAGAGGTCGTCGAAGAGGTGCAGGAGTACCTCTTCGCGCGGCTCAAAGAGTTCATCGAGGAATAACTATACCATTTTTCTTATTCGTGCTCCGGGCATCTCCATGCGAGGCATGGCCCCGGGGTGCTGGTTTGGAGGAGGAACCGTTACGCAGAGAGTATTTGAGGTCATCCCGGTACCCCTCTGACAGTAGAATCCCATCCACGGATTTTTAGCGAACAGTGCAATTCGCACCTGACCGTGCTCCTGTTCCAGTTCTGACGAATCGTCGCGATTCAAAACAGGGTAACATCTCAAGCTCGAACACGCGCCATAACCGTGAGAGATCCCAGGACACGGGACCGTGGGAGTATCGCCATGGGGGAGGCGGCTCGCGGGGAGGGGGCATGCCCCCTCCCCTGTCTCAATCTCA
>DANY01000008.1:76432-99801 GCA_002501655.1 Methanoculleus sp. UBA303
CGGCCTCCTCCCCCGCCCCCAGGGGCGGGGGTAGTGCGTGGCGATGTCCCCACGCAATCCGTGCATGGGGGTAAGCGGAGTTCCAGTAAAACCAGAGTTTGAGCACGGTCAGGTGCGAATTGCACTGTTCGCTAAAAATCCGTGGATGGGCTCTCCGTCAGGGGGTATTGGGACACCCTCGTCGGGAAGAGCCTATAATTGGTTTCAACTGTCGAACTTGTGGCTGGAACGGCCGCATTGGTGTTTTAGTCCGCTGGAGGCATGCCGCCGGCGATCAGCCGCATAAGCAGCGCTTTCTGCGCGTGGAGCCGGTTCTCAGCCTGGTCCCAGACGATGCTCTGCGGCCCTTCCAGCACCTCATCGGTGATCTCCTCCCCCCGGTGGGCGGGGAGGCAGTGCATCACGAGAGCATCGGGTGGTGCTCGCGCAAGAAGGCGGGAGTCTATCGTGTAATTCTTGAGGGCCCGCAGACGCTCGGCACGCTCCTGCTCGTCGCCCATGGAGACCCAGATATCGGTGTAGAGGACATCCGCTTCCCGAACCGCTTCCTCGGGGTCCGTGACGATGGTGACCCTGCCGCCTGCCGCCCGCGCCTGGTTGATGACAGCATCCTTCGGCCGGTAGTCCGGGGGGCTTGCGACCACAATCTCCATGCCGGTCAGGGCTGCGGAGAGGATCCACGTGTTACAGACGTTGTTGCCGTCCCCGATCCAGGCAAGTCTCAGGTCGCGAAGGTCGCTGAACCGCTCGCTCAAGGTCATGATGTCGGCCAGCACCTGACAGGGGTGCAGGCTGTCCGATAACCCGTTGATGACGGGAACCGTCGAGTAACGGGCGAACTCCTCGATGGTGGCGTGATCGTAGGCGCGGATCATCACCGCATCGACGTAACGGGCAAGCACCCGTGCCGTATCCCTGACCTCTTCGCCCCGCCCGAGTTGCATATCCTGGGGGTTTAAGAAGAGCGCGTGGCCGCCGAGGTCGGTCATCCCCACCTCGAACGAGACCCGGGTGCGGGTGGACGCCTTCTCGAAGATCATCCCGAGGCTCTTCCCCTTCAGGAATTCATGTGCGGTCCCTGCAGACTTCAGCCTTTTCACGTGCATCGCGTCAGCGACGATGCTCTCAAGTTCATACTCGTCGATATCGATGATCGAGAGAAAATCCTTCTTCATGCAATCTCCCTCATGTGCCGGCATCGCCTCTCGAGAACCTCCCGGGTGCCGATATCCCTGCGGTGGAAGACGCGCCCTCCAACGGAGGATGCCGCCTTCTCAGCGATCACCTCGGCCTCCTCGAGGGTCTCGCCCCTCCCGACGAATGCAAGTGTCCGCGACGTCTGGGTATAGAGCGTTCCCCCCTGCTCCTCGACGTTTGCGTAGTAGAGGAGGGCGTCGCCGTAGTCGCCGAGGGTGAGAGGCTCGCGGGTCACCGGAGCCTCCGGGTAGCCCTCGGGAACGACGTACTTGCAGACCGTCGCTTTATTGGCGAACCGGACATGCGACGGCGAGAGGTCTCCCTCGATGATATGGCGGACGATCCCGGAGAAGTCCGACTCCAGGAGTGAGAGGACGTTCATAGCCTCAGGGTCCCCGAAGCGGGCGTTAAACTCGATGACTCTGGGGCCGTCGCAGGTGTTCATGAACTGGCCGTAGAGGACCCCCCGGTACGGCGTTCCCTCGTCCCGCATGGCCGCGACTGTATCCTCCATGATCCGGAGCGCCTCCTTGTAGTCCGCACGGGTGACGAAGGGGAGCATGTGGTCAGGCATGGAGTATGAGCCCATCCCGCCGGTGTTCGGCCCCACATCCCCTTCGTATGCACGTTTGTGGTCCTGGACAAGCGGCATGGGAACCAGGTGCTCACCGTCGACGAATGCCTGGAGGGTGAACTCCTCCCCGAGCAGCCGCTCTTCCAGCACGACGTCCCCCCCGATCTCCCGGACGTACTCGACTGCCCCTGCCACATCGACATGCTCGCCCATGATCCGCACACCCTTCCCCCCGGTGAGTCCGATGGGCTTGACGGCAAGGTCGCCGTCGTAGGCCTCGATGAACTGCCGTGCCTCCTCCGGGTCATGGCAGACCTGGTATTCCGGGCACCCTGCTATCCCGTGCCGCTTCATCAACCGGCGGCAGAACGCCTTATCCGTCTCAATCCGGGCCGCGGCACGGGTCGGCCCCACGCAGGGTATCCCCGCCGCCTCGAGGTGATCGACGATGCCTGCCTCAAGGGGCGCCTCCGGTCCGATGACCGCAGCATCAATCCCGTACTCGGTGGCGAACCTGACTATATTCGGGATATTGGTCTCTTTCTCGGGGAGCACCTGCTCAGCGAGCCGGGCTATCCCCGGGTTCTTTCGTGCCATGACAGAAAATATTCTCATGTCACTGTTGCAGGAAAGCGCCCTGGTGATCGCATGTTCCCTGCCACCACCACCTACAACGAGTACTTTCATATGCATCTATTTGCCCGCTCTTAAAAAATGTTTATCCGTCCAGCAGCTCACTGACCCGCACAAGCGCAAGAAGAGATGCTCCGTTCTCAGCAAGCGCTTCATGGGCGCCCGCTTCCCTGTCGACGACGGTCACGATCTGGTCGACATGCGCGCCTGCGGCACGCAGCGTTGCAAGGCCGTAGAGAGCACTTCCCCCGGACGTGGTTACATCCTCGACCAGCAGAACACGCTTTTCACTCACATCGCCGATGATCGCCCCGGCTTTGCCGTGATCCTTCGCCTCTTTCCTGATGATCGCGTACGGCCGGCCGCTCGCAAGCGAGACAGCGACGGCAATCGGGACGGCGCCGACCGCCACCCCGGCCACTATATCGAAATCCCAGCCATCAGCGATGGTTTTTCCGATTGCTGCAAGGATGGCAGGGTTCGTTGTTGCGGCCTTAATGTCGATGTAGTAGGTACTCCGGGCTCCCGATGCCAGGACGAAGTCCCCAAATTCGATAGCCCCGCTCTCAAGTAACAATGTCGCAATTGGGTTTACCATGGTACCTCTTTAACTCCGATGTAGTAGCCGATAATGTTCACCACGCGGTGAAGGAGGGGCGTCATGACGACGATCCAGACAGCAATGGGTAAGGTAATATTCTCGAACAACCACTGGGGATAAACCAGGAGGATGAGCAGAAAAGAACCAATAACCAGGTCGTACTGATCGGCCAGGAACCAGGACTCGCCCTGCTCCTTCCCCAGCCTCCGCTTCAGGAAGCTCTTGCCGAGATCGCCGAGGAGCGCACCTGCCGCAAGCAGCATAACCGAGAGGAGCGTATGATGGGGAAGTGCGGTCAGGCCAAACGAGGACCAGATCCAGATCTGGACGAGACCCGCCAGCACTCCACAGAGAACACCGCCGAAGAACCCCCGGTATGTCTTACCGTCGCCGAAGACCCGCTTGCCGTCGCTACACGCCCTGCCGAAGTCGATAGGCGTTCCGCCGCCGAGGAGTGCGGCTGCTGAGTTCGGTACATAGGCCGGGACCATGATCCAGAACGCAGCGAGCCCGGAGAAGATCCAGTATCCAACGTCCATATCGATAAGCGCCAATACTCAGTACAATCAGTAATTATAAAGATTAAAGTGTCGAAATATGAGATACGAATGAAAGATGGGCACGGTGAGAGAATGCTGATAAAAAAGACAAAGAGCCTCTGCCCAACATGCGGTAGCGTGCTCGATGCCGATATCGTCGAGGAAGAGGGGAAAGTCTGGCTGGTCCGTACCTGCCCTGAGCACGGCGCATACCGGAGTCTCTACTGGTCGGACGCGGAGATGTACCGGAGGTTTGACGCCTACGAGTGCATCGGGAAGGGGGTTTTGAACCCGCAGAAGGCTGCTTCCCCTGCGGGATGTCCGACCGACTGCGGTATCTGTCAGAATCACCGGTCGATGACGCTCCTTGCGAACATCGACCTGACGAACCGGTGTAACCTCAACTGCGACTTCTGCTTTGCAAACGCCCGGGCATGCGGCTACATCTACGAGCCGACCTTCGACCAGGTCGTCGGGATGCTGCGCATGCTACGCGAGGAAAAGCCGGTCCCGGTGCCTGCCGTCCAGTTTTCTGGCGGCGAACCGACGATGCGCGACGATCTCCCCGAACTCATCCGGAAGGCGAAGGAACTCGGGCTGTACCAGGTGCAGGTCGCAACGAACGGCATCAGGATCGCGCAGGAGCCTGGATACATTGCAGAACTGAAGGAGGCGGGGCTCTCCACCGTCTACCTGCACTTTGACGGCGTAAGCCGCGAGACCAACACAAAACTCGCGAGCGACCGGCGGGCCATAGAGAACTGCGAGAAGATCGGTATGGGGGTGGTGCTGGTGCCTACGGTCATCAAGGGCAGGAACGACCACGAGGTGGGCGCCATCATCAAGTATGCCGCAGAGCACATCAAGGCCGTCCGGGGCGTCAACTTCCAGCCGGTGGCGTTCACCGGGGCCGCAAGCGAGGATGATGTCAAGAAAGAGCGGATCACCATCCCGGAACTTGCGGAACGGATCGAGGAGCAGACGGACGGCGTTATCCGGAAAGATTACTTCTACCCGGTGCCCTGTGTCGTCCCGATCTCCGAACTCGTTGAGGCGTATACGGGCAAACCTCAGGTCACGTTCACCACGCACCAGCACTGCGGCGCGGCGACATACGTCTTCATCACCGATGAGGGGATGGTCCCGGTCAACAAGATGGTGGATGTCGACGCCTTCTTCGAGTCGGTCGAGAAGATGGGGGCGAAGCTCGCGAAAGGCGGGTCGATCAACAAGTATGTGACCCTCGTCGAAGGGGTCAAGGACCTCTACGGCTCCACGCGGAAGGCGGAGCAGACGAATACCGGGGAGTTCCTGAAACTGATAGGTAAGACCCTCGTGATGCAGAACTTCGAGGCCCTGCGCGAGTTTCACTGGAACGCCCTCTTCATCGGCACGATGCACTTCATGGACAACTACAACTACGACCTCTCCCGGGTGGAGCGGTGCTGCATCCACTACGCGACCCCCGATGGTCGCCTGATCCCGTTCTGCACCTACAACAGCGGCCCTGTCTACCGTGAGCAGGTCTGGAAAGCCTTCGCACAACCCCAGAAAGAGGAGTAACGGCCCAGCTCGCCCCGGGGGAGGCTATGCCCCGGCCCTTCCCCGCTTGCCTTTTTGAGTGCGGTGACTGTAGTGGACTTGTGCCGCTCGCAGCCTCGCGGTGCTCATGCTCCGGCCCTTGGGGGCACGCATCGCCACTCGATAACGCTTCGCGTTCTCTCAAGTTCCGGTTCTAACGAACCGTCGCTCACGGGAACGGGAGTTCGTAGCCGTCTTCTTCCCGGACGACAAGGGCGGCGATGGCAAGGTCCTGTATGGCAAGCCCGGTGGAGTCGAAGATCGTGATGGCGTCAGGAGACGACCGACCCTTCTTCCCGATGACGACCTCGCCGAGGGTTCCGGCGATCATACCGGCGTTGTAGAGGCCGGTGGTTATCGGCACGTTGATCTCGCCCGAGTGGACCGCCTGGCCGGGGTCGTCGACGAAGACCTCCGCCTTCACCAGGAGCATAGGATCCAGTTCCTGTTTTCCGGGCGCATCGGCGCCGATAGCATTGATGTGCGTCCCCTCCCGGACCCACTCCGCCATAACGAGCGGTGCGGTCGAGGGCGTCGTCGTGGTCAGCACATCGCAGTCGCAGGCGCGCTCGATCGGGACGCTTCTGGTGTTATAGTCTGCGTATCGTGCTGCAAACGCCTCCGCACTCTTCTCCGTCCTGCCCCAGACCCGGATCTCCTCGATAGCGACCGCCGCAGCCGTCGCCTCGACGAGCGCCTCTGCCTGCCGCCCGGCCCCTACAACACCGAGGGTGACGGGCCGCCGGGATGCGAGGTGCTTCGCCGCCACGGCACCCGCAGCCCCGGTGCGCATCGCGGTCAGTTCGGTGGCGTTGACGATCGCTCTCGGGACGCCTGTCTCCACATCGATGAGCACCGTGAGCGCCATGACGGTAGGCAGACCTCGTGCGCGGTTCTGCGGGTGGACATTGACGACCTTCACCCCGGCAACCCCGAACGCCGGGATGTATGCAGGCATCGTCCTGAAATCTCCGTTCTCAACGAGCGTCACGTAGACCTTCGGCGGCATCTGGACGCCTCCTCTACCATGCTCTGCAAAAGCCGCCTCAATCGCCGGGTTCACCCGGGTATAGGGCGGGTATCCGGAATGAACCGGGTAGTACCTCATCGAACCGTCACCTCACGATAGCGGGGCGGTCTGGCCGGGAGCCCGTGGAGGGATACCGTCGGCTGTACTCCTGGTGTGGTGCGGAGTTGCATGAGCCCCTCTCATGCTCGCCGGGATATCAACCTGTGGGTACGAAAGAAGCGGAGCGGGAGACCCCGTGTCCGGGAGGGGAACCCTTCTCGTCAGGCAGGCCCGTCCTGCATGCCCCGTATCGAGAGCCGGATCAGGCCGAGGTTGGCGTCGGACCTCGCGAGTATGCAGAGGGAGAGATCTCCATAGGGCGCGATGATGAGTTTCCCTGCCGGGGTCTCGAGGATCACCTGGGCGAGGTCCCCCATACTCATATCGTCGGTGAGACGGGTCCCGGCGCGGAGCAGGTCTTCGGCGACCGCAGCCACCTGCTCGAAGTCCGCGGAGCCGAGCGACTGGAGGGCAAACCCTTCGTGGAAGATCGAGACGGCAATGACTCCCGGCTGTCGTGCAATCCGCTCAAGGCAGTCCGCACCCTCAGGCCCGGTCCGGGCGGCAGGTTTTGCACCGGCCTCGCTGACCAGGCACCCCGTCTCCCGGGCGACTTCCCGCGCTGCCCCGGTCTCTTCGGCGGTGTAGGCGATGAGTTCGTAGTCGAGCGACGGCCGGTCGAGCAGGTACCTGTAAGCTTCGTCTCCGCCAAGCAGCAGGTCTCTGCCGGTGCCCTCGAACGCGGCTGCGTACGGGTTCCCGCTCTGGGTCAGGACAAACCCCGTCCCCCCGGGCCCGTCGATACGCACTGCTCCCGTGAAGTGAGGGCTGATGGAGGCAAGGGCCGCAAGAGGCCCCTGCAGTCGTCCAAGCGAGACGCCGTCGGGTAGCATCGTCTCACAGAGCAGCGGTTATCCGATCCCTGTTCTTCTTCAACTCATACCGGATCCGCCCGACATTGACGTTCGCGTTCGCCACGATGGCGATCAACTCGTCCTCCGAGAGCGGGGAGAGGAGGATTGGCCCGTTCTCCAGCTCCACAAGCATCTGGTACATCTCCCCCTTCCCGAGTTCGTTGCTCATCGCCTCAGACGTACCCATCCCTGTGGAAGCCATGGCGCCCAGGGCCTCGACGTCCACGTCGCCGGCAACAACACTCTCGATCACAAAGCCGTCCCGTCCCGCCACGACCGCGGCGGTAACCCCGTCAAGTTTCAGGAATTCTCCCAGGATCTGTCTCAACATCTGCATCGCCTCACGTTCTTCTTCTGATACACTCGATCTTGAGGGGCATCCGCCCGATAGCGTGCGTTGCGCACGATATGCAGGGATCATACGCCCTGATGATCATCTCGATACGGTTTGCCGCCCCCTCGGTCAACGCTCCGTTCTCCACCACCCGGCGTGCCATATCCTCCACGCCCCGGTCGATCGCGTAGTTGTTCTGGCAGGTTGCGACGATCAGGTTGCACCGCTCGATGATGCCGGCCTCGTTCACGGTATAGTCGTGGATCAGGGTTCCCCGGGGAGCCTCGATGATCCCGACGCCTCGTCGGTTTACGACCTTCCCTGCCGGAGTCCGGATATCGGAGCCGGTGATCCCGGGGTCCGAGAGCAGTTCCACCGCCCGCTCGCACGAGGCGAGGAACTCGATATAGCGGGCCAGGTGGTAGGCAAGCGCAGCCTGGGCGACGGTGCCGAACCGCTCGCGGTACTCCGCGAGAGCAGCATCGGCATGCTCTGTCCCCATCCTCTCCACGATATTGAGCCGGGCGAGCGGCCCGACACGGTAGTAGTCTCCGCCTTTGAACCGGGCGAACTTCAGGTACGACCAGTCCTCCGAGTACTCCTCGATGAAGTTCGTGTACTCCGGGCCCGAGAACGAACCGATCCGGCCCCCGTCCGGGCCAAGCATCGCGACAGGCCCTTCGCAGGTCGAGTAGAGCCCGTGATTGGTCATGCCCAGGAACCCCGTCTTTATGGCCCCAATGCCGGTATCGACGCCGTCAAGGAGGGTGCGTGCGATATCCCACCCCTCCCGGGCGATTCCGAGCGCTTCGTCCGCCATAACGGCCAATTCGGCTCTCTTCCCCTCTGTCAGCGGCGCCGACATACCGCCAGGGAGAGCGTTTGCCGGGTGGATGGGTTTACCGCCGACCGCTTCCGTCAGGCGCTGGCCGAACTTCCGGACCGCTATAGCCTTCTTTGCGATCTCAGGCGAGTGACGGGCAAGCCCGACGACGTTCCGGATCTCCGCCGGCGCATCATGGCCGAGGATGAAGTCGGGAGCTGCGAGCATGAAGAAGTGGAGGGCGTGGGAATGGGTGAACTGACCGACGTTGAGGAGTTCCCGGAGTTTCTTCCCGGTCGCGGGCGGTTCGACGCCGAAGATCCGGTCGGTCGCTTTCGCCGCCGCCAGATGGTGCGCCGAGGGGCATATACCGCAGATGCGAGGCGTGATCCGGGGGGCCTCCTCGATCGCCGCCCCGACGAGGAACTTCTCAAACCCCCTGAGTTCAACGACCTGGAAGTGGGCCGAGTCGACCTCGCCCTGGTCGTTGAGGTAGATCTTGACGCCGGCGTGACCCTCAATCCGGGTCACCGGGCTGATCGTGATCTCTTTCATCTGCCCCTCTCCTTGACCAGGTCACGAATCTTCGACATCTCCTTATCCTCCATGATCAGGCTCCCGATGGTGAAGGCGTACATCGTATGCGCAACGTCGTAGAGTTCCTTCTCCACTTCTTTCTCCGGCTTATCGGTGAGATCCGAAATTCTCCGCACCATCATGCCGTAGATGTCCCGGCAGGGTTCACGGAGTATATCGAGCGACGGGCCGTTGCACCCGTGGCACGGTATGTTGTTCTTCGGGCAGGTCGCGGCGCACCTGCCGAAGGTGACACTCCCGAGGCAGAGGTAGCCCTGCCCGAGCAGGCAGTGCTCACGGTCGGGAACTCCCTCGTGCCGCCGCAAGAGCGTCCAGTTCTCGACCGGCCCCATGGTCCTGTCGCACTCCGAACAGACGGATTTACGCGAGAGGTCGAGGGTATTCCCCGCGATCATCGCCGGGATGATCTTCTTCAAGAACGCCTCTTTCGGAGGGCAGCCCGTGATGTAGTAATCGATCTTCACGAGATCGCCCACCGCGAACGCCCGGTAGAGGAACGGCGGCACATCCGTCGGGATAACCCCGTCGGGCTTTGCCGTCTCCACCTGCCGGTAGACGCACGAAAAGAGGTCGACGTTTGAACTCAGCATCGAGAGGCCTGATATTCCCCCATAGCAGGCGCACGTCCCAAGCGCCACGAGCGTCTTTGCCCGCTTCCGGATCTTCTCGAGCCGCTCCCGGTTCTCCTCGTTGCGGACGGCCCCCGTCACGAACGCTATGTCGATGCCTTCGGGTGGCTCCTTCGCGTCCATAATCACCGGAGAGTAGACGATCTCCGCTTCAGCGATGACATCAAGGAGCATCTCGTGGAGATCGAGCACCGCAATCGTGCACCCGGAACACCCTGCCAGTTCCTCAATAGCGATCTTCATCATACTGCCTCATTTCAGAACCAGTTTCTTCAGGCAGGCGTTCGGGCCGGTGTGGACGATCTCCAGTTTGGCTTTCCGGCCGGTGATCTCCTCGATCGCGCCCACGACGTAGCCGAAGAGCGTCTGGCAGAGCGGACCGCCCTGGTCGAGGCCGTTTCTCCGCAACGTCTGGCGGACGATACAGTCGTGGAAGACGAGGTAGATGAAGGTCTCGCCGTTCTCTTCGATGATGAACGTCTCCTTATCCTCAGGTTTCCAGACCTCAAACGAGTACTGGCCGCGAAGCAGGTCGGAGAGTTCGTGGAGCGCCCCCTCCACATCCTCACGCTTCTGGAAGTATTTGGCGACCTCGTGGCCGAACTTCTTCCCGGCCCGGTAGGTGACTGCGTTCGCCCCTCTGCCCGCGATCTCTTCGAGCGACCTGATGACCAGACCGTTAAGTTTCATCACACCGTGGAGCGTCTGTTCCATCTCTTTTGGCTTCGGCGTGCAGTCAAGGGGGATATCTTCCGACCGGTAGACGAGATCAGAGTGAAAGGCATCATGCAATTCGTCGATGTAGCCCGCGCTCATCAGATCACCTTCCGAAGCATCTCACAGACTTTGATGTCGATGTAATGCCTCCGGGCAGGATAGACGCCGCGATGTTCGAGCGCCTGGGCCGGGCAGATCTCATGACAGGACAGGCACCCCATACAGTTATTCGGCCTGACCGGAACACTCACCTTGTTCTGGAGTTCGTACACATGCATCGGGCAGTCTTTGACGCAGAGACCGCACCCGACGCACGCGTCCTTATCCACACGTATATCCATTATGAGCCTCTGAATGGGGTTACCACTTCCTGCTATTAAAGTATAGTCATATATAGTTTGTTCGCTGCAAATATTTCCATCCCAGGCTAAAATTCAGAATTTTATCTCGCGGGGTTGAAGGGGCGGAGCGGGAAGACCCCGGCCTTTAGGCCGGGGATGAAAGCGGAGTCCCTTCGTCAATAGGATTATAGAATCCTATTTATTACTGTAAGTGTGATCCACATTTGTATGCTTCGAGCCTACAAGTATCGGATGTATCCGACTCAAACGCAGATTCCGCTGCTCATGAGTCACATCCACGCTTGTCGGTTTGTGTACAACCGTTCGTTAGAACAAAAGATCCGGGCGTACGAGCAGAACGGAAAACGACTGTCGTGTTTCGATCTGAACAACCAGCTTCCTGCGCTGAAAGCGGAGTATCCGTGGTTAGCCGACGTCAACTCACAGTCGCTCCAGTATGCGAACCGGAACCTTGACAACGCCTTCACCCGGTTCTTCCGTGAGAAGAAGGGATTTCCGAAGTTCAAGTCGAAGAAGAATCCGGTACAGTCGTTTCAGGTACCGCAACATTACCGTGTAGATTTTGAGTCTAACCGGGTCAAACTGCCGAAGATCGGTGACGTTAAGACGATGCTACATCGTGTGTTCGCCGGGAAGATGAAGTACGCGACGGTTTCGGTAACATCTACCGGAAAGTGGTTCATCAGTATTTTGGTTGATGATGAACAACCCGAGCCGACCCCGGTATCGTTCACATCTGACATGACGATCGGGATCGATGTTGGCTTAACAGACTTCGCAACCTTCTCGACCGGTGAGAAGGTTGCGAATCCTCGGTATCTAAAGAACTCGCTACAACGCCTGAAAGTGTTGCAGCGACGTGTATCGCGGAAGGTAAAAGGATCGAAGAACCGGCAAAAGGCGATCCGGAAGTTAGCGACGGGTCATGAGAAGGTTGCAAACCAGCGGAACGATTTCCTGCACAAACTTTCCTATCAAGTTGTGAGCGAGAATCAAGCCATCGCAGTAGAATCGTTGAATGTCGCTGGTATGCAGAAAAACCACAAATTAGCCCGGAGTATCAACGACGTATCGTGGAGTACCTTCTTCACGATGCTGAACTATAAATGTCGGAAGTATGGAAAGACACTCCTTACGATTGGAAGGTTCGATCCATCATCGAAAATTTGTAGCTGCTGCGGGTACCGTAACCGCGATCTGAAACTCTCGGATCGCGAATGGATATGTTCCGATTGTGGTACCGTCCATGATCGAGATATTAACGCAGCGATCAATATCAAGAAGTTTGCTGTACAAGAGCAGAACCTTGTCGGCGTATTAACAGGTGCGGAACGCGCCATCGAGCCTGTGGACTTGCCTCAATAGAGGAAGGATGAAGCAGGAAGCCCCGCACTTTAGGGCGGGGTAGTTCACGCATTTTCAGGGCATCTGCCGGCCAGGAATCCTTATAAAAAGTGGCCGGGTCGTCGGCGAGGAAGAGGGGAAGGATAGGTTTTCTGGTGATACCGGGTTCAGGGCGCTTTGTGCAGCCCAAATTGACGCCGGCGAGTCCGCTCCTTCGCCGCAGAGACCTGCTCTCCCGTGTGCCGGCGCGTCACTGCGCGGCGAGACCCGAAGAGAGAAAGGCGGTAGTGAGGATGAGATAAGCCTCAGGCATCACGCTTTCGCCCGGAAGAGAGCGCGGGCCAGTCGCTCGACGAACCCTTCCCGTGGCACCGGCATCTCCTCCTCGACGTATTCGATACCGGCTACATCGGCGGAGATGCGCTTAAAGGCCCGGGATGCCTCGGATGTCGGGTACTTCACCACGATCGGCGACCTGCTGGCCGATGCACGCCGAACGTTGGGGTCTTCCGGTATGACCCCGAGCACCCGGACGCCGAGGAGTTTCCCCATATGCGCGCGGTTGAACTCGTCCCCGCTAGCGGCAACCCGGTTGATGATCGCCCCTTCGATGTGCCCGCCGACCGTCTCGGTCAGGATCTTTGTCTTCAGGGCGTCGACGATCGAGGAGATCTCAGGGTTCACGACAAGGATCACCCCGTCGGCGATCGTCAGCGGGATGACGCCGTCCCTGCTTATCCCCGCAGGAGCGTCCAGGATCAGGATATCGAACTCGCTCACAAGGTCGGCCATGACGTCTTTCAACCGGTCCGGGTTCGACTGCTGGAAACCCTGCAGAGAGAGCCCGCACGGGACCACCTTCACGCCGAACGGTCCTTCGTATATGGCGTCCCTGACACGCGCTTTACCTGCCAGCACCTCGTGCAGGGTCACCGGCAGATTCTCAAGCCCGAGAATGAGTCCGAGATTCGCCATCCCGACATCGGCATCCAGGATGCACGTCTTCTTCCCGTACCGGGCCAGCATAGGCCCCAGATTTGCAGTGACCGTTGTTTTGCCGGTACCGCCTTTACCGGACGCAATCGTGTATACTTTTACCATGGAATCACTCGTTATTTTGTCTCTTTGGGCTCACCGGCGTTACGCCCAGTGCCTCAGGGCATCCCGGGTATCCTGCTCGAGTGCGCTCATCAGTTCGGCGGAGAGGTGCTCCGAAGGGCGGGCGATGCCGACGACCGTTTCCCCGCGGTAGGGGATGCCAAGGAGTTCTGCTCCGGTCTCATCCTGCAGTCTTCCCTGGGTGTAGAGGTAACTGTACCGCGCGGCCTCGTCCTCGCCGCCGGGCCTCGTCGAGCCGATCAGGAGGCCGTCTGCGGTTGCCAGCGTGAAAGACGTAAGGCTGTACTTCTCGCCGATCGCTCCCAGATACTCTTCCAGGCTTCTCATACTCCCGGAATCGATCTCACTGAGGGATCTCGCGGGCTTGGCGGAGGCCGGCTGAGCAACTCTGCCCGGTTTCCCTTGAGCCCCGGTAGCGCCTTCGGGCCGCTGCCCGGCGAGTGTTCGGGAGATCCTCGAAAGAAAGTACAGAATGCCGGCGAAACCAACTATCACCGTCACCGTTATGATAATGAGGAAAATCTGGATGGTGCCTGTCGAATCCATTTATTATCAACTCCTGCATGTTTTACGTATCTTCGTCCTGAATGAGATGATCGAGATGAATCCTCCGGAGCATATCCTTGCAGTTTACCCTGAAACTGCTGACGAGTTGCTCGACATCCATCTCCTCCATGTTCCGGATGAGCGTGTCGATCTCGTCGTTCCCGGATGGAGGCGCTGCAGCCGTCTCCTGCACGGGTTTCACTCCCGGCATGGGGATCCTGTGCCTCTCTGCGGGCGGTTCAGGATGGCGCTTCGACGAATGTGTCACAGCGGTTCCCTTCGGCCCGGTGGGTGGCTTCGTCCCTCCTGGAGCAGCCTTCGTTGGTGATGGTCTTCCCTGGTCTTCGGTCTCGGGGCCGGCGGTTGCAAACGCCCGGTTGAACTCCCGGGCGAGTTGTATCTGTTCAGGCGTCAGGAGGTTCAACTCTGCCGCCGCTTCACTCTCCTCGCCCTTCAACACCGCGTCCAGTGCGTGCTGCCCCTTTATGCCCCCATATTCGGCAAGCACCACCAACCCTTCGTTCAGTACCAGGACGGCACTCTCGCCGCCAAGGACGATCGTGCAGATCCCGGTAAACCGTGTTGAGCCCATCTCCTCTATCAGGGCACGGGATGCCGTGGACTTGAGAAGACGATGGAACCGACCTCGTGGCAGCTGCATACAGACACTTCAGCGCAGAGGTATAAATTAAGCCTTGCTATTTATATCTTTTGAAATGAGCGTGATGTCCATACATCTTGAGGCTTCATCTACATATTTTTAAGAGGATCGCTGGCCTTGCCGGTCCATCCCTGCAGGATCCTGAGGATCTCTCTCCCGGCAACCCGGATCCCCTCTTCGACTGCCGGATCTCTATCCTGACTGAACGCCTTGATCTCGCCCACCTCGATCCCGATGGTCACAACCTCCGCGACGTACCCGAGTTCGCGGGCTATTGTTACCACCTCACCGACCCCTATGTCATGGAGTGCGCATACCGGGAGGTCCGGAGACGGCGGTGCTTCGAAGACGATGACGTCACCGATATGACCGCCGATGCCCGTCATAGCGTCGACGATCACAACCTTCTCATACTCTTCCATCAGCGGGATAAGGCCAAAACCCCCGGTGCCGCCATCGATCGCGTCGACGCCGGCATATCTCCCCTCGAAGAGGTGCATCACCAGGATCCCCGCCGCGTCGTTTCCCATGAGGGGGTTTCCGCACCCGATGATACCGATCCGGTTCTTCTGCATGGTATTCTTCCCCACCGATTATATCTGGCAAGGTACAAAACAATAGTGGAACCCTGAGAGTGGACCATGAGTCCCGGGAGCGGGATGTGAGGCGTATGATCCATATCGTACCAAAACCAACCGATACGCCGGACGATAACTCGACCGGCGCTGTTATACAGGAGCTGGAGAGAGCCGATGCCCGATGCAGGACCCTTGATCTCGGTGCAATCGACCCCCTCAACTCCGGGCTTGAGAACGAACTCGTCTGGGTCTGTGGAATCCGGCAGGACGGGCATCAGTTTGAGACCCTGAGCGTGCTCTCGCTCCATAACCAGGTGATCAACACACCTGAGAGCATAGTTACCTGTGCATCGAAGGTGATGACGTCGGCGCTCCTGCTGCAGAACGGTATCCGGACGCCGGAGACGGCCTACCTGCGGTCGGAGGCGCAGGCGCGGGACTTCCTTCTGCGGCACGGAAAAGTCGTCTATAAGCCGCTCTACGGGTATGACGGAAACGGTATCCGGCTGGTGACGGATCCGGGCGACCTCGGGTCGGGACCCTGGTACCTGCAGGAATACGTCAAGAACGACCGGGACTTCCGTGTCTTCGTCCTCGGCGGAGAGGCTGTCGGCGCGATAACCCGGGTATCCGAGGGCCTGATGCACAACATCCACCAGGGCGGGATTGGTATGCCGGTCTCGATCGATGAGGAGATGCGCGCCATCGCCGAGGCATCGGCGTCAGCGGTCGGGATTGACTACTGTGGTGTCGATCTTCTCCGGGACAGGGAAGGCTACACGGTTCTTGAGGTGAATGGGACGCCAAACTGGCACTGCATGGCGGCACCGATCCCGAGACTGCTGGCTGCTTACCTCATTGAGCGTGAGCGCGAAATGCGGGCCTGAGGAGAGGACCGGCGGGGCAGGAGGCTCCGGCGGCATACCCCCGACGGCGGGCGATGCGTGAACAGGGGAGTTCTCACTGGAGATACTCAATCTCTTTCAATGTCTTCTCGGCGAGTTCTTTCATCCGGGCAGAGATCCTGCCCGACGATGAGAACTCCACATCCTTCATGGCGTTTGCAAGTTCCGTCCCGAGCACAAATATTGCATATTTATGTTCCATTTTGCTCTTATGCACCTGAGAAGGGTCTATCTTCAACGCATAATACTGCGAGAACTTCAACTCCGGGTTTGTCATCTCAAAGAAGTCTTTTATCTCTGTGAGAATCCCATGTAAGGCTATTAACTCTTCCTTGTGCATATTCTCTCCCAGAGATAAAAATGGTGAATATAAACATATATAAATTTGCACCCACGGATAACCTTCACCCTATCTTTATAAGCCTGATGGACAGTGGGCGCTTTATGATACCCTTAAAGTCCCGGGCAGCCACAAACTCGAGGTCCCTTCCTCCGATCAGATCGAGGAGTTTCTGGTCGATGATGCGATCGACGACAAGCCCTTCAACATCGTCGTTCAGGGTCTGGAGTGCGCCCTCGACATCGGCGGCGTTCGATTCCATGAGGACGGTATAATCCGGGGACAGGAACCGTGCGATTTTTCTGTCCCTGACGTCAGCCATGTGCTCGCCGAGTGTCGAGGGGGGTTTCTGGCTCCCCTCATTCCCGCTTCTCTGCTGTTGTGACGGCCGCTCGTCTCCACCGGCCTCGCCTGCACCGGCGGGTCCGGCAGATGCAGGCACCCGCTCCGCTGCCCCCTCATCGGCGAGATGCTCGGTGACCACCTCCACGGGCACTTTGTTCCGGAGCGCCTTGACGATCTCTTTGCGGCTCATCTCCTCGACGCTCTTCCCCCGGGGGCTGTATGCCACGAAGTCGATCTCGGCGACCTGGAGGAGCTCGCGGAGGATCAGTTCCCCGCCCCGGTCCCCGTCGAGCAGGGTCGTCGCGGTCTTCTGCGAGCAGAGGTCGATGATGATGCGCGGGACGTTGGTCCCCTCGACCGCAACCGCGTTCTTGATGCCGTAGCGCAGGAGGTTGATGACGTCAGCCCGTCCCTCGACGAGGATGATAGCATCGGAGGCCATGACGTTCGGGCCCGCGTGCACTCTCTCCTCACCGAGGTACTCGAGTTTCTCTATCCGTATGACTTCCCGGACCTCATCGAGCAGGTCGTCGCTGTTTATGGTGCCTTCATCGAAGTCCTCAAGGAGGAGTTCTTTAGCACGGTCGACGATCCTGCGCCGCTTGGTCACCCGGATATCCTCGATGCGGTCAACCTTCACGCGGGCCGTGCATGGTCCGACCCGGTCGATCGTCTCGAGCGACGACGCAAGGAGCGCAGTCTCCGCCCGGTCGAGCGATGATGATATGAGGATCTCGCCTTTTGTCTCGCCTCTCTTTGCGGTTATCTGGACGTCGATCCTGCCGACGCGGCCGGTTCTCTGGAGATCGCGCAGGTCGAGATCTTCGCCGAGCAAACCCTCGGTCTGGCCGAAGATGGCGCCCACGACATCGGGTTTATCGACCACTCCTTCGATCTGCAGAGTAAGATGGATAAGGTACTTTGTAGTATCTGGTGAATACATGGAGTTCTGCCTCCTTCAGTGTAAATCTGATGCCATATGCCATGCGGGTTCTCATGTGCGCGGGCATAGGGGTCAATTATATATCTAGGGTGCAATTACTTAAATCAGATGGCGGTTTGAACGCAAGATTTTTTAGAAGGAAAATCAAAAATTTGGCCTCACAATGGCCTTATTTGAATGTATCCTGTGGTATAATAATCTCGTGATTAAATCCGGTCCGCCCCGGTGTTCTCGCGACTCCCTGTCGCGCCGGATCATGCACTGGCGGCGTTCAGGCATGCGACAACATCAGATTTCGATAAACCGGCGATTGCAACAGCCTTTGAGGAGGACGTGTGCCCGGATATGATGCTGACGTCAGCGCGGGGTACGCCGAGCGTTCCTGCGACGAGGTCTATGATGGCACGGTTCGCCTTCCCGCCGACGGCAGGGGCCGCGACCTGGCAGCGGATACTCTTCCGCCACTCGTTGTAGCCTGCCGGAAACGAAGACCGTTTTGCGCCTGCTGTAACGTCGAGCGCTATGACCACGCCATGTGAGTTTTCGACGACGGCATCGGCATACGGTTCCATAAAAGAGGCCTCATGAAATCAGGAATGTCGCCCGGCACTAACGATCGATGATCACAGGCGGCTTGTGCCGGTCCTCACGCGATCGTACCCTATATGCCAGGCGTGCCTGTCGCGCACCTGGGTTGTCCCGTGGATCATATCGGGCGTTTCGCCAGGTGATCACCCGGGGACCTATAAGATGCGCTGTATCGGCTCTATATTATTTATTTTGTGAGGATAAATATCCTTGCCCGGGGTACCATGCCGGGTGCGCCGCCAGGTGGTCCCCGCAGGCGTAGGCCCGCTCACCCCGGACGATCACCTCTTCCGGGAAGACTGCAGAAAGCCCCTCAAACGGCGACCAGCCGCACTTTGCGTGGAGCCGGGAAGCATCGATGCGGGTGACTTCGTCCGGGTAGAGGGCATAGTCCGCCCGGTCGCCCGGCTCAAACCCTGCGCGCGGTATGCCGAGGATGGCGGCAGGCCTCCACGACGTCTTCTCCATCACCGATGTGAGGCTTATCTCTCGCCTCTGCACCGCCGCCATCAAGAGCGGCACCATCGTCTCGACTCCGGGGATACCGGAGGGAGCGGCCTCAAACGGCAGTGCTTTCTCGCTGAACGTGTGCGGGGCGTGATCGGACGCGATGACGTCGATCGCATCCCAGCAGGACCAGAGGCCGCGGCGGGTCTCTTCGTCCCTGAGCGGGGGGTTCACCCGGGCCCGGGTATCGTCCTCCTCAAACATAGTGTACGAGAGGAAGAGGTGGTGCGGCGTCACCTCCACCGTGCCCCGTGCGGCCTCAATTGAGGCGGCGGTGCTCGCGTGGCAGAAATGGAGCCGCATCCTCTCCGGGGCGAGGGCGGAGATCGCCCGCATGGCGCGCGCCTCCCCGGCGCCGGAGCGCGCCCTGTTGTGGCCGGCGAGCGTTGCCGGCGCCGGACCCGCGACCTCCTCGGCGTGGACCGTCGCAAGCCCTCCAAGGGTATGGATGCGGTCGAGCAACACCCGGAGGGTTTCAGGGTCAAGTCCCCCGCCGTAACTCGACGGTGCGGCGAAGGTCTCCCCGAACGCCATCGAACCGGCATGCCACATACCTGCAAGGTCCGCATCCGGAGTAACGCCTGCATTGACCGCAAAACCGCAGACGGCATGCTCTTCGGCCTCGCGGAGACGTGCCCGGAGGATCTCGGGCGTGGTGATGGGGGGGACGGTGTTGGGCTGGTCGACCACGACCGTCACCCCGCCGGCGATCGCGCTCACTGTGCCCGTTCGCCAGTCCTCTTTCTTCGCCTGCACCCCTCCCCGCATATGGACGTGCATGTCGACCGCCCCGGGAAGACAGGTGAACCTGCTGCAGTCGATCGTATCGTCGGCACGCACCGCTGCGCCGACGTGCCGGACGATACCGCCGGCGATGACGATGTCGGCGCGCCGGCCTGTCGGGAGCCCCATGTTCATGAGCACCAGGTCGGCGGTCATCGGCAGTGTGCCTCCAGGTCGTCCCGGGTTGCGTGGTACACCTCGACCATGTAGGCGGGGTGGTAGCGTGTCTTTGATTCGCGGAGCCCGGACACGCCCATGTCGCACTCCCGGTTGATGTAGCGGTAGCGCTTCCGGAGCCCTGCCGCCGTCTCGGTCGTGATCACCTTGTAAATGCCCGGGTAGGTCTCGGGGAGCGCCTTCTCGAAGTGGACGACCGCCATATCCGCGTTGACCCTGCCGACAATCGATACCGCCCCGATGGTACCGCCGATCCTGACGATCCGCCCCTCAAGCCCGATAGCGAAGAAGTGGTTCACGGCAAAGAAGATGGCTTCTTTCTCAGAAGCAAGTATGGACTCGGAGTTGCAGTCCCGCCACTCGCACCAGATGACCAGGAACTCCCAGACCTCATCGATGTTCTCTTCGGTGATCTCCTCGACCGTATACGCATACTCGCGCTCAAAACGGTTAATCTGGCGCCGGATGGTGGCGTAGCCCTTCCCGGCAAGGTCGGCGAGGTCTTCGGTCCGGTAGATGTAGTCGAAGAAGTCCCGACTTGCGTGCAGGGGGAGGTCCGGGTAGAGTTCCCGGATCCACGCTTCGTTTGCCGGATCCAGTATCCAGAGAGGTGTGTCGCCGCCCTCCCTCGCCGCCAGATCGATGACGTCCCCGATCAGGTCCGGGTTTCTGGGGCCGATCGGCATGCGAAACGACGTGACATCGTTGATGGTGCTTGAGAGGACGATTGAGCCGTCCACCTCTATAAAGCGGTAGTTTGCGTAGTGGTTCCAGCAGACCATATTTGCAAACGTGTTGTCGCTGTGCACCTGAGGGTATTGCCGGTAGTGTCCCCAGAAGAGGTCGCGATCGTCCAGGTTTACGGGTTTGAAGTCAGAGAATCTCAATCATCCTCACCTCTCTTCAGGGTACCACCGCATGGGTATGTGCCCCTCCATTCTCCGGAACCCAAGCGCGGTATAGAAAGGTTCGGTCCCGGGTTCGGCGACAAGGGCGACCCAGATGACCCCTGCAGATTTACAGTGATCCAGCAGCGTTGATACGATCATCGTTCCGATGCCCCGGCCCCGGTAGTCGGGGAGGACGACCAGGTCCTGGACGTAGGCGTCCGAGACCCCGTCCGAGAGTACCCTGCCCATCCCGACCGCTTTGCCGGTCGCAGGGTCGACGGCGACGGCAAAGGCGAAACTCCCGGCGATGAGGGCGCCGAGGCTGGCAGGGTTCCATTTCTCGTTCCACCAGCCGCCTGCCCGGTAGAGGTCGGCGATCATATCCACGTCCCAGAGGTCCACCAGCCGCACCTCGATCGCTGCCCTCTCTTTCATCGTACCATGCCTCTCCATAAGACCGCCCATGACGTCATCGTATACCTGCAGGGGTTGAGGACGAGGCGTAAAAAGGTATGGTTTCACCGCTAGCAGACGCGCGGGACCGGATCGCCGATCGGAGGCTCGATGAACCGCTCTCCGCCTATGGTGGTCCGCATAATCACGTGGGAACCTTCGACGACCTCGCCGACGATCGCCGCGTCCCGCCCGTAGGGATGCCTCCGGAGCGCTGCGAGGACGGCCTTGGCGTCGCCGGGTGCGACCCCCATGACGACCTTTCCCTCGTTCGCGACCTCAAGAGGATCGATGCCGAGCATGCCGGCGGCGGAGAGGACATTCCTCCGGAAGGGAAGGGCTTCTTCCTCGATGATGACGCCCACGCCGCTCTTTCTCGCCATCTCGTTGATGGCGTTCGCGAACCCGCCTCGTGTCGGGTCTTTCATGGCGTGGATGTTCCCGGCTGCGAGCGCCCCCTCGACGAGCGTCCAGAGGGGGGAGACGTCAGAATGGATCTGGCTGCCGAAATCGAACCCCTCGCGGTGTGCCATGATGGCGATGCCGTGGTCGCCGATGGTGCCGCTGACGATGATTTTGTCGCCGGGCGCGAGGCCGTTGTCCCGCACCACCCGCTCGGCGACGCCGATGCCGGCGGTGTTGATGATGATGGTATCGAGCGCGCCCCGCTCGAGCACCTTGGTGTCTCCCGTGACGAGACTTGCCCCGCACTCGTCGAGAGCGGCGTCCATCGATGCGACGATCCGCTCGAGGTCCGCGACGTCGAAGCCCTCGGGGATGACCATGCCGCACGAGAGGGCGATCGGCCGCCCGCCCATCATGGCAAGGTCGTTGATCGTTCCGCAGACAGCGATCCGTCCTATATCCCCGCCGGGGAAGAAGATCGGCGAGACTACGTGGTTATCGGTCGTAAAGACGATGTTCTGACCGTTTATAGGGATGACCGCGCCGTCGTCCAGCGATTCGAGCCCTATCCCGCCGGCGTTGTTGTGCTTGAGGTTGGTGATGACGCGAAGAAGTTCGCCCATCACTTCACCGCCGGCACCGTGCATGAGATTGACTTTCATTCTTCGCCCACTTCTATCTCGATGTTTGTAACGACGATCTCCATTCCTGCAACAACCTCCGGGAGTTTTCCGCACCCGGGGCAGACGAACCGCTCGCTCCCTTCGTAGCCGCAGGAGCAGCGGGTGCGCGTCTCGATCTCCCGGCACGAGAGCCGGGCGCCCGCAAAGAGCGGGTCGTCCTCGATGATGATATTGAAGAGAAACTCCACCTGCTCGGGGTTCACCATCGCCATCTTGCCGACGTCCACACAGACACATTTGACCTCGTTTGCGCTGTTATCGAGCGCTGCCCGGCGGGCCGTCGTGTATATGTCGTAGGCGATGCTGTACTCGTGCATTACTCCTCCGTCATCGCGGCGTAGACCTGCCTGAAGACCTCGCGGGTCTCGAGCCCCTCCTCTCTGCTGAGGCGCTGGATGGCAAACCCGACGTGGACGAGCACGAACTCCCCGACGCTCACGTCCACGAGGTCGAGCCTGACCTCCTGCTGCAGGTCCCCGAAGTCGACGACGCCGATGTTGCCCTCTTTTATCTCGAGTACCTCAGCGGGCATTGCAATACACATGACCTCTCTTCCTCTCCTTTATTTTGTCCGGCTGTCAAAAAAGGTTGACCATACTGCACGAAGAACCCGGGAGCAGGCCGTTTGGGCCGATGTGCGCACACCGGGGTCCACATATCCTGGTACTATATCTCAGTCTGGAAGCGTAAAAAAGGTATGTTCATCTCCGGTTCCGGTCCCTGGCGGGCCGGAGAGCGGGGATGCCGGGGTGCCGACCGGCGCCCCTCACCCTGAAGGCCCAAACATCCCGGTCCGTCCTCCCGCCCCTCCCGGAGAGAAGCGGGCACAAACCCCGCCCGATGCTAGGCCGCCTTCCTGAACACCGCTTCGACCTCGGCCCGGGGGAGGTCCCTGCCCCTGACCCGCATATACCAGCGGCGTGTCCGGACCGAGACGGGGATGAGCGGTGCAAAGAGTTCCCTCACCTCGTCTTCGGTGAAGTAGTGGGTGATGATGCCGTCGCCCCTGCGGAAGGTCTGCTCCTCCGTCTCCGTTCCCTTCCCGGCACGCATATCCTCGACGGAGAAGCCCCGGAAGAAGGCCGTCCCGCCGGTCCTGAGCACCCGGCAGACCTCGGATGCCACGGCCCGGCGGCCCGGCCCGGGCAGGTGGCCGGTGATGTGGACCAGGAAGACCGCATCGAACGCTTCCCCGTGGAATGGGAGGCACCGGGCATCGGCAACGGCGAGGCCGGCCGCCGCAATTCCCGGGCGCCGCCGGGCGAGACTGACGGCATGGGGAGATATGTCGACCGCGGTCACGAGGGAGGAGCGCCGGGCGAGCGCGGAGAGGGTCTTGCCGTTCCCGCAACCGATCTCCAGGACTGCGGCACCTGCCGGAACGTCCGGGAGCGGTGCCGCTGCTCCGCCCCAGAGGTCTCCCCGCCTCTGGTAGTCCCTGTCCCAGGCGGTTGCGTGATCGGTCACGCTGCAAAGGTCGGTGCCGCCGGAGTATAATGGTTCGTTCCGTCGGTAGTGCCCTACGAAACAAC
>DANY01000003.1 GCA_002501655.1 Methanoculleus sp. UBA303
CCGGCCTCCTCCCCCGCCCCCCCGGGGGGGCGGGGGCAGTCATGGCGATACCCCAGGGAAAGCCGTGCCCCGGATTGCAATCAAGCGGGAACACCCAGATGAGATCTCAACAAAGTTGAGTATCAGTTGTTTCGTAGCGCACTATCGGATCCCCCGGCGGCTCGAAGCGTGCCGGAGGAGATGTTCCCGGTATGGAGGGGAGGGCGCAGGATCCGGGGTTTTTCCGCGGAATAAAGGGAAAACCTATTCTCTCGCGACAAAAAAATCATCAGCATGCACTATGAGATCACTGGAGACAACCTGCAGATGGTGACCCTCCGCCTCTCCCAGGGGGAGAGCGCCTGCGCCGAGGCCGGCGCCATGGTCAACATGAGCGGGAACATGCAGATGACCACCAACATGAAGGGCGGGCTCTTCAAGGGACTCAAGCGGATGGTGACCGGCGAGAGCCTCTTCATGACCGAGTTCACCCCGCAGGGAGGGGAGGGGTTCGTCTCCTTTGCCGGGAACGTCCCCGGGAAGATCTTCACGCTAGACCTTGCCGGAAACGAGTTCATCGCCCAGAAGGATGCGTTCCTCTGCTCCAAGCAGGGCATCGACCTCGATATAGCGTTCACGAAGAAGCTCCGGTCGGGCGCCTTCGGCGGTGAGGGGTTCATCCTGCAACGGCTCTCCGGCAGGGGGACGGCGTTCCTCCACTGTTGCGGCGACATCATGGAGATGACGCTTAAGCCCGAAGAGGTGGTCAGGGTGGAGACGGGCCTCGTCGTCGGGTTCGAGAGCACCGTCGACTACAGCATCGCGCTTGCCGGCGGCGTGAAGACCGTCTTCTTCGGCGGCGAGGGGCTCTTCCTGACGACGCTGACCGGCCCGGGCCGCGTCATCCTGCAGTCCATGGACATAGCAAAACTCGCCACCGCCCTGATGCCCTACCTCCCCATCCAGCACAACTCGTCAGGACGGTAACCTGATACTCCGCGAGGACAGAGGAGTACCTGATGAACCTCGTCATGGTGGTGCACGGCCCCGAGGTCTTCGATGCCGGCGACGTGGAGCGGCTGATCGGGCTCCTCTCCCCACAGCAGGTGCTCGTCGCCGGGGTGATGGCCCGGACTGCCGCTGAAGAGTCGGGGCTCCCGGTGACCTGCACGGACGAGCGCCCGAGTGTGGTCCTCGCCGCCCTCTCCGGGCGGACGTGTCTGGTCAACCGGGGAAAGACACCGGAGTCGGGACAGATATTCGGCGAGCTCGTCGCCGGCCGCCTCGGGGACGGGCAGGGGCTCGTCCACGTTGAGGCTTCGAGCCGCACCGTCTACTGCTGGAACCATGCCGACAGCGTCCTCGCAGAGGAGATCGCAGGGCTGACCGGGTATGCCCTCGTTCCCGGGACGAGCATCGGAGCCCGAAGGAATGGCGTGCGGGAGATCCGCGGGTGCCTCCCGGGGGAGGCGGTCTTCGTCAACGGGATCGTTATCGGGACCGCAACAGAGGAGACGGTCGTCCTCTCCGGAGAGGGCGGGACCGTGAGAGCCGTCTCCGGGCTTGAGCCGAAGCCTCACGGGCTTGAGAAACTCCTGCGGGAGGGCCTGCCGGACCTCGATGCGGCCTGGTGCAAGAGCGGGACGGTGCGGACTGCCCCTCCCCGGCAGGGAGAGCGCACCACCCGTGCGGGCAGGATTGCGGTCATTGACCACTGCGGCCACACCCTCTACCAGGAGATCGGAGAGGGAGTCTGCGGCGTCCTCGCCGTCGGCGACGACACCACCGCCGTCTGCGGTCACATCTGCTCCCACGCCGGCATCCCCGTCTTCGGCGTGGTCGACGGGGACGCCGACTGCATCGTGGAGCCCGGGTTTGCGCCCGGGTCGGTGGTGGTCGAGGTCGTCCGCGGGCGGGACGACGATCTCGGACGGGAACTTGCGGTCACCCGGGACCTCAACCCACTCTGCTGGGAGGAATGGGTGGAAGAGACGCTCCGCTCCCTTGCGGGAAGGGTGCGGGTTGTCGTCGACCGCCGCGGAGGATAAGAGATGCGATGCGCCGAATGTAAAGGAAAAGGACTCTGCGGGCTCCCACGCTGCCCGATCATGAGCAGGTTCTACGCCCAGCTCCCGGTCCTGCCGACCGATCATTACCAGGGGTCCGCTCCGTCGGTCTTCGTCGGAAGCTACGGCTACCCGAAGGTAGCAGGCGGCCCGCTGATGATCAACGACGCCGACCATCCGCCGGACTGGGTCGCCCGGGGGCTCGGGATCGACGATATCGTGGGGCTGCGGGCCCGGACGATACGCGGCGCCGGCGAGGTGAAGGGGCTCGCCGGGAACCTCCAGGAGATTGCGCTCTCGAGCCAGCCGCTCGATGTGGAGGTGCGCTTTGTAAAGCCGGTCGCCTTCGATCTCCGGTTCGACGGGACGATCGCCCCCGTCGGGCTCACCGGCGCCATCCGGAAGATGGATGTCCTCGATAACGCGCGGGTGGACCGGGCGGTGGACCGGGCAACGTCGGATACCGACCTCTCTGCCACCGATGCCTGCGACATCCTCCACACATCGGGCACCGACGTCTACCAGATCACCCAGCTCCTCACCGCCGGCCTCCTCGGGCGAAAACGTCACGTCGTCCCCACACGGTGGGCAATCACGGCGGTCGACGACACGGTCTCAAACCGGCTCAAGAAGAGGATCGCCCGGTATTCGCCGCTCGACGGCATCCAGGTCTTCTCCGCCTCGCTCTACGGCAACCATATCGTCTGCCTCCTTGTCCCGGGCGACTGGAAGTTCGAGATGATCGAAGTCTGGGGGAAGCAGTCGCTCTGGGGTGACGGGAGCGAGACGATCGCCCGGGACGGCGAAGGCCTCACCAAATCCGGCTACTCACCGCTCGCGGGCGCCTACTACTCGGCCCGCCTAGCGGTCACGGAGTACCTGGAGAGCATACGGCGCTCGGCGCGGGTGCTCGTGCTCCGGAACGTCACGAGCGATTACTGGGCGCCGCTCGGCACCTGGGTTGTCCGGGAGGCGACCCGGAATGCCATGAGAGGGCAGAAGACACCATGCGCCGACCTCAACGAGGGGATCGAACTCGCCTCCCGCCTCATCGGCTTCTCCCACTGGCGCCCCTACAGCAGGCTCATCCCGGAACTCGTGACGCAAAAAACGCTCTTTGACTTCTAAGCGGGGAGGGAGCCGGACCCCTGCCCGTTCTTCTGCTGGCCGTAGCGCTCGGCAAGAGAGTCGAGGGTCTCGGCCTCGTCGACGCTCTTATCTTCACGCACCTGCACAAACCTCGGGAACCGGAGCGCATACCCGCTCTCGTAGTTCGGGCTCGTCTGGATCTCAGAGTAGCCAACCTCAAAAACCACATCCGGCTCAAGCGTGACTTCCTTTCCCGAACGGGCGATTACCTTATCCTTGAAGAGGCTATAGAGATCGGCGAGCGTCTCGTCGGTTATCCCGGTCGCCACTTTCCCCACGGGGAGGAGCCGGCCCTGGTCCTGCACCGCGAGCAGGAACGAGCCGAACATCTTCGCCCGTCGCCCTTCGCCCCACTCGGCCCCGACGACCGCAAGGTCAAGCGTCTCGACCCCGGGTTTCACCTTCACCCAGAGGCGGCCCCGGACACCCGGGGTGTAGGGCGAATCGAGGACCTTCACCATCACGCCCTCGTGCCCGAGGTTTAAGGCCTCGGTGTAGATCGCTTCCGCCCCAGCCGCATTGTCGACCCTGAACTGCTCCGCGACGTGTGCACCGAGCACCTCTTCGAGGATCGTGCGCCGCTCCGAAAGAGGCCGGTCCATCAGCGTCTCGCCGTCCAGGTAGAGGATATCGAAGACCCGCGGCACAAGTTCGATCTTCTCCATCATCGAGTCCACCTGGTGTTTCCGCCGGAACCGCCGGATCACGTACTGGAACGGCATGGGCCTCCCGTCCCGGACAGCGACCGCCTCACCGTCCAGGATCACGTCGTGGCCGGTGGCTTCTGCAAGGTGGCTCGCGATGTCGGGGAGGCTCTCCGTGACCTCCTCCAGTCTCCGCGAGTAGATCCGGCAGATATCGCCCACCTTATGGAACTGGAACCTGCTCCCGTCGTATTTGTACTCGACCGCCACCTCGCCGTGGTCCCCGAGCTGCCCGGCGACGGTGCCCGCCTGCGCAAGCATCATCTTCACCGGCCGGAAAGGCTCGATCGTCACGCGGGAGAGAGCGGCCGGGTCCCGCCGGGCGAGGAGGGCCACCTCCCCGAGGTCGTTCATCGCCTGGTGGGCGTGCTCGACCAGATGGACATCGAGATCGAACGCCCGCGCAACGGCGTCGCGGACGCTCCCCTCGCCCATGCCTATACGGAGCTCTTCAAGCATCAGCCGTGCGAGATACCGTCCTTCCAGCGGGCGGGCGTTGCCGAAGAGACCCTGTGCCACACGGAGTTTCTCCCGCTGCGACCGCTGCCCCCCAGCGGCCGCCATCCGCTCGAGCTCCCGGTAGACCTCGATGAGGTCAAGTTCCTGGATGAAGAAGGATGTCTGTTCTTTCTTTGCAAGGAGTCCCTCGACGGCGATGCCTGCGTCACCGGTCGCGTTGATAGCCTCGCGGACCGTCTCCCTCTTCGTGCCGACGACGTAGGCCACGGCATCGTAGAGGAGGTTAGGGCCCACACCGAGTTTCCTGGGGCTCCAGTCGGGAAAGACCCTGCCCATGATGAAGCGGACGAAGATGGGGAGTTCCTCGTCGTCGAGCCGGGGCAGGACGGCACTGACCTGCTCGATCATATCCAGGCGCCCGGAGATCCCTTCCAGCTGCTCGCAGATACGGGCGAACTCCAGAAACTGCATACCCATAGTCTCCTGAAGTATTTCCCGGTGAGAGGAATCAAGTCTTCTGTTCGGCCACGGCCGTTCAGCACGGTTGATGTGGGAGCACTTCCCACCCTCATCTATGCACCAGGACGAAGAACTTAAAGAGATGCTCAGCGACCTCATCTGGCTCAACGCCACGATAGCCACCGAACTCATCCAGATCACTGAGACCACCTCCGCCATCCTCCGGAAGGCGGCTCCGCCGGAGACCTGCATCGCCGAGCACGCGGCCCTGCGCGCGACGGCGCTCGATATAGCCGACCGCTACAGGCCCGGGACGATGCTCCGGCAGCACGTTGAAAAACACCAGTGACGCGCTCTCCAGGAAGATAGGTGGTGGGGCCGAACGCGCACCCCCACAACAGTCGGTGGATTACTCCTCCGGGTCCTGCGGCCTCCCCACGAGAGGATCGGGCACGACCGACCCATCAGGCTCATCATCCGTCACGTTCCCCGTCCCACCCGTCTCCTCACCCCCGACAGTCTCATTCTCCGGGTCTCCCTGCACCTCACCCGTTACGTTACCAGCGCTGCCCGTCACACCATCAGCGGTTTTGTCGGCCGGCTCTCCGGGCTCATCGCCCGGGAGCGCGGTCCGGGCCGGGTTCGGTGTCGCTGAGGGGATCAGCCCTGCATCCATGGTGACGATGTCGCCCCCGCCGACCACGAATGAGGCCGTCGTGCCGGTCACCGGGTCGGCATGGCTGTCCCCGCCGGGGGTTGTGAAGATGTAGCCGTCCGGCGAGGTGAACGCGAGAGCGTACTCTCCGGGCAGGAGAGGACCGAAGAGGTAGAAGGAGGTGAAACGGTCATGGTATCCTGTGCGGGCCGATGCCGCCACGTTCCCGCCTGCGTCCAGGAGGCGGACCTCGACGTCCGTCAGGCCGACCGTCTCGTCCCTGATACCGTTGTGGTCACTGTCGCTCCAGGTCGTCCCGAGTATCCACCCGTAGGCCGCCGCCGGGGTTCCGGGCAGGTAACTCCCGACGAAACCTGCGTTCAGGGTCTGCCGTTCAGTCTGCCTCTCCGCAAATGCCACGACCCCCTCCATGGGGATCGCATCGCTGCCGAGACACGGGAGGGTGCAGGAGTAGCCGTCCGGCAGAAGGAATTCAGCGCCCCTGTAGTCCCCGGTCGGGATGGTTGAGAACCGGTACGACCCATCATGATCGGTGACTGCATAATCAAGCATGGTTCGCTTGCCTATCAGCCGCACGCTGATGCCGGGGATGCCCGGCTCGCCGGGGTCGTGACTGCCGTCAACGTCGAGGTCGTACCAGACCGTTCCCGACAGCGACCCGCTGCCCCCAGTATCGTCCTTCGGTTTCTCTTTATCCTCGCCCTCATTATCCTGGTCATCCCCATCATGGTCATCCGGCTTCTCTGTCGGCTTCTGTGTCAGGGTCGGTTCCGGCGTAGGCGTCGGAGTTGCAGTCATCGTCGGCTCTTTCGTCGGTTTAGCGGTCCGGGTTGGTTCGGGCGTCGAGGTCTCCGTCGGGACTGCCGTCACGGTCGGCTTCGGGGTCGCTGCCTTCGTCGGCGTCGTTACCACCGCCGTCGGGGCCGGCAGCGGGCCCGCTGTCACCGGCGGCTTCTGGTGCACAGCCGGCGCTTTCGGGGGTTTGATAGGCGTTGCCGTGGGCCCCGGTGTCGGCGTCGGCTCGGGGGCGGGCCCCAGTCTCACCGCCCAGGCGTCCGTATTCACCGGTCCCCCCTTCTCCGTGGCATTGAACGTTCCTGCGAAGATGTACTCGTCTTTTGCGAGCTGCAGGATCGATGCGGCCCGGTCACCGGGGTTCTTGCCGCCGAAGGTTCTGCTCCACACTACCGCACCGCCTGCATCGGTCCCGACGATCCAGGCGTCAGTGTCCTTCACGCCGGAAAACCCGGTCTCCCCGGCGAAGAGATAGCCACCGTCCGCAGTCTCGATGACGGCCGCTGCCGACTCATTCACACCGAAGTCCCCATATATCCAGTTCCATAGAATATCCCCGGCGGGCGTGAGTTTGATGAGAAGCGCATCGGTATCAACCGTTGCGTTGTCGGGCCTCTCTGTGAACGTGCCGGCGACAAGGATGTTGCCGTCCGAGGTGTTCGTCACCGCGAGGCCGGCATCATCGTCAGGACTCCCGAACGTCCTGTTCCAGACCTCGTCTCCCGATTCGTTCAGCCTGACCACCCAGGCGTCGGCCATGCCCGCTCCCGACGATTCCGTGCTGCCGGCAACGACGAAGTCCCCGCCGGGAAGCCAGGTGACGGCGTTCGCCGTATCATTCCCGGCCCCGCCGAACGTCTTCTCCCAGACCTCATCTCCCGATTCGTTCAGCCTGACCACCCAGGCGTCCGACTCGTTCCCCCCCCAGGCCGTGGTGGAGCCGACGAAGACGTAACCGCCGTCATCGATCCGGGTGACGGCGTTTGCCGAGGCGTTGACATCCGGACCGCCGTAGGTCCGGTTCCAGATCTCACCGCCTGACGGATCAATCTTCACAATCCAGGCATCGGTGTCCAGCCGCGTTACGTTCGTGACGAGGGTGAGGTTACCGGCGAAGAGGAGATTGCCGTCGCCGGTCCGGATGATGGAGCGCGCGGTGTCGGTCTCCTCCCCGCCGTAGGTCCTGTTCCACTCTTCGGCGCCCTCCGGCGTCAGCCTGATCACCCGGGCGTCCGCCTTCCCCTCTCCGGACGATACGGCCTCTCCGGCAAGGAAGAATCCGCCTCCGGGGCCCGGGACGATTGCGTACGCCGCATCGTCGGCATCCGGCCCTCCATACGTCCGGTTCCATATATCTGTGTGATCTCCTGCCCCCGCTCCCGCGGCTGCGATGAGCGCGAGTGCCGACAGGAAAAGTATACCGAAGTAGGTGCTGCGTTGCATGGTTTACCTCTGCTCATCTTCACCCCGGCAAACGTGCTGCAGTCCGCGCCGGAGACCGCCGATACCCTCCGTCTCCCGGGGTCTCCGGCGGGCCGCCATGAAACACGGGTCCATCGGGGGGAGGTTGAGCCTCCCGCAGCATCATGGGGTCTGCACTTTAATAGAGCCACTATTATAATAACTTTATTTAAAAATACAGGTGGGATGACGGCCCGAAAACAGCCATACCCCGCAGACCCGAGATGCCGCGGCCCTCTCCCGGGAAGAGGGGCACACGGATAACCGCTGCAGTTGCCATCCTGGGCCAGGGTTCCGTCCAGTTGCCGCGACCGCCCGGGGTGATACGGCTCATCGAGTATGCCCCACAACCATCAATACACTTATGAGCAAACCCTTGATAGGAGACCTGCATGAGACTCTTGCTTGCGATTGCACCGGAACGGTTCAGGGACGAGGAACTGGAGACCCCGAGGAGGGTCTTTGAGGAGGCGGGGATCGACGTCGATATCGCCTCGACGACCACCGGCAGATGCACAGGAATGCTCGGGGCCACCACAGAGGCGGCCATGACGTTTGACGACGTGGACCCCGACGACTACGCCGGGATCGTGGTCGTGGGCGGCGCCGGCTCCCAGGACCATCTCTGGGGAAGCGAGAGGCTTTCGGCCCTTGTCCGGGCATTCTTCGAGCAGGGCAAGGTCGTCGCCGCCATCTGCCTTGCGCCGGTCGTCCTCGCGCGGGCGGGCATCCTCGCCGGACGGCAGGCCACGGTGTACCGAAGCCCTGCGGCTGTCGCGGAGATGAAGAAGGGAGGAGCGAACCTCCTCGATATCCCGGTCGTCGCGGATATGCAGATCGTAACCGCGAACGGGCCCACTGCTGCCGCCCAATTCGCCGATACCATCATCACGAAACTGGAATGCTGAACTATACGGAAGGCGGTGAAGTGGACCGGGCGGACTGCACCCTGGTGATCCCCGCATACAACGAGGAGAGGCGGATACGGTCGCTCCTCGAGGACATATCCGGGTTTGCCGGCGACCTGATCTTCGTCTGCGACGGGACCGATGCCACCCCCACCGTCATCGGCGCTTTTGCGACCGCTCACCCGTCGCTCTCCATCCGGTGCCTGACATTCCCGGCCCGCCTCGGTAAGGGAGGCGGCGTCGTTGCCGGAGTCCGGGAAGCGTCGACCCCCTACGTCGGGTATATGGACGCGGACGGCTCGACGTCGTTATGGGAGATGGAGCGCCTCTTCGACCGCCTCGCGAACGCAGACGGCGCCATTGGTTCGCGCTGGCTCCCCGGCTCAGTCCTGACGGTGAGACAGGGCCTCCGGCGCCGGGCCGAGAGCCGCTTCTTCAACCTCCTCGTCCGGCTGCTCTTCGGGCTTGATTACCGGGACACCCAGTGCGGCGCTAAGGCCTTCCGGCGGGAGGCGCTTGACCGGGTTCTCCCTTCCATCCGGTCAACGGGGTTCGAGTTTGACGTCGAACTCCTCTGGCGGCTGCGGCGGAGCGGCTGCCGGGTGGAGGAGGTCCCGATCACCTGGGAGAACCGGGACGAGTCGAAAGTGGGGGCGTCGGACGCGAAGGAGATGCTTCTCGGTATGATCCGGCTCAGGTTCGGGTGAAACGTTCCACGGGGTAGGCTTACCTTCGCGGTTCGCGCTCTTCGAGTGCTTGAACTCTGGACGTTCCGTCCGTCGCAATTCGCATCTTAACGGTGCTCGAGCTCCGTTCCCATCGGAACGTCGCTCCTCGGGAACAAAACCCCGGGATTTAAGGCTTCCTGGGTGGACGGATTTTGTAAGAGCGGTGATCCGGTGTTTGAGAAGACGGTCTTTGTGGAGGAGATCAGCGGGGGCGTGCAGGTCGACGCACCGTTCGTGGTGGATGCCGTGGAGTTGCGCGAGAAGCGGGACGGCAAGTACATTCTGCTCAACATCTCCGATAAGACCGGCCGGGGGACCTGCAAGGTGTGGGGGACATCCAGCCACGATGTGAGGCAGATCGAGGCGTTCTGCCATGCAATCCAGCCCGGCGAGGTCTATCGCATCCAGGGATACGCGAAGGAGTTCAACGGCACCTGCGAGGTGAACGTGAACGACGGGATCACCCACCTGGCAGACCCGGTCCAGGAGGATCTTCTCGATCCGTCCTGGTTTGTTTATGCACCCGCCGACGGCGACGGCGTCAGGCGGGGACTCGGGCGTATGGCCGCCCAGATTGAGGATTCCGGCATATCCTCTCTCGTTTCAAGAGTGATGAACGACACGCCCGGATTCTTTGAAGTGCCCGCGGCCAAACACCGGCACCACGCCTACACCGGCGGCCTCGCGGAACACACCCTCGAGACCGCGGAGATTGCGGCGAACCTCGCGGGCACCATCTGCCGGGCGGAGATGGACACCGATGTGCTGCTCGCGGGAGCCCTTCTCCACGACATAGGGAAGGCATCCTGCTTCCGCCGCCGGGGCTTCTCGTTCGTCGCGCTCCCCGAGTACACCCTCGTCGGGCATACGGCGATCGGGGCCGCCGCCCTCCTCCGGCACTCTGCCGACGTCAACCCCTCGCGGTTCGCGCATATCCTCCACATCCTGATGTCGCACCACGGCCCCCACGGCGAGGTCCAGCCCCGGACCCCCGAGGCCTGGGGGGTCCACTTCGCCGACAACGCAAGCGCCACCCTCCGGAGCATCTGTGACGATGTCACCGGTCTTAGACCGGGAGAAGAGCGGCAGGGAGCACGGACGCGGCAGCCGGTCTACCGGTTCTGATAGGGCTCTCTTCCTTCCATTTTCCCACCGGATAACCTCCGGGAGCGCAGCAAGGCGGTCTTCAGAGCGGATTTGAGGAACGACAGGGAACCAGGGTGTAAACCGTATAGTGCTATATCAAAAATGCCGGCAGATATTGCCCTGTTTCAAGAATACTGTATTATCGAGAGAGTATATGCCCTTTCCGGTATCCTCCCGGGAGAGGTGTGCCCGTCCGGGGCACCTCGCTGCAAAAAGGGGTTACAACCCCTTCAGGTACGCCTCAGGGTTCTTCTCAAAGAGTTTCTTGCACCCCGGGGCGCAGAAGTAGTAGGTCTTGCCCTTATACTCGGACGTGAGCTTCGCGGTCGCCTCGTCGACGTTCATCTTGCATACCGGATCAACTGCCATGTGCATCAACCTCTGACAGGAGACCTCTCTTCGCCGGGGGTATATATGTCTTGAGCAGCAGGGAGAGCGAGACGACCGTCACCGAAGAGAGCGCCATGGCGAGCGCCGCAAGCTCCGGCCGGAACGTTATGCCGAAAGATGGGTAGAGCACGCCCGCGGCGAGAGGGATGAGAGCTGCGTTGTAGGCGAACGCCCAGAAGAGGTTCTGCTTGATCCGGCTCATCACCTTCCGGGAAAGCTCGATGGCCGCGACGGCATCAGTCAGGTCGTCGCGGATAAGGACGATATCTCCGCTCTCGATCGCGACATCGGTCCCGCTCCCGATAGCGATACCGACGTCCGCCTGCGCGAGCGCCGGGGCGTCGTTGATCCCGTCGCCCACGAACGCCACGACCTCGCCCCGTTCCTGGAGGGTCCGGACCTCCCGGGCCTTATCCTGCGGCAGCACCCCGGCATGGACATCATCGATGCCGACCTCCCGCGCGATGGCGTTTGCCGTCCGCTCGTTGTCGCCGGTGATCATCGTAACGGAGAGCCCCATCCGTTTCAGCTCCGCGACGGCCCCCTTCGTCGTCGGTTTCAGGGTGTCGGCGACGGCGATGATACCGGCAAACCCGCCGGAGGCGGCGATGAAGACCACGGTCTTCCCCGCGTCCTGGAGGGCGGTAATCCGGCCTTCCGCCTCGGACGGGATGCGGATGTGATACTCATCGAGGAAGGACCGGTTCCCGATCAGGACCTCCCCCCCCTCCACCACGGCGCTCACCCCCCTGCCGCCGAAGGCCGTGAACCGCTCCGACGCCGAGACCGCAACGCCGGCGCTCTCCGCCCGCCGCACGACCGCTGCCCCGAGCGGGTGCTCCGAGTTCCGCTCGACCGCCGCCGCAACGGAAAGAAGCCGATCCTCCGGCATCCCGAACGCGACGACATCGGTGACGTCCGGTCTCCCCCGGGTGAGCGTCCCGGTCTTGTCGAAGACGACCGCGGTCAGTCTCTCGGAGATCTCGAGCGCTTCACCGTTCCGGATCAGCACCCCGAGTTCAGCCCCCCGGCCAATCCCGACGGTCACAGCGGTCGGGGTGGCGAGCCCGAGCGCACAGGGGCAGGCGACGACCAGGATGGAGATGAGCACCGTGAGCGCAAAAAGGAGAGGGGCGCCGAGGACCACGTACCAGACGAGGAAGGCGGCGGTTGCTATCGCGAGGACGACCGGTATGAAGTAGGAGACCGCGACGTCGGCGATCCGCTCCACCGGCGGCTTTGAACCCTGGGCGTCCCGGACGAGCCTGATGATCTGCGCAAGCACCATATCCTTCCCGATCTTCTCGGCCCTGACACGGAGGACACCGTTCACGTTCAGGGTGCCGCCGACAACCTCGTCGCCCTCCTGTTTGTCGGCCGGGATGGGCTCGCCGGTGATCATCGATTCATCGACCGAACTCTCGCCGCCCACGACCACCCCGTCCACCGGCACCTTCTCCCCCGGCCTGACCAGGAGGACGTCGCCGACGACCACGTCATCGATAGCGACCTCGACCTCCCGCCCGTCCCGGATCACCGTCGCGGTCCGGGGCCGGAGACCGATCAGGTTCTTGATCGCCTCCGACGTCCTTCCTTTGGCCCGGGCCTCAAGGTACCTCCCGAGTGTCAGGAACGCCGCGAGCATCACCGCTGTGTCATAGAAGTTGAACTCCGGTGTGAGGACGACCTCAAACGTCCCGAGGATGCTTGCACCGTATGCGACGCCGATGCCCATCGCGTACATGACGTCCATGGTCAGCGCCCGGTTCCGGAGCGCGGCGGCGGCCGCCCTGAAGATGGGGGCGCTGACGTAGAGGAAGACCGGGGCGGTGATGATGAGCATGATGAGGTTCGCCGAGACCGGGAGGGCGACCATCTCCGGCACCCGGAAGAGCATGATGAGGAAGAGCGGTATACTCACCGCGAACCCGATGGTGAACCGCCGGAACTTGTCCCGGAGGTCCTCCTCCCGCATCCGGGCCTCAACATCTTCGGAGACCTCCTCCAGAAGTCCCAGGTATTGGTAGCCGGCATCCTCGACGGCGGCCCGGATGTCGGATACGGTGACGAGCGCGGGGTTGTAGACGATATGCGCGGCCTCAGTGGCAAGGTTGACCCGGGCATCGTAGACCCCATCGAGAGCGGTGAGCGAGGCCTCGATCACCTGGGCGCAACTTGCGCAGACCATCCCGCCTATACGGACGGTGACCTCGTTGTGCACGACCTCGTAGCCGGCGTCGACGACCGTCCGCTCGAGGTCTGCGAGGCTGGCCTTCGTCGGGTCGTACTCGACGATGGCGGTCTCGGCCGCGAGGTTAACCCGGGCATCGTAGACGTCGTCCCGGCCCTGGAGAGCGTGTTCTATATTGAGGGCGCAGGATGCGCAGTGCATCCCGGAGATCTTCAGTTCCGCCTTCCTCTTCTCCTCTGGCATGATACTCTCCTTGCCGCGCGGAGTTAAATACCTGTAACTCCTGGCTCGCGTTTCCCGGCGTAACCACCCCGGGAGCGGCCCGGATCCCCGTCATACTATGTGGCAATTATTATACGTAAGATTATTATACTCCGGGCCGGTTATAAACGCCCAATCCAGAGGTGATTGTGGTGCAGAGAAGGGATGTTACAGCAGAGGAGGAGCGGCATGATGTTGGTCCTATGGCGTCGAAGCGGGATATTGGCAGTCTGACGGAAGCGCTGCAGAGCAGCGATCCCGAAGTTCGCCGGAGCGCCGCTCTCGCCCTTGGCGCGCTCGGTGAATGGAGGGCAACAGACCCCCTCATCCGTGCGCTCGCCGATCCGGTCCAATCAGTCCGGGAGGGGGCGGCGAACGCGCTCACCATGGTCGGGACACCGGCGGTCGAGCCGCTGATCGATCTCCTCGAGCGCCCCGATATTGCAATGGTATACGGCGTGCCGCGGGAAGAGTCCGGGGAGGGGCTTACCCAGTTCGACCTCCTCGCGGGCCCCGAGGGCATACCGCCCGCAAAGAGGACGCTCCGGCACAGGGGGGGTATTACGCAGCACGACGCGCTCGGTGGTCCGGAGGCCCTCAAAATGGCCGGAGGCCGGAAAGCGCTCGAGCATGAGGAGGAAGGGCTCACCCAGCACGATGCGCTCGGCGGCCCGGAGGACCTTAAGAGAGCAGGCGGCAGAAGAGCCCTCGAACATGAGGAGGAAGGGATCACCCAGCACGACCTCCTCGCGGGCCCGGAGGGCATACCTCCCGGAAAGAAGACCCTCCAGCACCGGGAACTTGCACAGCACGATCTCCTTGCCGGCCCCGAAGGCGTGAGGGAACACGAGGCGCTCTTCCCGGAAGGGAGGAAGGCCGGCGTCGTGACGGAGGGTGTCCCCCCCGGCATGAAGCCGGGGCTGCGCCGGGCCTATGCCGCCGTCATCCTCGGCGAGATCGCCGACCCGCGGGCAGAGGGGGTCCTCACCCGGTCGCTCTCCGACAGCGACCCCGCCGTCCGGAGGGCAGCCGAGGATGGGCTGGCACGGTTCCGGAAGAGGCAGGGTGCGGCTACGTCCGCCCCGCCGGCGCCCCGCTGATGCCCGGGGCAGGCTATCTTTTTTCCCGGTGTCGTGGATGCGGCATGCCGCGTGCCCATAGATGGCGGCATCATGGTGCCGGGGCAGAGTTGGGCCGGTGCATAGACAGGGTTATTATATCAAAACGATCGTTATACGCGAAATTCGGAGGCGAAGAGGTTGCAGAGGGAGAGTATTCCCATGGAAGAGAGGCGATTCAACATCGGTATCCTGAGGGCGGAGGAGGACATTGACGGCCTGGTCGAGGCGCTGGGGAGCAATGACGGCCTGACCCGCCAGCGAGCCGCCCTGGCACTGGGGGACATAGGCGGGGTGAAGGCGGCGGAGCCCCTCATCCGGGCGCTCGGTGATCCGCTGACGGCGGTGCGGGAAGCGGCGGCAGACTCGCTGGCCCTGCTCGGGAACCCGGCGGTCGGGCCGCTCGTCGAACTCATCGAGCACCCGGAGGCATCGGAGAACTACGAAGAGCCGGAGGCTGCAGAAGGCACGATGAAGGTAACCGGATCCGGCGGCCGGAGATGGGAGGTCGAGACCCGAAGAGACCTCCGGCGGGTTTATGCGGCCGCCATCCTCGGCGAGATCGCCGATCCCGCGGCGGTGGAGCCCCTCGTCCGGGCGCTTCATGACAGGAACGACGATCTCCGGTGCCAGGCATCGGGAGCGCTCGCGAAGTTCGGGCGCAGGGCGGTAGAACCGCTTGCAGCGATGCTTGCTGACCCCGACCCGGAGGTCCGGATCGTCGCGGCCGGCGTCCTCGGCGATACCGGCGATCCGGCTGCGGTGGAGCCCCTCGTCGCGGCGCTCCGCGACAGGAACCCCGACGTCCGGGGTGCGGCGGGAGGCGCCCTCTTCCGGATAGGCGATGCCGCGGTCGAGCCGCTGATCGCGGCGACGAAGGACGCCGACCGGAACGTCCGGCTCTATGCGGCAGGGGCGCTCAAGTACATCGGCAACTCGCGGGCGATCGATGCGTTGCAGGAGCTCGCCCGGAGCGGGGATACGGAGGAGAGAAGCGTCGCGGAGGACGCGATCGAGAAGATACGGATGGTCCACGGAGAGGCCGCGCCGGAGCCCTCACCGCCGACCTCACGATAATCCATCTTACTTTTGTCCGGAACGACCGGAGCGGTCCCGCTCCGGTCTCGAAGACCTCTGGTTTCCCTTATCCCCTTCTCCTTACCCTCACCGACTCCGCGTGGGCGTGGAGCCCCTCCGCGTCGGCGATCGTCTCCACCACATCGCCGATCGCCTCAAGGCCCTCCCGCGTGATCACCTGGACCGTTGAGCGCCGGCAGAAGTGGTTCACATCAAGCCCTGAGTAGAGACTGGCGTAGCCTGCCGTCGGGAGGACGTGGTTTGTTCCCGACGCGTAGTCGCCACAGGCCACCGCCGAGTAGGGGCCGACGAATATCGACCCGGCGCTCCTGATTCGGTTGAGGACGGAAAGCGGGTCGGCCACCTGGACCGAGAGGTGCTCGGGGGCGATGCCGTTGACCGTCTCTATCGCCTCATCGATGTCACCGGCCACGATGTAGCCGGAGTGGTCGAGCGCTTTCTGTATGATATCCCGCCGCTCCGCACCCGCCGCCATCCGCTTCACCTGCTCAGTGACCGCATCGGCGAGGGCCGCGTCGGTCGTGACGAGGACGCAGGCGGCGTTCGGGTCGTGCTCCGCCTGGGCAAGGATATCTGCCGCGACGAAGACCGGGTTCGCCGTGCTATCTGCGAGGATCGCGATCTCGCTCGGGCCAGCCGGGAAGTCAATCTCGGCCTCATCCCGGAGAAGCATCTTCGCGGCGGTGACGTAGACGTTGCCCGGACCGACGATCTTCTCCACCCTCGGAATCGTATCGGTTCCTATCGCCATGGCCGCAATCGCCTGGGCGCCACCGACCCGGTAGACCTCACCGACACCGGCTATATCGAGCGCCACAAGCGTGATCGGGTTGACCGGCGGCGGGGTGCAGCAGCAGATCTCCCCAACACCGGCGACCATCGCAGGGATTGTGCACATCAGCGCCGTCGAGGGGTATGCCGCCCGCCCGCCGGGGACGTATGCCCCGACACGGGAAAGCGGTGTCGTCTTGACGCCGAGGGTGATCCCGGGTTCCATCTCCTGCAGCCAGAGGTCACGCCCGCGCTGCAGCTCGTGGAACCGGCTGATCCGCGCCTCCGCCTGCACAAGGCTCTCGACCAGTTGTGCGTCCACCAGATCGTAGGCCGCCTCCCGCTCCTCGTCGGAGACGGCGATCTCAGTAAGGTCGATGCCGTCGAACCGCTTCGTCAGGTCGATCAGGGCATCGTCGCCCTCTGCCCGCACCCTCTCGATGATCTCTGAGACCGGTCCCTTCACCCGGTCGAGATCCGACCGCCGTCCGGCGATCCAGGTCCCGATATCCAGCGCCTGCCACATGAGGAAAAAGGTCGGCGGGCTGAAGCGTTAAGGTTTCGGCACCCTGTTCTCCCGAGGGGGATTGCTGGTAGTGCTTCAGCAGAGAACTGCTAATCGATCTCGGTGGATCCGACCGAAAGTTTCCGTTATCGGGCTCTGGTAACGCCCACCCTATTCCGGCTGTCGTTCATCCCTGACGAGATT
>DANY01000055.1:0-2776 GCA_002501655.1 Methanoculleus sp. UBA303
TCTCCTTGCCCGTTCGAGATGAATCGGCGGGGTCGCCGCCGAACCGGGCGGGATCGGTCAGCATCGGGATGACCCTGTGGTAGCGGTAGAAGGAGTCGGGCCAGCCGTGGAGCAGGAGGAGCGGCGTCGGGTCCGGCCCCCTGGAACGCTCATGGATGAAGTGAATCCCCACCCCGTCGACCTCCGTCCTGAAGTGAGCGAAGGTGTTGAGCGCGGCTTCGTGCCTGCGCCAGTCGTACCGGTGCTGCCAGTAGTCGACGAGGTCTTTCATATACGGAAGAGCGGTGCCGTACTCCCAGCCGGCACCGTCATCGGGCCACCGGGTGTTGGCGAGCCGCCGGCGCAGATCGTCGAGGGTCGCCTCCGGAACGGCTATGGTGAAGGGTTCGATCTTCATGCGGTCGGTCCTCCTTCTTGTGCTCAGTTCTCTCCCGGCGGTGCGGCATGCTGGGGGGGTGTGGACTCTGGAGGGTATCGCTCGCATATATGTATTCTTCCGGTACCTTACGCGCAAAAAACGTGGAGAGGGGTTCGTTTGGGGGACTACTCTTTTGCCTTTCTCTTTGCGAGAACGGTGCTCTTTTCAATCGATCTCTGCAGGGGCTGGACCATGTAGGTGGGCATATTCTTCACCACTTCCCGCCTGATGCCGGGGATGCTCATAATGAGAGAGGTCGCCCGGGTGCTGATCCTCTGCAGATAATTCCGGGTGGGGAAGTCATACAACCCGTGCTGCCGGTAATACCGGTCATCCGCCTTGAAGACCGCCCGCATTCCTCTCCAGATCTCATCCCGGAAGATTTTATGGCCGCCCACGGCAGGGAAGGTGGCCGGTGCGATATATCCCCGGTCCGAGAGCCTCACGGAGCGTTCGGCCAGGGCGTACAGGGCGGCATCGATCTCGGCCGGGTCTCCCGGCTCGTTGGTCACAATCCCTGCAAGGTTGGCTTCTTCCGTCATCACCAGGCTCGTGAGAACCTCCCGGAGATTCGCGAGATAGCCAAGCGATCCTTCCACCAGGTATGCGATCTGCTTTCCCTCAAATGCCGGCACATGGCCGTTGTAGAAACTTCTGTCGAAAAATTGCTTCCAGGTAGCCGAGAAGAAGCGGTCCCGGACGGTCCCGGCGATGACCAGAACATCCGCCGGAATGACATACTTCTCCCAGAATGCTCTAAACCCGTCGTCATAGATACAGGTGTTGTCGAAGGCGCACCGGCAGCATCCCAGGCAGGCACCTTTCATCATGGAGTCCTGGATGTGGGCAACCTGGATCGGATCTGCATAACACGCCGCGAGCTCGCCAACCATCGCCTCCAGGTCGGAGCCCGGTTCCGCATCGTGCAGGATGACCACCCGTTTTCCGTGGGTATCCACCGTGACCGGCGGGCTCATTGGGATATAATGGGACGGGATTGCGGGTAGCAGTGGGAACTCCTTCCGGATCGGTCGCTGTTTTGCAATCGCCTCCAGGAAATCGGAGAAGAACTGGATAAGTTGCTCCTGAGATGCTTCCTTTTCGAGATCCTGCATGTGAGCCGAGTAGAAACCAACATAGCGCATGCCGAGGTCGTCGCAGACACCGTGCAGGTAGGCATGAGCGGTGTGATCAAAGTAGTGAATGGAGGTGGTGAGCGCAGCGGTATACTTCCCCGAAAACGTCTCCATTGCATTCCGGTCGCCTACCAGTTCGATGAAACGCTTCAACTGGGCCGGGACCAGCAGGCAATAGACCGGAGTTGCCCAGAGCACACCGTCGCATTCCTTTATCGCGGCAAGCAGCCCGTTCCAAACCTCTTCCTGCTGCTCAATCGTCCTGATCTCTCGCCCCACATGCGCCACGGAGAAGGTATGCTCCGGAAATGCCTGCTCAAGAAACCGAACATACTGCAGGGTGACGCTCTTCTCTCCCTTGGGGCTCCCGGAAATGACACAGATCTGCATGGTCCCGTCTTCCTCCGATAGTTATTCCCCGGGTGTCTGCTCAGATATCTTCATGGCCGTGGTATGGAATGCGTCTGCCTCGACGGCGGCGATTCCCCACCGCCCGTCTCCCACCACCTGCAGGATGCCGCCGGACCGGATCGGGAAGATCTCCGGTGCTCCTTCCGGGATAACAATCTTGCCCCGTTCACCGGCCTTGATCGTGCCGAAAACGTGGCTTCCCGTTGTTCCGCCAGTGCCTGCCACTCGGGTTTTATATACTGATGTGAAACAGGTGAACGGATATACCTTGCGGAGAAAAGGAAGGGGATTTTGGCGGTGTACCGGCCATGTGTGTCGGATGCGCCAGTAATTTGATAAAGAAGGCTGAATTTGACTTTTTTCGATGATGGCGGGTTTCATCGGAATGGTCTCCGGGGAGAAGGATGATATGGATTTTCCGAAAGGATTTCAACAATCAGGCACCTGAACCGATGCGAATACAGTCCTGGAGACTAGTGCAACGATTCCCAATTACCGGTACTCTCAACGGAGGAGTGTATTGACCTTTTTTCACACTATCCGGGGGTTTGCATCCCGGGAGACGGCTTGTCCCCGGTATCCCCACGTACTGCCCCACCCCCCATGGCGATAGCCACCACGGTCCAGTACACGGGGAGATCCCGGGGAAGAACCAGTTTATGGCCGATTCTTCCCGGTCTTTCGGGAATCCGGCGTCAGCGCCGCTCCCCGGGCACGGCTTCCCACGGGATATCGCCATGACTGCCCTCGCCCCCGGGAGGGGGCGGGGGAGGAGCGCGAAGCGCGGGCGGAGAGGAACTGTCGGGTGACA
>DANY01000055.1:3008-19046 GCA_002501655.1 Methanoculleus sp. UBA303
GGTCGGTTATTTTGGAATCGATGTACTAGATCGCCTTCCCACGGCGGAGATACTCCCCTATAAGACAAAAAAAGAGTTATTCCGACTGGATGAACCAGCCGGTCCGGGTATTGTCGAGTGCAGCCTTGGAGTTCCGGGCGGAGAGGAGGCTCACGACGACCATGGCGAGAGCCGAGAGCACGAGTGCATAGAGGCTGAAGTGCACCGGGAGCGGCGCCACGAACTGGTGCCAGTAGCCGAAGACCGCGGCCGCGACGAGCCCGGTCGCCATGCTCGCGATCGCCCCTCCACCGGTGGCGCCGCGCCAGTAGAGCCCGGCGAGCAGCGGGACAGCAAACGTCGCAAGCATGACCCCGATGCCCATCCAGATCAGCCACGCGAGCATCTCCGGCGGGTTGATGGCGAGCAGGAGCGTACCGCCGGCTCCGAGGACGATGGCGACCTTTGAGACGAGGAGCACCTCTTTATCGGACGCCGAGGGCCGGAGAATGTTTTTGTAGACATCCCACGCGAACATGGTGCCGACGGTGAGCATGAGCCGGTCGGTTGTGGACATAACCGCCGCAAGGACGATCACTGCAAAGAGCGCCCAGAACGCCACGTTCGGCATGGCATGCTCGACCCCCACGATGAAGGCATAGTCCTGGGCGTTTACGGCGTTCGGGAGCACAAGTGTCCCCTCCTCGACGAGCGACCGCACGGCAAACCCGGTGAACTTCACGAGGAGCATGACGACCGCGTATATGCCGAACGCTATGAGCGGCGCCCACTTGAAGTAGCGTTTCTCCTTTACAGCCAGGACGTTGTTGACGACGTGCGGTGCGCAGGCGAGGCCGACCATCAGGAGGAGCCCGAACGAGACGAGGAACTCCGGCGTTGCATAGGCGTACGGGGCGTAGGCCGGGCTCGGGAACCAGGGCTCGACGAAGTTCGGGTCGACCCCGGCAAGCACGGTATTGATGTGGGCAAGCCCGCCGGCGCTCGCGATGACCGGCGGAGCCATCAGGAGCACACCGAAAATCAGGATGCCGCCCTGAAAGAGGCCCGTCCACGATACGGCGTAGAGCCCCCCGACGACCGTATAAGCCGTGATGATGACCCCGGAGATGAGGAGCGCCTGCCAGTGCGGGATACCAAAGAGCCAGACGAGCACGATACTGATCGCGGCGTACTGTCCCACCAGGTAGATCAGCGAGACGACGATCCCTGATATCGCCGAGAGCCCCCGGAGCGCTCGCGGGCTCTCGAACCGTTCCGCGAGGTAGTCCTCGATGGTCAGGTACCCCCGCTCCCTCCCGACAGTGTGGAGTTTCACCCCGAAGGCGATGATACAGAACGAGGCCGCGAGCGGCACGAAGATCTGCTCCCATATCCCGGGCCAGCCCGAGGAGTAGCCGAACCCGCTGACACCGAGCAGACTCATGCCGCTGCATATGGAGCAGACGATCAGGATCGTAAAGACCCAGAATCCGAGCGATCTGCCCGCGAGGATGTAGTCCTCGGTGTTCTTGATCTTCTTTGAGGCCCAGCTCCCGATGCCGATGAGCACAACGAAATAGAGTCCGATCAAGATGAACGTCGCCAGGTCTGCCATCAAGGAGCCTCCCTGAAGCGGAGCCCCCAGAGGGTGAGCACCACGATGACCAGGGCGATAGCGCCGCCCACAATGAATCCCGTATGGAAAGGTAACCCGAAGAACATGCTATGTTAGCGTGTAGCACGCTAACATATAACACGATCGCCGAAAACGGGGAGATCGCCCCGTTGGAGCGATGAAGCGAATACACCAAAAAGAATGTTATTTGGAACTCTTCACGGTCTTTGCGCCCCGGAGGAGTGCAATCTTTCCCGTGCGGACGAGTTCCCTGATGCCGTACTGGCGCAGGAGGTTCTCCAGCGCGTCGATCTTTCCGGTATCTCCGGTCACCTGGAGGACCAGCGTCTTTGCACCGACATCCACGACCTGGGCCCGGAAGATATCGGCGATCTGCAGAACCTCGGCACGGGCCGGGCCCGTCTCCGTAGCCACCTTGATGAGGGCGAGTTCCCGTTCCACGCTCTCCCGCTCCGTCAGGTCTGAGACCTTGATGACGTCGATAAGTTTGTTGGTCTGCTTCATCACCTGCTCGACCACGGCATCGTCACCGTTCACGACGATCGTGATCCGACTCATATCCGGCTCTTCACAGGTCCCGACGGCGAGGCTCTCTATATTGAATCCCCGGCGCGAGAACATGCCGGCGACCCGGCTCAAGACGCCTGCCCGGTTCTCCACAAGAACGCTCAGCGTGTGCGGTTTCATCTCTGGCGCACCCCGATCATCTCGTTGATGGCGGCCCCAGCCGGGACCATGGGAAAGACGTTCTCCTCCCGCTCGACCCTGAAGTCCAGGATGAACGGCCCATCGGTCGCCAGCGCCGTCTCGATCGCCTCCCGGACGCCATCCTTCTCCTCGACGGTGATGCCCTCGACCCCGTAGGCGTTCGCAATCTTCACGAAGTCGACCGGCGGGAGCTCCGTGTAGGAGTAGCGGCGGTCGTAGAAGAGTTCCTGCCACTGGCGCACCATGCCGAGGTACATGTTGTTTAAGATCACGACCTTGACGGGGATGTGATAGTGCGCCACCGTTCCGAGCTCCTGGATGTTCATCTGGAAACTCCCGTCGCCGGCGATGTCGACGACCGGGAGATCCGGCCGGGCGAAGTGGGCGCCGATGGCTGCCGGGAACCCGTAGCCCATCGTCCCGAGGCCGCCCGAGGTGATCCAGGTCCGGGGTTTTTTAAAACAGTAGTAGAGGGCGGCCCACATCTGGTTCTGCCCGACCTCGCTTGTGATGATTCCCTCTCCCTTCAGGATGTCGGAGAGCTCGCGGACGACATACTGTGGGTGGAGACGGTCGTCGTCGCTGTAACTGAGCGGATACTGCATCTTCCAGGTATTGATCCTGTTCATCCACTTCGCCGTATCGCTGTGCTTCTGCATCCGGCGGAGGAGCGCCTGGAGCACCGCTTTTACGTCGCCCACGATCGGGACGTCGACCTTCTTGTTCTTCCCGATCTCCGCAGGGTCGATGTCGATGTGGACGATCGCGGCGTTCGGCGCGAAGGTCTCGATCCGGCCGGTGACCCTGTCATCGAACCGGACACCGACGGCAATCAGGAGATCGCACTCCGTGACCGCGTAGTTCGCGGACTGGGTGCCGTGCATACCGAGCATGCCGAGGCAGAGCGGGTGGTCGCCGGGGACGGCGCCAAGGCCCATCAAGGTCGTCGTTACCGGGATGGCGGCGGTCTCTGCAAACTCCAGGAGTTCTGCCGATGCCTCCGAGAGGACCACCCCCCCGCCTGCATAGATCAGCGGGCGCTCAGCTCTGGCGATCAGGTCGAGCGCCTTATCGATCTGGCGGACGTGCCCCTGGTAGGTGGGCTGGTAGCCCCGGAGCGAGGCCTTCCCGGGGACGGTCCCCCCCCCGCTCTTCACCTCGCCCGTGGTGACGTTCTTCGGGAGATCGATCAGCACCGGGCCGGGACGGCCGGTCCGCGCTATGTAGAACGCCTCCTGGACGACGCGGTCGATATCGGCGGCATCCTTCACCAGGTAGTTGTGTTTGGTGACCGGCATCGTGATGCCGGTGATATCCGATTCCTGGAACGCGTCGTTCCCAAGGAGGCCGGTCGGCACCTGGCCGGTGAGCGCCACGATGGGTATGGAGTCCATATACGCCGTCGCGATCCCCGTGACCAGGTTGCATGCACCGGGGCCGGATGTGGCAAGGCATACCCCTACGCGGCCGCTCGCGCGCGCGTAGCCGTCGGCCGCGTGCGCCGCTGCCTGTTCATGCCTTACCAGTATGTGCCGGATCGACGAACTGTAGAGTTCATCGTAGATCGGCAACACTGAGCCACCGGGGTAGCCGAATATGGTGTCCACCCCTTCGCGCTGTAGCGCTTCAATTAGAGTCCTGGCTCCGGTCTTCATGCTCTTCCCTGAGTAATCTGTTCATCCCGGCGATAACTGCTTCGACACTCGCCATGATGATGTCGGTCCTTGCGCCCCGCGACGTCACGGTCTTCCCGTCCTTACTGAGTTTTACCGCTACGTCAACGAGGGCGTCGGTGCCGCCGGTTATTGCATCCACGCGATATTCATCGAGCCGCACGCTGCCGACGTCCGCGACCGACTTCTGGAGCGCGCGGATCGCCGCGTCCACCGGCCCGGTCCCGACTGCGGCACCGGTGACCTCGTCGCCGTTGACGAGCATCGTCACCGAAGCGGTCGGCATCGCGTTACTTCCCGAGACGATGGTGAACTGGCGGAGTTCAAGGCAGGGCGTAAACTCGATTGCCATGACGGTGTCGGCGATCGTCATGATGTCGGCGTCCGTCACCCGCATCCCGGCGTCCCCGACCTGCTTGATCCGGGCGACGATCTCCGCGAGCTGCGCGCTGTCGGGGGTATACCCCATGTCGTGGAGGGCGGCCTCGACCGCCGCCGACCCGGAGTGTTTGCCGAGGACGATGCGGCGCTTCCTTCCCACCCGTTCCGGCCGGAGCGGCTCGTAGGTGCTTGCGTCCCGCATCACCCCGTGGGCGTGGATGCCGCTCTCGTGGGTGAAGGCCATCTCGCCGACGATGGGTTTGTTGGTCGCAAGCGGCACCCCGGTGAGCCGGGCGACGTGGGTCGAGAGGGGATAGAGTTCTTCGGTCGCGATCCCGGTATCGACCCCGTAGAGCACCTCGAGCGCCATCACCAGTTCTTCGAGGGCCGTGTTCCCCGCCCGTTCACCGAGGCCGTTGACGGTGACGTGGGCACAGGATGCCCCGGCACGGAGGGCGGCGACGGTGTTTGCGAGCCCAAAGCCGAGGTCGTCGTGGCAGTGGATGGAGAGCGGGGCAAACAGGAGCGGCGGTATGATCGCAGCGGCTCGATCGGGCGTGAGGAGCCCGACGGTGTCGCAGAAGCAGAGCCGGTCTGCGCCCCGTTCGACCCCTTCCCGGAAGACCTCTGCAAGGAACGCCTGGTCGGCGCGGGATGCGTCCTCCCCGGAGAGTTCGACGATGAGCCCGCGGTTCTTCGCGTACTCGATAGCGCTCCAGGCCATATCGCAGACCTGCCCGCGGGTTTTGCGGAGTTTTTTCTCGATGTGCAGGTCGCTCACCGGAACAACGAGGTGGACGGAGTCGGCGCCGGCGTCGGCGGCAAGATCGATATCCCTGGCAAGAGCCCGGACGTAGGTACAGCACTCGGCAGCAAGGCCGGCATCGGCGATGGCACGGATGGACTCGCGTTCTCCGGCGGAAGCGGCTGCAGAGCCTGCTTCGATCACGTGGACGCCGACGTCTGACAGGTGCGTTGCGATCTCAAGTTTCTGTGCCGGCGTGAGCGAGACACCCGGTGTCTGTTCGCCGTCCCGTAAGGTAGTGTCAAAAAAGCGTATCGATTCACCGAATAAAACGATCACTCATAGTGTAATTCACCGCGAGATAGTTGGCGGCACCTCTACTTAAATGTTGAGGATTTGGGGCGGATGGTTACGGAAGCTAAAAAAGAGGGGGGGTTTACGCCGGCGCCGGGGCGCTCTCGTAGATGAGAGCGATGTAGCGGTAGGTGAAGATGATGAACGCCGGCATGAGGAGGAGCAGAAGGATAACGCCGAGGATCGGCACCAGAATGAGGACCAACTCCACAACCGCGAGCACGACGGTCAGCACGACGAGGGCTATGAAGACGTCCAGCCACCCAATCCTCCCAATATGGGCAAGGAGGGTGCGGAGCCTGAAGGCTTCGCCCATCCTCCCTGTCCGGGAGAACCGGACCATCGCAAATGTCGCAAGGATCCCGAAGACGATGGCGGCGACGATGAAGAGGACGAAGAAGACCAATGCTACGATGATGGCCACTTCGGGGCTGAAGAGCGATTCGGATCCTGTTCCCGGGGTCGTTGTTGCCGAGACCGGGATGAAGTACGCCGCAAAGGGAAGGAGCGCGAGGATCCAGATCGGGATGGTGTAGACGACCGTGATGACGAGCAGTTTGATGCCGTCGACAAAAAGCCCGATCCAGCCTTCAGCCTCGGGGGCGGGCTTCGTGCCGCTCATGACCCGCACGCTGTAGCCGTAGATGAGCGGGAATATGACCACGCTGATGAGCAGGAGGAGCCAGCGGACCCACCTGCCCCAGAGGGCTTCCTTCGTGTAGTCGAAGGAGTCGCTGAGTAACCGGATGTAATCCATAGATACCACCGTAAGTTCGGATAAGAATCAATCGTTTGTGGAGATAAGCGCGCTGTTTTGTTCGCGGGGGAGAGCGTTTGGATTTGCAGGTTTACTTGATAGGGGAGCGATTTTCGGGGAAGACGGCTCGTGAAGGTGGGGGTGGTCGCGGCGGGCAGTTACTCCGCAAGAAGGGCCGGCAAAAAAGGGGTTATTCTAATCTTACGCGGGCGCAGGCACGTCTTCGTAGACCTGGGCAAGGTACCGGGAGTAGAAGACGACGAACGCTGCGTTGAGGAAGAGGACGATGATCCAGCCCAGGAAGGGTATCGAGACGAGAAGGCCGACCACGAAGCTGTAGATGAACGCAACGACAAGGAGGACGATGACCGCGATGATCCAGGTCCCCCATCCGAGTTTGCCGATGTGTCCGAGGACCGCGCCGAAGTTGAAGGCCTCACCGAGGCTGTCCGTGTGGGCGAAGCGCAGCACGGCAAACAGGGCGATGAACGCCATGATGATCGCGATGAGTCCTGCAAGAAGGAAGCCACCAAGGAGGCTCAGTGCTGCAACACCTGCTGCTGCCGGGTCGCCGCCGGCTGCCTCGCTTGCGAAGAGGCCGATTGCACCGATTCCGCCGAGTACCAGGAAGACGATGATCGCCGGGAGCATGTAGATCAGCATGATGATGTTCATCTTCCATCCGTCGATGAAGAGCTTGCCCCACTGATCGATCTCGGGGGCCGGCGTCTTCCCGCCGAGCACCCGCACGGCATAACCGCTGAGGAGCGGGACCAGGGAGAGCGTGAGCGCCTGCACGAGTGACAGGACAGCCAGGATGATCCACTGCATCCACTTTCCTACCAGAGCATCTTTCGTATACTCAAATGCCCTGGAGATAACAGTACCGTAGTCCATAAGGTGTATCACCTACGAGTAAATGTGAGAAAATGGAATATAAGCGTATGGGTGCAATTGCGATGCTCACCTCACTTTTTTTCGGAAACCCGATGATTATTTCCGTATAATCTGGCTAATCTTGGCTTGGGTTGCTCCGGCAGGAACCGGAGCGCCGTGGCATATAAGTGTCAGTGTCCCGGCAACGGTGACGGTGCGCGCCGTGCCCGGGGTATCCGGGACCTCCCCCGGTGGTGATGCAGGCGGAGGAACAGGGTCTTCCGCATCAGGAGGTGAACCGGACCACCTGGGAAAATGACGTGGCCCCCTCCTACCCCGGCGCGGGGGCGCTCTCATAGGCCGCGGCGAGGTAGCGGGCGTGGAAGATGCCGAACGCCACCCCGAGGAAGAGGTTGATGATCCAGCCGAGGATGGGTATCGACATGATGAGCCCGGTCACGACCGCATAGACGAGGCCGATGAGGGCGAGGACGATGACCGCGATGATCCAGGAGCCCCACCCAATCCTCCCGATGTGGGAGAAGATTGCCCCGAAGTTGAATGCCTCACCGAACCTCCCCGTATGGGCGAACCGGACGACTGCGAAGAGGGAGACGAACGATATGATGATCGCAACGAGCGCCGCAAGCAGGATACCGGAGAGAGCGGCGGCAACGGCCGGGGCCCATACATCGGGGTTGTCCAACCCTCGCGCCGCTATGGCGGAGATAACTGCAATCCCCCCGAAATAGGCCAGGATCAGGATGACCGGGATCGCGTAGATCAGGGTGATGATGTTCCACTTCCACCCGTCGACGAAGAGCCTTCCCCATTCGTTGATCTCGGGGGCGGGCCTCCGGCCGGAGAGCACCCGGACGATGTAACCATTGTAGAGTGGGATCAGGAAGAGAGTGAAGACCTGGATGAGCGAGAGGACGATCAGGAGGACCCACCGGCCCCATTTGCCCCAGAGGGCCTCTTTCGCGTATTCAACCGACCCGGATATGAGACTGCCGTAGTCCATAAAGTGTACCACCTTCAGTCGTGGAGAGAAGATGACGCATATAACCGTTTGGGCACCCGGGAAAAAAGTGGGCTGTGGTGATTTAGTGCCGGAAGTGCCGCACGCCCGTAAAAATCATCGCGATATTGAGCCGGTTCGCCGCGTCGATGACCTCCTGGTCCCGGATGGAGCCGCCCGGCTGGACGAGGGCGGTCGCGCCCGCCGCCGCCGCGACCTCCAGGGTGTCGGGGAACGGCAGGAAAGCGTCCGAGGCGACCGCCGAGCCAGCAAGAGGTTTTCGAGCCTTTTTGACCGCGATCTCTGCGGACTCGACCCGGTTCATCTGCCCGGCGCCGATACCAATGACCGCTTTCTCGTCGGCAAATATGATGGCGTTGCTCTTCGTGTGCCGGCAGACCTTCAAGGCGAGTTTCATCGCCCGCATCTCGTGGGCGTCGGGCTCCCGCTCGCTCACGACCTTCCAGTCCTCGCGGTAAGGTGCAGCCCGCTGGACCAGGACGCCGCCGTCGATGCTCCGGATCTCGCCCTGCACGACCGGCTCCGGGAGCCGGAGCACCCGCATGTTCTCCTTGGCCTTCATGATCTCGAGCGCCTCCGGGGCGTAAGACGGCGCGACTACGACTTCCACGAACGTCCCGGCGAGTTCCCGGGCGACATCCGCCGTCACCTCGCGGTTCATCGCGACGATCGAGCCGTAGGCCGAGATCGGGTCGACTTCCCGGGCGGCGATGTAGGTCACAAGGAGCCCGTCCCCCGTCGCCACGCCGCAGGGGTTGTTATGCTTGACGATGACCACGGCGCAGTCGTCAAACTCCCGGAGCAGGCCGACCGCGGCGTGGACGTCGAGGTAGTTGTTGTAGGACATCTGCTTGCCCTGGAGCGGCTGCTCTCCGGCGATGCCGGAATCCCCGTAGACCGCCGCCGCCTGGTGCGGGTTCTCACCGTACCGGAGCGCCCTCCCGTTCCGGAACTGGACGTTAAGGACTTCCGGGAACGGCCGGTCGATGCCGGTTAAGTAGTTCGTGATCGCGCCGTCATAGGCCGCCGTTCGGGCGAACGCTTTTGCGGCGAGGTTCAGCCGCTCTTCGGGCGAGAACCCGCCCCGCCGAACCGCATCCGCCACCGTGCGATAGTCGGCAGGGTCCACCACGACCGCAACGAACTTGTGGTTCTTTGCCGCCGCCCGCACCATCGCCGGGCCGCCGATATCGATATACTCGATGATCTCATCGAGGGAGAGCCCTGCATCGCTCATCGCCTCGAAGGGGTAGAGGTTCACCACCACAAGGTCGATCGGCTCGATGCCGTGCTCCTGCATCACGGCATCGTCGATGCCGCGGCGCCCGAGGATGCCCCCGTGCACCTTCGGGTGGAGGGTCTTAACCCGCCCGTGCATCATCTCGGGAAAGCCGGTGTACGTTGCGACGTCGGTATACGGAACTCCCGCCTGCTGCAGCAGAGCCCCCGTGCCGCCGGAGCTCAGGAGCCGGTAATCGTGCTCGACAAGCACCTTTGCAAGATCGACGATGCCTGCTTTATCCCAGACAGACAGCAGTGCCCACTTCATGAATACACGTGAGCGAGATAGAGAGATATATATTTGGCGCTGCACGCGAAACAGGCCGCAGTTCATCCTGCCAGGCCCGGGGAAGCAGGTGTCCGGGTGGTGTGGATATCGCCGGCACCCCCGGCGAGAAAGGTGGGGTTTCTCCCGTGGATTCACATGTCGGGGGGAGAATATTGGTGAATGAGTCTCCAAATCAAGAAAATGACCTGCTATAGGGACTGAATGCCTGCAGCATCAGATAATAATATATAGAACTCCATTACAATAAATAATCAAACCAGTACAATAACATCATTTTGAAGCAGGTAGGCGTATGAAGGAGGATACATCCGAACCAAACGAGAAGTCCCAGAATCTCGCGAAAGAGGCGGATGCAGCATCTCCGGCGCTTGAAGAGCTGCAGATGGCATATGACGACCTTAACCGTCGTTATCTCCGTCTTGGAGCAGATTTCGACAACTACCGGAAGCGGATGGCCCGGGAACTCGATACCCGTACAACATTCGCCATCGAGGATTTCGCGGTGGAGTTGCTCGACGTCGTGGATAACTTCGAGCGGGCGGAAAAAGCCGACGGTGCAGGCCTCAAGGAAGGGATGGAGCAGATCAGGAAACTCTTTGCGACCATCCTTGAGCGGCACGGCATCCGACCCATCGAATGCCGGAACCTTCCTTTCGATCCCGAACGGCACGAGGCGATCGCCTGCGTTCCTTCGGCCGCAGAGGAGGGCACCGTGATCGACGAGGTCATTCGCGGATACTGTATGCAGGATAAAGTCATCAGATGCTCAAAAGTTGTGGTATCTAAAGGGAAGGAGGAATAAGCACATGGTTTCAGAAAAAGTCCTTGGTATCGATCTTGGAACAACCAACTCGTGCATGGCAATCATGGAAGGCGGGCGGGCGACGGTCATCGCCAACGCCGAAGGCGGCAGGACCACCCCGTCCGTCGTAGCGTTCACCAAGGAGGGCGAGCGGCTGGTCGGCACCGTCGCGAAACGGCAGGCGGTCACGAACCCCACCCGCACCATCCAGTCGATCAAGCGGAAGATGGGTACGAGCGAGAAGGTCACCATCGAAGGCAAGAATTACACGCCGCAGGAGATCTCTGCGATGGTCCTCCAGAAACTGAAACTGGACGCCGAGGAGTACCTGGGTGAGAAGATCACGAGGGCCGTCATCACGGTGCCCGCCTACTTCAACGACGCTCAAAGGCAGGCGACGAAGGACGCCGGGGCCGTCGCCGGCCTCGAGGTACTCCGGATCATCAACGAACCGACCGCGAGCGCGCTCGCCTACGGCATCGACAAGGAAGGCGAGGCCACGGTACTCGTCTACGACCTCGGCGGCGGCACGTTCGATGTCTCCATCCTCCAGCTCGGCGACGGCGTCTTCGAGGTCAAGGCGACTGCCGGCAACAACCGCCTCGGCGGCGACGACTTCGACAAACTGGTCGTCGATTACATGATCGATGAGTTCCGGAAGAAGGAGGGCGCCGATCTCAGGAAGGACCCGGTCGCCATGCAACGTCTCCGGGATGCGGCCGAGAACGCGAAGATCGAGCTCTCCACGGTCCAGAAGACCAACATCAACCTTCCATACATCACCACGACGGAGAGCGGCCCCAAGTTCCTGGACTTCGACCTTACCCGTGCAAAGTTCGAGCAGCTCATTGCCGACCTCGTCGACTCGACCCTCGGGCCGGTGAAGCAGGCGCTCGCCGACGCCAAACTGGGCGCCGATGATATCGATCACGTCCTCCTTGTCGGCGGGTCGACCCGGGTGCCGCTCGTGCAGGAGACGGTGAAGAAGGTCCTCAAGAAGGAGCCCGACAAGGGCATCAACCCCGACGAGTGCGTCGCCCTCGGCGCAGCCATCCAGGCCGGTGTGCTCACGGGCGAGACCAAGGACGTCCTGCTCCTGGACGTGACCCCGCTCTCGCTCGGCATCGAGACGCTCGGGGGTATCGCGACGAAGCTGATCGAGCGCAACACTACCATCCCGACGCGGAAGAGCCAGATCTTCTCGACCGCCGCCGACGGCCAGACATCGGTCGAGATCCATGTGATGCAGGGCGAGCGGGCGCTCGCCAAGGACAACTTCACCCTGGGCCGGTTCCAGCTCACCGGGATACCGCCCGCACCCCGCGGGATCCCGCAGATCGAGGTCACCTTCGATATCGATGCAAACGGTATCGTCCACGTCTCGGCGAAGGACCTCGGCACGGGGAACGAACAGTCGATCACCATCAAGCCGCAGGACTCCCGCCCCTCGGAGGCCGAGATCCAGCGGATGATGAACGACGCAAAGAAGTTCGAGGCGGAGGACCAGAAGAAGCGGGAGGAGATCGACCTCCGGAACACCGCCGATACCGCCGTCTTCACCGCCGAGCGGGCTCTCAAGGATGCAAAGGACTCGATCGATGCCGCGGAGCGGGAGAAGATCGAGGGCGCGATCGCCGACCTCAAGAAGGCGCTCGAAGGCGACGATCTTGATGCCATCAAACAGAAGATGGACGCCCTGACCGAAGCGGTATATGCGGTCACGACGAAGATGTATCAGCAGGCACAGGCCGCCCAGCAGCAGCAGCAGGCGGAAGGTGCCGCAAAGAAGGATGATACTGTCGTTGATGCTGATTACGAAGTCAAAGAGTGAGGTCAATGGGTCCGGACAGCTACTATGATACCCTCGGCGTCTCGCGTGACGCCGACGATAAGGAGATCAGGAAAGCCTACCGGGACCTGGCACGAAAATACCACCCTGACATCTGCAAGGAGCCGGGGGCCGAGGAGAGGTTCAAGAGTATCAACGAGGCCTACAGCGTCCTCTCCGACTCAGAGAAACGCGCCCAGTACGACCGGATGGGGCATGACGCCTACAGTAATGCGTCCCGGGGTTCGTACTCCGGCGGCGGAGGATACTCCGGCGGGTTCAGCGCGGATTTCTCCGGGTTCGGGGATATATTCGACACCTTCTTCGGTGGCGGGGGCAGGCAGAGTTCTGGCCCGCGCCCCGGGGCTGACCTCCTGATGAAGATGCGGGTGACGCTTGAGGAGGCGGCGTTCGGGACCGAGAAAGAGGTCGGCCTCGACCATATCGAACCCTGTCCTGCATGCGACGGTTCGGGGAGCGAGACGAAGAAGTTCACCACCTGCACGACCTGCGGCGGCAGCGGCCAGATGCGGCAGATGAGCCAGTCGATCTTCGGGAGTTTCGTCCGGATGAGCACCTGCACCGCCTGCGGCGGGCGGGGAAAGATACCCGAGTCACGGTGCAAGGCCTGCGGCGGCAGCGGGCACCGGCGTGGTCGGGAGACCGTGAAGGTCCGGATCCCGCCAGGCGTGGATACGGGCATGCGCCTCCGGATGGAGGGCTACGGCGACGCCGGGGAGTACGGTGCGCCGGGCGGGGATCTCTATATCGAGATCACCGTCACACCGCACAGGACGTTCACCCGGCGAGGTGACGACCTCGAGACGACCGTCGATATCACTCCTGCCCAGGCGACGCTGGGCTCCGAGGTCGAGGTCAAGACGATCGACGGGCGCACTGTCATCCTCGATATCCCGGCCGGCGTGCAGTACAACACCGGGCTGAAGATACCGGGCGAGGGCGTGCGGTGGCAGACGAAGCCCGGGGATATGCTGGTGCGGGTCCGCATCGTCGTGCCCAAACACTTGAAAGAGGAGGAGCGCGAGCTCTATATGCGCCTGCTCGAGATGGAGGGGAAGAAACCCTCCTCAAAGGGCTCTAAGAAGGGCAAAGGCTTCTTTCAGGACGTCGTCGACAAGGTGAAAGAGACGGTGAAGTGAGGGGGACCTCGCTTCAGCGGTTTTATTTTTGAACCTTTTTGCTTGAACTCCGGTCGGAATCTGAACCCGGGTCGTCCTGCACGCCGGGCGACCGCTCGATGGCTATCAAGCCTTTTTCTTCAGTTCAACAAACTGCCGGATGATCCTGGCGTTCTCCTCCTGGATTCTGCTGTTGCCGCCGGAGAGTTTCTGCCTGACCTCTTCTGCGATACGCCCGTGCTGTTCCCTGTAGATGGCATACAGCGTCTCGATGATCGGTCTATAGTCCCCGTCATCCGCCTTTGTGAGCGCGTCCAGGTAGGCCGACCGGTGCTCCAATCCCAGGTAGAGTGTCGGATAACCGGCTCGCTCCAGGACCAGATTCATCAACGCCCGTCCAACCCGCCCGTTTCCATCGACGAGCGGATGGATCATCTCAAATTTCGTATGGAGCAGTACGGCGAGTTCGAATGGGTTCAGGTGCCCGTTGTTTTGCCGGTACCACCCGGTGAGAGCACGCATCTCCTCAGGGACGAGGATCGCGGGAGGGGGCGCGTAGTCCACCTGCTCGATGCCGACCTGGATGTTCCGATACTCTCCCGGGTTCCGGAGGACCTCGTTCATCAGTATCTCGTGGATCTTCCTGATGAGTTTCTCAGTTATATCCCCGGAATACTCTTCGAGGTATCTTCGGAGATTGATGAAGTTGAGGATCTCATACACCTCATCCATCCTCTTCCCCGCCGGAGAGATGTTATGCTCCAGGAGTTCCTGCGCTTCTCGAAGACCAATGGTGTTTCCCTCGATCGCCGTCGTGCCCTGGACGTATCTGAGATACAGTGCATCCACGTATCGCTCGCTCTCATCAGGGTAGAACTCCTCGAAAAGTCCGTAGAAGTAGCGAAGAGTCTCAAGATCAGACGCCTGAGTTCTGTCGAGGGCCGTGAAGGAGTAATGTTCCAGCCGGTAGTCGAGGTAGGTCGTTAACCTCAGAGTCTGGAGTTTGGACCGTTTGGGTAAAATGTCCTCCGGGTCTACCTTTTCGAGTCTTCCGACGTATATCTGGAGCGGCAGCGATTTTAAGTTAACTTTGACCCTATCTCTGAGGTAGAGGTATTTATTGCCCTTGATTGTCTTTACCGTCAGTTCAGGCATGGTTTTGTTGATCTCAGTCTTGAGAGAAGAAAAGGTTATTGCAGGGTTAACCGGGGTGCGCTGTAATCGCCTTCATTGAAAGTAGAGATTGATCATCAGAGCGTTGGTGGTCCTATCAAGCATTAAAGGCTGAAAACGCTTATGCTGAGGATACTGAAAGTTACCTTGTGGCAGAGGAGCGGAAGCGTAAAGGCATGGCAAAAATCGTTAAGGCAGAAAAAGCCGATGGCATAATTAGCAGATAAGGAGTATGACAATGGAAGAAATAACAATCCACGAATTTGATTTTGCCCTCATCAATGAATTTTTCACAGAGCTTGAACGGCAGGGACCCGGCAGTCCCGAAGAAACCATCAGGGCATTAGATTTTATTAGAAATCTTTCAAACAAAACAAAAATTGCCGATTTAGGCTGCGGCACAGGCTTTCAAACAATGGTTCTGGCACAAAATACAGAAGCAACCATCACCGCCCTCGACCTTTGCGCCGGCTCGATTGACAAACTTAACGCAACAGCCCGAAAACTTGGTTTTCAGAACAGGGTAAAAGGTATTGTCGGTTCAATGGATAATTTACCGTTTCAGAATGACGAATTTGATCTTATATGGTCCGAGGGGGCAATTGCCAATATAGGTTTTGAAAAAGGCTTGAATCACTGGAAACGCTTCCTCAAAAAAGATGGTTATATTGCCGTAACATATGAGTCATGGTTTACCGATGAACGCCCCGCTGAAATTGAGAAGTGGTGGTTGGACGCAGTTCCTGAAATTGGCACAATAGGGCATAATATTTCCATCATGCAAAAAACAGGTTATATCCCTGTTGCCGCATTTACGCTGCCTGAAAGTTGCTGGATAGACAATTATTTTACTCCGCAGAAAGCGAGGCAGGAGGAATTCTTGAAAAAATATGCGGGAAATAAAACCGTTGAGGATATGATTGCATTCATGAGGCGCGAGGCGGATCTGTATTCAAAATACAAACAATATTATGGATATGTATTTTATATCGGTAAAAAGATGTAAAATTGTTTCCGGGCATCCGAAAATTCGCCGAATTTCAAGACGAGCGCCTGCTCGATATCGAGGGGCACAAACCCTCCGCGAAGAAGGGCAAAGGCTTCTTCCAGGACGTCGTCGACAATATGAGAGAGTCGGTGAAGTGAGGGGTTTCCTCTCGCTTCGGCGGTTCGGTTTTTTTGTAATGTGTCGGGTATGAGCCTCCGCCGGGAGACTCAACAGGCCGTGTTTGCCGGGGCTGTGAAATATGTTGCATCGGGAGTACGAGCAACGACATCCAAGAGGAGTTACTCGCATCTACCCATGCACGGATTCCCACTGGATATCGCCACGCACTCACTGCCCCCGCCCAAGGGGCGGGGGAGGAGGCCGGAG